>JBGVOD010000040.1:0-130384 GCA_045126215.1 Lachnospiraceae bacterium | reverse complement strand
AAAGAAAATGGGGCAGAAGCAACATATGATCTATTGCTTTTAAATGGCATGGAAGATTTATCTCCAAAGGATTACAGGGAAATTGAAGAATATTTAGAGGAGAATCTATAATGAGAGATGAGAAAAGAATTGATGTTGTTTGTAATAAAATAAGTGAATACTGGCATAAAGTTCCAGATTGGAGATTTGGTCAATTACTTTGTAATTTACTTGGAGAAGAATTAAATGGGAGAGATTTGTTCTTCATTGAAGAAAATGAATTTATGAATATGATGGACAAATTCTTTAATGAAGATTTTCCAGCACCAGGTCAAATTGTAAACAACTACTTAGATATCAAATAGTTGAAAATTTAAAATTAATATTGTATAATATATGCAATGTACATTGAAAATTAAATTATGTTTATTTGAAGCATTTGCAGCAAAATATAATATAATTAAAACTTTTATGAAAAAAGAAAATTATTATCTATTATAGATATTTAACAATGCTTAGAAAGAATAAACATAATATGTACAGGGCTGTCGCCGAAGCGAGGTGGTGTAATAGGTAACACAAAGGGTTTTGATCCCTTCATTCTCAGTTCAAGTCTGGGCCTCGTTGCTTCTATTAAAGATAAATAAAGGAGGTAATTATTATAATGAAAGAAGACAGATACAAAATTTATTCCTATACCAGAGAAGATGGTGTAAAGGAAACAGTTGCTGTTTCTACCTATGCAGGAAAGAAAGTGAAGGGGAAAGCAGTCTGTGACCCTACAGATGAATATAACGAAACAATCGGAAAAGAACTTGCAAAACTTAGATGTGCTGTAAAAGTAGATGCTAAAAGGGTGAAAAGAGCCATTGATGAGCAGCAGGAGCTTTTAAGATTCCAGGAAAAGGTTGAAGCCTTAATCCAGAAAAATAAACGATACCTTGTTGACAGTCTTAAGAGAGAAGAAGAAGACAGCGCAAGATTAAATGACCTGTTAGACGAATTAATTTAAAATTTAATAAATGGGGGTGTGGCGTAATAGGCAGCCGCGTTGGATTTAAAATCCAATGATAGTAATATCGTACCGGTTCAAGTCCGGTCACCCCTATTCACCATTTGATTTCCTCCTTATTTGGTGATATACTGGAAGTGTAACAGTAGGCAGGCTAAAATACAATTGAGGTGTTACATATATTGTATTTAATATATAATTTTTATTTTGGGATATAGTTCAGCTTGGCTAGAACGCTTGTTTTGGGAACAAGAGGCCGCAGGTTCAAATCCTGTTATCCCAATTTATGGGCAAATTAAATTTGTTCATATGCTCAAATCCTCCTTTCATATATATTGTCGATCCTTATATTAATTCTAATTTTAAGGGTCGACAATTCGGGAATATCGTCCAATGGTTAAGACTTACGGCTGTTAACCGTACTATCTAGGTTCGAATCCTAGTATTCCCGTTATTAAATAAATAACCAGCATATCAAAAAAAGATATAATGAGTAGAAAAATAAATAATTTTTTAAAATTAAATTATCTTAATCAACTTAATTCAAACATAAGTGATACGTTATTACATAACGGGTTTTGGACAATAGAAAATTTAGAAGAAGGTAATCAGCCTGACTTTATTTCGATTGAAGGGAATAAAATTTTATTTAAAACCTGTTTTCATAATGATTGTGTAGAAGAAATCGTAATATCAGAAAATGACTTAAGATACATTAATTATAATAAACAAAAATTGAACGAACAAAAAAGATATTTATTCACTCCATTTGGTGATATTGGCAAAAAAAATTTATTTTTTCTAAATAAGGAGATAGAATTTTTTAGAAAAGAAGGGTGTTAACTATGCTAACTTGGAATGTTTATATAGAAAATTTTAATACTAAAGAGATACAGACATATAATATTTTTACTCACTATAATTTTTACAACGACTTGATAAGAATAAAACAAGAATGTGAAAAGAATAAATCTAAATTTAGAGAAGAAGTAATTAGAAGTTTGATGTATTATTTTCAATCAAAATGTGAGTGGGAAATTATTTTAAGTGATTGGCCTCCATCAGATACCTTTAATTCTAAAAAGATATCAGTATACGATCAAGTAAATTTAAATTTCAATAGATTTATAGATTATTTATGGAAAAATAGAAATAAAATAGTTGATATTAAAAAATAGTTAATATATCATTATATTATAAAAAACACATTTTTGTGATAATGGAATGTAGCTCAGTTGGTGAGAGCGGTGGCCTTATAAGCCATGTGTCGTAGGTTCGAATCCTACCATTCCAATAATAAATATTTCTAGGATCTTTAGCTCAGTTGGTTAGAGCTCCCGGCTCATAACCGGATGGTCCAAGGTTCGAGTCCTTGAAGATCCATTTTGGAAGATTACTCAAGTTTGGCTTAAGAGGGAGGTCTTGAAAACCTCTAGGTCCGAAAGGGCGCGTGGGTTCAAATCCTACATCTTCCGCTAAGAAGTGGTTGACCAAATATCGAAACTAGTTTCTAAATAGCCCTTTTCGAGGCTCAACCATCTCTGATATTATAGTACCTTTAAAGTGCTTCGGTGGCGGAATAGGTAGACGCTTTAACTTTGGTTGGCAAGTAGATTCAGAGAAATTGAAAGTATGCAAGGTGCAAATCCTTGCCCGAAGCATCAACTGCACTTTGAGTTGAAAAAATAAATTATAATATAGCAGGATAGAGCAGTCCGGAAGCTCGTCAGGTTCATACCCTGAAGGTCGTAGGTTCAAATCCTACTCCTGCAATTTAGATCATGCCGAAGTACAAGGTGCGCGATTCAGGGCAGAACTGCACAGCCCTAGAGAGATTGATGTGCTATTAGCTGGTGAGGAGTAGCTACCTCGCGGAAGTTCCCGAATAAAGGATTAGACAGCGGCGGGTAGGGACAGAATCGCATGGTCTTTATCTGGGCTGGTCGAAAGACCCTGGTCCACCCTAGCAGGCGGGCAGACTGTCCGTCACATAGGCGAGTTGGCGGAGTATGTAGGTGTACGCAGCATGAATCCTTAACATTATAAGCTCTACGGCGTTAAGGTACCTCTCCATAATGAATACCCGTAGCAAGAGGCAGACGACACATCTGCAACTCTTCCTCGCCTAAATTTGCCAACATGGCGCAATAGGCAGCGCAACTGATTTGTAACCAGTAGGTTGGGGGTTCGATTCCCTCTGTTGGCTCGGCCAAAGTAGCTTATGGCTTCAAGTGCATATGCGTTCGACTTTACACGCATTTTGAAGGGATAACTGTTGCTACGCGGGAAACCCTTTAATTAGCCCATGTAGCCGAATTGGCATAGGCACTAGTCTTAGGAACTAGATCTTGTAGGTTCAAGTCCTACCATGGGTATTTCAACCGATGTAACTCTTGAATTGACAAGATATGACGTGTAGGGATGAGGCCCTGCGGCACATGTAATTCGACCCTATGGGAGTTGTAATGTGCGTCTCGTGAGCGACGAACGGCTTCGGTGAGGTTTTTTCTCGTTTGTACCGACAAGGTTGTGAAAAACAAACATAATAGCGAGGTGGTGTAATAGGTAACACAAGAGGTTTTGATTCTCTCATTCTCAGTTTCTCAGTTCAAGTCTGGGCCTCGTTGCTTAAGAGCCAGGTAACAAATATCTGAAATCTATAAGAGGAAAGGATATGTGGTTGGCTGACCTTAAAGCTATGATGTACCAATATTGCCAATTATTGAAGGAGATAACATATGGAAACTTATTTTTGGAAATTGAAATATTATAACGATTATAGTGAAGATGATAAAATTGCATTTGCATACGGGGCGGTAGGTGCTGAATCATATGCAGATGCAGTTAGTAAATTAGAATACAGGTTTCCAAAAACTGCTATTGATAAAATTGAAATATATGATGCACCTTGCTGCAGTGGTTTTGTATTTTTTGATTCTGAAGAAGAATGGAAGAAGCAGTTGCAAGAACATAGAGATGATTAATTTATAATGTAATTTTTATAATTTTTAAGAATTGGTGTTTATCACCAATTCTTTTTTATTAGTTGAAATAGAAGTATTATTATAATATAATTATTATATGAATAATTTATTAAAGAAAAAATATACTAAAAAACAATTAAAAAGCTATTATTCTAAGTATAGAAGTAATGTTGGGCTCGGGAAAAAGCTTGCTCAAGTTGAATTTAAGTCAGATAAATATTATAATAGACAAAAATCAAAATTGGAGGTAAAAAAGTATGTTTGAATTAGATTGGGGAAAACTTCCTAATTTACAGCTTATAGGAGAAAGATTTTGTTTTAATATTTTTGATAATATTAATAAGAAAGGGGGATATCCAGAATTTGAGTTGCTAGGTGTATTTTATCAATCCTGGTCTAATCCACTTGGTTTAAAATTAGATGAAGAAGAAGTTACTTCTAGAGAAGGTGAAGTATATACATATTATACAACAGTAATGTATGAACGACTAACTGATACATATGGAATATTTCAAACTAACGAGCTTGCTTATTTAGTAGAGGGTTCTTCTAATAGACTGCTTATTGATATAGATAATAATGATATTCAATGTTTAAGAATAGCTAAACATAGATATAGTAATGAGGAGGAATAAACATGAAATTTGATGCTGGGATTAAATGTGACGTTTGTGGTGATATTATTACTTTTAAAGATAGAATTGAATTAAAAGGGAAATATTTTAAATCTACCCTGTTTGAATCTCCTGATGGTAATTACTATGCCAGTAAGAAGCAAAGATTTGATATGTGTAAAAACTGCTTTGAAGAATTTAAAACATTTATAAATAAAGGTAAATAAAATGGATAAAAAAATTACAAGAAAAGACAGAAAAGGAAAAGTTGCTGAATATAGTGAACGATGGGAAACAGTTTATGTAGAACCAAAATTCAATAAAAAAGAATTAGAAAAGTTTTTAGATGAATTAGAAAAAGATGGATATAAAATCGTACATGTAGTAGGCGGTAATAATAAATGATAAAAACATTATACCCAATTTTTCAACATTGGAGTGAAAAAGGTTCTGTATATATTATATCAGACACCCATTTTGATGATACAGACAGAGAGTTTATGAGGTATGATATATCGGAACAAAACCAAATAGATGTACTTAAAAAATATTGTCATAAAAATGATACGTTAATTCATTTAGGTGATGTTGGAAATCCAGAATATTTAAATCAATTAAAATGTTATAAAGTTTTAATTATGGGGAATCATGACCAGTCAATTGAAAAATTTAAACCTTATTTTAATGAAATTTATTCTGGACCACTCGTAATAGCTGAAAAAATAATTTTATCCCATGAACTATTAGATATTAACTGGGCTTGGAACATTCATGGACATAATCATAATGAAGATAGTCAAGATAAATATCATACAAATATGGCATCTAATGTAGTTGATTATAAACCTTTAAATCTTGGAAAAGCTATTAAAACAGGAGTATTAACTCAAATTAATTCAATTCATAGACAAACTATTGATAAAGCTACCAAAAGAAGGGTAGGTGGCTAAAAATGGGAAATATATGGTTAACAAGTGATTTTCATTTTAATCATGATAAAGAATTCATATATAAACCTAGAGGATTCAATACTATTGAAGAAATGAATATTGCAATTCTATCAAATTTTAATAGTATTATTTCTTCAGAAGATGATATGTATATTCTTGGAGATTTATGTTTAGGAAAAGACTTGGAAAAGAATAAAAAATTAATTTCATCTTTAAATGGAAGTTTACATATTATAAGAGGTAATCATGATACTGATAATAGAATAGAAATGTATAAAGAATGTCCCAATGTTGTTGAAATTGAAAATGCTTTATATTTTAAATATAATAATTATCATTTCTTTCTTAGTCATTTTCCTTGTTTTACAGGAAATTTAAGTAAAGAACATTTAAAACAATTAACATTAAATTTATATGGACATACACATCAAAAAACAAATTTATTTAATGATAGTGTTCCTTATATGTATCACGTAGGAGTAGATTCTCATGATTATATGCCAGTTTCTATAGATGAAATTATAAAAACAATAGAGTTGCAATATGGGAAAGTAAAAAATAATTATATAACATTGAAAGAGTTTAAATTAGAAAATTAATACTAATCTTATTAATGGTTGGAGAAGGTTAAAATTATTAGAAGCATTAGGAGTGATTATTATGAAAGATTTAGCGGTAAAAAGACACAATGATTGGAAAAAAGCAATAAGAAAAAGAAATATCTGCATTCATGAATATGGCCAGGAATACTATGATAACCTTCATCAATACTCAAAAAACAAAATCCACTGTTCTTGTGCATTATGTACAGCAAAGACAAATACAAAGATAAATAAGTCAAAAGGACCTGTAAGCAACTACGCTCGAACAAGCAGGCTCGCAACAACAAACAATAGAAATGGAAAAAAGAATTATAAAGTCTCTGATTTGAAAAAGATACAACGATTAAATTTTTCACTTGAGGATTACTATAAAGAAGAACATTTACATGAAGCTATCTAAAGCTAATATTACTAAATAAAAGTCAACAAAGTCAACTAAGAAATTAGTTGACTTTTTTTAATTGTCATCATATAATAATAATATAAATATGAAAGGAGAAGCAGAAAATGAAAAAGGTCTGGATTTTAGAAAGGTTTATAACAAAAGAAGAAATGTCTGAATCTCTCCAGGACATCATTAACATGAGAGATGCAGCAGAAGATGTTAAGCTGCAAAGCACCTGCGAAGAATGGGTAAAATCCTATGTAAAAAAGATGGAGGATCACCCGGAAGGTTATTGGTTCGGAAGTGTAGGTAAATCTGCCTATAAGGATTTCTGCTGGGAGGCAAAAGAATCCCTTAGGTATTGGAAGGGAAAGAATAAGAACTTCAGAGTAGTTGAAGGTGAAATTAAAGATACGGATAAGTATTGGACTAATTATACACCTGTAAAGATAAATTCCGGTGTTATGAAGTATTTATTTGCAACACTGTAGGGGAGGTACAAATGAGCGTAAGTTTATGGGCATGGACAGAAGAATGTGATGGTCGAATCTGCACAGGTGATTGTGACTTATGCAGTTATGCAGAAGAAAGTGAGGAAGAGGAATGAACAGACATATCGATACGGACAAGGAGATGGGTGTATATATTCCTTTTATGATGATGCCAAATAAATGTGAGGGTTGTTTGGTTAGTGATTATTGCATATATTTTAAAATGCCAACATCTAATCATATTAGTGATAAACCTTCGGATTGCCCTCTTACAACCGATATAGTCGAAGTCGTGCGGTGTAGGGATTGTAAGTATTGGGATAACCATGACGATGCCAACAGATGTAAACACGAAAGTGGCGGCATGTGGGCAAAACCAAATGCGTTTTGCTGTTATGGAGAAAGGAAAGAAGCACTTGCTATTAGCCCTAAAAGAACAATCTACCAGTGTCCTTCCTGCGGAATCCACATTGAATACCTTTTCAACTATTGCCCAAATTGCGGTGCGGATATGCGAGAAAGGAAAGCAGATGACTAAAGAAAAAGCCATTTATATTCTTAAAAATACTGCGTGGCTATCAACAGTAGAAGGCTCAAAAAATATAGAATCAGCTATTGAATATCTTACCGATTTAATGGAAAGAAAAGAAGCTACTGTCGAAGCAGAAAAATGCTCTGCCTACTTTGAGGATTCGGACGGGAAGAGATATATCGTCTTTAAACTCAATCATGTATTCACGGATATAACCGATATAAGAATCCGACTCGATCAATACGGCTTAAAAGAAACAAAGCATGGAGAGTGGATATTTAACCCCAGTGATGCAATCGAAGCGATGTTTACAAAGCCAAAATGTTCCGAGTGCGGATTTGAAAGTGCTGACAGTGGAAGTTACTGTCCAAACTGCGGAGCAAAGATGAATGAAAGAGAGGATGAGGATGAGTGATTGGATAACAAAACTTCATAAGAAGCATGGATACAAAGGCTGCCAAAACTGTCAGTATCAAATATCTCCAATGCGGATGTGTAAATGGGCAGAGCAAAAGACAGAAGTTACACTTCATATCATGTGTCCAAAATGGGAAAGGAGAAAAGATGACTGAAAAAATAACATTAACGATGGAAAAAGATCTTGCTCTTGATATGGCTACCATGTTTGAGTTTTACATATTTCAGATGATTAGAGATGACCCTGAAGTTGACAACATACATTGGGTTGCAGAACGGATAAAAGTGATAGACATGATAGAGAAAGCTTGTGGAGAGGAAGGGATATTATGAGCAGATATATTAATGTAGGTGCGTTTGAAAAACGATTGGAAGAGGAACGAAAGTATCTTATTTTGCGAGAACAATATGGAGCAGAACATATCCTCGTACATCATGCGATGGATATACTTGTAGAATTTCCTACAGCTGATGTTGTTGAGGTCGTGCGGTGTAAGGATTGTACACGGCAAATGATTTGTTTTCATAGTGATGATTATTTTTGTGCAGACGGAGAAAGGATAGAGGAATGAGCGACTTAATAAGAAGACAGGATATGGTTTATGCACTAACAGAAGCCAATCTGAAAAGTCGTATAGATTCAGTGGAAGGCGGACAAGAAAATCGTTCCGCAATACGCATTATTATGGAGTTGCCATCAGCAGAGTGTAATCGTGGGGAGTGGGTTGTATTGTATGACGAAGATTCACCACAAGATGGAATATGGAAATGTTCAAATTGCGGTTATATAAGATTTGTAGATGATATTACACCAACAAACTACTGTCCTAATTGTGGTGCAGATATGAGGGACAATAATGATTGAACAAGTATACAACCAATACTATAACACAGCAGGAAACTATCATTGGGTAGGAGTACATTCTGGAGACCATATTTTGCGGAAAGAGGAACGAGAAAGACATCCATATGTATATCTGCACGGAGATAAATACTGTTCCGTCTGCTACGGAGAAGCATACTTTGACACGGATTATGGACAGCAGTTGTTCGACTACTGTCCGAACTGCGGCGCGGACATGAGAGGAGAGGAAGAATGAGTGATTTAATAAGTCGAGAACAGGCAATTGATGTTTTAATTCCAATTGTGAAAAGTGCGAGTTTAAGAAACCGAAATGTATATAGTGTTGCAAAAAAGTGTATGAGTGCAATTGAGGAGTTGCCATCCGCAGCCGATGTGGTTGAGGTTGTGAGATGTCGAGATTGTAGATATGGGGAAGAAGGTTTTGACCCAATCGGTTTCATTGAATGCGTGTATTGCGAAAAGATGAATGATGTTTGGGGATTAGATGACTATTGCAGTTACGGAGAAAGGAGAGAAGATGACAAAGGATGAAGCGATACTGCGACTTGAGGTATTAAAGGATTTTTCACAAAACAATGAATTAAAAAACATGCATGAAGCGATAGACATGGCAATCGAAGCACTTGAGAACGAATGTATGAATGTTCAGTATGCAGATATGAGAGGCGAAGAAAAACATACAATGGAAGAGTTTATGTACGGACAGGATTTAGGTAGTCAGGAAGACGGGCGGTTATAGTAAGTGGATGCGATTAAAGAATATTTAAAAGCAGAGCTGATATGAGAGGTGAGGAAGAATGACTACAGAAGAAGCAATCCAAGAATTGCGAGGATATAAACAATATTGCAGAACAATGGGATTTAGGTTTAACGATTGGCGAGAAGCACTCGATATGGCAATCGAAGCACTCTCAAAAATGGATGCTAAAGAAAACTATTGGATGGGATGTGAAAGTTGTGACAGAGCAATGGAAGATGGAAAGTGTGAACTGTGGGATGATAGGATGATAGAAGAATGTGGTGCTTGGAAGGAGAGGAAGAATGAAAAAACCAAGTGATAAACAAATTAGATACGCCAAAGACATTGCATTTAAATTAGGCATTGAATTACCTAAACAGCATACTGCAAAAGCATATTGGGAATATATCAATAAACATGATTTGAATTGCAGAAGTAGTGTTTGCGATGATAGTGCAGACGATTGCTATATAGACGCATCAGAATGCTGTTAGGGAGGGAGAGAAAAATGGACAGATATGACCCGTATACAGACAGTTTTATCGTTGATACTTCTAACATTAACCAATTTCATATCAAAACAGTTCAGTTGGTTGAGTTAACGGACGAGTGCATTGAAAAGATTGTAAGCAAGATAGCAAAAGTGAAGCCTGTTGTTAGGGGCGAGTGGAAAGTGGTTGATTCATCCGAGCCAATAAGACACTTCTGCTCTAATTGCAAAGTGCTTTCATGGGATATGACAAACTACTGTTCCAACTGTGGAGCTGATATGAAAGGAGCGGAGCAATAGATGAAAAAAAACAAGACAATAACCACAAACGAACAAAACGAAATGAAGCCATGCCCGTTTTGTGGGGGGAAGCCCGAATTATATTTATATTATGACAGGAAAAGCCTGTTAATCGAGTGCGATGAATGCGGTGCAAGAATTTTTGGGTATAGAAGTATAGATGAAATTATAGAGGCGTGGAACAAGAGGACAAAACAAAAAAGCATTAGAAAGGAGAAGAGATGACAGGGGATGAAGCGATTAAATATTTAATAAAACCCGTTTCTACAAGTACAGAGCCATCGGAAGAACATAGAAAACAAAAAGAGGCTTACTGCATGGCAATCGAAGCACTTAAGACACAGCAAGAATTGGTTGATACAACAAACGAAATATATGCCAAAGGTTACAATGCGGCGAAGCGCGAGATAGCGTTGAGTGGAGAATACGAAAGAGCGTATCAGAGAGGAAAGGTAGATGCAACAAAGTGGATTCCGTGCAGTGAAAAACTTCCAGAAGTAGGGAATACTACTTATCTTGTCACAGTAGATTATGGCGAATTTGGAGGCGGGACAGGGCAAAGATTTTTTTACAGCAAAGAAATTGGATGGGATGATGATGCGGTTGTAGCTTGGATGCCGTTGCCGGAGCTATGGAAAGGAGAGCAGAATGAAAGTGACTTGTGAAATTAATGATTATTCCAATCCAGCGAAGCCACGAATCAAGGTGCATAATGCTTGGGCAGATGGACGGGAAGTAGAACTTGAGGTTAACGGAGAGAAGTACAAAGTAAACGGTGAGGAACTAATCTCCGCAGTTAAGAAGTGTATGCTTTATGTTTTTGGATGTTGAAAGAGGAGAAGAATGAGTGACTTAATAAACAGACAGGATGCAATTGACTTGGTAGAATATCGCATGAAACACAATCCTATGAAATCAGTTGAATTTATCCAGGGTTTACAAGATGCTTATTTACAAGTGCTTAGTGATTTACATAGGATTCCACCAACAGAGCGTAGGGGGAAGTGGATAAGAACAGTGTTAGGTAGTACAAGTGGATATGGGACTACAGTGATGTATCAATGCTCTGAATGTGAGAAGATGGCAATATCTGAATATCACTATTGCCCGAACTGTGGGAGTTATATGCGAGGTGATGAAAATGAGATTCAAGGAAAGAAATGAATTAGCTAATCGATGCAAGGAATGGATGAAAGACCAGATTGAGAATAACATCACAACGCCACTGGACACTGTTCATATGGTTCTTGCCTATCTTGATGTGAATGGATACCTTAATGAGGTCGTGCGGTGTAAGGAGTGTAAATATTTACACCGCACGGTTTGTCCTTATGGAATAAGCAAAACACCACTGGGCAATGACTTCTGTAGTTACGGAGAAAGGAGAGAAGATGTATAGGAGTCCGATTGAAATAATACAAGGCGAACTGCATACCGAGATGGATGGTGCAATTATGAAAGCCGTTCAGCAAGTCGGGATTAGCGTAAACAAAAGCGAATTGCTTTATGCGTTGGCTTATGATCGAAGCCAATACCAACTTGGATTTATAGATGGCAAAAGAAAAGCAATGGAAGAAATTGTACATTGTAAGGATTGTGTATATTGGGAACAAGCAACAGACAATAGCGGAAATTGCAATAGGGCATTTGAAATAACTGCATATGGGAGTGACTTTTGTAGTTATGGAGAAAGGAGGGAGGATGAGCAGATACATTAACGTGGACGCTATTGAATATCACGAAGTTTTTGAAGGTGATGAATTTGTAAGAGTCGCTTACGGTGACGATATTGATGAACTTTCGATAACCGATGTGGTTAAAGTGGTTAGGTGTAAGGATTGTAAGTACGTTGGTACAGATGCAACTTGTTGCCTTGTGTGCTGTCGAGATGGAATGGGATTAAAACCATACCACGTATACCATGATGATTATTGCAGTTACGGAGAAAGGGAGGAGCAATGAAGAAGAAGGTCTACATACTTATCATCGTTCTGATATCGCTCTTGCTCCTTGCCATAGTAGGAACGCTTGGGTATTTTGCGGTGAGCATAGTGGTTAAGATAATACAGATGATACCAAATTTATAGGAGATAAAAATGGAAGGAGTAAGTATAAAAGCAAAAGGAATCAAGATCGGAGTGAGCAATCTTCCGGGAAGAAAAAAGCCTTGCCTTTATGTGCAAATAGATAATTGTATATATAAAGTGGCAAGCTTTGATTCGGAAGAAAATGCTGTTTGGTTTTGCGAGATTTTAGAAGAAATGTTTGGGGAGGAGAGAGAGATTGATAACAATTAATTACTGTCAAAAATGTGGGCAGGTCATGGAATGTGTAATTACTTACCAATGTGGATTGCCGAGAATCAAATTCTTCTGTCCGCATCATGGTACGGCAATCGAATCCCAGGTAACGTATTCAACAAGTACTTATCCTGAGAATTCTAGAAATCTTTATGGTTTTAAAGATCAAGAAAAGCATTTATATAAATGAAAGATAAGATTAAATTATTTGTAGATATGGACGGCACTCTC
Source organism: Lachnospiraceae bacterium (assembly GCA_045126215.1). GTDB lineage: Bacteria > Bacillota > Clostridia > Lachnospirales > Lachnospiraceae > SVEL01. The sequence continues at coordinate 117,493 of JBGVOD010000040.1, read as the reverse complement.
GCAGAATGGCGCTCAGCCTGTTCTGTAGAGCATTTATATTTAGATGGTTACTTCTATACATTGAAGCCAAATTGGGAGCTTGTTCAATTCCTTAATAGAATACAAAATCAAGTAACTATTTTTATCGCTTCTACCTGTATTACGGAAAAATCTAAATTGGAAAAGAATCTGTGGCTTGATAACTATTTCCCGGTGGAAGAGAAATATAGAATATTTATTCCTTATGGGCAAAACAAAAGCATTTATATAGCTAATCACCTAAAAGAACCCATTACAAGATTTCATGTACTATTAGATGATTATACTCCAAATCTAATTGAATGGCGAAATACAGGTGGAACAGCTATAAAGGCATTAAATGGAATAAATAATACCAGTGATATATGGAAGGGGTTAGCTCTAGATATTTTTAAATTAAAATTTTTGATAATAAATAGGAAAAAGAGGTGATATAGATGGGTAAGTATACAACATTAAAGTGTGATTTGTGCGGTAAAGAAGTTAAGAACCACAAAGAATTTTTTAGAATAAAAGTACAAAGTAGTAGTTTTATTAATTATGTAAATTGTGATTTACCGTTTTCAGATAGAAAAAAGTTTGACCTGTGTGGGGAATGTGTAGATAACTTTCTAAGATTTGCAACAAAAAGGGATTTGGATTTTATTATGGAAAATAGTTGATTTATTTTAATTGTTATTATATAATTATCATGTAATTAATAATTATATAATATAAGGAGGATAAATTAATGAAAGCTTACACAGTTTCATACAGAATGTATCAGAATGGGAAAGAAAAAAGTATTCAGGTCATTGCAAATAATAAATATGAAGCATATGACAAAGCAACATATGAGCTTATTCCAGAGATTGAAGCTTATACCCCATATAGTTCGTGGGTAACTTCAGTAACATATAATAACGGAAACTACCGGAGCTTTAACACATCTGAGGGAAATGCATTTTAACAATGACAAGGAGGGTTAATTAACAATGAGAGAAAAATCTAAATTCGGGAAAGCATCTATCAAATATCAGCTGAACGTCTCGCCTAACAAGGAAAAATTAGAGTCGATCATGTCTGTTGGACATCCATGGAGGGAGATGAAGGCAGATTTTATCGAACTGATAAATAATCTCTCTGAATGTACAGATGCGAATAAGAAGCAGGCAGTATTAAAAATACAATCAATAAATAGTGAACTTACTTTTTATAAAGTAGTTGGTACTTATTTAACTGGATATAAATTAATTTAAGGAGGATTTTAAAATGAGCGCAAGTGTGGAATCAATGATGTTTGTAAGAGAGGTACCGTGGCATGGACTTGGTAAGCAATTAACAACTCCGCCTTCAAGCAAAGAGGCAATTGTTGCTGCGGGACTTGATTGGAAGGTTAATTCAAACCCAATTTATGACGCAGATGGAAATGAGATTAGCGGATTTAAAGCTAATACAAGAGATATTGATAATAAAGTATTAGGTGTTGTAGGTAAAAAATATAAAATCGTTCAGAATTCAGATGCTTTTGATTTTACAGACTCCCTTTTGGACGATGGAATGGTTTATGAAACAGCCGGTTCGTTAAATGAGGGTAAAAAGATTTGGCTGCTTGGTAAAATGCCAGAAACAAAAATTCTCAATGATGACATTGAACCTTATGTTTGTTTTGTAAATTCTCACGACGGAACTGGCGCAATTAAGGTTTGCATGACACCTGTAAGAGTTGTATGCAATAATACTTTAAATTTTGCATTAAGTACAGCAAAGAGAATGTGGTCAACAATCCATGTTGGAAACATGGAAAGTAAACTTGCTGAAGCTAGAGAAACGTTAGGCCTTATTACAAATTACATGGATTCCTTGAACCTGGACTGTGAAAAAATGGCAGGTCACAAGATGAGTGATGCGGAATTTGAAGCTATTTTTGATGAGCTTTATCCAGTAGATCCAGATGAGGACTCCAAAAGGAGGGTTGAAAATATTAATGTTATTAAAACAACCCTGTTTAATTGCCTACAGGCTCTTGATGTCAAACAATATAAAGATACAGCTTATGGTAAGATGATGGCTGTGACCGATTTTGCAAATCACAGTAAACCAAATAGAATGACAGACAAATACTGTGAGAACAGGTGGGGTAAAATTATTACCGGACATCCATTTGTAGATGCAATGTATACAAGAATCAGACAGGCAGTAGGTTAAAAACTTACTGCCTTTTATAACTTTTAGTTGCCTTTTTCTGATTGTTACTATATAATAATAATGAAGGAAGAAGTAGTTAATCTAAAGGAGGAAATAAAAATGTTTACAAATTATATGTTAGATGCAGTACAGGGTATCACGAAAGCATATATATTCTACTTCATTATCATTTTAATAATTCCTTTTATCAAAGCAGGCATTGAAATCTACCGGATGATAAAGGTAAATATGGTGAAAAAATCTGAAATTCCCGTAAATTATGATTATGTTAATACCACATCTGATAATAATAATTATAATGACTTGCTGTTAATAAGAAACAAGTTAAGAGCAAAACAGCCTTTATCTCCGTACGATAGAGATGTACTACGAAGATATGGAATATTGAAATAAAAGTTAAATTAAAAAATTGTATATAATATACGAAAAAATAAATTGCTAAATTTATTGTACATCGATGATGTTTAATTAATAAGGAGGGTTTATCATGATGGATTTATTCACAACAGTAATGAACGAACTGTCTTCTACTATTGAAGATAAGGACGGCAAATACCGGAAGGTTTTTCCTGGAAAAGGAGAACATCGGTATAAAGATAATCGACTTGGTGTGGATTATGATGAAAGAATCGTAGTCTATGCTGGAACAGAAGAGGATCTGAAATTTGCTAAAAAAGTAGCAGGGTTTTATGGGTGCGATTATAGGATCGTACAGCATGAAAGAGCCCCTGAAAATGGAGCTTATGAATGTAAGATTTGCGTCTGTTGACCGGCATTAAAATAATATCTGCCAAGGAGATTATCGATATTTGATAGTCTCCTTGAAGTATTTTTAACAATTATTTTAAGAGAAGGTGAAGTAAACATGATTTTCAAAAAGAAAGTACAAGAATCATTAGAGCCTAAGGTTCATGATAAATACAAAGAACCATTAGAGTGGGATGCTAATGAGGGAAGAAAGCAGAGAGTTGATCGATACAGACAGCTTACCATGCTTAATGAAGAGGATGAGATAACAGAAGATAATATCCAGGATTGGGCACTTAGTAGAGTTTCTACGGAAAAATGTGTGCCCGCAGAGAGATTAAGAGCTGAATTATTAAATCAGCCTTACACTGGATATGAGAAGTATTGAGTTATAAAAAGGAATAGGACGTGATTTTTAGTAAATTAAATGAAGAGACACTTGGTGATAGAATCACAGCAAGGGAAGCAGAGAAAGCAGGTATTTCTCCGGAAGAAGCTCAAGAGATTAACGCAGCAGCTGTGCAGTTAGATGATGCTGAAATAGTAGACGAGATAACACGCGGAGACATAGAAGAAGCCTGTGATGATGCATTAAAAGCCGGACTTAGAGCACAGAAGACGTTAAAGAAAGGTGGAGATCCAGAGTTTCCAGCTTTATTACTTGTTGGTGAAGCCGGTACTGGAAAAACATCTAGAGTAAAAGACTGGGCTAAGAAGAAAGGTATTAACTGTATTGTTAAGTTAACTTCTACCATGGATGATACAGATTTAGGTGGTGCAGTTACTGCAGATAAAAACCATGAAGTAGCTGTCAGACTTGCATCTACAGAATTCGATGGCCTGGATGAACCAAACTCTATTCTGTTCTTAGATGAGTATAATAGGGGTTCTGGCGGAGTTCGACAAACATTATTAAATGTTATTAATGACCACTGGATCCCAGATGTTAGACAACCAGGAAGTAGAAGATATTTTCCAAACCTTCTTTTCGTAGTATGTGCTATGAACCCAGACACAGAAGGGTATAACACAGGAGACTCCTTAGACAGAGCAGAACGTTCTAGATTATACAGAGTAGATGTTAAGGCAGATCCAAGAGCTGCTAGAGGCTTCTTCAAGAGAAAATTTGAGTTTGATATAAAACATGCTGATGATGAAGAAGAGGCAAGAGAGGCAGAAGGGCGGCTGAAACTTTCTCAAACATTACTTACTCATCCATCCTTTAAATTTGATGATGCAGAATCTACTATGGAATCGGAAGAGGTTGGAAACGGGCAGATTTTAAATTCAAGAACGCTTGCTAAGTTATTGGATATGTGCGATGGTACAAAAGAAGATTTCTTGAAACGCTGGGACAGAATATGTAATAGTCTTAAAAAACCTATGGTAGAAAGAATATTGGCAGATTATAAAGATGTGGAAGATAAGGCAAATGATGCATTGAAGTATGGTGATGCTAAGCCGGTTTTCCAACAAAAAGAAAAATCTGACTGGGATGATGTATCATCTCAATTAGGTATCTAATGTAGATAGGGGTTGATAGTTAATTATGTCAATGACAAGACAAGAAAGAGCTGCTAAGAATGAGATATTAAACATCCTTAGTAAGAGTGGATATCCAACATATGCAAACTTACTTGATGATTTTGATATAAATCTTACGGAAGACCCTGGCGTTGTCGGATATATGTTACCAAGTAAGGGAGTTATTGTCTTAAACCGGGGTTTAGATATCGAACAGGTTTCTACTATAGTAAGACATGAAATACTGCATGAGTATCTTAAACACGAACAACGTCTTCTTAATCACTTGGAAAAAAGTTTAAAGCCAAAAGAAGACTTAGAAGAATATAGTATAGAAGAATTAAAAAACATACTTTATTCAGATAAGAGTTTCAATATTGCAGCTGACTATGAGATATCCAATAGAGGATATACAGATAAGGATAAAGAAGTTATTCGCGGAATTAAATTAAATGGTCAAGTATTAACAGGCTTAGTAACGGAAGATGAGCATCCCGATTGGGTTGATATGGCAGTTGAAGACATGTATGATGAACTGCAAAAACTGCGAAAGAAAGACTCAAAAATGGAACCAGAGCAGGAAGAAGAAGAAATAGTCTATGGAGAATTCGTAGATGAGACTACCTTTGTAGATCATAACGGCACTGTTTGGGGAGAAGGTGCCTTATCTACCGGAGATGATTTATCGGGCGATGATTTGATTAACCAGGTTCGAGATTTAATGAGTAAGGCCGGAATAACTAATGATATGAAAAATCAAATAAGAAAGCAATTACAAGACAAGGGCTATCCTGATGATGCCATTAGTAAACTGCTTGATTAAGAGGTGATATATGGCTAATATTATACATCATGGAAAATATATAAACAAAGGAAAATTCGTTGATGAGAACGGAGATGAGGTTGAATTAATCAAATCTGAACTTCCTATGTCTGACAGTAAAAAATCTGGTAATTCTTCGGAGGGTTCAAAGCAGTCAGATTCTGACTCTGGACAATCAGGCAATCAACAGAGTAATTCAAACAATCAACAGGGTAATTCAGACAGCCAACAGTCCTCCCAGAATAATCAGACTCCTCAAAGTAATAGTGAGGGTGACGAAGGGGATACTGATCAGAACCAACAACAAAATCAGAATAATGATCAGTCAAATCAAAGCCAGCAAGAAAATAAGAAAACACCCGATCCAAACATCACTTATGTAGATTCCCGTACAGGTAATAAATATAAGTGGGATGGCTCTAAATTTAGGAGGGTAGGATAATGATATTATTTGAAGATAATAATGATGTTCATATTTACATGGATGATTCTACCGGTAAATATTATTACTATAATGGCGAAAAATTAATTCTTCTTGGTTCTAAGCCTCAGATTGGAGACAGAGGAAATAGTGCAATTCAGGATAAAGAAGAGGAAGAGAGAAAAAAACAGATAGAAAAAGAAGAGGAAGAAGGTGAGAGCGATACCGGTCAAGGAAGCGGTGGAGGCTCTGATGAAGGCTCTGAAGGAGATGAAAGTCAAGACGGAGAAAAGCCCACAGGAGATGGAAGTAATTCAGAAGGCGGAGCAGGCGAGTCAGAAAAAGAGAGATTAAAAAGACTGCAGAGAATTCAGGATAAATTAAACGATGCTGAAATAGGTGCTGATATTTCCTATGAGGCTACTGATAAGGTAGACCGAGAAAAGAAATTAAAGGAGCTGAGAAAGAAGCAAATTGAGGCTTCTAAAAATGTTCAGAAGTATAAAAACAATCCTGGCCTGGTAAAATTCAGAGAGTCTCTTAATAAATTTATTAAGAATGAAGTCGGAGAAGTTAAAGAAAAGAAGTGGTCGAGGATAAACAAAAAGTACGCTGGCACAGGGACAATAAAACCTGGTATATCAAAGCATGCGAGCGGAAAGATTCCTCTTATTAATGTGTATTATGATCGCTCGGGATCTTGGGATGCCTCAATGACAGCTGTTGGTGATTCAGCTATTTCTACATTAAGTAATTATGTTCGAAAAGGTCAAATAAAAATACATATATATTACTTTAATACCGAAATACACACTACTGATCCAGGAGGAAGTGGGGGCACTCGTGGTACACCGATATTAAACCATATAAAAGAAACAAAACCGGATAACGTTATTGTCATGACAGATGACGATATTAGAGATTGTTCAGAAGTCGTTACTGTACCAGGTGCGGTTTGGTTATTGTTTGTAAAGGATCAGATTTCTGAAAACTTGCAGGAACACTTAAAAGGAAAAAAATTAACTAGATCTTTTGAGTTAATAGTATAAAAGGACAATATAGATGAGCAGATTAAGCGAAGCAGATATTTTAGATATAATAAAGTCTAATAGAAGATATATAGAGAAAAATGATTGGAATGGATTTCTTAATTCACTTCGGATAGATCAAAGATCCGCTGTGGCAACCTTCATTTTAGAAAGAACTACTGTTCCATTATTAAGTCGATTAAAGGCAATACCTCCTTATATGTTTATGGATGCTGAAATTAGTAATATTAAAATACCGGGAAATATTAAATCGATCGGTGAATGTGCATTTAAAGGCTCTAAAATAGAGACTGTTCAGATGGAAGACGGAGTCGAGTTTTTAGGTAAGGAGTGTTTTGCAAATTGTTATGAGTTGAAAGCAATTGATCTGGCTGATACCATTACAGATATTCCTAGGAGATGTTTTGCAGATGATGCCAGCCTGGAAAAAGTGTTTTTACCTGATGGGGTTAGAACAATCGGATCGGAAGCTTTTTTAAACTGTGAAGGTGTTGCAATCACAGCTAATTTTAGAGATAAGGATAAAATAAGGGCTAAAAAAGCTGACTATGAGTTTTTAAAGCAACACTTAAAATTTACACATTAAAAGGAACTAATGATGATTTTAAATGAAAAATTATTTGAAAATAAAACACTAAATGAAAAATTCAGTGATTCTATGCCTAAATGGCTTCGAAGTAGATTACTGTTCTTTAAATCTAAAAGAGAGCAAGATCCAGCATCCTTCAGGCAGAAATATGCTGATAAAGGCTTTGATATGTACAACCAGCATGACCCTACACAGGAAACATTTAAGCATGGTCGGTGGCAAAGTGGGTATGGATCTCGAGGACCGAAAACCAATTTTTATGATGTATTGAGAGCTCAAGGATTAGATCTTGATTCTGCCGAGTTTATTGAAGGGCCAGTTCCTACATCAAATAGAGATCCTCGATTAAAAGAACCTAATATTCCTATATATCTTTTAAAAGACCCGTATTCTGACAAGACTCAGGTATATATGCCAGGTGTAAATGATAATGAGAAGTTTGCTTTTAACGGGGAAGAGAAAACCTTTAAGTATGTAAGACCTAAGGAATTACTTGATTATTGTACAGGTTTTTGCTATATAGATGGATCGGACAAAAACAATTTTGATGCTAAAGATAAGAGAGGTGATCGGGCAGATTATAGAGCCTTTACTCGAAATGATCCATTCAGAAGATGGACGCCCGAAGAGCAGAAAGAATATAATGCTTATCGCTGGAGAGATAAAGCAGAATTTGATAAATCAGGGCACTTAATTGATCCCTCTATTTTAAAAGACAGACTTTATAAATATAAAGCACAACACCCTGACAGGATACTTGATAAACTTTATAGAAGAATTTCGAATATAAAAAATGACTTCTCACAGATCTATGCATCCGCAGATATTAGTGATAAAGATAATCAAGAATTTCTTGATGTGTTCTCTAATGGATTAAACGAACGGTTAATGAGAATTATCTCAAACTACAATTACACTGTTCAATTGATAAAAGATATTTTGGATTCTTCTGAGTATGATCAGGAGCAGAAAGAAAGACTTATTAATAACAGGCTCGTCAGAGATGTTCAATCTATAGAATCTCAAATCTCCGACCTTGAAAGAGATGCCGAGAATGTCTTGTCTGTTGATCTTGATTGGGACTAAGAAGTTGAGTAGTTATTCTTGATATATTATAATAATAACATAGATTAAACATAAATATTTTATTAAGAAGAAGGTATATAAGATGGAAGCTTGTAACAAACCTCTGACAAATGCAGAGAATATCAGAAGAATGAATGACGAAGAATTATGTGATTACATATATTCAGTTTTTCTAACGGGTAAATATTACGGACAGTCTGGAAAATCAACGGGTGATGCCCCGGATTATTTTAAGTGGTTAAAAAAAGAAGTTGGGAAAGTAGAAGTTGATGAAGGGTAAAAAACAACATTTATCCAAAATACCTTTAGAAGAAACCTTGCTTGTGGAGGAAACGTCTGTTTCTGACTTTGTGAATTTTTCAACTAAGTATATAGAGTATTTATCCCGGGGATTTCATGAAGATCCTTTTACTGTAAGTCAGACATTGTATAAGTATATTGTTGCAACTCTGCAGAAGAATGCAGTAGATATAAGTATTTCTCTCCTGGACATGGAAAAAGGAGGGGAGGAAGCTAATAGAGAGTAATTAAACTAGATGGATGCTTTAACTACGAGAGAGTACGAACAGTTTAACATTGAGGAGTGTCTTTATATATTAGAGTCAGTTGCTGATATGGATCTGTCAGGCTTGTATGACAGATTGATATTGACTGAGGCAGATATAGAAGAGATTAATACAAATCCGAAAAATGTTAATCCAGAGATTATGGAGAAAGTATATAATTTCTGTTATAACAATGGGCTGTACATCAATGATATTATATGGTTGGATACAAAAGAGAGAATAGAGGATGATTCTCTCTTGTTGTCTCATGGATCCAGAGTTAATATCAAGGGAAACATCAGATTAGATGTTTCTGGTGATAGTAATGATTTTGCTAATGGTTTTTACTGTGGTGAAAATTTAAAACAGGCCGGTATGTTTGTTTCTGGGGAGCCTGAGTCTTCCTTATATATTATTGAGTTCGAACCAATCGGATTGGATATGAAGAAATTTAACGTATCTACCGACTGGATGTTAGCAGTTGCTTACTATAGAGAAACTATTGATGAGTATAAGAATTCAGATAGAATACAGGAATTAATCGGTGAAATAGAGAGTTGTGATTTTATAATGGCACCTATAGCAGATAATAGGATGTTTCAGATTATAGATGCTTTCACAGATAATCAGATTACTGATGTTCAGTGTCGACATGCTTTATCTGCAACTAATCTAGGATATCAGTTTGTAATGAAGGACAGGGAAGCAGTAGCTAATATAAAGATCTTAAAACACCTGTATTTATGCAATGCAGAGAAGAATAAATATCTCACACTGGGACAAGAGGAAAGTAATACCTCTTTAAATAAAGCCTTATTAGCTAAAAAGAGATTTAAAGGCGAAGGCAGGTATATTAGAGATATCATGTAAAAATAGATAACAAGATTTATCTATTTTTATATACAACAAAGTTGTATATAAAAAGCAGTGCTTTACAACAAAGTCATATACCCTTTACAACAAAGTTGTATCAATAATAGATATATAATAGATATATTTATTATATATATAATAAAGAAAGATGTAGATTTAATAAGATATGAAGATTCAGAAAAAAAGAAGACAAAAAAGAACCAAGGGAGAGCTCAGTCCTTTCTGCTATTTAAATCCAAGTGCAGGAGATGTGGAAGCTGGAAACACCATATTTAATAATAGTATATCTACAGCTGCACCAGTATCGACCGGTGGTGAGAGTATGGGGGAAGGTATAGAAAGTCACGACACTCTTCTGGATAAGCAAAAGATATTTAATGAAATAAAACAACTTAATCCAAATGCCAACTATAAGAACTATGAAAATAAGTCAATTCGACAGATGTTAGCAATCAGAAATAACTACAGAGATGGAAAGAAAAGACTTGTAGATAAACCTGATATTCCCAAGTCTAAATTAAACAAGAGTTACAGACCTTCAGACATCTACCTAGATAAGCACTCAGGAGACTTTATGATAAAAGGACTTCACCTAGGATTTGAGACAGAAGAAGAAGCCAGATCTTATATAAAGGAATTAAATTCAAATGAAGAAAGAAATTAAAACAAGACAACAATTAATTGAGAGATTAAATGAAATAGATAGAAGATGTATTGATTCGAACAGACACTTCTATGACTTAAGAACATTATTCGAGGCCAAGGAATATAAATTATCTGCTCAAGATAAAGCTGATATCAAAAAAGTAGCCTCCATTGAAGATGATCCCGACACCTTAAAAGCTTACATCGATTCAAAAGCCATAGAAGAAGATTTTGAACAAGACTGGGATCCAGAAGATTATGCCGGCGGCTACACTGAATGGGATTTAATTGACAGTAAGAGAACAACAGAAGGGGAGAGTTACAATCTCTGGTACAATGAGTTTAAGGACAAGTGGGTGTGCACATCCGGAGATAGTGATATCTATTACCCAGAGAACGTACCGGAATATGATGCCGAGTTTGAAGATGAAGATGAAGCTCGTGAGTGGTTTGAAGACTGTATCAATGGAAGCTGTGATGAAGAAGATTTAGAATTAGTTACAGATGATATGAATGGTGGTCAGTGGTTTGAATCTTTAAATGAAAAATTTTCTCCCTTTGCCGTATTTGATAAGTATGGATTCAAACAATTTGACGCAGACACAGAAGAACAAGCTCTCTCCTACATGAACAAATACAAGAAAGACGGCAACATTCTCGTCAATGCTGAAGATAAAGTAGTAGCAGTACAGAAGTATAAGAAGGGTAAATGGACCTTAGAAAAAGATGTGAATGAAGAAATTGATCTAAATAGCTATAATGATGGTTATGTAGAATTAAGGGATGGTAAATCACAATTTGTTTATAGCACTTTAAGAGATGCAAAAAATGGAATGTTTTGGAGCCAAATGGGTGATAATGAACATGGTCTCGGCAAACATTCTTATGAAATTAAGAAATGGGAAAATGGCGTTCTTAAAGACTTGAATGAATCCCGCATTCCCAGAACTGTAGAGTTTGGAAAAGAAGGGCATTATGCTCCTCCTGCTCGAGGTACTATTTCTGATATTTCTGAGTTAAATGTTGGAGATAGAATTTATCACAGTTCTTACAATCAAGGAACTGTTGACAAAATTAAAGATAATAAAGCTTATGTGAAATTCGATAATTATAAAGGGGTAAGAATTTTCCCAAATAATGCAGTCCAATACTTAAGTAAGGTAGATAGACCACATATCTCTGAAGAATTTAATGAAATGCCGGAGAAATCCTTTCTTCCTCCAACCGGAATAGGCTGGTTTGACAAGATGTATCGCGAGTTGTCAGATAAGGAAAGATGGCAAATGAATCATATTATTAAAAATATTTTTTATGTAAAGGATGATGAACTGCCAAACATTGATGAAGATACATTAGATAGAATCGCCGACAAGTTTTTAGATACAACTATCGATGAATCTTATGAAGATGGTGAGTATGATTATTTTGTAGTTTATAAAGGTAAAACACTGCAGGGAGAATACCCAACATACAGTGAAGCAAAAAGAAATGCCGGAGAAGGATGTACAATTAAAGGCGTTATTCAATACGGCGGTTCTGAATTTGAAGAAACAGAGATAAAAGAGCCCCTAACAGAAGATATAGGTGAGTATGAAGAATTTGAATATGAATTAACAATTTATATCGATACATACAGTCAAGACGACTATTTTGATTACAACGAATTTGACTATATTGATACAGACGATATACAGTATTCATTAAACTCATATATAGATAATATGAAATCCATTTTCACGGAATTTGACTTTGAATTAAGTGAAAAAGATACAGAAAGAAATACCATTATCTATACATTATATGTAGACGTACCGACAGATAGTACTATAACAGAAGAGCAGCTAAGAACAGACATTAGAAAATACATAAATAAATGGTCTTATACTGCAACTGAAGAAGTCAGTGAGCAAACAGATGTAGATGATTTTATAACGCACTACATTGATATAGAAGCTTATGCCGATATTGATATTAAATAAGGAGTCAGTTAGCAATGAAGTTTAATAAGCGATTAACAGAAGGACTTCTAGAAGAAACATTTAGAGTTATTATTCCAATAAAAGCAGAAATAAGAACAGACTCAACAGAAGAAAAAGATCTACTACTAGATTTAAACAGTGAAATATCTTCCGAAGTAGTGGAAAATGTAGATTACCAATTAAATAAAGATTTATATCCATACCTTCGTGATAGCAAACAGGATATTTTAAAACAGCTAAACATAGAAGGTGAGTTTAAAATACTACACATAGATGTAGACATGGAAAGATATAAATACACTCCAGTTATGGAAGGCACTGCTTCTTTCGACGTAGAAATAGACAAGCCGTTAGACGAAGGTGAAACACAGCGAATATTTAATACACTAATAAATAATAATGCAGTGTATAAAGAATTTACCTTTACAATGGAAGATAACTATTACGATATTTTTGATGTGATTGTCGAGTTAGAAAAGACTGGAGATGTAGAAGTAGAAGGCTTAATATAAAGGATAAAGAAATGTACCTAAAAGAAGATGTATTTGAACAGGACGATGTATTCAATGCAGAAATTCCAGACACTTATAACGTAGATATTGATATAACAGAAATAGACTCAAAAGTACCTCAAGCAGGTCCAGAGGTTGGAATTTCAACCATTATAATGAACTCTATCACTTCAACATATAGTATGATAGAAGATTATAATTCATTATCAATTGCATTAACTGATGTAGGAAACGAACAAGCCGCACTAGATGTAGCTGATATTATTGCTAGAGAGCATTCAACAATAGGCATATTACAGGACATTCTTAAACAAGTTTCTCCTAATGCAGAAGCTATTGATATTAATGAGGAATAAATATAATGAGAATTCAAAAAGAAATAGATAATGTAGAAAGAGTAAAAAACAGAGTCGCAACCGTTCCGTTAACAATGGAAGATGCAGTTGAGTTTCATAAGCAAGTCGTAGACAGAATAGAAAAAGATAGAAAAGACATCAATAAAGAATTAGGTATTGGTGATGTTGAAGAAGATGGCTTTACTGGAGCGAGTAAAGAGACTAAGAAAGTATCAACACCTGAATTAAAGAAGATGAAACTGTCTGAATCTTTATTTAAGGAAGAAGTATTAAGTGAAGATGTTGACTATGAAACATATGTAAATAATGTTGTTAAGAAGGTGAGTAACGAAGATTTACTTAACATATATGTAAGGTTAAGCAATAGTTCGGATATCTTTTATACCGAAACTAAAGATTATAAAGATTTCCATATAGCACATGAAGTTATTTTAGGCAGGATGGATGGTCTCTCTGATGAAGAAATAATTGATAAAATATTAAGTTTTAAGAACGAGTCATTAAATGAAGGCTATTATAATGACGATGTAGATGAAATTCTTAATGACATTGAAAATATTCTACATGATAATGGCTTAGATGGTTTTTATCCTTTTGTAAATAGCCCATCAGGTGATTGGATTTCTATTGATTGTGGAAGTGATAGTTCTGTAAGACCTCAGATAGCAAAAGTATTAAAGGCTGCCGGATATAATGCTGACTATGATGAATATGATGATTATATAGAGATAGACCTTACTGATTTATGTGAATCATTAAATGAAGAACTAGAAGATACAGATGGCTGGGGAGATGAAATAGAATATATATTAAGTGAATCATTTTCAGAATTAGAGAACTTAATGTATGAAGTAAGAAACTGTAGAAGAGGTTCTTATACAAGCTGTGAAACAGCAGAAGAATTAGCAGATTATATTCATAGATTAGCAGAAGATTTAGATGAATGTTCTTATGAAATAAAAGCAAATAAAGATAATATTAACGAGTCTTTTACAGAAGGGGGTAACACCTTTACCCCCGTAAAAACAATAATCTTAGACAAAGTCGATGAAGGTGAAGATCCATTGACATACAATGAGCCTTGGGATGAAGTACAATATATTAATAGATTAGTTTCCGAGGTAGAAGAAGAATTGGACTTTGTCGTCGAAGCAGATACGGGAAATATCCAGTTCACAGCAGAGGGAGGAACCGGAGACTCCGTGACCATCGACTACTCAGATCTCAATGAAGAAGAATACAAGATATTAGCCGAATCTTCCAGCGAAGAAGAGTTCAAAAATAACTACAGATCCTTTCTATTAGATCTTTTTGAAAATCCCTTTAATGAATCACTAAATGAGGACGGTCTGATACTTCCGCCAGAAGTACAAGCACAAAGAGAAAAAGAAGAAAGAGAGAAAGAAGAAAGAGAAAGAGAAGAAGCCCAAGCAGAGAAAGAAAGAATTCAGGCAGAAAAAGAGAAAGCTAGATTAAAAGATAAATTATGGGCAGAAAAAGATTGGGTTGCTGAAAGAGAGAAAGCAGAAGCAGAAGGAAAAGAATTAGACCTTAGTAAATATTCTAAAGAAGAACAAGATGCAATTAATCAGGGGTTCGATGATTTCGCTAATGATGAAACTGCACAAGCTCAATATAAGAGGGATAAAGAAAGGAAAGAAAAAGAAGAAAGAGAAAAAGCCGAAAAAGAAAAACAGGAAAAAATCACAAAAGGCATAGAAAAAGTAGGTAAATTACCTGGTGAATTAATAAACGCAGCTAAATCAGGATTAGCAAAATCAGGAATACATTTAAATTTTTAAAAATTTAAATGTATATATAATAATATAAGGAGTATATTCATGAATAATTCAAAGCAGATACCAGATTTCTTAATTAGAGCTGCTAAAACATTTGTACAAGCATTTATTCCAGTTATTATAGCTAATATGGCATTGATAATGAATCACGTTGTTAATTGGGATTTTTCAGATTGGAAAGGTTGGTTAGCTCCTATCTTAATCTCAGCTGTAGCGGCAGGTATATCAGCAATATGGAACTTGATAATAGAAAAAATAAATGCAAAAACTCAAGCACAAGTACTCTCACCTGTAGATGAGGTAGAGCTAGCTAAAATGCTCGAAGAAATATTATTAAAAGAAGAGACAGAGAGCAAAAATAAAGATAACAGGGGAGAAAAATAACTTCTTCTCTTTGGTGAAAATAAATAAAGGAAAAAGGACAATTATAAAGAAATGACGATTACAGAGATGTGGTGCCTTATAGGAGGAGGTGCCGGAATATTAATAATTTTATTTTCACTAATAAAAATAAAACCACTAGAAATTAATTTATGGTCTTGGATTTTAAGAAAAATAGGGAAAGCATTTCAAGGTGAAATGATAGATGAGGTAAATAAGGTAAACAACAAAATAGATAATCTTGAATTAAAAGTTGATATCCTAGATTTAAAAATGACAAGACATGAAGAAAAAGATGGTGAGGACAAAATACTTCAAAAACGAAAAGATATACTCGTATTTGCTGATGAAATATATAATGAAGTATACCACTCAAAAGAACATTTTGATGAAATAATAGAATTAATAGACGATTACGAAGACTATTGTGATGCACACCCTAATTTTGAAAACAACAAAGCGCTGATAGCTATTCAGAGAATAAAAGATGTCTATCAAGACTGTTTAGAAAATCACAAATTTAAGTAGGGGTAAGAATTATGTCTAATTTTATCGTTCATGTTGGCGAAAAAGATAATATAGACCTCAAATTTAAAGAGAATAATAGAAAAATAGATATAAACATAGATGACTCATATGCTGTCGCTAGATACATAGCAGGAAATGGAATCATAATTCAAAATAGAACAATATCTATAGACCCCGATCTAATACTTGACTGTGGTACAAGTACTACGGTATTGCATGGAGGTATTATATGAGTTCTATAATAAATCCAAGAATACAATTAAAACGCGACACAACTGCAAATTGGAATGCAGCTAAAGGATTTATACCACTCCGTGGCGAGATAATAATTTATGAAGACTTTGAAGTAAAAACATATTCTGTAGAGGAGTATGGAGAGACAGTTATAAAAACCGTTACTATACCTAACATAAAAATTGGAACAGGTAATGCTTACGTACAGGATTTAGCTTTTGTAGATGAGGGGACAAGAGATTTATTGTTATCTCATATAAACAATGAGAATATTCATACCACAATAAGGGAAAAGTTTTTTTGGGATAATAAAATTAATGTGGATGATTCCTATGAGCAGATAGCTGGTGAATTGGAAGGTGAAACATTAATATTAAATAGGGATTAAAAAGGAAAAAATACATGGCAGATATTAGTAAAATTACATTACCATCAGGTAATACTTACGATATTAAAGATGCTACCGCTCGTGAAATGATTAGTGGTGGTGTTACCTTTATAGTAGCTTGGGATGGTACTGGAACTCCTGTTGCAGGTGATATTCCAAAAGGTGTTGTTGTTAACGGGGTTACAGGAACATTAGAAGCTGCAGATGCACAGTCTGGTGCCTTTTATTTAGTAAAGTCATCATCAACACCAAGCTCTCAAACATTGGATATCTATGATGAATATGTAGTAATTGGTTCAGCGGTAAAATCTTGGGAAAAAATTGGTGATACTCAATTAAATCTTTCAGATGTAGTTACAGGTGTTAGCTTAACTAAACAAACAGATATAGTTCTTGGTGAAGCTACAACTTTTACAAATGCTAGCTCATCAGTTACTTTTAGCGGCGGAACTAGCGATGTGGTTCTTGGTGAAGCTACAACTTTTACAGCTAGTACACCAACTATTACTGTTACACCGTCTACAACCAATATAAAAGCTACTGCAAGCGGGACAGCTGTTGGCGCAAATGGTACAGCTAATGCAGTTACAGGATATGCAAATACAACAAGTGATACTTTTGTAAAATCTGTAACAGCAGAAACTGGTAAAAATCTAGTCACGACAAGTATTGTACCGACAAATGGAACAGAAAGTGTTTCTAAAGTTACAAAGACAGCAAGTAAATTAGTTACTACTTCTATTCCAAATGTAACTGGAAATAGTTCTGTTTCTATTCCAAATGTAACAGGAAATACAACTGTTACTGCAAATAAGTCAAATTGGACTTTTACTATGGGATCTGGCACGGCGGCAGAAACCTTAATAATTGGTGGTGGTAATGGTAGTGATGTTACCGCGACAAATACAACTTTAGGTTCTAATTTAACTGCAACAAATACAACTTTAGGAACAGCAATTACTGCAGCAACTGGTGCAGTTGCTTCAACAGGTGCAGGAAGTGATATTGTAACTGCTGTTACCATTAGTGATAAAACAGTTGCAAAAGCTGGTAGTGCAGTTACTGTTGCGACTGGAGAAACAGATGAAAATGGAACTGGAGATGCAGTTGTAACAGGAGTTACTGTTGGAACTTCTGGAAGTGCATTAACAGGACTTGGAACTCCTTCCACAACATCAGTATTAACAGGTGTTAAAGTTACTACGCAACCTACAATTGCTCTTGCTACTGGTGCTACAGCTGGTACAGGTGTGATAAGTGTAGCTACAGGTATTTCGTCAGCTTCTTCTACTCAACCTAGTATTACAGTTGGTACAAATGATAAAGTTACCGCTATTACCGGGGTTGGAACTGGTACCGCTGCTGCACAGGCAATTACAGTCGGTACAAATGATAAAGTTACAGTTCTTAAGAGCACTACAGATGTTAGTGTAACAAAAGGAAATTAAGTGATAAAAACTACGATTAATACTTTGTAATTATTAATTAATCACAAAGTATTAATCACTACTATATATGATATAAAGTAAGGAAGTACAGAAATGAGTGATATTTCTAAGATTCAATTACCTTCTGGAGAAACTTATGATATTAAAGATGAGGAAGCCAGAGCACAGACAGTAATTGCAATTTATACTTCTTCAACAAAAGACTTACAACTAGGCATATCTTCAGTGTTAAGTATAGACGATGAAGAATTTTAAAAGGAGTACATTTTGGCAGGCTACGGAATAGTAAATACTAGATATATATCAGATATTGCCAATATTATTAGATCTAAAAATGGTTCTTCAGATACATATAAAATAAGTGAAATGGCTAATGCAATTAATGAAATTCCAATTCTTAAGACTGGTATAATTAGACCAGATGCAGAATTCGTTACTTCTTATTCTTATGATAAATATTTATCATCAGATGAAAAAATTACTCCAATAGCCTATACTACAACTTCAACAACTTTAATAGCTGCTGGGAGTTTAACACCTACAGTTAGTTGTGATTTTACAAATTATAGTTATTATGTATTAATTAGAATGGCTACAATTCCTGAGTATAATATTACTACTATCAGTAAGGGAAGAGAGGAATATGCTTTAAATGGAGCAATGTACGAAATTACTGAAATCCCAGAAAATGAAATAGTATCTTTTGTTGATTCTTCAAAAAAAATTACAAGCATATCGAGAGCGGTAGTTTCTGCAGGTAATTTTTCAAGAGAAGTGTATTTTTCAAGTGCAACTACACTAACAAGCTATACTAGTGCAGCGTACGGCTACAATCAAACAGTTACTGCACCTTCCCTTTCAAGTTCAACATTAACCTTAAAATCTCCCGCATTCATTGTACGTGGTCATACAACCTATTTTGTTAATACTTTTATGAATGCTGTTTCAGATGTTAGATATCAATATATTATTGATGTATATAGAGCCAAAAAAAATAATTTAAACATTGATGGTTGGGGATTAGAAACTCAATGGTTAAAGATGAATGAAGATATACAAACATCTAAGCATAAATTAACATAGAGGTGTGAATAATGCCAAATAATCAAATTAAATCACTAACAGTAGATGGAACGACATACGATATAGTTGATGAAACTAGTGGATACATAAAAGGTATGACAATATTAACATATGGTTCTTCTACATGGCAAGATTTTCTAGAAGCATATAATTCTAATAAAGTTGTATATTGTAGAGCTTCTTCTAATTCAAATCCAGGTACAGGTACTTTGAGCAGACTAGCTTTTATGGCATATGTTAATAATACAGCACAACCAACAAGTGTAGAATTTCAATACTATAGAAGTATAGCAACTCACAGTGCAGCTCAACAGGGCGATCAAGTTTTTGTTTATACTCTTACAAGCTCTAATTCATGGAGTGTTACTACAAGAGAGGCTTCAACAAAAATAGCTACAAGTGGTAATTTAACCAGCAATTATGCTGATGGGGTTCTTACAATTTCTTCAAGTGGTAGTGGGGATACCGTAACTATTACTCCAACACTTTCGTCGGGAGAAAAAATAGCTGATTATTCCATAAACGGGAGTTCGAGTGAACTATACGCACCATCTTATAATGGTCTTTTTTATAAAAGAGAACTTACCTCATCTGATAATGTAAATGATATAACAGATACTGGCATATATTACATAGCTGGGTCTACACCTACTGGAGTAGCTAGTGCTTATAAATATAGTTATTTAACAGTAGTAAATAATGGGTATTATATAATTCAAGAATTAAGAAAACCAATAGATGGTGTATTAGCTATGCGAGAAAAGTCTGGAGACCCGGCTGTCTGGAGCAGCTGGGTTTGGACAGATTATGTTATTGATTCAGGAACACATTCCACAAATGGAAGTTTTAAATGGGAAAAATGGTCTAATGGAAGATCAAGAATTTGGGGATACTATTCAGCTGGAACTATTAATTATAATTCTAGTTATGGTAATTTATATTTTAGAAATTCAACTAACTCTTTTACTTTTCCAACGGGACTATTTAATGTTGCTCCATTAAAAGTTAATTTAATTGCCTATGCTTCTTCTGGTATATTAGGTGTTTCTTGTAGTGGTATTACAGCAACTTCAGTTTCATTTTATATTTGGAGCGCAAAGAATGAGTCAAAATCTACTTATGTTTATATAGATATAGAAGGAACTTGGAAGTAATTAGATTAGTACTTAAATATTGTATTATATATAATAAAGCAATAGAAGAGGAATTATTAATGAAGGTATTTGATGAATTTTTACAAGAGGATGTAGAGGTGCAAGAAGAAATTACACCTGAAATTGGAAAAGAGATGTTAATAAAGGATCCAGAAGAGTTTAATTTTGTACTTGAAGGAGAAGATCAATAATGACTGTTAATTGTAGAGTTTTACAGAGTGGTATTTGTTCAATCACTCAACCATATCATATAAACGGACAAAAAGGTTATTCCTATGACCACTGGGGAATTGACATTACTGATTTTAATGGTTCTTATAACACGCTTGGCTGGGTAGTTGCCCATAGTGATGGTACAGTTATCGAATATAGAAATAATTGTACCGGTTTTGAATATAATTCCTACGGAAATTATGTACTTCTCCGTCATAGTAATGGTATGTATACGTTGTATGCTCATTTAGCCTATAATACAGTACAAGTTAGAAGTGGTCAGACTGTGTCTAAGGGACAGAGATTAGGGTATATGGGAAACACAGGAACCTCCTATGGAGGACATTTGCATTGGGAAGTCCGTCAATCCAATGGCTATAAAATAGATCCACAACCTTATTTAAACACAGAATTACCAGGAATAGTTAATAGAATCTGGAAAAAGAAAGATGGTTATTGGTACCTCTATGATAGAAATGGTAATATGCTAAAAGGTTGGCAGAAAGTAAATGATAAATGGTACTATCTTAATACATCTAATGGTGCTATGAAGATAGGATGGCTTTATGATAAGTCTTACAAGGGCTGGTTCTATTTTGATGGAAGTGGGGCTATGCAGACTGGATGGAAAAAAGTAGATGGAAGATGGTACTATCTTTCTAAAATAACTTCGGGTAATAGTATTAAAGGTAAAATGAAAACAGGATGGATCTTCATAGATAATAATTGGTATTATTTACAAGAGGTCTATGATGGTAAACATAAAGAAGGTGAGATGAGAACCGGTTGGTACTATGATAATAATTATAAAGGTTGGTTCTTATTAGCAACCTCAGGAGAAATGTTAACTGGTTGGCAGAAAAGAGATAGCAAATGGTATTTCTTAGCGAGAGAAACCTCAGGTCAATATGTAAAGGGTAAAATGGTAACTGGTTGGCTTACCGATAAAGGTAAAAAATACTACTTAAACCCAACTCAAACAAAAGACTATAAAGAGGGTGAAATGTTTACTGGTATCCATGAAATTGATGGAAAAACTTATGAGTTTGACAAAAATGGGGCCTTGATTGAAAAATAATCTTATTTATATTTTATAAAGATGAGTAACTTTAATTTAGAAGAATTAAATAAATTAAGTAAAGAAGAAAGAAATATTGCATTAGAAATATTAAAGCAATATTCAGAAACAGGTAACTCAAATATTTATACTCAATTATTATATGAAGATTATGATGAGATACCTGTTTCTGTAGAAGAATTTTTACACAATCCCCTTTATTTAGGAAGGGGATTAACTGATGAAGAGGGGAGATTTACTTTATACCCCTACTGGGAAAATTTATTAAAAGAAATTTACCCAGACCCATTGAAACCAGCAAGATATAACACATTAGCATTGACTGGGTCAATTGGTATAGGAAAATCAACTGAAGCTGTCATTATTGGTTGCTATGAATTATATAGAATGTTATGCTTAAAAAATCCATATATTTATTATGGACTACAACCAATTGACTTAATAACATTTTCAGTTATGAATATAACCATGGATGCAGCAAAGGGTGTTGCATGGTCAAAAATGCAATCCTTAATTCAATCATCTGAATGGTTTATGAAAAGAGGAACTATCACTAGAAGTGATATTCCTGAATGGAAACCTCCTAAAGGAATTGAGTTGATATATGGTTCTCAATCAAGACATATCATAGGTAGAGCTGTATTTTGGTGTCTTGATGGTGATACAGAAATTTTAACATCAGAAGGAAATAAGAAGTTAATTGAATTAGTAGACAAAGATATACAGGTATATAATATATCTGAAAATGGCGATATTGTGTTAAGTGATGTTTGTACTGTAAAGCCAACTGCTGTAGAAACCGAAGAATATGAAATAGAATTAGAAGATGGTTCTGTAATTAAATGTACACCAACACATAGATTTATGCTAACTGATGGTTCTTATAAAGAAGCTCAATATCTTACAGAAGAAGATGAAATACTTGAATTTAATCCAGTGGGATATGTCTATAAAGTAACTAATAAAATAAATGGTAATTTTTATATTGGTAAAAGGCAGAAATCTTATGTAGATGAAAAGTATTGGGGAAGCGGAAAGATTCAAAAACGTGAGCTTAAAAAATATGGTACTGAAAATTTTGAAAGAGAAGTTTTATGTTGGGCTAAAACCATTGATGAATTGGAATTATTGGAAGAGAAATATATTAACGAATCATTTGATAATGCTCAATGTTTGAATATAAAAAGAACTTCTGAAGGCGGTGATACCACATCCAATACTAAAAAAATTACAGATGGGATTAATGAGAAACATATCCCTGTAGAAGAAGATGTTCCTGAAGGTTGGTGGTTAGGTTCTAAAAATAAGGGTGTACCTAAATCTGAAGAAACACGATTAAAAATGAAGAAATCATGGACAGCAGAACGTAGAGAAGAATGGTCTAGGAGGACTTCAGGAAGCGGTAATTCACAGTGGGGAAATAGTGATTCCCATAAGGGTGAACGTAATGGGAGATATGGTGTACACCTTTCTAATGAAACCAAAGAAAAAATAAGAAAAGCAAATACAGGTAGAACTTTTTCAGAAGAAGTTAATAAATCTAAAGGAAGACCTGGAAAAAAGAAACCTAATGGGTTTGGTGAAAAGATAAGAAAAGCAAATGTAGGAACTCATTGGTACAACAATGGTGTAAAGCAGCGTAAGTACCATGACAATGAAGTACCTGATGGTTGGGAAAGGGGTATGTTAAAGTGAAAATAAACTCTATAAAAAAGAATATTCTTTCTCAACCTAAACAATACTATGATGTAATAAATGCAAATCCATATAATAATTTTCTTATAAAAACAAATACAGGGTATATAGGTTCTCATAATTGTTTCTTTGATGAGGTAAGTTTCCAACCAAATCAAGATGTAGAAAAACAAAAAGAAAAGGCAAAAACTTTAATTAATACTGCTTCTGCTCGTATGCAATCCCGTTTTATGAAGGGTGAAAATAATCCTACTATTCTTACACTTGCTTCTTCTAAAAGAACAGAACAATCTTTTATGGAAACATTCATAGAAGGTAAGAAAAAGAATGATAGTAAAACAACAAGAGTAGTGGATGAACCACAGTGGGTAATAAGAACCGATAAAAACAGTGTAAATAAATTTAAAGTAGCAATAGGAAATAAATTTTTAAATAGTGAAGTTGTTCCATTAACTGCTACAGAATTAGATTTAAAATATTATAGAGATAAAGGTTACACTTTAATTGATGTTCCTATGGGATATTATGAAAATTTCATAGATGATATAGATATAGCATTAACTGATATTGCTGGTATATCAACATCAGGTGTAACTAGATATATAGCAGGTAATAGAATAGCTGCAATTAAAAAAGAAAACATACAAAACTTATTTGTAAAAGATGTAATTGAAGTTGGAAATGCTCCTGATGATACTTCTCAGTACTATGATTTTATTGATTTGGAAAGGTTAGATAGAAAATTATTATCTATGCCTTTATACATCCATCTTGATATGTCAATAACAGGAGATAAAACAGGTATTGCAGGTGTTTGGGTAATAGGTAAAAAACCAACACAAGAAGGTATGCCCCCAAGTAAAGATTTAATTTATAGGGCTTGTTTTTCAGTATCTGTAAAAGCTCCAAAAGGGCATCAAATAAGTTTTGAAAAAAATAGACAATTTATTAGGTGGTTAAAAGCACAAGGATTTTCTATAAGAGGAATTAGTTCAGATACCTATCAATCAGCTGATTTGATACAACAAATGGCTGCAGAAGGATATAATACTTCCGTCATATCGGTTGACAGAGTAAAAGACAGTATCTGTATTCCTTATCAAACATTAAAATCTTCCATATATGAAGGCAGATTACAGTTATATGAAGCACCATTATTAACAGAAGAATTAATAGGACTTGAAAGAAATAATAATGGTAAAATAGACCACAGTCCTGCTGGAGTGAATTGTTTTACTGGAGATACAAAAATATCTTTAGTAGATGGTAGACAATTAACCTTTTTAGACTTGTTAAAAGAAAAAGAGAATAATAAAATTAATTATGTTTATTCTTTTAATCATGATAAAGGAATAATTGAACCAAAAGAAATCTCTAATGTTTGGTGCTCAGGCAAAAGCAAAAAACTTGTTGAGGTTGAATTAGATACTGGAGAAAAAATAAAATGTACTCCTGAGCATAAGTTTATGATGCGTACAGGAGAATATAAAGAAGCACAATATTTAAAAGAAAATGATTCTTTAATGCCTTTATATACAAAAATGTCTTCTAAAGGATTAAAAGGTTATAGATTATATTATGAACCATTAGAAGAAGAATGGCATTTTGAACATAGAAGATTTTGCAAAGAAATATTAGATGAAAAGTATTTAGTTCATCATAAAAATTGTGATAAATTAAATAACAACCCAGATAACTTAATTTGGGTATCAAAAAGTAAACATCAGATAATACATGCACAACTTCAAACAGGGGCTCATTCTAAAGAAGCAGAGATTAAAAGGTCAAATTCAGTAGCTAAATTCCATAAAGTTAATAAAAATAACAAGGAATATTGGATAAGATATTATCCAAATTTAACTCCAGAAGAAGCCTACAAAGCTCATTTAGAAACTGTTGAAAAAAATAAGAGAGAAGAATTAGCTAAACAACTGAGATTAAAAGAAAAAGAGAAAGCTCATTTAAAGAATCAGATTAAAAAAGAAAACCAGCTGAAAAAACAAAAAGAAATGGCTGATTATTATGATGTTGATTTAACTTCTTTGACACCTAATGAACTTAAATCTCTTATGGTTAAATATGCTCATGAAATAGACCAGACATATACAGAAAGAGTATCAAGAGCAGTTTCTGAAAATCATAAAAAAGGTAAATATAAAAATGCATATGAAGCCCTTAAAAAATGTAATGAGCATAGAAAAAAATATGGTAGGCCAAAAGAAGTAATAGAAAAAATGTTGGCTACGAAAGCCGCTCATGGCCCATACATTATTTCTGAGGAAACAAGGAAAAAGTGGAGTGAAAATACTTCTAAAAGAAGATGGTATAATAATGGGGAAATAAATATTTATATAAACCCAGAAGAACAGTGCGTACCAGAAGGATATGTTCACGGTAGAATAAAAACTTGGAAAAATCATAAAGTAAAAAATATAAAAATTTTTGATTGCATTGAAGATGTTTATGATATTGAAGTTAAAGACAATCATAATTTTGCTTTAGCTGCAGGAGTGTTTGTACATAATTCGAAAGACCAAAGTGATGCATTGTGCGGTGCTTTATATAATGCAAGTCAACATGCTGAAGAATTTGCATTTGAATATGGAGAAGACTTATCTTTAGCTGTTGAGATATCAAGTGCAACAACCAGTGAAGAACAAGTTAAAAAACAAATAACTGTAGATTTTGAACAAGAACTACAGAGAGCTTTTGAGAATGTAGAACAACAAAGATACAGAAAAGAGCTAGTAGAAAGAGATGAGTCAGTATTTATGGATTTTGGAAAGGGGAAAGCCAGGGCTTTGAATCCATATTACCTATCTCAGGGAATTATAATATAGGAAAATAAAAATGCCTAAATTGTGTAATAATATGTATAATAATTATTGTGAAGAAGATTTTGATTATTATTACCCTTATTCTTTTCACAATGAAGACATGGATTATCTTTTCTCTATAAATCCATGCAGATTTGAAATACCTCTTGGTAATAATTATGAAATACCAATTAAATTAGATAATTATATTGTTGTTAGAGATTCTGATATTATCTACCAACATTCTGGTGAACATCCAACAGAAAATACAGAGGCGGAAATTGGCACTAAAGCATACAACATTGTAGATCTAGTAAGTTGGGAATTAATCAGTATAAACTCCAATAATAATTCATATAATTGGGAACAAGATATAACATTTATATTTCCAAAAGACGCAGACAAAGTAGTTGAATTGCCTGAAGAATACTATACAGGCAAAACCTTGAATATATCCATATTCAATTTTAGATATGAACTTATATATAGTTGTGAGCAAGAAGCACACAAAGAGTTTTGTTTTAATATAACAAGAGAATTATCAAAAGAATACTTCAATTTTAAAGGACTGTACTTCTTACAGGTTGATTTAATTGATGAAGATAAAGAAGAGATAACCACTGTTATATCTCCAAGTAATTTTATTATAGCTATAATATAAAATGAAATCTTTAATAAAAATTAAAAATAATACTTATACAAAACCTAATAATAATAACAGAAATATAAGTACAAAACAGATATCTATTATTGATACTAAATATGATACAGCTCCTGAAATTAAAATAGAGAATAATAACTACACTGTACCTATTAATGAAATTAAAAATAAAGAAACTAATATAATTTCAACTGATAACATACAGCTTATAATGGTGCTTCAAAATGGTATTTGGAACAAGTGTCTGGATATACAGATAGATTTTATATATATGCTTTAATTAATAATGAAAAACAGTACATATTTAATGATACCAGCGCGGGAGCTAACTTTTTAGGTTTAAGCACAACAAGTAAAGCTATTTTTCAAATGGATTCTGCAGCAGATTATAAGTTCTATTTTAAAATCTCTACTGGTAACAAGTGGTTACAGCATTCAGGTAGTGGTGGCGGTATGAGATTATATACCGACAAAAACAATGCTGCAAACTCTCAGATAACATTTACATATCAACAAAACGCTATTGTTCCTTATGGTACATTGACTATAACTGAGAATGGAGAATACGATGTTACAAACTATAAGGGAGTTATAATTAACGTATAATTTAAAATCATATATTGTATATATAATATAAGGAATTTATAAAATGAGAAGAGGTGAAACAGCTTCAGAAACCTTCACAATTGAGCAGGTGATAAAAAATCCTCAAGCGGTACAAGTTACCTTTAGACAAGGAAATTATGTTATTCTTCAAAAACAATTTGAAGATCTAGTGTATGAAATTTTAGCAGATGACTTTGATGTTGAATATGCAACTCAAATAACCTGTAATTTATCACAGGAAGAAACATTTCAATTCTGGGCAACTGACATGGCACTAGTTCAAGTTAGAATCATAACCGAGGATGGGGAATCTCTTGTTTCTGATATTGAAAAATTAAGAGTTGAAGAATGTTTAGATTGTAATATATTACCATTAGAGAAAGAAAGAGGTGTTAATATATGTCCGAATTTGATGATATGAGGTTTGAATCTGAATCGAAGGAAAGCTCCGCATTCCAAGTTAAATCAGATCTATATGGTAAAAAGATACATCCCATAAAGAAACCCCAAGCAGAAATAGGTATTGACAGAACAGATAGCTTTGTCAATAATATTGTAGAAGAAGGAACTTCTAGTCAGTTAGATATAGCAAAGATAGAATCCTTCACTCAGATTTCAAACAGTAGAAATACTGTTTATGACTTATTGGATACTATGGCTGATGATCCTATGATCTCTTCAGCACTAGAAATTTACACAGAAGATGTGACAGAGACCAATGAACGTGGTCAGATTATGTGGTGCGAGGCAGATGATCCAAATATAAATGCATATGTTACTTACTTGTTAGACAGTATGAATGTTGATAAACATATGTATAAATGGGCTCATTCCCTTATAAAATACGGTGATCTATATCTACGGTTGTACAGAAAATCTGATTTTGAAAATGCCAATTTATTTAATAAAGACAGCAACGACCGGCAATTTTTAACTGAGGCGAAAGAAAATCAGGACAATACATTAAATGAAGATGTGATTTTAAATGTATATAAAGAAGGTGATCATTACGAACACTACGTAGAGATGGTGTCAAATCCCGCCGGAATGTTTGAATTAACGAAGTTTGGTAAAACTTTTGCTTATATTGAAGCACAATCTCCCGTTCAACAGCAAAAAGAAACAGCTTATATGAATACTTATTATAAGTATTCCTTTAAACCACAGGACGTTGATATCTATCAGCCAACTTCTTTTGTTCACGCCTGTTTGGAAGATGACACCTCAAGAGCTCCGGAAGAAGTTGACTTATTCATACCAACAGGCAGTAGCGTTGCGAATAAGAGTGCTGAGACTAAATATACTTACGGTGTAAAGAGAGGAAAATCTATTTTATACAACACGTTTAAGATATGGAGAGAAATGATTCTTCTAGAAAACTCCATGTTGTTAAATAGACTGACAAAATCTTCTATTATTCGTCTAATGAATGTAGAAGTAGGAGATATGCCTAAAGAAGAAATTGGACCACATCTTGCAGGTATTAAGAGACTGATAGAACAAAAGACCGCATTAGATACTGGAGTTTCTTTATCTGAATATACAAATCCAGGGCCGGTGGAGAATTATGTATATGTTCCAACGCACAACGGCCTCGGCGCAATTTCATCAGAAGAATTAGGAGGAGATACTTCTGTAAAAGGGCTTGAAGATGTAGAACATTTCAAAAATAAATTAATGGGAAGTTTAAAAATTCCTGGTCAGTATCTTGGATTTACAGATGATAATACTGGATTCAATGGCGGAACTGCTTTATCTATTGTATCAAGTAGATATGCGAAGACTGTAAAAAGGATTCAAAATCAATTAATTCAAGCAATTACTGATATTATAAACTTAATGTTAATAGATAAGGGTATGGACAACTATCTTAATAAATTTGCGTTGAGAATGCAGGAGCCGACCACCCAGGAAGAAATTGATAGAAAAGACAGTAGATCAACCTCTGTCGGCATCGTTCAAGATATACTCAGCCTATTAGATGGTATGCAGAAAGAAAGCTCTAAATTAAAAGCCTTAAAAGCATTATTACCTTCCGTGACTTCAGATGCTGATATCATGGATATCGTGCAAAAAGAAATCGAACTTGCAGAAGCAGAAGAGCAGGGAATGTCTGGAGAGGATTTCGAACCAGGTGAGTTCGGAGATGATGATATTGATATGGATATTGACCTGGGCGGTGGTCATTCTGGAATGCATACAGCCGGAGGTATGGACGACTTTGATTTCGATACCGGGGGAGAAGAAACTTTCAGTGATACAGGTGCTGAGGACCTTGGTGGAGAAGAAACCGGGGGTGCATTACCGTCCCCTGATGAGTTAGGTGCAGGTGATTTTACAGATAATAACATAGAGTTCTAGTAGATTATATCTAAAGAAAGAGGTGAGATGTTTTGATAACTAAAGAAGATGTGTTGTTATTATTAACAGAGTTAAGAGATGAAGGTGTTGATGTAAAGGAACAGATTAAAAAACAGATATTAGCACCGGAACCTATAATAGAGATATTAAAATTTATTAATGATAATAGGCAACTAGACCTAACTAATTTTTATAAGAAGATAAGAAAATCTTATAATGATAAAAAAAGCAAACTATATATTAACATAGTAAAAGAAAACGAAGAGATAAAAGAAGTACTAACAACATTATCTGCCTTATTAACTCAAATTATATTATATGCAAAAAATGTTGATAACATGATAATGTTCTACCAACATTCAAGAGCAGAAGAAATAACAAAAGTATTAAACAATTATTTCAAAACCTTTGATTTAACTAATTGTATTAAGTTAATGAAAATAATTAAAGCAGACATAAAAGTATGTGAGAGCTTTTACAGGGAGACAGAAGAGTAATGTTTTGGAAATTAATAAGCTATGATATAGATGATGGGGACGTAGAAAACGGACCAGGAAAATCATATGAAGTATCTTGGGCAGTATGTAGAGCAAAGGACCTAAAAGAAGCTGATATCATCCTAACAGCTTTTATAAAAGCCACTGGAATATCGACTTCTGGTGAATGTGAAATTGTAGAAGCAACAGTAGATGAATATGAAGAATACTTTGAGTTTTTAAGAGAGACTATCGAGAAAGAAATTTAAATACTGTATATATAATGTAAGAAAAAATAATATTTTTTAAAAGTCTAAAGAAATATTTTGCTAAATTATATAGAGTTTTATATATCTATATGGAGAGGACTGATTGTATGATAAAAATAAGAGAAGGTGAAAGCCTTGATAGTGCGTTAAAACGTTTTAAAAAACAAGTACAGAAATTTGAAATCATAAAAGATTATAAAAGACATCAGTATTATGAGAGTAAAAGCTTAAAACGCAAACGTAAACATGAAAATTATTTAAAACGCAAAACCAAGGAAGAAAGAAAATCACAGAGATTTTATCAACCATCAGCGTTGTAAATCTGAAAGGTGAATGATAAATGTTAGAAAGTTTACAGAGAGAAGAATTAGAATATCAGAAATTATCTCCAGAAGAACAACAGTCAAGAGGCATTCTTGGCAGACTGGTTGGGATCGTGGCTGATTTTTTAGCTCCAACAAGAAACGGTCGTCATTATTCTGAGGAATTATGGGAAAAAACTTTTGAAGATCCTATAATGAAGGAAAGAATAGAGAACGGTGTGTGTTTCGGAGAGTTAGGTCATCCTCTTGATAGAGAAGAAACAGACATGGAGAAAATAGCCGTTGTTATGCCGGAAGTTCCTAAAAAGAACAATGATGGTAAATTAACTGCTGTTTTCGATATATTGGATACTCCTAACGGTAGAATATTAAAGACATTATGTGAATACGGTTCTACATTAGGAGTTTCTAGTAGGGGAAGTGGAGATACCTTTATAGGTAGAGACGGTAATGAAGAAGTAGATCCTGACTCTTATACCTGCCAGGGATTTGATATTGTTTTAATTCCTGCAGTAAAATCAGCAAGATTACAGTATGTAGCTGAGTCTTTAAATACCAGGAAATCCTTGAGAGAATCTCTTCAAGACACTATTAGTAAGGCTTCCGAAGAGGAGAAGAAGGTAATGGAGGAGACTCTAGATGATTTAGGCATTGATTTAAATGAATCAGAAGAAGTAGAAGGGGTAGATTCTACTAACAACCTTCATTATACACATCATAAAGATTCTCATGGAGAGTATGATTATTACGATCTTGGATATATAGATAGAACACGCTGTTCTGCAACTTACTACTATACATGGAGAACAGGTAGTAATTTTGAAGAAGGGTTCTGTGAAGTAAAAACAATTCACCCTTATAATGATGCTGAATACCATTGGGCAAAAGGTGATGAAGAAGGTGAGAACTGGAAGATAATACTAGACGGCAAAGTTGTAGAGAATTTTAAATCTAAACCTATGGATTTTATCTCTGTAGCAAAACACTTGATCGAACTAGACAAGAACTCAGAGATTAGCCCTATAATGGTTCATGAAGAATTAAATGCAGACGATATTGAAAACTCAACCTCGAGTTTAGATATAGATGAAGTACCGGAAGATAAAACAGTCGTCAATGACGAGGTGATATTTGAAGAGCTTCAAAAAGTATTAAAGCAGAAGAGTAAATTAGAACAAAAGGTAATTGATCTTAATGAAAAATTATCAGTTTGCTATGCAAAAGATGAGAAGGCGAATAATAAGATCGCAGAGCTTAAAAAACAAGTAAGTAAATTAACCGAGAGTTCTAATCAATCTAAAGCTTTAAAGATGAAAGTTGATAAATTAGAAGAAAATCTCAATTTAAAAGAACAAGAATTAGAAAAATTAAACAAACGAGTTACTACAAATGTCAACGCAAGAAAAGCATTAACTGAAGATGTAAATGATAAGAAGTCTCTCATAGAGTCCTTAAACGAAAAGCTTAAAGTATCTTCTAATGAAGTAGAGACGTTAAAAGAACAAATTGCAGATTTGACTAAAGATTTACAACTTAATAAAAATTCATATTCCAAGAAACTGGAAAAGAGTAATCAATTAGTTGAAAATTATAAGAAGATAACATCAAATGTTATCAATCGATATATTGATTCTCAAGCATTAAAATTGGGCATATCATCGAACGAGATAAAGAACAAACTTCCAGAAAGTTATAACATTGATGATATAGATGCTATTTGTGAAGACTTACAGTCTTATAAATTAAGCATTAACAAGTTACCTTTTAGCACTATGCAGTTTAATGAGAATATGAAATTAAATGCTCGTACCTCGACTAAGAATAGCATACTTCCAAAAGGAAGCGAGGATGATTTTGTAGACGAGCAATTACTGGGCTTATTAGAGTCTAAATAAAAATTAATAGAAAAGGAAATAAATATAAAATGGCTAAAAATTTATTAGAGGCTTATTCAAACAGAATCAAAATTGCTGAATCTGTTTACAGCCAAACACACAACGGACAGAAGATGTCCAACATTAAGAAATTAACTGTAGCAACTTGCTTAAACAATGTTTCCCGTTAAATAAAGCGGCATTATATAGTAATATATAATGAAAAACTTTTTGTAAATTAAACACAGATAAATAGTGTAGGACAGTAGGTTCGAAACTATTGATTAATTACCCTTATTAATTAATCTAACTACACTTTTTATATATTATTTTATAAGGGAGAATAATATGTATGGATATGTTTATTTAACAACAAACACAATAAATAACAAACAATATATAGGACAACATAAATCTGAAACTTTTGATAAAAATTATAAAGGTTCTGGTAAAATATTAATTCAAGCTTTTGAAAAATATGGTAAAGAGAATTTTGAATGTAAAATATTAAAAGAATGTTTTTCAAAGGAAGAATTAAATGAAGCCGAAATAAAATATATAAACAAATTCAAATGTGTAGAATCCAATAATTTTTATAATTTAAAAGAAGGCGGTTCCGGCGGTAGTCAGAAAGGTTTGATTTATATAAGAAAAAATAATCTTTTAAAAAGAGTATTGCCAGAAGAAATTAACAATTACTTGCTTCAAGGATTTGAAATAGGTGGTTATATTCCAGGTGAAAAAGAAAAGAAAAATAGAGCTAATTCTCATATTGGATTAAAATATAATCACAGTGAAGAATTTTTAAAAAATGGAAGTAAGGCCAAAGGTAAAAAACGCTCACCAGAAATTGTTGAAAAAATAGCTTCAAAAAAGAGAGGAATCACAACTTCTAGAAAAGGAAAAATTTCAATAATAAATTCAGATGGAAATGTGTTATATATTAATAAAGAAGATTTACCTTATTATGAATCATTAGGATATAAAAGAGGATTTAAAAAACATTCCGAACAAGCAAAAGAAAATTTAAAAAAAGGTAAATCAAATACAATTTGTATTCACAAAGAATTTTCTATTAAGTATATAAAACCAGATGAATTAGATTTTTATATTCAAAATGGTTGGGAAAAAGGAAGGGGTCAAGCAACAAGACCAAATCAAAAAGAAGAACATAGAAGATGGATGACTGATGGAACCATTTATAAAATGGTAAAAGAATGTGATATACAAAATTATAAAAATAAAGGTTTTGTGTTTGGTAAAAAATATACAAAAAGATAAACCTGGTGAACTCAGGGAAACTCTTTAAACAGCCAATTTAAAGACAATCCTGAACCAAGCTCTTTAATAAAGAGAAGGTCCAACGACTATCGAAAACATAACTTATGAGAAATACATAAGTGAAGAAGTGAGTAGAGTAGGAAATAGTATTTCCGAAGTGCCAGGCATCCTTAAAAGGATAAAACAATTAAGGATGATGATATAGTCTGAACTTCTATGGTGACATAGAGAGAATATATGGAAACGATATATTCGTAACACATTTGTTTATGAACGAGGCATTTGACAGTTCTGCTGCTACCCAACGTGCAGACATGGGTAACTGGAAAAGATTTTGCTTAAATCTTACCAATGTATCCCTTCCTAACTTAATCGCATTTGATTTAGTTATGGTTAATCCAATGACTTCTATCACTGGTTATAGATAAATGTAACCTATGTGTGGTGACATACATATAAAAAACCATGTGAATTGCTGGAAACTCTTATATATTTCGACGGATATAAGACAATCAGCAGCCAAGTTATTGATTGGAGAATTTAAGCCATTTATCTCAATTCAATCAATAAAAGGTCCAACGACTATCGAAAACATAGCATAAGAGAAACACTTATGTAAAGAAGTGAGTAGAGTAGATTTCAAATGAAATCGAAGTGCATGGCAACTTATAAAGGATAAAACAATATAAGTTGATGATATAGTCTGAACATTATGGTGACATAATGAGAATTATTTGAGGTAATAATTATAATGTAGGACAGGGAGTAATTAACCTTTCTGATAACCTCTAATTATTAGATTACTACATTATAATTTACATATAATCATTAGAGGAGATTATTATGTATGGTTATATCTATAAAATTACAAATTTATTAAATAACAAAATCTATATAGGAAAACATAAATATTCAGAATATAAATTAGATGAAAATTATATTACCAGTGGTACAATAATAAATCAAAGTATAGAGAAAAATGGGATTGATAATTTTAAACTAGAATTAGTTGATTCTGCAAATACTCTTGAAGAACTTAATGAAAAAGAAAAATATTATATAAAATATTTTAATTCTAAATTTCCAATTGGTTATAATTTAACTGATGGTGGAGATGGTCATGTTGGAGATTCTTCTTGGAATAAAGGATTAACTAGTGAGACAGATGAAAGAGTTAAAAATAATTCTTTAAAATCTCAAAATACAAAGATTGAAAAATATGGTAATAAATATGGAAAACAAAATGTTCATTTAACTGAAGAACATAAAAGAAAAATAAAAGAAGCTAATAAAAATCAAAAACCCACTGAATATTGCAAATTAGTTTCATCATTAAGAAATAAGGGAACTCATTATTACAATAATGGAATTGTTGAAAGAAAATTTAAAGATGATGAAATAATACCTATAGGTTTTGTTAAAGGTAGATTAATTAACCCCTTCCCAAATCAAACAGGAAAGAAAAAATCCAAAGAAACAATAGAAAAAATTAAAAAATCAAAATCTAATATTTTTTGGATTAATAATGGCGAAATTGAAAAAATGATAAAAATTGATTCAATTATACCTGATGGTTTTGTAAAAGGAAGGATTAAACCAATGAATAATTCGTAACATATTTGGTAGCCTACGTCGAGTACCTTGCTGGAACAAAGAAAGGTGAAACAGAGCGAGATGCTTTATTCAATAGCCCATTCAAGCTCGGTGATGTTGATGGTGAGTATACTTCTGAAGCAGTTACAGAAACATTTGCAACTTCTCAGACAGTATTAGCATGGACTCCTGTTGCACAGGATGTGTTCAAAGCAGCTGATGACACAGTTCTTGGTGATGTTAAAGTCATCAAAGCAGCTGATGGCTCTGTTGTTTTCGGTACATTTGCTTCTGCAGCTAGTGCTGAAACAGGTACATTAGCAAGCATGACATTCAAGAATGCTGATGGTACTTCTGCTTCTTACACAATCGTAAATGGTGATAAGATTGCTTATAGATATGACAATATTATCATTCCTCAAGAGAAATTACCTACTCTTAAAGCTGAAATCAAGTCTATTCCATTACTTGCAAAAGCTCGTAGAATTGCAGTTTACTATTCACAGATTGCTGCATTCCAGGCTAAGACAGATTATGGATTTGATCTTGGTGATCAATTAGCTGAGAAAGCAGTTGGACAACTTTCCTATGAAATCGATACAGAAGTTGTTAACCTGTTAGATGAAGTTGCAACAGCAAACTTCAGCGCTTTAGATGCAGCTGGTCAGGCTGAATTAACCTGGTCTAAGACTCTTCCAGTTGGTGTGTCCAAGAGAGAGCATTATGCAGGATTTGCTGAGGTTCTTGAAATTGCAAGACAGAGAATTTACGATGCAACAAAGAAATTTGCTCCTAACTATATGATTTGTGCTTCTAACATTCTTCCAGTTCTTTCAATGATGGATAGCTTCGAAGCAGCTCCGGCTGGTGCAATCAACGGTCCATATCTTGCTGGTACAATTGGTTCTCTTAAAGTATTTATCAGCCCAGCTATGGCTCCTGGTAAATTCGCTGTTGGTGTAAATGGTAATGATATGATGAGTGCGGTAGCTGTGTATGCCCCGTATATGCCAATCGTACCTACTCAGTTATTACAATTTGCTGATGGTGCTACTTCTCAGGGATTCAGCACAATGTATGATTTAGTTAAACTTAATGATGCTCTTATCATTGGTGGACAAATCACTGCTTAATAATTGTATATAAGAAATGGTGGGGGGTATGAATACATGTCATACCCCTCATTGTTGATTATATTAATGGAACTCCGGGTAGTATTTAAATTTAATCAAATATAGTCGCGAAATATTTGATTAACATTATAAAAGGATGGATAACCAATGAAAAATTACACATATACATTAAATGAAGGATTTAATTCTTATTTTAAAAAACTAGATGAAGATTTCAACTCTCACAGAGAACAACTTTTACAGGAGCTAGAAGAAGTAGATCCTTTTGACGAATATACAGAAGCTGCAGAATACTTTAATGATTTAGTACAAGAAGCAGAAGAGGAAGAAGGATGGTTCTCTGAACCTTCAGGACAGGGCTCTATCTGGTCTATGTATATATATACTAATGATGATAATGAGATAAAAATAAAGGGATCTACCTTTGATAGAAATTTATGCAGTATTGCATCCAATGCTGCAAATGAGGATGACTTTAAAAATAAATATAAACAATATATAGAAAAACATCTTAAAAAGAATAAATCTCTGAAAGAAAGCTCCGGGATAGGGGATGCATCAAAGGTGGAAATCTCCGGCGGAGATGGAAAGAATGTATTCTACTTCTATGTTGGTCCTAGTTATAAGCACAACTCCGTAGAAAATATCATTGCTTTCGCTCAAGAGAATTTAGACTCATGCAGAGGTAAGTCACCAGAAGAAATTGAAGCAGGACACATGTTCTGGGGTACAGACAGTGGTCAGTTTGAAGGCTTCTATAACGGAGATACATTTATACTGTTTGACGATATAAATAAATTATCGCCTGATATAAAACAGGACGCACTTAGATACTGTAAAAAACCTTTAGCAGAAGCAGCTTCAAAGAAAGTTTCTACAGACCATAAATGGGGAGACAAATCTGTAAAATCTCAACTTGCACTGCCAGAAAACCAGGCAAAGCTTAACAGCTTTTTAAAGCCAGGCAGAGATTGGAGAGAGATGCGTAAGGAATTTGTCGATTTAATCAACTCCCTGGATTGTACAGACAAGAATAAGAAACAGACTGTTATGAAAATTAATAGTGTTAGGAATGAAGGTGCTTTCTATTCAACAGTAGCTACTTATATGACAGGTATTAAAACTGAATCAGTGAAGCTAAGGGAAGCAGCAACAGATCCTGCCTTTCATGTAATCGTAGAGTACAAAGATGGAGTGTACGAAGATACTATTAATAGAGATTTCTGGTTTGGCGTGCTGCAGCCTGCATTGGAAAAAGACGACAGTGTAGTAAATTACAGAGTAGAAAAGGCATCCATGGTAGAGGAATCTTAAGTTTTAAAATAAAGGATATTTAAATGGCAAATGGATATACAAAAAGAATAAACGAAAGTTTTTCAAAATATATTAATAAGTTAAACGAAGAGGTTGATGAAAATAACTTAGATATCGAATCTACTGATAAGACTCTGGATGAAGCTGTTCCTCGTGATTTAATGAATAAAATTAAAAATACCCGCAGGTATAAATCAGGGCAGAGATATGGCGATGATTCAATAGATTATGAATCAGCAGACATGCAGGAAATTACTGCGGCCGATGTCGTGCAAATGAAAAAAAGAGGTGAAGATTTATCCAATATTTATGTATTAAGTGATAATGGTAATTTAATAGAACTTGATAGAGAAGGTCATCCAGTAGAATCTGGAAGTACTTATTATGAAAGAGCTAATCAATCATTAAGTAAAACACTTTCCAATGCAGCAAAAATATATAAAGGAAAAATAGGCTACTTTAGTAAAACACAACCGGACAAGTGGGCCGAAAGAACTTCTGATACCGGCAGGAGATGGGCCAATAAAAAATTAGGTAACGAAAGACTTAGCAAATGGGATAAGGATGATATTAAGGAGTTCAGAAAACATCTGGACGGGCCAACTGAAGAAATATCAGCAATTAGAAAAGAATACGAAGACGGTGACATTTCCAGAAAAGAAATGGAAGCAAGAATAGCTAAATTAAAAGACGAATATGAATATCAAGCAGGGAGAGATCGTTTTTCTACCGCTACATATAATGAAGTAAAAAATAGAAGAGCTGATGCTAGATACTATGATTCTAATAAAGCCGCCAGAAAAAATATGGATGCATATGAAGAAGCTAAGAGTGATCTTGATTGGGCAAAATACAAATTAAAAGATAATGAAAAAAGATTAGCAAAAGCACAGGATGGTGATGGTTATGGAAATCAACGCATGGTTGATTTAAAAAGAAAAATAGCAACTTTAAAACGTGATTTAGAATACTATGAAAAAGAATTAGCTGAAAATCCTGCACAAAAAGAATTAACTGAATTACAAACAGGTATAGATGAAGCTACACAAAAAATAAAAGATAATCAAGAAATAATTGATAAATTATTACGTAGAAATAAAAATGAATCTTTTAAAAAGAAATCTAATAAAAGATTAATAGAGTATAATAAAATAGAGTATAATAAAAAATAAATAGGAGTAAGTTAAATGCTTATTTATGAAAAAAAAGTAGAAGAAAGTAATGAAATGGTAAGACATTTATTTGGAACAGAAGGTAATATTCCTGGTCCAGATGATGTACAATTAACATATGCAGATGCCGATGGTGATCCAATTACTGATCTAACTGTTAATACTCAGTTATTAGATGATGGTCATGGTGGAATTAAGAGAATAGTTGATGGTGAGCCTGATGAGGTTTCTGTTTGGATTGGTACAACTAATGTTATTCCTGGTGATATTACAGTTGCATTATCAGGAATAGTAGTTACAACAAAACCTACCAAATTAACTTATGATGTTAATGATAAATTAGATTTAACAGGAATGGTTGTTAAAGGTAAATACAGCGATGGTTCATTAACAGATGCTTTAACTGATGGAACTGACTTTACAACAACACCAGCAGATGATAGTACTTTAGATGTAGCTGGCTCTAAAATGGTGAAAGTTGAAGGCAAGACTGGTACAGACTATGAAGGATTTTCAACCTCATTTAAGATAACAGTTGCTGAATAATATATAATATAGGGTGAAATTATATGGATAGACAAGCATATATTGATGAAATAAAGTTTCGCCTTACTGGTAATCTATTAGAAACAGAATTAGATACTAAAGCATTTGATACTATCATTAATGTCTCTTTAAGAGAAATACAAAGATATATCAGTAGTACAAAGATACTAACTATTCCTTTTAGTAAATGCATTGATATGTCAAAAATTAAAGATGAAGAAGACAAAGAGGTGAAGATAAATTCAATATCGAGAATCTATCGAGCCGATGGTTATGTTGGTGACACCTCTTCTTCTACTGGAATGGTAGACCCGATGTATGCTGCTCAATGGCAGCTGCTTGGTGGTACAAGTAATATGAGAAATTTCCAAGACTATATGTATAATTATGGTTCCTGGAATACCTTATTACAAATAAGAAATACTACCTCAACAGATCTAGCATATAGATACGATAAGTCATCAAATAAATTGTATATTAATGTAGCAAGTAATTTACCAGCAAGGATCACAATAGAATATGTGCCAAGGTATGACGATGTGAGTGAAATAGTATCCGACTATTGGATAGATATGCTTGTCAGACTTTGCGTAGCTAATGCAAAAGTAATTGTAGGTAGAATACGTTCAAGATACTCACAGTCAAATGCTTTGTGGGCACAAGATGGTGAAACCTTATTAAATGAAGGCACATCTGAATTATCAGAGATAAGAGATCACCTAGTAACTAATACACAATTAGTATACGGTATTGATTAATAAAAAGCAGGAGAATTTATAGAATGGATAATATTATCTTAACAGAAGCTTTTAAAGAATTAAAACTCCTCGAAGAAGAAGCTTTTGATATCGATTCCCCAACAGGAATTGATGATGCTAAAGAATATCTTGAGGATGAAATAGTTGACGATACATTAGATGTAGCAGACGTTTATGCAGAAGAAGAGGAAGAAGTGCTTGATTCTTATATTGGACAAGTAGTCTTAGACTGTAACGTTTGCCATTCTAAGATTTTTGAAGACCCAGATAAAGTCGAAATTGATGAAGAATCCCAGACAGCCAACATGAAAGAAGAATGTCCTTATTGCTTCTCTATGGATGGTTATAAAGTAATTGGTCAAGTTGCTCCTATGGGACAGGTTGAAGAAGAAATTGAAGTTACAGAGGAAGAACCTGTTGAAGAAGAGCCAGTTGAAGGTGAAATGACAGATGATATTGAATCTGAAGTTCCTGAAGAAGAAGTAACTGAAGATGAGATTGTTGAAGAATCATTAAATGAATGTGGAAAATTCAAAAAAGGTAGATGCAGAAATGATGCCTTAAAAGAAGGTGATTCTTGTCCTGAATGTGGAAAAACTCCTTGTGAGTGTGAGAAAGATTTAGAAGAAGATTTCAAAGATGTTTCTATTACAACAGATGATTCTCACATGACAATGACTTCTGACGAAGATGGTAAAGTAACAGTAACTACTGAGCCGGTTAATGATATCGCTGAAGATGAATTTGTAGAAGATGAAATTGATAATGGCGAAGAAATGTTAGCACCTGTTGATGATGAGACTGTTGCTGAGATTAAAGACGAGGTAGTGGATGAACCGCTTGAAGATGAAGAACCAGCCGAAGACGAAGTCGAAGATATTGATATAGATGAATTTGATGAAGAAGGCTTTGATGAATTAGGTGAAAGCTACTTGAAAAAAGTATATGAGAATGTAAATTCTTTTAAAACAACAGGAATTAAAGAAATAAAAAATAAACTTTGTATTGAAGGTTTAATCAATTTTAAATCCGGAAATACAAAAAAGACTTCCTTCTTGTTTGAGGCCAAAGATGTAGATTCTAAAGGTAAGATTAGATTCATCGGTGAAAACAGGGAAATTACCCGCGGTAAAAAATCCTTTACAGTTGCAGGTAGAATGAAGGGTAAGAAATTTATGTGCGAGTCCCTTAATTATAACTACAGAGCAAAAGATGAAAAAGGAAAGTCTACAAGATTATACGGTACAATTAAAAAAGCTTAATTAATAAGGTACTAAAGATGAATTTTAAAAATTTAAACGAAGCATTTGAAAATAAATTCTCTGTCTCCCGGTCTTTATTAAGAGAAGAGCAGGAGCAGGAAAAATCTCGCCAGCTTTCTAAAAAGAGATTTCTGGAAAGTATTGATCGCACTCTTACCGAGAAACACTGGAAATTTACAATCCCCGGAACTTTCCGAAACGCTATTTTTGATGCGGGGGACGAGGAAGACTATGAAGGTGTAAGACAGGCTCTTGTAAGCATCTGTGAATATGTAGTTGATAACATCAAAGAGTCTGAATTTGACGCAGACGAACAGGAAGAGATTGCAGAAGAATTTGCAGACTTCATTGAAGAGTTAGAGTACATGGACTTTGAAGATGAAGATGAGGCAAATTATTACCTTAATGATCTGTATGATCTGTTGGATAATACAGATATATTTCTGGGATTAAGAGAGTCTTTGAGGGAAGCAGTAGAAGACGAAGACTTAGAAGAAACATATAGGTTAGCTATTATAGATTGGCTTTATGATCACGATCAGGCAAGAAGAGATATTGAAGCTCGTACAGGAGTTGGTATAGAGTACTTATCTCTCCTAGGTTTAAAAGCTATAATTTCCGAATACGACCAGCTTGCAAGAGATTTTGAAGCCTATTTTAATGATAGTCTAGATGAATCATTAAATGAAGATGAGTCAGATGGTCAAATCGACAGCGCTATTAAAGAAAAAGTAATAAAAAAATTTAATCAAGAAATAGCCAAATCAGATATAGACCATTCTATTGATGAAGATGGGTATGGGTTTCATATTACGAGAAAAGACGGCAGTAAATTATCTTATGATGCTTCTACAGGAAAGTTTGAATTTATACCTGCTAAAAAGTTTGGAGAAAACTTAAAAGAAGCCCATAAAGTTACTGGTGGTTCAATGCCTCCAAAAGATGTGGACCTGATAAGACCTCTTATCGATGACTTGGACAGGATAGAGGATACTAATAAAGATGGTTTTTTCATTACCTGGAATTTCGGCAGGAGATTATCTGATAACAGAATGACTGCAGGAATTGATGTCTCTGTTTATAGAAACTGGGGAGGGTCTGAGGAAGATCTGAACATTCAATTAGAAGCATTAGAAGATGCCATCAAGAAAAATGGCTTTACATTCGATGATTCTTTGGGTTATGATACTGAACACTGGAGAAAGCATGCTTTTGGAAATGGATATCATACACAAATTATTGAGGATGCAGAAGAAGTAGTTGAAGAATCTTTTGGATATAAGCCAAGTTTTGATGAATGGTACTTTCAGGAAACTGGTGTAAATACTTCTGACTTAACTGATGAACAATATGACGAATTATGGGCTGATGAAGACTTGATGGATCATTATAGAAAATTTTGTGATAGTCTGGATGAATCATTAAATGAAGAATACTTATATAGAAGTATGGATGCACTTCATGAGTTAGATAGAGAAATAGAAGATTATTTAAATCAAAATAACTTCCATGGATTTATTGATTTATATGATATAAGCCCAAATGACGAACCTGTTCCTTCTATTACTTATCATATTAATGGTGATTGGAAACATGAGCATTTAAGGTTTAAATATCTTGTAAAAGAATTTTTAAACTCTAAAAACATTGTTTATATGATGACAGAAAGAGAGTATCCTTCCGATAGTGATTCTTATGAAGCTGACTATACTATTCATTTAATGAAGCATGAAGATGATGTTGATGAAAGTATTGATACTGTTTCAGGTGGTAAATATTGGGAACCAGGTGCTGAAGATGCAAATGATGATTTAGATAGCACTATTGATAACTATAGAGGTGAAGAACCTCCTTTTGAATCATTGAATGAATCTTTACCAGAAGAGATAAAGAAAGATATTGATAGAATAGTTAAAACACATGGTGCTCATAATATTCCAAAATGGCAAATACAATCTATAGCTCAAGACAATCCAAACTACAGCAAAGAAATTTGGAGATATGTATCAGACTTAGAATGCCCGGATAATGGTATTAATGAACAGCTGGAATCAGGTTACTATCCAAGTGAGTGGGATACAGACTTTGAAGATGAGTTAGAAAATTTGGAAATTGAGCCACAAAGAGGGGTATATGTAGGATACCAATATAGAGTTCCTAATAGAAGACTTGCTTCTAAAATGGTTAAACTAGCTAAAGAATTTGGCTATGATGATTCTTGGGTAGAAGGTAATACTTTATATTTGAAATGGCGTAGGCCAGAGAAAGAATATCATAAAAGTCCTTATGATGAATGTTTAACTGAGGAAAGAAAACCAAAATATTGGAATTCTATGTTTGCTAAAAAAGTAATAGGTGCTTACGAAAAGGGTGACCTTACTTTTGATAATATAAAAGAGTGGGATAAAAATTATAATGGGGGAACAGCTCCTAACCCACCTTTTAATACAGGTGAAATTTTAAAATATTATTTAAATCATAGTAAGAATTTATCTGAAGACACCGTTAAACAAAATGGTAAATGGGTAAATAAAGGTAAAGAAGGTACACATGGTACTTTCAGAACCAAAAAAGAAGCCGATGCTCAAAGAAGAGCAATGTTTGCCCATAATTTTAAAGGATAATAATGGAACAGAAATATGGTTTATTATTAAACCAAAATGCAAAACTTCATAGACAGTATTTTAGAGAAGCTGTAAAGCTTATAGGAATATATGTTCTATATAGAGCTCCTAAACCTGGAAAACATTATACTACTTATAATGAAATAGAAGATAACTATGAAGAACCATTATTGGTAGGTTGTTTATTTAATGATCACCCAGATCAAAGAACATTAAGAAAGATAGGTTGGGTTGCCGAGTTGCAACCCAACTCATCACTAATTCAGGTAGATTATGACTTACCAAATTTACAGCAAGGTGCTTTGTTCTTAATACCAAGTGGTCTAGATGATGGCAAAGCAAGGCTATTTAGGGTAAGAAGCATGTCAACTAGTATGATGTATCCAGCCTCAGTTACCTGTGAGATCATTCCTGAATATGAAGACACAATGGTAGAAGGTTATGCTT
Source organism: Lachnospiraceae bacterium (assembly GCA_045126215.1). Lineage (GTDB taxonomy): Bacteria > Bacillota > Clostridia > Lachnospirales > Lachnospiraceae > SVEL01. The sequence goes on along the minus strand of JBGVOD010000040.1, from coordinate 72,622 downwards.
ATGATTACTCTGATTCTGATTTTAATTTAATTGATGCAGAAGATGATGATCCTATGTTTGTAAGAAGTTATGAAGATTTTAATTATTGATAAAGATAATAAGTATACTGATAGCTTCTTAGAATATGTGAAGTCAAAATGTAGAGATATTTATTATAAAAAAGTAAACTTTAAAAAATTAAAACCATTTGAAACTTATATTAATGAATTGCCTGAATATAAATCATTGATGAAAAAATATATTTCATCAAATGAAATTTGTATTACAGGATTGTATAATATAATGATATGTCGTTATGGTCAGACTATTGTGCTTAAAATAGATGAAGATAGTTTTTTACCCAATACAAGAATAAAAATAATAGAATTATGTAAATTAATTAATAATGGAAATCTTTTATTGAAACCATATCCGATATTTACAGAAATATTTGATGAAATTAAGGAAAATATCGAAGTATATTATGCAGAATATGTTTTGAAAAGTGAATATTAAAAATGTCAGTAAAAATGTATGATGATGCTTTATTAAGCAAATTAAGAGAATGGACAAGTCGTGTAAAAAATATGCATGTCTATGGTCCTGGGGATACAGCGCAATTATTTGAAATATCTGCTGATGAAAGCGGAGATAAACCTATAAAGCTTCCTTTAATTTCGTTAACGAGGCCTGGTGGGTATACAATCTTAAACCCGAATAAGAATGTAAGAACCTATGATGGCGCGATGACTGATAGTACTGATGATTATAGTATGACATTAAACACAATCCCCATTCAAATAAATTATCAATTAGATATTTATACAAAGAAATTAGAAGAAGCAGATGTATATACTAGGGAATTAATTTTTAACATAATTAACCACCCGACATTAAAAATAATAATTCCATATAACGGATTGAATAGAGAACATGTTGCAACAATAAGAATTGCAGAAAATGTTGAGGATAATTCTAGTGTGCCAGAAATGCATTTTAAATACGGACAATTCACTAGATTTACCTTAAATATAAACATAGATGACGCATATCTGTGGTCTGTCAGAAAGAGAACTAATGTTTATATTGACGATATTGCAGATATAGAGATAATACAACAACTAAGATAATAAAGAAACAAAATAATTTTTACTATAGTAAATAGGAGAAATAATTCAATGAATAGAATTATCATCAATGAAACTGATATTACTACGAATGAGCTCCCTAACATTAGTAGTGATATTGTATATGTTCCAGGATTTTCTGTTTTTGGAGCGCAGGAAGCAAGGAAACCTAAATTATGTACTTCAATAAGTGATTTTGAAACTGCTTTTGGAAGAAATGTACCGCAGTTTATGAATGACCAATTGTATCCAATTAATGATGGAACAAATGCTGGCTTTGATTCAGCTGCCATTCCAACAGTTCCTGGTGCTAATGGTGGTGGTATTTGGTTTGCAGCAAAAACATTTGACCCATCTTATATATATGCAAAGCAATTAATAAGAAGTGGTTTATCTGTTGTTTATGAAAGAATTAATACTGTTGATCCACCTGCATTTGCATTAAATAATGATAACGAAATAGCTTCACCTGTTAATGTGTATTCAGCAACAGCTATTTATAATGCCGGTGATTATGTAATATATAATGATTCATATTATCAATGCACAGCAACAATTGCTACACCGGAAGCATGGACTGTTGCTCATTGGGCAAGAATAGACAGAGAGGGAAATACTTACCCAACATACGACTCAACAGCTACTTATGCGGAAGGTTCTCATGTAACATATAGTACAAAATATTATGTGTGTATAGAGGCTATTACTACTGCAGAAGATTGGACAGCTGCTCATTGGAGTGAGGTGAGTTCCGACGCTTTTGATTATCAGGTGTATGATGTCACTGTAAAAAGAATGTATGATGCAATGATGGGTAGTAATTTATATGAAGGTGAAAACGGAATATATGAAAGAGATATTCCTGGTTCATTAAGTGAAGTTTCTACATATAATATTAAATATATTACAAGTGGTGGGTACCCAACATTTGAGTATTCTTCTACATCAGGAACTTCTCCTGTTTTACTTGCTCAGAAGTTAGCTGACTTAGCTACATCAAGAGGTGATTGCATAGCATTTATTGACCACACTGATAGTCCAACAAGACCGTTAACTGGTGAGGGTTCAGTATATGCTGCTATAGAAGATAGCAGTTATTTAGCAAAAGATACTGCATCTTTTTCTACTATGATAACCCCTTGGGCAGTATATGATACTGTTGAGACTTCAAATATTTCTCTCCCTGGTTCATTTAGCTATTTTATGGCTTTATCAAGAGCTTTGAAGACTTATCCAAGTTGGCTACCTATTGCAGGTGTTGTAAGAGGGTTAGTACCATCTTTGAAGTATTTAAATACTTCTCAAATGTTAACTAATGCAATAGCTGATTCATATCAGCAACTTCCTACATCAACGGATGAAAAATCATCTATTAATGCAATAACTTATATTAATGACCAAGGATATACAGTTTGGGGTAATAGAACATTTTCAACCCCTAAAAACGGTTTCGCTACATTATTCTTGAACATGAGAAATCTTATATGTGATGTAAAAAAACAAGCATTTAAATCTGCTCAGAGATATATGTTTGAACAAAACACGGATATTTTATGGATTAATTTTAAAAATGATATTCAAAAATTATTAGATCAAATGGTAACAAGCTCTGTAATTAATAGATATAAGATTTTACGACTTACATCTCAAGATAAAACAAGAATAATGGCTAAGATTCAAATAGTCCCTATATATGCTGTTGAGGCATTTGAAATTTCTATCATTATGACAGATGAAGAAATCACAGTAGAATAATGGAGGCAATAAAATAATATGGCAACATTAAAAATAAATCCAAGTACAATAGCACAGAAAAGTGAAATGCCTCATGGTGTGTATCACTTATCAGATAATCCGGAATTATTTGAAATTTCCCGTGATAATAACTTTGAATTTATTGTTACTGATATAGATGGTATATTAAAAGCAGGTATGACTGGTGAGGAAGAGGATGCTTATATTACTAATGCACAGGAAATGTTAAGATTGTCTGTCAATGGTTCATCTATTCCTCATTTTTCACAAAGCCCTATTCCAGTTAAAAGAGGCAATAATACTTTAAATTATGCTGGTGTCCCATCATTTGATAGTCATTCAATTCAGGTTATTGACTTTATTGGTGCAGATGCTAAAACAATTCTTATGTCCTGGCAAAATCTTTCTTATAATATTGAAACAGAAAAAGTTGGTTTAATTACTGATTATAAAAAAGATTGCTGGTTGTTGGAATACAGTCCTGATTACCAATTGATTAGAAAATGGAAATTATATGGTTGTTGGGTTTCAAGTATAAAAGAAAGCAACTTTAACGCAGATGCTAATGGTAAGAGACAAATAGATGTAACTATTGTTTATGATAAAGCTGCGTTAGACAGAACAGACGAAATCTAATATAAGTTAAAAATATTGTATATATTAATAGGAATATAGGTTATTATTGCCTATATTCCTATGTACATATTTTTGTTATATGTGAGAAGTATATGAAAAAAATAAATGAAGAATTTCAAATTCATGACACTTTAAATCCTAAATTATGGAATACGACGACTAAACAACTCTTGCCAGAAGTAAGAGAAAAATTAGTCGAGATAGTAAGTGCTTTTGAAGATACATTAAAAGTACCAGTAGAAATATGTGACATCCAACTAGTTGGTTCTAATGCTTCTTATAACTACACAGATCAATCAGATTTAGATGTTCATATTATTGCGAATTTTGACATTATAGACATACCAAGAGAAATCTTAGAAAACATCTACAATATTAAAAAGTCTGAGTTTAATAAAAACTATGATATAAAAATTCATGGTGTAGAAGTTGAGATGTATATTCAAGATATTAATTCTATCACGGCTTCTAATGGTATTTATTCATTATGTGATGATGAATGGATAAAAGAACCAAAGCAGTTAAAATCTGCAAAGAAGCATAACACAGAAAAAGAAGTAGGAAAATGGCAAGAAAAAATAAAATCAATATTGCAACACCCTACTTATGAAAATGTTTCTGAAGCTATTAATTTATTATATCTTATTCGTCATAACTCAATTGCAGTAGATGGTGAGCATTCTAAAGGAAATCAAATCTTTAAAGATTTAAGAAATTTAGGATTAATAGATAAATTAAAAGATGAGTTAAAAGTCCAGCAAAGTAAAAGATTATCTCTTGAAGATTTAACATTTGGAAAATTAGTAAATTCTGAAGAATTAGATTAAAATGACTCAAATATTAAATGAAGTAAAAAGAAGCCAGTCTTTAAGTAAGAGCAAAGGCGGAGATAAATATATTTGGTGGAATCGTCTATTAGGTAATAATAGACATGAAAGAAGATTACACCAGAAAGTATCTCACTCGGTGGCTAACTATAATAAGTTAGACATGAATAAATTATTTAAAGATGGAATTTTGGATATAAATATTGAGGTACGGGGGGAGACCGACAACTATTTAGTACGAGTTAGTTTTGCTGGGTTCTTAGATAATTTTCAGAATATTGCAAGAGACAGAGAAAATATAAGATTAAATGAAGTAACAAGAGCTTTAACAAGAGCTTTTAATTCTGATGATGTGTTTTTCAATTGCAACTGCCCCGATTGGAAATATAGGCAGGCTTATTGGGCCAGTAGAAATAACACAATAGCAGGAGAGCCGGAAGTAAGGCCTTCTAATATTACTAATCCGAATGATACAAAAGGCGGCATGTGTAAACATGTAGCCATGGTTATGTCTAACAATAGCTGGATAATGAAGGTAGCTTCTGTTATCAGAAATTATGTCATGTACATGCAGAAAAAAATGCCTGATTTATACTATAAAGTAATATATCCGGCATTATATGGAGAAGAATATACAGAAGAAGAACAACAATTAACGATTGACGATGTATTAGGAAATGAACCAGAATTAGATACATCTGAAGATGAATTAGATACATCGAATAAATGGGCAAAAACAAGAACCCAGTTTAAGCCAGGTAATAAGTACAGGTTTAAACCCTCTAAAGAGGATGAAGAAATACCTGGTCAAAAATCATTTGATTTTGATAGTGAAATAAGTGATTAATTAATTTACATAGATTCTTTTATTTAGATAAACTTAACCTCATTAACTATTAAAGATAAATAATTATTACAATATATAAGATAACTAATAACAAATTTAATAACTAAAAGTGAAAAAGAAAGAGGTTTTATATGGATAATTTTACAATTGCAGAGTATATTACTTTACCCAGCAGGGGTTTAGTGTACGACAAAAAGGTAGTACCTGAAATACATATGTCAAGTATGACGACAAGACATGAAATGCAGAGACTTGCTCCATCAAAGTCTCAGTTTAAGTCGTTATGTAATATTATAGATGATTGCTTAGTAAATAAAATAGGTATATCAAGCTATGACATGTGTACAGGTGACTACCAATTTTTATTGTTTAAATTAAGAATGGTGACTTATGGGTCAGAAGTAACTTTAAGGGATAGGTGCCCATTTTGTGGAGATACATCCGGTTTAAAGTTTAATATGGATGATTTAAAAGTAATATCAGATGTTGAATCATTTAATAAGTATAGAGAGTTTGAACTTCCTGTAACGAAGAGAAAAGTTAAGTTAAAATATCAGACTCCTCACATGCTTGATTATGTTATTGAAAAAGCGGAAGAATTTAAAGAAAAAACAGGTGATGTATCAAATGACCAATCTATGGTATTCTCTATTAGAGAAATTATAGATACAGTAGATGGTCATAAACCAGACCCATTGAATATTGATGAATGGATCAGAAATTTACCTATGATGGACACTAATACTATTTTCGCATATGCAGAGAAAATGGATTCCTCTATAGGTATAGATACTAATTTAGAAGTCATATGTGATAAATGTGGAAAGGAGCATAAGACCTCATTTAAAGTAGGCACAGACTTTTTTCGACCCGAAATTGACATCTGATGGTAAACCATTTGCTCCTGTAAGATTAAAACAAATAGTAAAAGAGAATTTTTTCTTAACAAAACATCTCCATACATCTTACAGTGATTTATTAGATGTAACACCTACTGAAAGAAAATACTTATTAGAATTTTTAATTGAAGATTTTAATAAGCAAAAAGAAGCAAGAAAAGCATATGAATCTGCAAGAAAAGATTTGCGGTGAATAAAAGGAATTATTAATGGCTGGTTTGGGCGGCATGGTAAGAGGAATAGCAAATTCTGTTTTCTCTAGCCCAATGGGTAAAAAAAATAGTTTTATAAAAGGAGATAAAGCATCTGGTACTATCAATGAAATGGTGAATTCTCAAGAAACAGCTAATGAATTATTAGCTGAAATTAGGGATGCCGTCAATTCATTAGGTGGCGATGGTGACTCCTTGTTTAGTAGTTTTAGCGAGGAAGAAAATTCAAATTCTGGTCTTGGTGGGTTAATACAGGACAAAGTTGGGGATAAAATAGGTAGCGCTGTAAGTGATAAAATAGGAAAAAGTTCCTGGGGATCTAAATTATTTGGTAATTTGACTAGCATGGGTTCTTCAATGAGTAGTATGGGAGAATCTATGAAGGGAATGGGTGGCTCCATGGGAGGAGCTATGGCAGCTCTTCAAATTGTCAATAAAGTATTAGAAGCTATTAGGAGCGTATTAGGGCTTATTAATGATACGGTTCAAAAAGGTATTGACCAAAGTATAACTAATCAAAAACAATATCTAGGCCCTATTTCTGCAAGACTTCAAACATTTACAAGCGATTCTGCTCAGGGATACAAGGATTTATCGTATGAAATAAGAAACGTGTTCACTAATAGTAGATATATTAATCAACAGGATATGTTGAAAAATCTAAGCAGTTTAGTAGAACAAGGAATAGGCTACAATCTAGAAGATAGAGCTTATTTAATGACTATTACTGATAGAACAGTAAAAACATTTGATTTGCTAGACGCTAATCTCAATAGAATGATTCGGTTACAACAAACTGATTTGTCTAGACCTCAAATGGGATTAGAAGCAAAATTAACAAAATTCTTAAATACTCAATTTGAGGATACCAGTTATTTAAATAGTCTATATGATACTGTAACAGCTGCATTAATAGATGCTACTTCTCAAATGTCTCATGAAGAAACAACTGGGTATTTGTATAATGTTCAAAAATGGCTTTCTTCTTTATATGCTGTTGGTATTTCTGATTCTGCCATTAATACAATTGCACAAGGTTTAAATTATTTAGGAAGTGGTAATGTTAGTCAATTAACAGGAAATGATACATTAAATACTCTATTCGCTATGTCAGCTCAAAGAGCAGGGCTTAGCTATGCTCAATTATTAACTACCGGAGTTTCTGAAGAGAATGTAGATAAATTATTACGTTCAATGGTAGAATATCTTCAGTCAATAGCAGAAAACACGAGCAGTGAAGTTTTAAGAAGTGAGTATGGTCGTGTATTTGGTGGTTTGTCTGTTTCTGATTTAAGAGCAATTCAAAACTTAACTGAAAAAGATTTAACAAACATAGATAGTACTAGTTTATCTTATGAGGGTGCTTATAAAGAGGTTACTGAGCAAATAAAAGCAGTTGCAGGTAGAACATCTATTGCTTCACAAGTTGAAAATATGTTTAATAATATCGTATATTCAATAGGGGCACAGGTGGCAGAAAATGAAGATTTATATAAAACTTGGGTCATGTCTTCTTTAATTGAACAATTAGGAGATGTATTTGGAGAAGCAATACCTGGTGTAGTTGGAGATATATTAGCAAATGGTACTGCGGTTGTAACCGGTTTAATAAAAACAACACAAATAGCAAGAGCTCTTCATGGTGATGATTCTATAAATCTTAAAGGTTTAACTATGTTTAAAGATTATGAATTTGATGAAGTTGCTGAAAAAGTTATAGAAGAAAATACAGAAAAGTATGAAGAAGCATCAGATTCTGGCAATGTTTGGGAAATACAAGCAGCCGGGTATGGTTATAATACAGCAGGTCTTATGGAAGGACAAGAATATGCAAATTCTGTTAAGCAGGGAATAGCGAATTGGGATATTTATTCTCAAGTAGGTACTATGGATGCCATTGGTTTTTATGGAGATAAATGGAAGGAAGGAACATCTAGGATGAATAATTATTCATCCAGTATTGCTTTAAATGAAAATGCATTTGATGAAGCACAAGGAAAAATAGAAAGTGCTTCTGAGCAAATAACAGGTATTGATGATACAGTACAAACTTTAGATAATTTATATGATAGTTTATTTGGAGAAGCCCAAAGAACAATTAATGTAAGAGTAGTAGATGTTGATGGCAATTTAGTTGGAAGTACAACTACAAACAGTTATTCTTCTAATTTTGATGTAGAACAAAATTTTAACTTAGAAGAATTTTTAGCATCTGTAAATGCTGCTTATAAAATAGAGTAAAATAATGAAACAGAGATTTTTCACAAATACAATTCAAAGTAATTTTATAAAAGCCTTAATATATAACACACCTATTCCTTTAATTAAGACAGTAAATAAAAATTCTTATCTTGTTGAAGGTAATACCTATATATATAAAAACTACTTGATACATTGCACAGAATCAGGAATTATAACAATGCCTGAGGTAGATGATGGTTATACTGCTTATTATAAAAATGGTGAAATTTTGTTATTAAATGATAATAATGTTTCAAATGCTTCTTCAGGAGATTCAAGTGACTCACATATCATAGGCGTCTTAGAAGAAAATTTATCAATTTCTCAGCTTGGTGGTTATTATGATACCACAACAGAAGATTCTGAAAATGCTATCATTATATATGAAGACGCGTCTTATAGAGATGAAGATATTTCAATTAATTACCAGACTGAAGAATCAACTAATAAGTATGAAGCTTTATTAAAAAATAATATCATACTTTCTCCGTGCAAATACAGAGTAGTTGGCACATATAAATTTGGTAGGTTTTATTCAAAGTTTACAGAATTATATCATTCTAATACAAGTTATTATGATAGTGAAACTCATAAGCATCTTGGTGATTTATTAAGATGCTATAGAGATATATATGATATAAATCTTATGCCTTATTATAATTGTATAAATGGAGATTATATATCAGGAATAAATATTTATAAAGATAGATTGAAAGAAGAAAATAGTAACGATTACAAGACGTTTAAAGTACCAATTAAATTTGATACAACTTATACACTAGCATTAGACTGCAATTCAGAGGTAAGAATTGCACCTGTATTATTAAGTAATAACAATATTATCAAAACAATTACTTATTATTCAAATAGTGGTACTACAGAAAGCATAACCTTAGACGAAGAATTACTTAGGGATAACATATATATATTTAATTCTACTTCTTTTAAACAACCTAAAACAATAGGGATTACTACTTTAAATAAGAATATTGCAACAACGTTACAAAAATATGAAAAATATTTGTACTTATTAATACAAATTCCAAAAGACAATAATTCATCTATAGTTTTACTTGAGGGTGATTATTTAAATGTAAGTGCAAATCATGTGTTTAATTTTGAAAAAATTAACAAATTAGATAACTTAGATCTATCTGATTTAATGACTACAAATTTAAGTTTATTGCAAATGAATGATAAGATTACTTATCCTTATGCTAATAGATTAATTGAATATTTATTACTAGCTGTAATAAATCATACCGATAAATTAACAGATGATATAAAGAAAGTACAAAAATTGTTTCCATATTATCAAGGAGTTATTGGTGTGTGGGATAACAAATTAAGAAGTAATATATATAGAACATATCAGAAAAATAGATTAGCTAAACAATTAGATTTGAATGGTTTTATAGATAAAGATACTGAGGCTTTAATTCATAGGTTAAAAAATAAATAGAAGGATTAAAAATGCTTACTGAAAATCTATTATATACGGATGATTTGCATAATTTTCAGATGATAGATAATTATATCTATATGTATCATTTGGATAAATATATTATTTTACCTGAATATGCAGATGAAGTGACCGATACGTCTTCTGCAACATTTTCATTAAGTACCCCACTAGCTCGGTCTGCTCCTATATATTCTTATTCTCATTCTGGGCCAAGAACTGTTCAAGTAAAATTTACTTTTCACAGAGAGATGATGAAGCAAATTAATTATGGTAATAATAGCTATGGTGTGAATGATGATTATGTAGACCAGTTAATAAAATTAGTACAAGCATGTACAGTTCCTTCTTATTCAATGGCATCTAAGATGGTAGACCCGCCAATTATTGCACTTAGAATGGGGAGAGATATTTTTATAAAAGGTGTTATTAATGGTTCTATAGGCTTAACATATGGTCTACCTATTTTAAGAAATGGGAAATATGCTATAGTATCTTTTTCTTTGACAATTACAGAAATAGATCCTTATGATGCTAATACTATAACACGAATAGGAAGCTATAGGTCAACTTCCACTAATTCACTTTCTGATAGTTTTTTAAGCATCACTCTTGATAGAGGACCTGGTACTAGTAATACAAATGTTAACAATACAAGTGTTAATAATACAAGTTCCTCAGCAGGGGAAACTTTCACACCAACACCAAGTGGATTAGAAACTTTAGATAATATAAGCCCGTCCTATCTTTTTTATGAGTCATCCGGTACGACTCCTACGGGAAATTCATATAATGATTTCGGATTTAGAGAACACCTAACGGAATCAACATTAACTCCAAACAATGGTGTAGTAAATCAGTTTAATAATCTTCAACCTAAGTATTGGAGATAGTTTAATAAAGAAAGTTAAATTATGGATGTTTTAAAAGATAAACAATATAAATCATACGACAGGTTATCTAGATATAGTAACTTTCCGATCTATTATAATACTTTAAATGATAAATATTGTTCCGGGACTGTTAGTTATTTAAGTGAAGATACAGAATATATTTTATATACTGTTTTGAAAAATGATACATATGATAGTATTTCTTTATATTATTATAATAATCCAACTTATTATTGGGTAATATGCAATTTTAATAGAATTTCAGATCCATTTGAAAAACCTAAACCAGGAACAAGATTAAAAATACCAATTATTTCAAACATAGAATTTTTTGTTTAATTTCAAAGGAATTATAAAGTAACATGGCTACAGTAAAAGAATATATGGTCAAGCAAGCTAAAGCTATAGCTGCAGATAATAGATATGGTTATTGTAACAGTTATCCTAATAATACTTTTGGAATGTTATCTGATGACCGCATGCCTTATGATGGGGACTGCGGTGGCTTTGTTTCTTATTGTCTTAATCAAGCACTCAAAGCTTCCGGAATTAGTTCTAATGAGTATTTTGAACCAATAGGGTATAATGGTGGTCCGGCTAATATAGCAAATGAGAATTATTTATTAAAATATTGTAATAGATATGATTACAACAGTATAAAGAATTCTTTAGAATCTGGTGATATATTAGTTGCTGGTGGTCATACTGCAATGGTAACTGCTAAAAATGGTAGTGAAATAACACATGCTGGTGGTGATCAAGATGGCAGGTCCGGTGATAGTACTGGCGGAGAAATATGCAGTACAGGATGGTTTAATTCTGGTTGGATCTATGTTTATAGATTAAAAAAGCAATATGGAGGAAAAGCAGCCTCAGGTACTCCAGGAACTGGTTCTAAATCTAGTGGTAAAAAGAAGACATTTACAAAAAGAACAACTGCACCTACAAGTGCTAGCCCATTTTATAATTCAGCAGGTGGTGTTATCAATAAAAGTAATTATAACACCTGTTCTACAGCTGCCAGTCTTGGCTCCAATTGGGTAGATCCAAAAAATAATGTTCTGTGTAACTGCGTTGGTTATGCACATGGAAGATTTTTAGAGATTTATTGTGAGTTAGAAGGTTATGATCCAGGTAAAACTGGTAAAAACCCATTTGCTACTTTAAATGGTGGTCCGAGTAGCTGGGTAGGAGCTGCTAAAAGTTTGGGTTTAACTGTATCGAATGACCCACAACCCGGTGCAGTAATTGTATTTTCTGGTCACGTTGCAGTAGTTGAAGAGGTTAGTGCTGATGGTAAATCCATTCAAACTTCTGAAAGTGGATGGCCTAATGGTTGGGGTGGAAAAGAGGTTGCTTATAACACAAGAACAAAAGCAGCCAACTGGAATGATTACGGTGATGGTGCTGGTTTTGCAGGATTTATTTTAAACCCAGCAGAAGGTATTGGCTCAGATGGTTCAATAAAATCAGTTGAAAAAGTAGAGAGAAACCCCATTGAAACTAGAGTTCCAACTGATGAAGAAATAAGACAAATATCAAAACAAGTAGCTGGTTATGATATGGTCTTTGAACATGAAGACATAACAGTTACTAAAACTTTTGAAGGATTAGTTACAGCTACAGGGGACTTTAGTAGAACACAAGGAACACAATTACTTAGTTTTCCTACTCTTGTTGAATCTCCATTTGTATTATTAAGAGTTGGTGATTATATTTTTGGTAGCTATTCTAAAAGCGGTAGTTTACAATCAAAATTAAATGTTCAGTATCCAAACTTTATTCAAGGAATGACAGTACAAAAAGTAAATGGTACTGTTAATCAATATACTATAAATCTAGTTTATCAAATAGAAGCAGGAAGAGATCCAAATTTAGTTGATAGAATTTTAAGTACTGTTGGGTATGACTTGGTGTATATAAGTTATGGGGATTGGATGTGTCCTAACTTTATATATAAAGAGGAAGAAGCATTAATAACAAATGTAAGGTCTAATGTTGAGTTTAGTAATTCAAGAATTAATTATACTATTTCTTGTACTAGCAACAGCATCGCACTTGCAGCTAATACATTTAATTTTCCAATGAGAAAAGCTAAGCCAAGTGATGTTATACTGGAAATGTTATATGATAACCAATATGGCTTATTAGACTTATTTTCTGGGATGAATAGCAGAACTGATGTTTTGAATAGAGGGTTACTAGCTACTAATGACCAAGTAGTTGAAATTCCGTCCAAAGAAGGTATTAGTCCTCTTATGTATTTAAATTACCTTGTATCATGTATGTCTTCTAATACAAGTGAAAATAGTATTTTAAGAGATTCTTCGTATTATCTTACAATACATGATGATAAAGGAGCTTCATATTTTAAAATTACTGAAGTAAAAGCACAAACAAAAACATTAGCTGCAAACGATACTTATGAAGTAGATGTAGGATTTCCAACTGATAATTTGGTAACGGAATTTAATATAAAAGATGATAATTCTTGGTCATTGCTTTATAAATATGCTTCTACAATAGATAATCAAAAATATGTTTATTCAATTGATGGTAAGGGAAATATAGTTACGACATACTCACCAAATATTACTACATCTACAACAGGGTTTACGACTACTGAAGCACAAAAAACTTGGTGGACTCAGATGACACAATTTCCAATAACTGCGAATTTGAAAATAAAAGGATTATTAAGACCATCAATGTTAATGTCTTATGTTAGGATTAATGCTTTCTTTTATGGGCAAAGACATATAAGTAGTGGTTTGTACATTATTACAAAGCAAATAGATACTATTAATAATGGTGGTTATAAAACTGAACTCACTTTAACTAGAATAGGTGGTGATTATGATTATATTTCTACAGTTACAAAGACAGTAACTATGCAGAAACCAAAAATTACTCTCAAGAAAAATGAAGATGCTCTTTATAATTATGTTAAAGAACATAATATCATACAGAATATTCAAGAAAATATTAATAAATTAAAAGAAGAACAAGGTTCTGACAGTGATGAATAAAAATAATTTATTATTTAGTATAATTTGAATACAGGAATTTATTTTCATGATAACAAAAGCAATAATAGAAGAAATGATGTATGATGGGTATCGTGCTAGAATCAGAATACCAATTTTCCATAAAATTAAAGATGTACCTGGCTCTACCCCATTCAATGAATTGCCAAAAGCTTTAATAAATTACGCTCCTGGATGTAAGCCAAATTTTTCTGTTGGTGATGTTGTGTATGTTGCTTTTGAAAATAATCAAGCATCAGAACCAGTAATTATTGGTGCTTTATTTAAAGGTGAGATGGATATAAGCTGTTCTTTGTTCACTGATTCTATAGTGTACAGGGAAACTGAATACGAAAATTCTGACGGTGTAATGAGCAGTCAAGAAAATTCTAATATCATCAATAATAAAGTGATAAATAACTATACCGATTTAACAGATGAAGAATATTATAGTTTATTGGCACAATTAATTGAAAATAGTACTGAAACTACAGAATAAAATGATTCTGTAAATATTGTATAATAAAAGGAATAATAATGTATTCGTTAGCATTTCCAGGTATGTTTACAACATCAAGGACAAAATTATATGAAGATAGACAAGCAGCTTTGAGCAATTTAAAGTTATTGCTTCTTTCATATAAGGGAAATCTTTTAGGTGACCCTTATTATGGAACTAATCTTCATAAAATTATATATTCAAACAATCATCAAATTTTAAAAGATTTGGTGATTGATGACATATATACAGCTATAGCTGAATTTATGCCACAATTAAGAGTACCAAGAGATAACATAGTAGTATGGGGGGATAAGACTAATTTATATGCTACCATAACTGCTACTAACATTTTAAATTACACAACTAATATGTATGAGATTAATTTAACAGAAACAGAGGGATAAAAAATGTCGGATATTGTAAATCCTTTACAGGCGTTGAGCTATACCAATAAAGATTTTGTTTCTATTTATACCGAATTATTAGATTTAACCAAAGAGTTGGCGGCTTATTGGGACCCAACTATTTCTAATGAATCAGACCCAGGTGTAATATTACTGAAATTAAATGCAATAATAGGAGATAAATTATCTTATAATTCTGATACAAACGTATTAGAATTGTTTCCGCTGTCAGTTACGCAACAAAAAAATGCACGGCAGTTATTTGAACAGCTTGGTTATTACATGCATTGGTATAGAGCAGCAACAACAAATGTGTCTATTTTATGGGAAGGTGCAAAAAATTCCACAGTTGAGTATACGATACCAGCTTTTACAACAGTAAGTGATTATAACAATACTGTTATTTACACTTTAGTAGGTCCTGTAGATGGAACAACTATAAATACTTTTAAAGTAGGCAGTCAAAAATTAAAGTTAGACGGGAGTACAACGTCATTCAAGGCAATTCAGGGTATTCCTGTTGTATATTCCTTGAACAGTGAAACTACTATTACTGTAAATAATCTTGATAGTGATAATAGATTGTATTTTCCAACTACTGATATTGCAGAAAATGGTATCTTCATTACTAACATCAATGCAAATAATTACACTGATTGGAAGAAAGTAGATAATTTATTAGTGCAAACTGTTTCTGAAGAAAACTTATTTTATAGTTTTGGTGTTACTCAAGATACCTCTACTTGTTATATAGAGTTTCCAGAGAATGCAGAAGAAATTATAAAGAACGGTATCAACATTACCTACATCAAGACTTTAGGGCAGCAAGGGAATGTTGCTTATAAAACCATAGAAAAATTCTACAGTGAAATAAGTCCTGAAGAAGACAGTTCTGTGGTATTCACAACTGAAAATATCAGAATGCTTAATTATAATTCTGCTATCAACGGAGAAGACCCGGAATCTATAAATAGTGCTTATAAGCATTATAAATCTACAGTAGGTGTTTTTGAAACTTTAGTTACACTCAGAGATTATATTGGTTATATATTGAGGTCAGACCTTATTTCTAATGGATTTGTCTGTGATAGAACAAATGATGTTCAATGTTCTTATAATATTATGTCTCAATCTAATGATATTGACCAATTAGTTAATGTGATTGAGAAAGAAGGTGCAACACCTGAATTAAATGCATTTGATTTAAAATTGTATTTATTGCAATTACCTAATAATGAAATTGTAACTAATACTGTATATAATACTACATTTGATTTATTAGATAATGCTAATCAAAATACAGTAAAACAATATATTGATGATGTAAAATGTATATCTCATGATTATGCTCCTATATTATCTTTAAAAGAAAATCCTGGTAGAAGTCATTTTTGTTTATTTAAAGTTAAATACCCGATTTCTTGTAGAGTAGTAACTCAATATAAATTGACAAATACTGCTACAAATGAAGTTATAAAGAATATAAGAGAATCATTATATAAAAACTTAAATTCAAAAGAAATGACTTTTGGTGAAGAAGTTTCTCAAGAGTTAATCTATACTCTTATTATGAAAGCAGATGACAGAATTAAAAATGTCATGTTAGATAATATTGATTATACTGCTTATGTTACTATTTATGTTGATAATGATTCTTACAAGGGTTTTTATGATATAGAAATAAGTTCAACTAGTGCTCCTATTATTTATTCCATAAGTAATGAAGATTTAACGGTTGAAATAAATGGTGTAACATTAACTGAAAAAATAGGAGTTGATAATTATTCAGTTTTCAATTTTAAATATGATTCAATTCAATCTAAATGGTTGATAGAATCTTCAGATGGCACTTTTGTTGATGAAGGTTCTGATGATATTTTATCACTCTATGGGATTACAGTAACAGGGACTCCAAGTAATGATGATACTTTACAAGTACGTTTTTCATTGAAAACACAACTACAAGAAGAAATTTTGATGAAATCTGTTCTTGCTGGAGCAACGCAATTCTTTGTACAGGATGAAGAGTTTGATTACAGATTAGATCAAAAAATGAAATCTTTTGAATGTGAAGTATTGAAAGATATCTATGCAGTTTCTACAGAACTTGACATTAATATAGATAGAGTTAATAATACTTATAATTTAAGAGATAATGAATCAATCCAGTTATTCTCTCCTAATTTAATTGACAGCACGACTTATTCTACTTATGTAAAGTATGAATATAGACTAACTAACGCATTAAGTGCTGATGAAGATTATCAATTAACTGATAATGAGTATTTTATCATGTACTGGAAAGAATCAGAAGCTGATAATGAGTATAGATACGCTGTTTATGGCTCAGGTAATATCATAAGAATTAAATCTTTTGATTTAGGGGCAAATGATGGTAGTAATAACGCAGGTTCTGAATTAGTAAATTATCTAACAAACATAGGAACTGATGAAAATCCTGTTTTATATACAGATTCAACCATGAACAACAGAATGAATTATACTATAAATCAAAAAATTTATAATATGGATTCTGGTGTTAAACAATTATCCTCTTCAAAATCTATTACGATACGAAAAATCAATCAATTAGAATTAAATGCAGGAAATTCATACTGTTATTGGATTCTAAATAACAAAGTAGAAGATTCTAGTGGTAATGAAAAATACAGGCTGTTTGAAGAAGGTGAGTTTTCTAAAATTTTAAGTTCTGGGGAATATTTCATTTACACAAATGAAACTTTGACTAATTTAACTATATTAGGTGCTGGAACACAGATATTTAGGACAGATTCAGAATATGTATGGGAGGTAAATGTTAAAGATGCATCTTCAATATTAGAAAATGGCATAACTGCTTTTTCTGAAGATGAATGGTTTAGAATTGTTCCTTCTGATTCTTCTATAATTTTAACTGAACAGCATTTTGTCTATGTCAATTCAGGTTCAGATTTTAGAATGCAATTAGCCAAAAATCAAAAAGATTATTGTGATGTGTCTATTTCAAGTTGCCCGATAAATTTAAGTGTAGCTATAGATAAGGATGCATGGTTCAAAAATGTGTCCGGTTATGGAAGTTATACTTTTACATATACTGTAGGAAGTGGGGATGATAGTACAGGAAATTGGAAAGACGATCAAGAACATATTGTTAATTTAGAAAGCATAGGACTTTCCGTTTCAGGTTCTCCGAATAATAATGATGAAATTGTAGTTTATGTTTCTGATTGGAAATTAAAATTATCTCCTGATAATATATATAAATGCACTACACCAGAAGGCACATCAGGTGTTGTCAGTGCGGAGGGAATTGGAGATAAAGTTACTTTTTCTGTTGGCGAAGCTGTTTATCCAATAAGTAAATTGATTGTTGATATATCTAGTCAAGATGGGGTTAGCAGTGTTAATGTTTATGTATCCCCAGCGGAAAATGTTGCTGAAGCAACAACATATACTGTAAATTTAGGAACAACTGTTCATGATGGTACTTTAGATGTAATATCAGGTGAATTAATAGTAAACGGGGAAACAACACAGCTTACTCCTACAGAGGTTATGACAATTTCAGGTACAAATAATATTTGGGCAGACTGTGGTGGTATTCAAGTTTATTATGGGTTCTCAACAGACCAGTGGACAAATACAACTCTAAAGGATTTCTTGTTAAGTTATAAGAGTGCAGGAAGTACAAGTTACACTCCTATTGATGTTTTAAACTTATATTCTGATGATTATACATGGAGAGCAAGAACACTACTGGCAATAAACACATCTAATACACAAGAACAAATATTATTATCTAATCAAAGAGTGAATTTCTTCTTATTAGGGAAATATTACTATAAAGGCGAAGCTTTAACTACAAGCACACTTTATTGCTTTGAAATAGATGATGAAGAATATGAATTTACATCTCCATCAACAGCATCCGAAGACATAACAGAATTTATATTTGATGAAGAAAGTATGACTGTGTACTTCCCTAATAATTCAAATGTTGTAAATGTTGTAGAGGGAAGTGGTACTGGTTCTCAAGTTGAAGTGAAGAATTTTTATACATTAGAAGGTACTGATTTGAATACTGTAACGAGCGTCTATAATTCAGTTATTATGTCTAATTTCGATTTAAAATTAGATGGAAGTCAGACATTGCAAACTTATAATATAACTGAGAATTTAGAGTTAGAGTATTTAAATATATATTCTTATGGAAAATATATATCAAACACAACTAAAATTCATATAAATAGTGATGGAGAAATTGATTTAGAGTTTGTGGTTGGAGAGTCAAATATCATTTCTTTAGAATTTAACCTGCCTGTAGGTGAATATATATTACCATTAACAGTGGGTACTGAAGAATTAGAAGATTCCGGGTATGTGAAAGCATATTTAAATTCTTCTCCACTACATATCATAAATGATGAGACTCTGGTTAACTTTAATAAGAATAAGAAATATTTTATCTATTTCAAGATTACAGATAATTCAAGTAATCAAACATTGTCAATTGAGGTTAATGATGACATTGAAAAGAATGTTCCTGTTATATTGAGTAATGTTTATAAATATTATTATAAAGAAGGATTATCAAATCTTCAAATTATGAGGTTTTTGAAATTGTTTAATGTTTGGGATAGTGACACTTTATACAATTATACATACAAAGTGCCAAGTGATGTTGAAATATCGAAGCCATTATTAGGTAAATCATTCTTATTAAGTAATCATATATTTAATAAATATACAATTCCTCAAATGGGCGAAATAGAAATAAACGTTTTAGGTAGAAAATAATGGAAGTAATTAGATTACAAAATAAAGTGCCAGAAACATATGTCATGCAATCAAGAGATTTTCAATTACTTTGTAGGTTGTATGATGTAGTAAATAATAGTACTAAGTTTGATGTAGATGGGATTAAAAAAATAACGGATACTAGAAAAATAAGGTCTAATTTACTTCCACTGCTTCAAACAAAATTAGGATTTTTTAGTAATGCATCTACAGATGATGTGTCTCTAAGACTTATATTAGAAGCATTTCCAACTATTATTAAAAGTAAGGGTTCTTTGAAATCAATACAGGAAATATTAAATGTTTATTTAAAAGTGGTTGGAGAAAGAATTCCTTTGACAATTACAAAGACTGAATCAGATACACAGTTATATAATATTGTAATTCCTGAACATACAATTGTAATTGGTTTGAATACTGCATTTAAAAATACATCTCAAATTTTTAAAGATTTGTTGTCATATGTTCTTCCCGCTGGGTTTGGAAATTATATTTATTTTTACTCTTCAATGAAAGAGCTGTCAAACCTCATATACAAAGACAGTGTAGCAATTATATACATAAGTGATGATATTAACTCACTTATTAGAAGTTCTAGTGATAATTATGATAGCATTAGAAACAGAATGGTTGGAAGTGTTTCATTAATGGAGGTTGAAGGGTTAGAAACTTCAATACCTAAAGAGAAAAATGATGCAGAGATAATTATAGCTAATGAAATTCAGGAATAGGGTAATGTTCAATGAATGAAACAAGTTTAGGTTATAAAGGTATTGTACAGATTAAGTTAAGAATTAAGGACAAGATTGTAGACCTTACAATAAAAAATAATGGTACTGATTATTTTAAAAAGGCCTTCTGTAAATTTTTAACTGGTAATTACGGAGGTAGTTCAGATATCCCTCAAATGTTAGATTTAAGAAAAAAGGTTGAAGAAGCCTCTGTTGAGAAATGGACAACGTGTTTAAATCAAGAAATAATACTTAGTGGGAAAACATATCTTCTCACAACAGATTCCAGTTTAGGCATTAATAATAATTGGGTTGCTAGGTTTAATGCAGCCATTCCTTACAGTGCCTTATTAGATCCAATAAGTGACGATGATACAGGAGAATATAGATTTTATTTATATGGATCATTTGATAATAAGGATGTAGAAGAACGATATCATGATTTAGCATATATAGATATAGACGCACAGTCTTTATCTAATATCACTGAAGGTACTCAGGCTTTGCTGGAATGGTCAATGCAGTTACTTAATGTAGATGAGATAAGTGAGGGAGAATAATAAATAATGGCTTTTTTAGAATCTAGTAGTATAAGAGTGTTTCCATCAGCAAGAAGAAATTTTCAAAGTTCTCTTTCAAGACAGGTAACAGAAGCTAATTTAGTAAGTCTTGTTAATAGATTATTAGATGTAAATAGTTTTGTTGTATCTAATGATGTGGAAAGTGGATTAAATGAGTTTGCTTTTAATATCAAGGGTTACTGTTTCATTGTTAATAAAGCTGGAGATATTACAGACTTATTTAGCTCAGCATCTAATGTATATGCAACAATAGTAATAGATGGAGGTCCTCAGGAAGGGGCAGGAAACTCTCAGGTAGCATCTATACCACCGGAATTTTATGAATTAATAGGGATTGATAATAATAATCAATATGAAGGAGTATTCTTTTCGGATTATATACCGACTATTTCAGATATAATTAGTAATCCTGAAGAAAGTTATAATTATGAGTTATACACCCTTCATATTTTGACAAATTTAAATGGTACATGGTCGATACCTGATAGTAGTAAGATTAAATTTTCATTAAGATCACTTGGCATTTCTCTTATTGATGGTGGTGAAATCTTAACAGAGGAAGAACAAGCATTACCCCCAGAAGATTAGGAAGAAAATCCTTAAAGTACTTGACCTTTTTTCATTATTATTATATAATAATAATAGGAAGATAGTTTATAACTAAGGAGGGAAATATGGAGAAGTTAGTTAGAATAGATAGAAATGGTTCAAAGCATTTTGAAGATGATGTATGTCCGGCTTGTGGAGGAACTGGTATTTGGGGTTACGGTCGTAAATGTTTTAAATGCAACGGAACCGGGAAATACATTACGAAAAGAGTTGAGAGAACTCCTGCATATGAAAAGAAGTTAGCTGACAGAAGGCTGGAAAGAGAAAGAGCGGAAGCCCCGAAGAAGAATGCGCAGTTATTTTCCCGATTTCATCTTGATGAAGAAGGAAATGCTTATATAGTTCTCGGAAATACTTATCCAATTAAGGATGAATTGAAGGAAAAAGGAGCTCACTACAATCCTACCCTTGGCTGGTATTTTGACAATAACAGAGTTGATTATCCCGTAGCACTTATTGAGAGAGACTCTTTTATGACATTAAACGATAATGATATGTACGAGCTAGACTGGGATAAAGCAAAAGATCTGGTGGATAAAATAAAAACAGAGTATAAAGAAGCTCATACCCCTGCAAAAGCAGAGAACATACCGGTATCTCAATGGGTAGGTGAAGTTGGTCAAAAAATAACCGAAACGGTTACTTTAAAAAACATATACACATTCATCTCTTCATTTACAGATGACTTAATGTGTATCTACAAGTTTGAAACTGTAACTGAGGATGTTCTAGTCTGGAGAACAAGGGAGCGTGAAGATTTAGAAGAAGGTAATAGATATGAAATTACCGGGACGGTCAAGGAGCATTCCGAATTTAGAAACGAAAAGCAGACTATTCTTACAAGATGTAAATATATAAGAAAATAAAAATAATAGAGGATTTAAAGATCCTCTATTATTTTTTTAAGCTTCTCTATAAATTGTGGTTGATAGGTGTTGTCGACTATGTAATCACTTAACATTCCTTTTGTTTCTACAATATCTTTTACTCGTTCATCTATTGTATTACTTGTCCATAAGTAGTAGATAAATACTGGTTCTTTACTTCCTATTCTATGTATTCGATCTTCGCACTGTAGACAATCAGCTTGTGTCCATGGGCAATCAATAAATATGGCATAATTTGCTGAAGTGAGTGTGATTCCAGTTCCCATTTTTTGACACGTTGCTAGCATGATCTTACTGTCAGGGTCTGTTTGAAATCTATTTATATTTTCTGTGATAGTTTTGTCCTTGACATCACCTGTACACAGAAGGGGATTAAGATATCCTAATTTTTCATTTAATATACTCAGTGTTTCCTTAAATATAGAGTAGACTACAACCTTACTACCGCTTTCTGTTATTTGCTCTACTAAATCTACCGTACGATCTATCTTTGCTGATGGTATATTTTCCGTCGTTAGATATGATGGACAGGCTGTTGCTTGCCTTAATCGAGAAACCATTGCTAGTAAGGAAGTTGTGGTAATGTGAACTTTATCTACTTGAGAAACGATACCGTTCTTTATATTATCATAGAAGGTAGACTGGGTGTTTTCCATGTCTACGAATTCGTGAATAATATTTTTACTTGGTAGATCCAATAAATCTTTAGTCCTCCTTAGAGAATTGGATTCTAGCATATCTTTTAACACATCTATGTTTTTATACCCTATTAATTCATTGCCGAAAGGCCCTCCATAGTTACAGTAAAAATATTTAAAGTTAGAAGCAGTGCAATTTTCTGCCCCAATCCACTTTAATGGAACATAGCAGTCTAGGGGGTTGTTCATTAATACAGTGCCGGATAGTCCTATTCTGTGTTTTGCTTTCGTTAACTTTAATAAATTTTTACCCTGTTGACTAGTATTAGATTTACACTTATGCACTTCGTCGACGACTATCATGTCGAACTTATTTATTTTACCGCTGTTAATTTCTTTAACAACATCATTATTTCTCAGTGTTTCTATATTGGTGATAATGAAAAATTCTTTCAGGGGATTTTTCAATTGTTCAAGTCTTTCACTGACTGAGCCTATCAGGGTATTTCCTTTAGTGTTTGTTTTTTCACCTAGAATTTTACAGGACAGGTTGCTGTGTGTTTGAATTTCTCTTTTCCAGTTATTTTTCAAGGTATTGACACCACAGATAATAAGACAGTGCTCTAGTTCTTCTGTTTTCTTCAACTCTTGAGCAGTGTATATTACTTGCAATGATTTCCCTAATCCGGGAGCATCCAACAGCAGGAATCGATCATTGTTAATTCCATACTCAATACCTTCTCTTTGATAGCTATAAGGTTTGGTTTTTAATTTCGAAGTTATTTTATTATGGGAGGGTTTTTCTTTTCTGTCTTTCAATAACTTCAAAGTTATTTCATCGATAAGGCATAAACCATCCAGCAGTTTAGCTAAATTGACAACGGGGACTTCCCAAATTTTATCTTTCTTATCATAATTGTAGACATCGCAACAAGACTTAATAGTTTGTATGATTCTATCATTATAATCAAAAGTAATATACAGTGACGTGTTCCCCGGTATTTTTTTCGTTCTATTTTCTTCTATTAGAATCATTTAGTCTTCTTTCAAGAATATCTTTTCTTTTTTAAAATGTGTTTTATATGTTGCCTCGTTCATCTTTTGGGAGTTAAAGTTAATATTGGCGATGACTTTGAATTCTGTATTGCAGTTGTCACATATATATGTTTCGACTGGATTCATAGAGTTTCCCATATATTCTAAGATTCGCCCTGTCATGTGTTCTTTGCTTATATTTCTTGGTTTACCTAATAAGGAATTTGGCATATAAATTTCTGCTGGGAGATATTCATAATTACATTGTGGACACTTAATGACTTTTTCTCTACGATTTCTCATTCTACATTCTCCTGAAGTTATTAGTTAGTTGATTTTATCTTGTTTTAATATTATACTTTAAACAGATAAAAGAGTTTTGTGTTCTTTGATATATTTTATTATATGGAATACAAGATAAAAAATCAACTATTAGGAGAAGAGATATGATATTATCTGAATATAGAGCTCTTTATGAGCAAAGTATTCTCGATCAGGAATTAAAACAAAAAGACAGAAATGAGTTAATTAGGCTATATGTAAAAACAGGGGAAGAAAAATATTTATCTGCTGCTGTATATAAGTTTTGGTATGTACTAAATAATAAAGTGTTTAATAACAAGAATAATAAATTCATATCTCCAGAAGATTTCTACAGCCTCTATATTGATTCTATTTTGGATACATGTACTAATAAGGTATGGGAAGACGAAAATCACTCACTATATAAGGATGAGAAGGCACCAGAGAAGTCAATAAATACTATATTTAATTCAAAGGTAATTAATTACTTTCACGCCTGTAATAGGCAGAAGAGAGTAGCTATGTTCGAGAGAGTGACGTTCGATGTCGGGGAAAGTATTATGAGAGCTTCTCCTGTAGAGTCAGCAGTGCCTGGAGAAGATATTAAGCAGGTAGTTGTAGATTTTTTCTATCGAAAGGATTACTATTCTGCTTACATCCTAGATATGATTCTTAACGAAAACGTTTTTGAATTTAAGGACGAAAAACTCTCTTTCAGTCAGAAGAAGCTTAAACACTGTCTCATGACACTAGATGATTCTTATTATGATTACTTTTCTGAACACTATAATATAGAGAAGGAGAA
This sequence comes from Lachnospiraceae bacterium, assembly GCA_045126215.1. Lineage (GTDB taxonomy): Bacteria > Bacillota > Clostridia > Lachnospirales > Lachnospiraceae > SVEL01. The sequence goes on along the minus strand of JBGVOD010000040.1, from coordinate 47,426 downwards.
GGTAGATTTTTCCAGGAAATATATCGATAATATTTCATACAATCAAGCGGATCGCGAGATAGCGAGAAGTATAGGTATGTTATATGCTAATAACGGTGTTATTAATTATATAAGAAATAGAGGTGAGTAGATGGGTTTTAAGGATGCAGAATATATTATAATTCAGGGCTGGATGATAAATCAATTAAAGCTAAAAGGAAACGACTTGCTTGTATATGCGGTCATATACAGATACAGCCAAGACGGGATTCACAGATTCTATGGATCTTTACAATATCTGGCGGACTGGGCGAATTCTTCTGTATCCGGCATACAGAATAATATAAAGAACCTAGTTGAATCTAATCTAATATTTAAAAATAAATCTGGAAATAGTATTAATTCTAAATGTGAATATTGGGTAAATCTAACTGCTTTACAACATAATTGTACAGATATACAACAGAGTTGTAGCAATAATAATATTAAAAATAATTTATTTATATCTAAAGATATAAATAAGAAAGATGCTGAATTATTAGAGAAGAATTCCTATTTTAATAACCATAGAACATCAAAAAGCTTTAAAGTTCTTCGCACATGGTTGACTTTATATGTAGAGGAGGAAAGATTAAGAAATTCCTTGTTAAGCTGGTTATCAGTCATGTACAGTAGTAAGAAGATATCTAATTTAGAGTGTTTAAAGAACAAGGTAGATTATCTACTTGAAATTTCTGCTTCGACGGATGAAAGAGTCGCAATCGTACAAGACGCAACAGATAAACTATGGTTTACTTTTCAGTATTCAGTTGATAGAGTAAGAAGAAGTAATTATAATAAGATTCAAAATATACAGGGAGATATACCCTTAGAAAGAAAAGTCGAGACACTAGATTTATCCGACGAGGTATTTTAAAATGTCTTATAGAGAAGATAGAATTCAACAATTAATAAGAGAAAGTGGAATGCCTTTACGAAATATAGAAAACACCTCTCTTATACCAGAAAAAATCGATGTAGAGTCTTTCAAGAAATTAGCTTTGATAAAAGATAATATAGTGAGATTTGTAGATGAAGGATTTAATCTACTCATCTATTCTGACAATCCCGGGAACGGAAAAACTACATGGGCGAGCAAGCTAGGAATGGCTTATATAAATTACATATCCGCATACGCAACAGAAAGACCATTCTTGTATCTCAACCTCCCTCTCTTCTTTAGTGAGAAGAAAGCTAACATACAGGACAAGTCTTTAACCGCGGAAGTTGATAGGAAGGAAGCTCTTATTCGAGAAGCTAAACTGGTTATCTTCGACGACATTGGAGTAAGAGATTTGTCTGAATTTGAGAAACAACTTTTCTACACTTGGGTAGAATACCGCACTGCAGAAAAGAAGTCTTGTATCTATACATCAAATATAAACCCAGCTAATTTTTCCGCCATATTTGGCCCCCGAATAGCAGACAGAATTATTGGCTACTCTACTTTGGTAGAGATAAAAGGACAATCTCGTAGAAACGAAAAAGATTTTATTGAGGCAATGAGATGATTCAACTACAGGTAATAAATTTTCTACTGGAGACGAAAAACTCTTCTATTATTTTTGACAATAGTCTAGACAGTAAATTCTTCAGTGATTATGAAAAAGAATACAGCTACATAAAAGAGCACCTGACTCGATACGGGCAGATACCTGACAAGGAAACCTTCCTGGAAAAATTTCCCGATTTTGACATTCTGGAAGTTAGAGAGACGCCTGAGTATCTCATAGATGCTCTCTATAGTGATTACAATCAACGGTTTCTAGCTTCTAACTTCAATAAGATCAGGGATCTACTCATGCAAGGAAAAGTAGAAGATGCAATGAATTTCTATCTTACTTCTTCTTCCTCTGCAGTTAAAGCAAAACATATTGAATGTATAGATATTCTTCGAGATACTTCCAGATTTAAGGACTATATTGAAAGAGGAGAGGATTTCACCCGTTACTATATCAAAACAGGATTTAAAGAGCTAGATCAATTTATAGGAGGCTGGGACAGGCAAGAAGAACTCGCAACCATAGTAGCTCGCTCAAACGTTGGAAAATCTTGGATCTTATTAAAGTGTGCCCTGGCTGCCGTAGAACAAGGATTGAAAGTAGGGCTGTATTCCGGAGAAATGTCTGCGCGTAAAGTAGGATATCGCTTAGATACTTTAATTTCCCACATATCTAATAATGGACTTACCAAAGGGTGTAGAGATTATCAAAACGACTATAAAAAACACATTGATAGTCTACCTGAAAGATACAAAGGCAGTCTTAAAGTGCTGACCCCTACCATGATAGGAGAACCTGCAGGAGTAACAGCCTTGAGAGCATTTATTGAGAGAGAAGAGTTAGATATCTTATTCATAGATCAACACTCTTTACTAGAGGATGATAGAAAGGCAAAAAACCCTGTAGAGAAAGCAAGTAATATTTCTAAGGATTTAAAGAATCTACAGGTTTTAAAACAAATTCCTATTGTAAGCGTATCTCAGCAAAATAGAAGTAGTACAGATAATGGAACAGGACTTGAGCATATTGCACAAGCAGATAGAATAGGCCAAGACAGTACTGTGGTTATTTTTCTCGAAAACAAGGACAACATATTTACATTAAGCCTTGTAAAATCAAGAGATTCTGCTAATGGTAAGAAATTAAAATACCATGTTGATTTTGATAAGGGTTTATTTGAATATATTCCAGAAGAAGGAGAATTACACATTCAAGACGCTCTTCTTGTAAAGGATTACGAAGAAGAAGAATTGGAGCAAGATTATTTCTAATGAATTTAATACTTAATAATCACCTTATAGACGCTGAAATATCTGATATATTAAAGAAACTAAGAGAAGACAACTCTAAAGGGTATTTAAGAGATATCGGGAAAGAAAATAATGACAACATCAAGATAACATGTCCTTTTCACAAAGAAGGACGAGAAAATCATCCAAGTTGTTATGTTTATACTGGAAGAGAGAGTAGTTCTCTGGAATATGGATATTATAAATGCTTTACCTGCGGGTCAAAAGGACCTTTATATAAGCTGGTTTCTAAATGCCTAAATATGGGGGATGAAGAGAGCAAGAAGTGGCTAATAGACAACTTTAGTAATACGCTTGTCGAAGCAGAGTTATTCTTGCCCAAAATAGAATTGAAAGATGATCAAGAACCATATTTAGACGACAAGATTTTAAATCAATATGCATTTTACCATCCTTATTTAGAAGACAGGGGAATATCTTTTGAAACCGCAAAAAAATTTCAAGTGGGATGGAATAAGGAACATAATTCAATAACGTTCCCTGTTCGAAATAAACACGGAAAGCTAATAGGAATCACAGAACGTTACATTAATATGAAGAGGTTCAATATTCCCCCAAGCATGAAGAAACCAGTCTATCTACTAGACTTCATCATTAAGGAAGGACATACATCAGTATTTGTATGCGAAAGTCAAATAAATTGTCTCACACTTTGGGAATGGGGATATCCTGCAATTGCACTGTTCGGTACAGGCAGTAAAGCACAGTACGACTTACTAAAGACAAGTGGAATTAGGCATTATTATTTATGTTTTGACGGAGATGAGGCAGGCAGAAAAGGAGCTTTCAGATTTATTACATACATGAACAAAGATGTTCTAATTACAAACATTAACATACCAGAAGGAAAAGATGTTAATGATCTAACAAAAGAAAGCTTTGAAGAGTTATTAAAAAACAGTTGATAATTTTTTTATTCTGATATATTATAGAAATAAATTAAAAGAAGAAAAGAAAGGAAGAGAGAATGGCACAGGTAAATTTTAATTCTATTCAGTTAAATGAAAACAGAGCACCTATTAACAGCAATAATGTAGAATTTTTTTCTTTAAAAAATGACGGGGATACTGCCCTTGTACGATTCATGCACGATGACGTATTTTCTTTCGAGTTATATACAGTGCATAACATTACAACAAAAGAAGGTAAGTTTCGTAAGATCAATTGCTTAAGAAATCCGGAAGATCCCTTTGACAAATGTCCTCTGTGCGAGGCTGGAGAACGGATACAGCAGAGATTTTTCATTCACCTGATTCAGTATGTACAGGACGAAACAGGAAGAATTGTAGGACTTCCTAAAGTCTGGGAACGCTCCGCTACTTATGCTCACAAGCTGAAGAGTTTAATGGATGAATACGGTCCTCTTTCGGATTGTATCTTTAAAATCAAAAGAAATGGTGTAGCTGGATCTAGAGATACAAGTTATGACATCATGTTCTGTAATCCTGCAGCTTATAATCTAGAGCAGTATCCGAAGAACTTCGAAGCATTCAGCAACTACAAGGCACTTGGTGGTATTGTAATGGACAAAAACTTTGGAGAAATTATTGCCTATTTAGAAACAGGTGACTTTCCAGCTCCTGAAAAGAGCAATACACCTACCAACAGAATAGAAACACCTCCAGCTGCATCCGTACAGGACTTCGCACCACACACTTCTACACCAGCATTTACACCTACTTCCAACAACTACAACACTGCACCATCTCCCCAATTTGCACCATCAGGAGACACTGCAATGTTTAATAATACCCCTCAAGCTGTACAGAGGCCTATAAGATCTTATAATTAAAGGAGATTGAAGTGGAGACATTATCTCTCTGGGGAGAAGAATTTAAAACACCTTCCAAGAAAGACAATAAGAAAATAATAGGTAAGATTAATAACCCTAAAACATCTTCTATAGATACTGAGAAGATTTTGAAATCAAAAACAGTATCTATAGAAGATAAACTTTCTATTATCTATAAAAACGTAAACGACATACTTGGAAGTTATAAGGAAAATACTCTAGTCATAAAAAACATACAGGAGTTATACAGCTACCTTAATAAAGCACTAGAAAATAACATCATAGCTATAGACACAGAGACTAACAACAGCTTAGATCCCCTAACCTGTAAAATAATGGGTTTATGTATCTATACACCTGGATTAAAGAATGCGTACGTTCCGATTAATCATGTAGACAGAGAGTCTGGCGAGAGATTAAAGTGGCAACTCACAGAACAAGACATAAGTACTGCATTGCATACAGTGGATAACGTGTTTACTATCACACATAACGGCTCTTTTGATTATGAGGTCCTGAAGTGTACTACCGGGTGGGAGATGGACATTAATTGGGATACAATGATCGGAGCAAGATTATTGAACGAGAATGAGCGAGCTGGTTTAAAAATCCAATATGTTAGTAAGATAGATCCTTCTATTGAAAAATACTCGATAGAAGGTCTGTTTCAAGGTATTGAATACGCTATCGTAGACCCAGAGATTTTTGCACTGTATGCTGCTACAGACTCCTTTATGACCTATAAACTGTACGAATATCAGAAAAGAATCTTCGAACAGGAAGAGAATAAAAAACTTTATAATCTATTTCTCACCGTCGAAGTCCCTATTATTAAAGTGGCAGCTGAAATGGAGTTAAAAGGGATAACAATCGACAAAGATTATGCTGCTCGGTTAAGCCATTTCTATAATGGAAGAATGCAGGAGGTAGATTTTAAAATAAATCAGGAGTTAGAAAACCTCAGGCCTCAAATTGAAGCCTGGAGAGCTACCCCTGCAGCCAACAAGAAGAATATCACAAAGGCAGGAAAAGAAGGTAAATCAAAAAATGAGCAGTTAAAAGATCCAGTTGAGATAACTTCCCCAACTCAACTCGCTATTTTGATTTATGATGTATTAAAGTTGCCAGAGGTAGATTCAAAGAGTAAGAGAAGTACAGGTGAAGCAGCACTTCAAAAATTAATAAAACATGGATTTAAAGTCGGGCAGCTAATATTAGAAAAGAGAGGGCTAGTTAAATTAATTAATACCTATATTGACAAGCTCCCTACAATCACAGATAAGAATGACCGACTACATGGACATTTTAACACTCTCGGTACAGATACAGGAAGATTTAGTTCTACGGAACCTAATATGCAAAACATTCCTAGTCATGAATTGTTGATTAGAATGATGTTTAAAGCACGTACAGACAGAGTATCAAAGCCACTAGAGAATAATAGGTGCATTCTTCACGAATATGATGATGTAATGTCAGGTAATAAATGGATAAACGTTAAAAAATTAATACCTGGACTATCATTAGATTTTGAAGAAGGTCAATATACACTCCTTAATATAGAAAAAGAAGGAGAAGAATATACCCTTTATTTTAATTAAAAATATAATTTTTTATGCTCTTACTGTAAGAAATCTAGCTAAATTATATGAGATATATAATTTTATATAAGGAGCTAGATATGCATATTTATAAAGTAACAAATTTGATAAACGGTAAAATTTATGTAGGACAGACTATTCATGAACCTCAAACGAGATGGCAATCTCATTTAAATGCAGCTAGAAGAACTCCACGTCTTCGAATACAACACGCCATACGAAAGTATGGAGAAGAAAACTTTTTATTTGAAGTGATAGATGAAGCATCTACTCAAGAAGAACTTAATAAAAAAGAAATTTATTGGATAGATAAATTAAAAGCTATTGAGGAAGGATATAATCTTAAACCCGGTGGAGATTGCAATCCGATGAATATCCCTATGATAAAAGAAAAGCATGACGCTATAATGAGAAGTAAAGAGGTCAGAGAAAAAATATCCTCTTCTATGAAAAAAGTTAAAGCAGCGGGAATTTCTGAGGAAACCCGGAGAAAGCTGTCAGAAGCAGCGATGGGTAATCAAAACGGCAAAGGAAAAAAGAGAAGCATAGAAGCTGTTATTAAAACCGCGGAGAAGAACAGGAAGAAAGTACAGGCAGTAGATGAACAGGGTAATATATATTCTTTTACTTCAATAAAGGAAGCAGCAGAATGGTGGAGTAATAATGGAAATAATAATAAAATAATTACTATAATGGATAATATAAAGAAGAGTGATGAAAGAGAGGTTTTCATCCACCATTTGAAGTGGAAATATATTGGAAGAAAGAGAGGTGATGTTGATGAATAAGTCCTTGAAGACAAGAACACAGTATGTACTTGTTGGTTCGGACTTTTCTTAAGTCTCAACAGGAACCAAGATTGATGGCTCATTATGCAAACGATCAATCTATGATTGATGCATATAAAAACAAAAAAGACCTGTATGCCACAATTGCTGCTCAGGTATATAATAATGACTACTGGGATAACATGGAGCATTATGAAGACGGCACTCCTAATCCAGAAGGTAAAAAGCGACGCAGTAATTGCAAAAGTATCGCTCTAGGATTACTATACGGGAGAGGTACTAACTCTGTAGCAGAGCAAATAGGCTCCACATTTGAAGAAGCACAGCAGCTAATAGATAAGTTTTTTGCTGGCTTCCCTTCCGTAAGTACCTGGATAGAGGAAACACAGAAAAACGCATACAGAGACGGGTATGTAGAAGATGTAATGGGCAGAAGAAGGCGTTTGCCCGACCTTAAACTTCCAAAATACACTGCAGAAGGTGTGGCTGAAGAAGTTGAATTCAACCCGCTTCTCTTCAGCTCAGGAATTAACTACGATAAAAATCAAAAAGAAGCTAATACCTATATTAAGAAATTAGAAGAAGCACACAGCTTCAAGCAGCGAAATGCAATCAAAGCAGAAGCTGCAAATCATGGTATAAAGATTCACGACAACACCGGTTTTATAAGTAAAGCTGAAAGACAATGTGTGAATGCAAGAGTACAGGGCGGAGCAGCAACTATTACTAAACTAGCAATGATTGCAGTTTCTAAAGAAAAAGTATTGAAAGATTTAAAATTCGATCTTCTTCTTTGTATTCACGATGAATTAATAGGTGAATGTCCGCGAGAGAACGCAGAACAGGTTGCTACAAGACTGTCAGACTTAATGATTGAAGCCGCAGCAAAAGTGTGTAATGTTCCCATGAAATGTGATGCTACCATTACAAGCCGGTGGTATGAAGAGGAAGCCACCGATTCTATTCATGCTCGATATGAAGAATTAAAAACTAGCAAGCAACCAGAAGAAGCCTTTAATATTCTCCTCGAAGAATATAAAGTAATAGAACCTTCTTATTTAAAGATGATAGCAGAAGGTAACTATAGATGTGGAGTATATGACACTATCTAGTAGATTATCCTGATAAAAACCTCTATAATAGGGATGAAAAACAGGAGAGGTACTTATTTATGAAAATAGTATTTACAGGAGCACAAAGCACTGGCAAGACAACACTTGTACACGAAATGCAAAAGAAACCAGCTTTTAGTAGCTATAATATCTGCGATAATATTACACGACACGTTACAGCTGAAGCAGATAAATTAGATCTACAAGGAAATCAAAGAGAAATATTTATACAGAACAGCATTATAGATACACATCTCTTCAACATTACTCTAGACAATTTCTTAGCTGATAGGTGTGCTATTGATTGCTATGTCTATGGAATGTATCAATATCTTCAAAAAACACTGGATGAAGAAACACGATTGCGCATGGTTGAGACTCTTAAAGCGTGCGTTCCTCAATACGACTATATTTTTTACATCGAACCAGAGTTTGGAGTAATAAGGGACGGAACACGTAGTGATGACCCGGTATTTCAAGAAATCGTGAGCTACTTATTTTGCGGTGTTATTCATCAATTGAAAGAAGAATTAAAGTTAAAAAATATATTCAAACTAACAGGTAGTGTTGAAGAAAGACTGGAGCAGATAGATAATATTATTTCCGAAGGAGAAGAACTGTTATGATGCAAGTATCCCATGAGGTACCCCTGAGTGTATTATCAAAATCAGAAGAGTTTAATGATTATGATTACTGCCTCTTACATCTTACATATGAAAACAAGACATATAAAGAATACTACCAGAATGCTATCAAAAAAGGGAGAAAAGTTCTTCTTGATAATTCCCTTTTTGAATTAGGAGATGCACTTACTTTGGAAGAAGTAGCTCAGGGAGTTAGAGAACTTCAACCGACCTGGGTTGTTGTACCTGATTGTTTAGATAATAAAAACACAACTATTAGTAGATTCAAAGAATGGGTAGAACAATATTCAGATCTGGATGTATTAACAATAGGTGTCGTACAAGGAAAGACTATCGATGAACTGATAGAATGCTATTCTTTTATGTCTCAATATGCAGACAAGATAGCTATTCCTTTTGACAGTGCTGCCTTTCAGGAATATGAAATTAATTCTTCTAATAAGCTGGAAAAGTGGTGTATGGGAAGACAGAAGTTTATTCAACAGCTTGTAACAGAGAAAAAATGGAACTATTATAAACCTCACCATCTTCTCGGATGTAGTCTTGCTGTTGAGTTTTCCAATCCGTTATATACAGATCTCAATATAGAGACACTCGATACTTCCAATCCAGTAGTGGCAGCTATTCATCAACTACGTTATAATGTAGACGGACTAAAGGTGAAGCCCTCTGTTAAACTTTGTGATTTAATAGATTATAAATTGACGGAATATGAAGAGCGGTTAATGCTTTATAATATTCAAATGTTTCGATATATATGTAATCGTGAAAGGAAATGGATAGCCTTCTTCAGTCAAACTGGCTCAGAAATATCCACTATCATAAAAAAGACAGGAAAACATCCATTCGCTGTAATAACAACGAACAGGGACTTTATTCCTTCTCCCGCTAACGAGAAAAACATCAGGGAGAAATTTGAATTCGAAAATATCTTTATTATCGATAGAAATATAGAAGAAATTAAATATGAATCTCTACTTAAAAATCTTAATGTAAGCAGAGAAGACTTAATAACATTACACGGCTATTTGAGAATAATTCCTGCTTCAATATGTAAGTATTATTCTATATATAATTTACATCCTGGATTAATAACAAAGTATCCAATATTAAAAGGAAAAGATCCTCAGCAAAAAGCCTTTAATCTAGGACTGAAGGAAAGCGGTGTGGTTATACATAAAGCAGTACCAGAGGTAGATTCCGGCCCGGTAGTAATAGAGGAAAGAATTAGTATTGAAAACCTAACTTTAGAAGAAATATATGAACAGTTACATCTTCTAGCAACAAATGCTTGGTTAGATTTTTTCAAGCAGTACACACAAGGAAAGAGGACAACATGTTAAAGAATGCAGAATATATATACAATAACATTATTATTGCAGATGAAATTAATACTACAAAGCAATACTGTAAAAAAGCACAGGTGGGGGTAGATCTTAGTCTCAAGAGAGTCTATGGAATAAGTACTCCTGGTATAATCTACACTGACTTCTCTGACGTTTCTGTATATGAAGAAATCCCACCAGGACAGCTCAGTATTCCAGTGAACAGGAAGATAAGACCTCTGAATGGATGGTTTCTTCCTAAAGGTACTTATCTGGTAGAACTAAATGAGGGAGTATGTATTCCTGAAGATATAGCCTGCTATATTATTCAGCGATCTTCTCTTAACAGGTCCGGCTGTACTACTGTATCCAGCTTATGGGATAACGGCTATACTAGCCAGGATGGGGAGCAAATAAATACAATTACAATTAGACTAAATGTAGATACTGAAAAGGGTATCTACATAGAGAAGAATGCCCGAATCGCTCAACTTATTGCATATAGTACAGAAGATACAACACTGTACGACGGACAATTTCAGGGTGGATTAGCCAAGTCTAATCTTTTATAATAAGTTAGTATGTAGAAGATACACAACATATAGAAACACAAGACAGTTTTGTAACATCCTGACACCCTGTCTTAAAACAAAAATAAAGGAGAAAATTTTTATGGAAAAAACAAAAAAGGTAAACGTTTTTACAGACACATTTAGATGGTTATTTGACTTTCAAGATTGGAAAAATCTCTTGAGAAGCGTTCCAAGTCTTGTAGTATCTCTCTTTCTTGTGTCTGTAGTAGTAATGAATTTAATGGCTTCAAAAGTTATTATTATGACCCCTATTTTAGGAGTTACAGGTGGTTTATTACTCTCCTGGGTACCATTCCTGTTGGGGGATGTCGTAGTAAAAACATATGGAGCAAAAGCAGCTACAAAGATCAATATTCTTGGACTCTTAGTTAACTTGGTATGTATTGGAGTATTTCAATTAGTATCTGTTATCGAGGTAGGAGCTGAACCAGGAACATATGATGCTTTTAACTCAGTGTTTAGACAGACCTGGCAGATATTTGTAGCAAGCTCTATCGCATTTATTGTATCTGGCATTGTTAATAATTATGTAAATGCTGGCATCGGAAGATTATTCAAAAAGAATCCTGACGGAAAAGTAGAATATATGTGTAGAACATATATCTCTACCATGCTGGGACAGTTTATCGATAATTTCATTTTTGCTGGATTAGCTTTCTTAGTATTCTTCCCTCTTTCAGTTGGAGACAGTTTCGGCTATACACTTACCAGTGTTTTGGGAACAGCAGTTCTTGCAGCCATACTAGAATTAGTGATGGAAGTAATTTTCTCACCTATTGGGTATGTAATTTGTAAGAAATGGCGTAAAGAAGCAGTAGGCGCAGAGTATCTTGCATATTGCGAGGAGAAGGAAGTGCGCAGAGATCTTGGTAGAGTAACCTACTAATAAGATAGAAGCATAAGGTAATGAAACGTGTATCTTCTACATTACCTTATTGCTTCGTTAGAGAAAGGTAAGAACTAAAATGTCATTAGAATATTTATCAGCAGTTGAGCTTGGAACTCTTGTGAACAAAAGAGAACTGAAGCCCTTAGAAATACTTGAATTTTTTGAAAATAGAATACAGGAACGTAACAAGCGAACTAATGCTTTTGTATATACAAAGTTTGAAGATGCAAAAAAAGAAGCTCTTAGATTGGAGAAAGAACTACTAAAGGGAAAATATCTAGGACCTTTTGCTGGAGTTCCTTTTGGATTAAAAGACTTTCTTCCTAACAAACCGGGGTGGCAAAGCTCCCATGGCGGGGTAGAATGTTTAATCTCTACCGACACCTGCTACTCTGAATTTTGCAAGGCAATGGAAAAAGCCGGTGGTATTGCTGTAGGAAAAACAAATGCTCCTGCCTATGGATTTAGAGGAGTAACAGATAATAGATTATATGGACCGACCAGTACTCCATTCAATATTAAATATAATTCCGGTGGATCTTCTGGTGGAAGCGCAGCTGCAGTAGCTGATGGGCTAGTGCCGATTGCTGAGGGCGGTGATGCTGGTGGTTCAATTAGAATTCCTGCAAACTGGTGTAATTTATTCGGATATAAACCTGGGTTAGGGACTGTACCTAGTGTAATTCGTCCAGATGCTTGGTCCGCTACTCATCCTTTCTGTTTTAATTTCGGACTTACAAGAAATGTAGAAGATGCAGCAGTTCTACTGGATTATATGGCTTATTATGACCCGAGAGACCCCTATAGTTCAACTCAATGCATCGGAGGTAATTTCCAAAGAGCTGTGCTAAACACCGATACATCCTTCTTGAAAGGAAAGAGGGTAGCCTTGACATTAGACTTTGATCTATTTGAGGTGGAAGAAGAGATAAGAAATATGATAAAAACAACAGCAGAAGGTCTTGAGAAAGAAGGTTGTATTGTAGATCTTATTCCTTTTAATTTCAAATATAATGCAGAACAGATGTCCGATAGTTGGTGTCAATCTCTTATTTTTGACTCTGTAATAGAAATAGAAGAGGATAAGAGGAATGGTAGAGATTACATAAAAGAACATCCAGAGCAATTTCCTGAAGAAATTCAATACTGGATAGATAAGTGTAAGAACAGTACAATTCAAGATCTCTATAACTTTAACCTCATTCGTACAGATATATTAGATAACTTCAGAGATAAGTTAGATGCATATGATTTTATTATATCTCCCGTTTCTTGCTGTCATCCTGTACCAAACGCTAATGATAGAAGTACGAAAGGTCCCGCCAGTATTAATGGCAAGGAAATAGATCCTCTTATTGGGTGGTCTCTAACATATCTTGTTAACTTTATAGGATATCCTGCTGCTTCTGTTCCTATTGGAATTTCCAGAGATGGCTTTCCCGTTGGAATGCACGTAATTGGAGACAAATTCAGAGACGTAGATGTATTGAGATTTTCAAAAGCATTTGAATTGCTTTACCCATGGGAAGCTAATTTTAAATTAATAGGTGAGTAATATGATAATTAGAATTGAAGACTTAAAAGATATAAGCAGTACTGTCCTGTCCTCTATCAACAGTAATTCTTTGGTAACAGCTTCCAATATTCTTGAGCTGGTATCTCAAGGTAAGAATTTAGTTTTGAAGATATCGACAGGGGAATCTCTCATTGAAATCAACATTCCACAGGATGAAGAATGCACTTTAAATGCTACCATTGATGCGGAGATGTTTTTCAAATTAATCGAAAAAACCACGTCAAGCACTGTGGAACTCTCCATGGGAGATAATTGCTTGAAAGTTAGAAGTAATGGTACTTATAAATTTCCTATCCTGTATAATAGGGACAAGATGTTACACTGCGAGAATATAGACATTCCAACAGTCACAGTGTCTACTAGTTTTAATACTGATATCTTATATAGTATTGCTAAGTACAACAGCAAGGAAGTAGGAAAAAGTACTGTAGTTAATCCAGTACAAAGACTTTATTACATAGACCAAGAAGGTTGTGTAACATTTACACAGGGAGCTTGTGTAAATAATTTTCATCTTGATTCTCCCTTAAAGATTTTATTAAGTGAGAAAATAGTAAAACTGTTCAAACTATTTAGTCCGGATACATCTGTTAAGGTAGAAGTAGGTCCTTACCCAATTTCAGAAGAGATTATCCAAACAAGAACAAGATTTAGTTCAGAAAATATCTCAATTACAGCTATCCTCCTCTCAAATGAGCAGATGATAAATAGTATACCAGTCGATATTATAAGGGGAATGTCTCAAGAAGATTATCCGTATAATGTTGTTGTTAACAAAGTAAACTTCTTAAGTGCATTAAACAGATTAATCCTATTTTCAGAACATCTAGTTTCTAATACTTTTGGAGTCTTTACCTTTGAGGGCAACAAAATAAGAATAGACGATACCGGCAGTGTAAATTATGAAGAATTAATAGCTGACAGTAGTAATATCGGAGAAGCATCTTCTTATAAGGCTACTTTCGATTTGGTAGAGTGGAAAAATAAGCTTTCTAGTTGTACTTCTAATCATGTTACATTAAAGATTGGTAATAATAAGGCTGGATTATTACTTGAAAAAAATATAATATATATCATACCGGAGTGTTCGAGCAGTGAATGATTACGGTAAAAAATTTGAAGTAAAGTTTAAGGAAGACTGGGTAACCAGTTTTCCTAATACTTTTATATACAGATTGCCCGATCAGCAGAGTAAGTATAAAGGCGGTTCGAGGAACCCTTGTGATTTTATCTGCTACAACAATGAACATCTATATTTAATTGAATGTAAGTCACACAAAGGAAATACTATCCCCTTCTCTAATCTGAGGCAGCATGACTTATTGAAGACTTATGAAAACTGTGCAATCACCGGCTACATATGCTGGTTTATAGAACACGGCAGGGTTTTATTTATACCTACTCAAGCAGTCTCTAAAATGATGGCAGATGGATTAAAATCAATTAATATAAATAAATTAAAAAACTATGATCACGTAGAGATACCCTCGAAGAAGAAGAGAATCTTTCTAGATAGTGATTATAAAATTTTGGTTGAAATTTAAGAGAAAAGGCCATATAATAATATCGAAATAAACTTTTATACATAAAGGAGGAATTAACATGCCAACATTTTTAGAAGATGATAAACTTGACACAATAAAAGATTCAGTTAATGAAAACGTAAAGCACGCTCAGGATATTATCGAGAACGTTGTAAAGTCATACACCGCTGAATTAGATAGAATTATGTGTATGATTAAGACAGATATTGTAGAAAGGCAGGATCCAGCTCCAATCGAAACCATTGAGAAATATTTTCTTGAGTTATCCAATTGCCTATACTTCATAGGTGAAAATTCAGAGAAACTAGGAATCTATGATTCTATCAGTAAATCAGTTGCAAAAGAGACATTTAATAATTACTATATGGATGATACTATTGCAAAAGACGAAAAAGGAAAGAAAAAGACCGTTGCAGAGCTGACGGCGCTGGCTGAAAATGCTTCTATTTATGAACAAACAGTAAATGATATTTATAACAAAGCATATAAAATAGTGAAAGCAAAAGTATCCTTTGCTGAAAATATGTGCAGTGCATTAAGCAAGATTATGAGCAGAAGAATGAGTGAATTACAGCTCTCATCCATGCAGCCAGCAACCTTCACAGCTAACCCAAATAAACAGATTTTAAACGAAGGGGAAATGTTCAGGTAAGGATAAAGGAGTAATATGGCAGATAAATCATTAAATGAAGTATTAAAATCATTAAATAAAAAGTTTGGTGAGAACGTAGTAAAAATTGGTGCTGAAGCATTAGAAGTTGACGGGGTATTATCTCTTGGTTCTCCAATGGCTGATTACTGTCTTTACGGTGGAATTCCAGAGGGCAGGATTGTAGAGTTTAGTGGTGCAGAGGGTAGCGGTAAAACATCCACATCATTTCTAGTAGCTGCTTCTTTTCAAAGAGAAGAAATTAAAAGAAACCCTGACAACCCAAGAAAAATTATTTTCCTTGATAATGAAGGTACTTTAGACCCATCTTGGGCAAAAGTATTTGGATATGATTTATCAGAAGATGCTGAGGTAAAAACTATTGTAATTAGACCTGAAGGTCAAAATGCAGAAGAAATCTTTGATATGGCTTTAGATTTATTAAGGACAGGTGAAGTTGGGTTACTTATTTTTGATAGTATTGCAACTCTTGTACCAGCACAAATTGCTGATGAATCTATGGAAAAATATCAAATGGGCGGTATTGCAAAATCACTAACTAGATTTGCAAATACAGCTCTTGGGTTATTGAGAAAATATAAAGCCACTCTTATTGGAATTAATCAGGTAAGAGAGAACATGACAGCATATGGAAATCCAATCACAACTCCAGGAGGTCGTTCTTGGCGACATGCTTGTTCTTCTAGATTAATGTTTAAACGTGGTGATTTCTTTGATGAAGATGGTAACAAATTGAGTACATCTGCTGAATCACCTGCAGGACATATTGTTAATATTGCCGTCTTAAAAACAAAGACAAGCAAATGGGATAGAAAAGGTGGTTCTTATAGACTTAATTATGTAAAGGGAATTGATATTTTAAGTGATACAATTGAAGCAGCTTTACATTTAGGCTTTATTGATAACTCAGCACAAGGTATTTACAAAATCTTAAACCCAGAAACAGGAGAGATTGAACTAGATTCAGAAGGTAATGAGATTAAAATAAGAGGAAAAAATAATATAGGTAAATACTTCGATGAACATAAAGAAGAATGGAAGAAGCTTTATGATAAAGTATATGAAAAAATTAAACAAAAAGAAGACCCTTACATTTTAAGTTTCCAAGCAATGCTTAACTCCAACATGGAAGAATCTTTCGGCGACACAGTCGACAGGGCAAGAATGGGAGAGGAGCTCTTGTAATGACATATAAGAATTTTTCTGATTATGATAATTATATTAAAGAACACAGGCAGAATGTTAAGAATGCATTTGAATGGTTAAAACTTGCAGTTCTTCCAGCTTTTAATTTTCCAGAAGAGGATAAGGCCAGGATTGAAGAGCTAATCTCAATACACGACATGTCAAAATATAGGACGAATGAGTTCTTTGCATACAACGATTATTTCTATGGCAATGATAGAACGCAGGAAGTAGAAAAAGATTTTAATTATGCTTGGTTATATCACATTCATAGTAACCCACACCATTGGCAGTACTGGTTACTGCCAGAAGACGGTGGCGATTTGAAAGCGTTAGACATGCCTGTTCAATACATTATTGAAATGATATGTGATTGGTGGTCGTTCTCCTGGGCAAAAGAAGACCTGTTTGAGATTTTTGAATGGTACGAGCAGAACAAAGATAAGCAAATCCTCTCCCGAAAAACAAGAGAATACGTCGAGGAAATACTTACCGAAATAAAAACACAGCTTAATCGCAATCTGGAATTTTAAGGAGAAGAATATATGAAAGATAAAAATTCTACCCGGCATTTCTCAGACATGCAAGAAAAACAGGTGTGTAAGCTGTTGAATGCTGTTCAAACTCCTAATAGCGGAGCTGGTCTGTGGAGAAAAGGTGATGCATATCACGAAGAAGCTTCCCTGTTGATTGAGTGCAAGACTACAGAAACAGACAAGAAGTCTTTTTCAATTAAGAAAGAGTGGATTGAAAAGAACAGGGAAGAAGCTTTTAACCAGAGATTGAATAATTCCTGTATTGCTTTTAATTTCGGCCCTGGACAGGAAAGTTACTTTGTAATAAATGGAAAATTAATGAACTTCTTAGTTGAAAAATTAATAGAAGAAAACAGTTGAAAAATATCTAAGCATATATTATAATATAATATGTAATAATTAATTTATATTTTTAAGGAGGTCAAAGATGACTAAACGCGATTTAATGAAACTTTCCGACAATGCTCTTGACAAGGCTGTAAAGATTCAGGGAACTAACTACGACAGAAAGCGGAAAGTAACCAAACAGATGCAGTATAGAATGACACAGATGCTTAAAGCAGGTAAGAGCATCAACCACATTGCAGAACATTTCTCTGTAACACCTCATACAGTTAAGTACAACACCGATGAGGCTTACAAAAAATGGTGGAATACAAGTCGAGATGGTAAACACTATGGGGCAAATAATTCTAACGCCACAGAGAGAGGTGCTTATAAGAGATCTCTTCTTAAAGCAAGAAAGGAACTTATTTACGCTCAGTAGTTGATTTACCTAGAAAGATCTATTATAATAACCATGTAGAAATACATGGTTATTATTTTAATAAGGAGGACTGTTTCGTGCTGGACAATGATATTATAAATCAAAATAAAGAAACATATTTAGAACTTTTAAATGGGATAGAAAGAGAAGGTTTTTTAAAGGAGCAGTTGTTATCACTTCTTAACAACTCTGATTTCTTCACTGCACCTGCTAGTACTAAATATCATGGTGCCTATCCAGGTGGATTATGCGAGCATAGCCTTGATGTATATAAAGAATTAAAAATGTTGAGTAATAAATTTCCTCAATACTTCTACACAGAAGACACTCTTCGAATTGTGTCTTTACTGCATGATATCAGTAAGGTAAATTTATATAAAAAAGATATTAGAAACAAGAAGTTTTATCATGAAAACGGTTCGAAGTTTGATAACTTAGGATTATTTGACTGGGTAAGTGAAGAAGTTTATTCTGTGGATCACGAGCATAAATTTATATACGGTAATCATGAACAAACATCAGAATTTCTTGTAAGACAATACATACCTCTTTCTGTAGAGGAATCTGTTGCTTTACTACACCATCACGGAGGAATGGGCTGGGATTCTATCCAAACAGATATAACAAGAATTTTTAATAAATATCCATTAGCATTAATGTTACACACTGCCGATATGCTAGCTGCTTACTTAGATCAAAATGAATAAATTTATAAGAGAACAATTAAACAAGTGCAAAGTTGCTGAAATTCCTATTTTTGACGAAAGCACAGTTTTGCTTACCATACCTCGAAGAGGCGTTCAAAACCCGACTCTTGAGTTATATGCAGGGCAAGAATTCGATGTTGAGGTGGAGGATTATATTATTCATCCATACCCCGGATTTACTTTACATGATAATTGGAATAAAGGAATCATACCTACAGATAAGCAGATGAGAATTAGTGTTCTTCAAGAAATGGGTAAGATGATAAGAATTAAAGGAATTGGAATTAACGACAAAAAAGAATGGGAAGGATGGCTCCCTAAAAAGAGCTGCAGGAGATTATGAAATCATTAGCAACAATATATAGACCCCAAGATTTTGAAGCTGTAAGTTGTCAAGATTCGATTATAAAAATTTTAAAAAGACAATTAGAGTTAGAACAGTTTAATAACGTCTATTTGTTTGCAGGCCCAAGCGGCTGTGGAAAAACAACTATAGCAAGAATATTTGCAAATAAAGTAAACAAGGGGAAAGGTAGTCCTATTGAGATTGATGCAGCATCTAATAATGGTGTTGATAATGTAAGATCAATAATAACTGCAGCTGCAGAGCGAGCTCTGGACGGTGAGTATAAAATTTATATTATTGATGAATGTCATATGTTAACCACCCAGGCATGGAATTCTTTACTAAAAACAATTGAAGAGCCTCCTAGGTATACACTCTTCATTTTCTGTACAACAGATCCTCAGAAGATTCCTGTCACCGTAAAGAATAGATGTATGCGATTTAACCTTACAAGGATTCCATATGAGGAAATTAAAAACAGGCTGCTCTATATTTGTAGTGAAGAAGGTTATATTAATTATGAAGAAACGTGCTCTTTTATTGCAAAGACAAGCAATGGCCAAATGAGAGACGCAATCGCAGCGATAGAAAAATGTGCCTCCTATTCTGTTGATTTATCCATCGAAAACAGTCTGAAGACAATTAATCTTATCTCCTATGATCTACTCTTTAGATTAATCAATGCAATTATTGATGGGGACGAAAAAAACACTTTAGATATTGTTAATGACTTATATATGGCCGGAAATGATCTGAGACTATTTATTAACCAATTTCTAGAGTTTAATCTTGATTTATTTAAATATTGTATTACTAAAAGTATAGCAACAACTCAATTTCCTGCTTTATACGAGAAAGATATAGCTACAGCAACTACTTTTGAGCACAACACAGAGTATTATACCTACATAGTAGATAAGTTGTTTGAATTAAAAAATAATTTAAAAGATGATATGACTCCTAAAATCACTGTAGATATTTATATGATAAGAATGGCGAGGTGTCAATGATGGTAGGTCAAACAGAACTATTAAACTCTATCCCAGAGAATCTTGATAGTATGCCACATACAATTTTAATTGAGGGGATAAAAGGAAGTGGTAGACACACTTTAGCAAGAGAGGTTTGTTCAAGGTTGGGAGTGGAATTACTTGATCTAAAAGAATTGGGAGTGACTAATACTACTATTAATGATCTACTCCTTTCTCCTGCCCCACACTTCTGCACGCTAGATCTAGAAACTGTCTCTATTAGAGAACAGAACGTGATGTTAAAGTTTCTTGAAGAACCATTAAATCACTGCTACGTGATATTACTGTGTGAGAATACCGTACAGGTAATACCTACAGTATTAAGTAGATGTAGACATTGGAAGATGTTACCATATACAGAGGAGCAGTTGAAGTCTTTTCTTGACGAATATACAATGTTTAATGAATTTTCATATGTAAATGATAAAATATTAAAGCTTGCAGAGACCCCTGGAGATATAATTAACTTACTAAATATAAATATTGATGAAACTCTAGACTTGTTAGAGAACATCGTATCCAATATCGGAAATGCGAATTTTTCCAATATTTTAATTCTAACAGATAAAATAAAAGACTTTAACGAAGAAAAAGGTAGGGTGGATTTTGATACCTTTCTGAAATTGTTCTTTTTTGTAGTAAGAGAAAAAATAAGAGCTAATTCAAACATCAGACTTTACGAAGTATACTTTAAACTACAAAACATATATAAGTTTCACAGGTTACCCTACCTGCATCTAAATGAAAAACAACTGTACGAAAAATTTCTTCTAGATTTGAAATTAGTATTAAAATGAAAATAGAGAGACTAAGAGAAATTATAGAGCAAAATAAATACGACAATACTTCTTTTATTATTAATAATATAGATAATTGTCCTTTTCTAGCTCATCAATACATACATCATTTGATTTTATCTAACAACCTGCAATCACTTCATGTTGATAATATTTCTGAAATTCCTACCTGGAGTGATGAAGGGTTCCTTTCCATGTTGGAGAGCAATTATTTTTATATTTACTATACCGACAAGTTAGATGAATTAAGTCTTGTTTCTACTCTCAAGAGATGTTGTATCATATATACCGGCAGGAAGATAAAAGATGTTGAAAAAATCAAAGAATACATAGTGGATATTCCTAAGGTGGAGTTATGGCAAATAAAAGATTATACTTATTCAAGAGGAAAGGGAATTGATATTGAAGATTTAGACAGGCTGTTAGAACTGACTGATCACGATTTATGGCGACTAGAAAAAGAATTAGACAAAATAGAAATTTTTGAGGAAAAATATAGGAAAGATTTATTCAAACAATTTATAGCCGATGGCACGTTAGGAGATCTGATACCTTATAACAGCTTCAATTTTGTTAGTGCTATTATAAAAAGGCAAAAAGCTGAAGCTGTGAGGATATATGAAGAATTAAAAAATACAGGAATTAATCACATGGGTATAATTGCCCTCCTGTATAACAACTTTAGAAATATAATAAAGATACAACTATCACCTAATCCAACCCCTGAAAATGCAGGATTAAAATCAAATCAATTTTGGGCTATAAAGAAAAACAATATTGGTTATTACACAAAGGAAGAATTAATGTATATATTTGGATTTTTAACCGACATAGACAGGCAGATAAAGATGGGAGAGATAGAAGTAGAGAAAAGCATAGAATATTTGTTAGTACACATATTGCAATTATAAGATAGGCAGAAAAATAATCAAAGATGAAAATTGGAATTATCGGGGACGTTCACTGGTGTCAATACTCTAGTATAATAAGAAGAAGAGGGGAGAAATACTCTTTTCGTCTTGAAAATTGTATAAAATCAGTAGACTGGGCTGAAAGTTTGACTGAGCAGCTTGGATGCACCTTCAATGTATACATGGGAGATTTTTTTGATAAACCAGATTTAAATTCTGAAGAAATTACAGCCCTAAAAGAGATAAAATGGAATAACATACCTAAGTATTTTCTTGTAGGTAATCATGAAATAGGAAGTAATACTTCATTAATTAACTCTTCCAATGTATTTGACAGGACAGAATTTAAATATATCGTTGAAAAACCTAAGTTATTAAATATAGATACAAACACAGGTATTGTTTTACTTCCCTATGTATTAGAAGGTACTCGGCAAAATCTAGAGTCTTACCTGAAGTTTAAAAATAATAGACCTACTACAACTATATTACTAATGCACAATGATATTGCAGGCATACAGCTAGGTTCATTCATGTCAAAACAAGGTTTTACAATTGAAGAAATTCAAGATAATTGTGACTTGTGTATTAATGGACATATACACAACGGCGGCAAAATCGCAGACAAGATTTTCAATGTAGGTAACTTAACAGGACAAAATTTTTCAGAAAATGCGGGTAAATACAACCATGTCATCTTTATTCTAGATACGGACACTCTAAGGATAGATGTTTATGAAAACCCAAATGCATTTAATTTTTATAAAGAAGACTGGTCAGAAGGAATACCCCTCAATGATAATTTTAAGCCGAATTCTGTACTTACAGTTCAGACATCTGAAGAGGTTTTTGACGAGGCTAGGAGTTTTATAAAGAATAGTACGAACATCGTAGAAAGCAGGATTCTAGTAACCCCGACAGTTGAAGACAATCCTGAGATTGTACACGAAGATCTATCTATAGATCATTATATGGAATTTGAAAAATACATTCTTTCCAACATTGATGCTAGTGAAATGACAAGAGAAGAAATCTCACATATCTTACACAGTAACTAAAATGAAAATTATATTTAAAAGATTAATTATCGATAATTTCATGTCCTTTGAACATGCAGAGTTAGACTTAGATAGAGTTGGATACTTTATCGTCAGGGGTAGAAACAATAACGCAGAAGACTCTGCCCTGTCAAACGGAAGCGGTAAAAGTACTTTATTTGAAGCACTTTGCTGGGCATTAACGGGAGAGACGGTACGCGGGACAAAAGAAGTATCGAACTTAAAGACGGGAAAAAGCGCTGAAGTCAGATTGGAATTTTCAGTCGATAAAGATGAGTACCGAATTATAAGAAAGAAAAAACCTTCTTCCTTGTTTTTATTTGTAAATGATGAAGATAAGTCCGGGAAGGGCATTAGAGATACAACTGAGATTTTAAATCAGTATCTTCCTGATCTAGATAGTACCTTAATTGGATCAGTAATATTATTAGGCCAGGGATTACCACAGAGGTTTACTAATAATTCACCGAGTGGTAGAAAAGAATTATTAGAAAAATTATCAAAATCTAATTTTATGATTGAAGATTTGAAAGATAAGGTTTCTTCTAGAAAAAAGGTTTTATCTGATTCATTAAGAGAAGTAGAAGATAAAACATTAATCTTAAATACAACCAAGAAAAACAAAGAGGAAGAATTAGAAAAAGTATCAAATGAATTGAATAATTTGCCAGATGAAGAGACATTAAAAGAAGAATTAAACACTCTGTATGGTAATAAAAAAGAGCTTGAAATTAAGGTAGAAGAGTTTTGTTTAAAATTAAATGAATTAAACACTTCAAAAAACACATTAGAAGAAGAAAGAGAAATTACTCAACAAAAACTAACACAATGTTCATCCAACATAAGGGATAAGTATGAGCCAAAAATAGAAGCTTATAAAAATAATTTGGATGAATTAAACAATCAATTATTCCACTTATCAAGACAGATAAAAGAGATAGAGTCTATTTCCGATACTTGTCCTACATGTGGTCAAAAATTAAAAGACGTTAAAAAACCGGATGTAGAACCGTTAAAAATAGAATACGGTGATTTGATGAAAGATAAAAATGTTATTGAAGAAGACATTAAAGAATTAAAAATAAACCTTAAAGAAGAATTAGACAGAGAGACAAAAAATCTAGATGATGAGTTATTTGAAATAAAAAATAAATTAAAAGAAGTAACTACTCAAATAACTGAGAATGATATTGAAAGAGATAAAGTAGTATCTGGATATTTAAACAAAATAAAATTAGATATAGCTGTTAAAGAATATGCCATTCAAAATAGAGAAAAAACATACAGTGAAAATAAAAAAGCATTAACCTTAATCACAGAATTACTAGACAAAATTGATTTAGATATATTGTATAACATAGATAATAAAGAACAGCTGGAAAAACGACTTTCTATCATCAACAGAATCAACACAGCATTGAACAAGGACTTCAGAGGTTACTTGCTAGTAAACGTCATACAGTACATCGATAAGATTGCAAAGCATTATTGTGAGCAGGTTTTTGGAAATAATAACTTCGAATTTAGACTGGATGGAAATAATATTTCCATCTTGTATGATAATAAAGAGTACGAGAATCTTTCCGGAGGAGAAAAACAGAAAGTAGATATTATTGTCCAATTCGCAATAAGAAACATGCTTTCTAAATATCTTAATTTTTCATCAAATATCCTTATATTAGATGAAGTAACAGACTTTCTTGACGTGCAAGGAGTAAATACAGTCATTACTTTAATAACAAACAATTTAAAAGACGTCCCTGCTATTTATTTTATTACACACCATGAAAATTTAATGTTTCCGTACGATGGGGAGATTGTTGTTACAAAAAATAATAGCATAAGCTCCATAGTAACTACAGGGTAGTATTATGATACCAAAACCACCGATTAAATATACCGACATGGCTATCTACATAGACAATCATGTATATGAAGAAGATTGCGATGATGAAAAAGTATTTATATACTTGTACCATCTTGCACTAATGCTCTCTCATCAACATAAACTATTTAAACGGTCTGAATACTATAAGGATTTTGCCTTAACATTTGCTGAAGATATTTATCTAAGGTTGAGAAACCCTAAGCAGGAGATATTAAAAGAAGACGGAACTCCTAAGATGCCAAAAATATCCAGTGTGTTGAATTACATGAAAAAGACTCTTTATGGTAGAAAAGTCACTTTTGAACAGGAGAGATACAGCCAGAGCTTTTCGATAAATCAGAAACTAATTGGAGATGTAAAAACAACCCGCTTCAGCGTTGCTAATCAAATAAACTACTACAGGCAGGGTTTTAATGAGGTAGAATTAGAAGTTTGTCTGTCTTCGATGTGTAGGACAATAAGAGACTTTTTAAAAGAAAATCCTTACTATAATAACGAGAAGGAATGGAATAATATTTATATCAGCTGTTTATTAACAATACTAAATTCTTTTATTCTATCAAAAAAAGATAGATATCGGGTGGATAATATAAAAGAAAACCCTTATCATAAAGAAGACAATAAGCTACACGAAATAGAGTCTGTTTATAATAAAAGCACCAACAGGGAAGTACTGCTATATCAATTGGAAGATAATATGGCAGATTATATAACCGTTCTGTGTAGAAGAATAAAATCACATTTAAGCGCCACTTTTAAAATAAGTTCTTACGACACCTGCATAGACGAAAGTGATCTAATCAGAATTACCATTGATGAGATGAGCAACAATAACCTTTTAGAATCATACGAATAGAGACTATGCCTAAATTAAAAGAAGAATTAGCTACATTAAAAAATCAAGATACATATTCTTTAATACTTTTTGTCCTATTTAAACTCAGAAACATCCCAGAGTACTCTACTCTAAGTGAGTTGATCTATATATTAAATAAGGATGAGTTTTTAAAGCTGTGTGAATATTTTGGTGGTATGAAAATAAAAATACCAACAATCGAAGAACTGGAGAGATTAGTAAATGTATTAGTTCTATATCAATATATAAATATTGATAAGATAGACTATGATGATGCTATAAAAATATTGGACTGCAACAAAAAAGAGCTTTCTAAGATAGAGAAAGATTACAACAAGATTGTACCGATATTGGAAAGATATTCTTTAATAAAATGAAACTAAATTTAGCCGAGCTAAAAAGCGTATCTGTTGAACTAAGTAATTATAAGAAAAATAGAAGTGAAATATTGATTTCTTGCATTAACGAAAGGTTGAACAAATCACTCGACACATACTATAAAACTCTTACAGAATGTTTAAGTAGAGTAGCAAGACAGAATGAGATAAAGCTCTTAAAGTCTATAAAATAGGTTACGACTATGTACGATACAAACACATTAGATGATTTATCTACCTTAACTAGAATACCTAAACCAACATTAAAAAACATATTTAATACCTTGGAGAAAGAGATAGGACATCAAGTATATAACGAACTAGTCCTATCCGAGAAGAATTCCATCTCTTCAGATATTGGTATAGGTGAATTAATAATCAATTTAAGTGATGAAGAAGGGTTTATAACATATGATTTTATACCTTCTAAATCTTTTGAAAAGGACATTATACAGACGTTAACCGGAAAAGAAAGCCCGTTAATAAAAAGTATTGAAAAAAACCTGGAGAATAAAATACTTTCTCTGTATAAAGAATTAATATAATGGAAGAGAAAAAACTACCTGATCTAAGGACTGAAATTGAAGAATTAGAAACTCAACTTCTAGCAGAAGATAATGTAGAAAACATCAGAGCAATTATCGACTTATTTAACATAAATATTCAAAAGAAGAATATCATAAGAAAAAATAAGCTGACAGAACTGCAGAATAAAGTCTACGACCAACTAGAAGAGAGGGTGACAACAAGTGCAAATACATTTAGTAACAAAGATTTGCTTGATTGCTTTAAGGTAATCCAGGATACTATCTCCAAAACAGAGATAGACACAGATCAGATTCAAACCCCCCATATCCAGTTGAATCAAAACAACTTAAATATAAATCTCGGAGCAGAATTAAATAGAGAATCGAGACAGCGAATTACTGATGCAATAAGAAATATAATGGATAACAATTCCAGCATTGATGTAATTGATATGCAAGAAACAGAAAGGGAGAAGTCAGAAGGCGAATGATGAACTTTGATAGAAGAGATAACGAAACTGCAGAAGAATTCTGCGAGAGAATATTTAAATTAAAATTCGTGGCCGATTTAACATGGAAAGATGTAGCAGAAATTATTAATAAAGAATTAGATCAGAACCTTGGGGAAGATGCCTACAGGAAGAGGGCTAATAAGCTGAATATCTCTGCACTAGAAGAAGAAACATATAACCAGTTATCCTGGGAAGATATTACTCACGATTCCGAATCGCCTATTCTCAGTAATGTAGATTATTATGACGTAGAATTAGATGAGGTAATAAAAGAGAAGATTAAGTTAAAAGACGAAAGAAATCAGATTAATTCTCTTGCCAGAAGAATTACAAGGGAAGAAACTTTAAAAGAAATGGTCCGTGATTCTATTTCTTTAATAGACAGTAAATTTAGACTCACCCCACCAAAACCTGATTCATTACATAAATTAAATGAAAAATATACAAGTAATTACAGACATGCTATACTACAGTTGTCAGATATTCATTATGGTATGAATATTGATAACTATTGGAATAAATATAACCCAAAAATATGTAAATCTAGATTAGAACAACTGAGAGATAAAGTAATTGTTAATTGTCATAAAAACTCAGTATCAAAATTGTATATTGCAAATTTAGGAGATTTAATCTCAG
The DNA here is from genome assembly GCA_045126215.1 of Lachnospiraceae bacterium. Lineage (GTDB taxonomy): Bacteria > Bacillota > Clostridia > Lachnospirales > Lachnospiraceae > SVEL01. Next base: position 19,926 of record JBGVOD010000040.1, on the reverse strand, counting down.
GCAGAATCCATACTCAATTAAGAATCAATAGTAGAATGGATGTTGTAACTCAAACACAACAAATTTCTGAATTAATTGCTGAGTTTATTGCGGACTTATCTCATTACATCCCTGAGATAGAATATTATGATTGTCTTGACAATCACAGCAGGGTAGAACCGATAAAAGAAAATAGTTTAAATTTAGAATCACTGTCTAGATTTACAGCTTGGTACTTAAAAGAGAGATTAAAAGAGTTTAACAATGTAACTATTTTTGACAACAATAAATTTGCTCCCGATATTATTAACTTTGATATTTTAGATCATAAAGTAATAGCTGTACATGGGGATAAGGATAAGCCATCTCACGTAATCCAGAATTTAAGTTTAATGACTCACGAACATTACGATTTAGTTCTCACATCACACAGACACCACTTCAGTGCAGATGAAATAAATCAAACACTGTTATTATCGAATGGTTCTATTATGGGAACAGATGAATATGCAGAAAAATTAAGATTAAATGCTTATCCATCTCAGAATTTAATTATTGTGTCTAAGGAAAATGTTATGGACACACTTTATAGAATTGTATTAAACTAGATTGATTAATATAAAGAAAAAATATTTAAAGTCCTAAAGTAGGTCTAGTCTTTAGGTAAGAAAGGAATGTGAAATTATGAAGTACTACAGTGAAGTATTACACAAAAACTTTGATTCCGTGAAGGAATTAGAGGCTGCCGAGAAAGCAGAGGAGAAAAAGAAAGAAGAAGAAAGAGCTGAATTAACCAAAGTTACCAACGAGAAAAAAGCAATGGCTAAGAAGGTGGAAGAGGCTGGAGAAGCATTACAAGAAGCTTACAATAACTATGATTTAGCTAAGGAAGATGCTGCAAAGATTATTGAAGAAGCTAAATTAGAAATTGAAGAAATTTTGAAACCAGCAAGAGAAGCAATTAAAGAAGCACAAAAAAAGAGATATGATGCTATTGCTGATTTTAGTAACAAATATGGGAAATATAGTGTAGTATATACTGGTGATAAAGCATACCAGGAATTACAAAGAGCCAAAAGATATATGGATGGTATTTTTAAAAATACTTTCTTTGATTTTTGGTGGTAAAATTTAGATATCAATCTAGTTTATTTACATAAATTGCGGGTAAGACACCCGCATATAGGTCCATGGTGTAACGGCGAGCATGACAGTCTCCAAAACTGTTGGTTAAGGTTCAAATCCTTATGGGCCTGTTATAAGAATATAAATATGAAAAAAATAAATATGAAAACAAGAGAGATAAAGAATAAAGTAAAAAATATAATACAGAGAGCAAGACATGGATACTCAGACAGTGATGTATATAATGTTGATATGTGGTTTCTTAATATTATGCCTAAAGTACTAAAACAATTAAGAGATACTACCATATCAGCACCATTATTGCCTAATACAGATGAAAATACATGCCACGAAGAGTGGAGAAATATTTTATCTAGAATGGTTTTTCTATTGAATGAGATGGATGAGGATAAATGTAATTATACAAATCCATTTGAAGATTCATATGAAAAATATGTACTAGAAAAACATGAGGATAAAAATTTTAAGAGAAATATAGATTTAGAAAAGCTTTATTATGGAGAAGAACAAAATAAACGGAATTATATAAATTCCTGTAAAAAAGAATTTTTTGATTTGTTTTCTAAATATTTTTATGATTTATGGAACTGAGGAGATAACTAAATGATTAAATTAATTTACGAACAAAAGGAAGAATATATTGATGATGAATATTTCCCAGAAACAAAAGCAGAACTTATTTTTGATGATGAAGTCACTAGTACGGGTATATTAATTAATACTATCAAATTATTAAAGTTTGCTGGGTACTCTCTCCCATCAGAAGAATATTTAAATGATTTTAAAGAAGAATTAGATCATAAAGGATTATTAAGACGATGAGTGTTAAACATGTAATTAAATACTACAATAAAATCTGTGAAGACTACCATGAGATAATAGAAACACTGCACGAATTAGAAGAGGAAGCTCAAAATACAATTGTTCCTCCGGAAAGAGTGGAGAACTTAGAAAAACTTATAAAACCCATGAAGGATAATTATGAACGATGGAGTTATATGGTATTTCTATTAAACATGCCTAATAAGAAGGAAAAACAAAAGAAATATAGAAGACAATTTAAAGAGACAATTAAAAGATTCGAAGCAGAAAACAATCTAGACGCAATGCATAGAGAAGACATGGATTGCAAAAATGATTTAAAGAATGCATTTAAATAAAGAAATGATTACATATGAAGAATATCAAAAAATACATCAACAGGACATAAATATGGATCAAATAAGTTTTCCTATTGGGGTAAAATGTCCTAATTGCGATTCAGAATTATATAGAGATCATAGTATAGTATATACTACATATCCGCCAAAGTATAGATATTTTTGTGCTAACTGCGGTTGGGAGAGAATAGATTTTTAAAAATTAAATTAAAAATTGTATATTATATATGATAAAAAATGTAAATAGTTGCTAAAACATATGGCAACTATTTTCGATTTAAGGAAAAAAAAATGGCATACGCTTCTAAAACTTTCAGTAGTTATAATTATGTGGGAAAAGATGGTAGATATCTTTCCTTGAAAATAGAAGAAACATATCAAGATGTCAAGACAAATTCTTCAACAATTAAATGGACACTAAGTACCAATGGTGGCGCTGTTCCTTATTATGATACCTATTGTTATATAAGCATAAATGGTACTAAAGTATTTTCTTCAAACGGACACTTCAGTGCAGCAGGATACAGTGGTTGGATAGGATCTGCTAATCATCCAGTTGATACTCAAGCATGGGTAGATGGCCCTAATTATGATACCTACAATTGTGCAAAATGGGGATTTTCAACATCAAATACTGTAAATGTATCTCATGGCAATGACGGAACTAAGAATTTAAATGTAGTTTTCTTAGTTGGTATTTTCTATTATACTGTGTCTAACTGTGGAGGAACAGTAACCTTAGGAAAAATAGACAGAACAGTTCCAAAAATAACACAAAGTGATGTTAAGACAAATACAAATATTTTTAATCAAGTTTTAATTTCTGCAAAATCAGACGTAACTTGTAAGCCTTGGTGGTATCAAGTGAAAAAAGGTTCCGGTGCTTGGGGAAATTGGGTGAAAATTGATACCGCAAACACTAGTATGTCTGCTACCGTAAGTGGTTTAGATGCTAATACTACATATTCTTTTAGGTGGTGTGGTAGAAATGCAAGCAATGGTCTTGATGGGTATTCTTCTATAAAATCTGTAAAGATATTAGGTGCTTCTCAGTTAAAAAAAGTAAATGATATTTATTTGGATGTTACTAATCCGAAGTTAAATATTAACTTAGTTGCATATTCTACTAATTTTTACAATCAATTAGTATTAAGTAAAGAAAATAAATCAATATTGTTTAATATAGGTTGGAGTCAGACTGGTGGTGCGACAATGGTATTTGATTTATCGAAATATGAAGCAACCCCAGTTGAATCTACAAGCAATACTTATACAGCAACTTTTGTAGGTAAAGATAGAACAATTAGTGATGGTAAGCAAAGTGTTCAAAATATTTTATTGAATGAGTGGATAGGTCCTAATAATCTAGTCTGTGAAAATGTTACCGCTTCATTATATACTTATGAAACTAGTAGCTATAGTAAAAAGATAGAGACTGATGCAAGCGTAGTTACAGGTGTGCGGCTTATTTTAAGAGAGGCAAATGTAAGACCTACTTTAACAGTTGATGGTTATAAGGTATATATAGACCCGGCTGTTATTAATGGTATAACATATAATCAATATATACAACCTAATAGCTCTTCCAGGGTAAGACTTTTGAATATTATAAGAACTGTTAAATATGGCGCAACTGTATCATCACTTTCAGTTACCTTACAAGCAACTAGTGGTTCTAATATAAGAACCAGTGTTATTACAAATAGTATCGTAAATAATAATTATAATTGGCCCTGGGAAATACCAGGAAATGCTAAAAAATTTATAGTCACATTAAAAGATTCTAGAAATTTTAGTGTAAGTGTAGATGTTTATCTGCAGATTTATACTCCAGGTGCATTAATAAAACAAACAGATTATGATGGGTGGTATAAGACTTTAAAAAATCATTTTAATGTAAAAGATTATACAGGTAAATATATTATATCAGGAGAAAGTAATTCAAATGGGCTTACTTCAAAAGAAAAAGCTGTAGGTAAAATGGTACTTGCAGAAGATATGTTTAATATAAGAACTGATATAAATAAAATATTATCCACGATAATTAATGGTAGTACATATTATAATAGTGTGCAATCTGAATTAGGAAATATTATTAATACTATTGATAATACAATTACTAGAGAGGTTGGCGGGGAAATTCAGAATCAATTAATACAAGCGAATACTAAATCTGATATCAATACAAATTTAACTCAAATAGATGATATTGTTATTTTCAATTTGAAAAAAGGATAAAAAGTTAAATGGCAAATGCACAAAATACGTGGTATTATGGAAATGCCGTAGATGCCTCAAGTATTACAGGGTATTATAATAGTAAATATTGGGCTGCAGTTTATTACAGGCTAGTTGATAATGGCTCTACAGTTACTGTAGAATTATGGGGGAACGTATGGTTTCAAGAATATTCTGGACATACTAATTCTTCTATATACATATGGGGTATTTCTCCGTATAATCCATATAATGGAAATCTTGCACCTAGCGGGAACAACGGTTGGATTAATGGTAATGATTCATACGGAAAAGTAATTTGGACCTATACCAAAACATCACAAGCATATAATGTTTCTGCAACTGTTGCTGCTAGAGTAGGTCCAGTAGATACAAGTTCTGTTACTATAGATATCACTATTCCAGCAATATCCTCATACACTGTGAAATATTACAAAAATGATGGTACAGGAGTAACTAGCTCATATGCAAAACAAGCAAATGTACCACATGTTATAGAAGGAATAGGAAGCTGGCAAAAAGCTAGTACTTATTCTAATGGCTATAAAATTACATTTCAAGATACATCCAGGGGGACATTGCCAACTACACTGACTCAAACTAATACTACTTCTTATTCATTTACAAAATGGAATACAAAATCAGATGGTACTGGAACTAATTATTCACCAGGATATAGCTATACAACTAACGCTAATATTGATCTTTATGCAATATGGAAAGGTACAACTACAAAAGGTTCTATATCTTGCCCAATTCCTAGGCCGTGGGATGGTTATATATTCGTTGGGTGGGGTGAATCTAGTACTTCAACATCCCCTGTTTATACTGGTGGTGATGAGTTTATTCCTACTGCTAATAAAACATACTATGCTATCTGGAGACAAGATTTAGGTCAAAATAATGACTTTACATTGTATTTAACAAAACCAAAGACATGGAGAGATTTAATAAATAATCAATCAGATGTTAATAATCCTTTAAATAATGTTGGTGGTAAGACAAATAGCTGGGGAATAGATTCTAGTAATTATGTTACATTATTTGGGTCAAGGATAAAAATAAGGCAGGGTACTTCACTTTTAAATGTTATTTCAAGTACTAAGCCAATAAGAGGTGCAGATTATTATTATTATATCTAATAAGGAGATAACTAAATGGAAGAATTTTTAAAAAAATTAGGAATAGTATATGAAGGTGAGTATACAGATGATGGAAATTATTACATAGAATTAGAAGATGATAATCAATATGCTAAGGTATACTCAATTTTAGACAAAACATTAGAGGTGGAAGAAGATGAAGATGCTAGTCAACTAACAGATGATACTTCATCTATTCAATATATAAATGATAATTTTACAATTACATTGTTAGCTGATTATGATTCAGAACAATATGCATTAATTTGTAGGGAGAATTAAAATGGCAAAAAAAGATGTTGGTGATACTTTTGCATATACTGCTGATGATGATGTTACCTATTTAGCAACTGTATTAAATACCTATACAGATGATAATAATACAGATATGGTAACCTTATCTTTGTCAGGAACAGAAAAGATTTTAAAAATAGAAAACAGTTTTAGTTAATAAATTTATTGTGGAGATGACTAATGGGTGAATTGAAAGAAATATTAACACTGGAAAATGATGAATTAAAATTAAGCGAGAGAGCTGTTGAAATTGATTTAAGAACTCAAAATAAAGAAGCAAGAGAGATTATCTCTAGCATTAAAAAGGTGATGAGAGAAAAAAATTTAACTTCTTTATCAGCTCCGGCAATTGGGTACAGTAGAAGAATATTTTGCATTGACTTTAAGGATAGAGAAATAAAAACTTTTATTAATCCTATTATCGTAACCGCAAAAGGGTTACAGTTATCAAGAGAGAAATGTTCTTCTATTCCAAATAAAGAATATGTCAGACCAAGAAATAATGAAATTGAGGTCATGTACCAAGATCCGATGTCTAAGCCATTAAGTAGAAAATTAATAGGTTTAGCGGCTATTGTTTTTCAACATGAAATGGATCACCTTGATGGATTATTATTGTCTGATGTTGGGCTAGAATTAGATGAAGATTTTGACAGGGCTTCAGAAGATGAAAGGCAGGAAGTTATTGAAGCGTATTTAGATGCTTTAGATTTAAAACAAAAAGAAATGACACAAGAAATACAAGAAGATAAAGAATTAAAACAGATAGATGATGCCCGAAAATTTATGGAAAGTGTGTATAAGGGCGAAACAAAGTTAGAAGGAATGTCGAATGAGTGATATTCAAAAGATAAAATTAAAAAGAACCAAGAAAAATTTAAGCGAAGTTATAGAAAACGATGTAGCATTAGATTTTGGAGAGCCTTTATATCTAAAAGACGGCTATTTAGTTATTGGCAGCGAGGATTCTACAAATATATCAAACGATTCAAAAGTTATAAAAGCTCAAACAAAAAGTATAGTAGATAATGGTGCTTTTCATAAAACAACTGAAGGTTTTTCTTTAACTGCTACTTCTGTTCAATTAACAAATGATATTGGGAGTGATATTTATCCAAAGACAAGCGCTGAAAATGTATCGTACAGCAACAGTAATTTAAATGATATTATTGGTGATATATTGAATGGAAATACACTTGTACCAAAAGCCAGTGAAGCAATTATAGCTGAAAATGCTAACCATTTAAAAACTTCATCTGCGCCTGCAGGCGTGTTTTACATATTAGGTGTTGCAGAAACAGATGATAATACAAATAAATCCGTATATCATGCAGGAGCCAGGGATGCTTCTGAAAACACAAAGGGTATTTATTTCGATGATACTGGTGTTATTTTTGGTGCAGCATGGAATGATTTTGCAGAATTTAGAAGATGCGAGATAAATACTCCTGGTATTTGTGTAATTGAATCAGGAAACGGTAAGTTAAAAGCATCTAGAAAATATAAAGAATCATCATGTGCATATATTATATCTGATACTTTTGGTATGGTTATAGGAAAGAAAGAAGAGGGCAATGTTCCAATTGCTGTTTCAGGTAGGGTGCTTGCATATGTAGAAAAAAGAGAAAAAGTTAAAGTTGGTGATGCACTAAAAACTGCACCTGGTGGTAAATTAGCTAGAATGAATAGGCTTGAAAAAATACTTTATCCTGATAGGATTGTAGGATATGTTTCGGAAATCCCTTCTTATGAAAAATGGAATACTGTGGTTGTAAACAATAGAGTTTGGGTAAAAGTATAAAGGTAGGTGAGATGAATGAGATTATACTTCAAGGAATAGTGCGAAACATCCGACCATCTCATACAGTTAATTGTGTTGATTATTATCAAGCAGATGTAATAACACAAAGAAAAGACAAAAAAGAAGATAGTGTTATTATAAAATTCAAGAAGCACATAAATAAATACAAAGAATTAGACAGGGTAGAATTAACTGGTCAAATTCGTTCATATACAGAGCAATTAGAAAATGGTAAGAATAAAGTACATGTTTATGTTTTTACTTACCAGGATTTTCCTACTATTCAAGAAGATGTAAATAATAAATTTATTATAGACGGTAGAATTTGCAAGATTAATGAGTTAAGAATTACCTCAAAAGGCAAGAAAAATATTCATTTTACTCTTGCAAATAATATTTTCACTAATAATGGTCAAAAAATTAATAATTATTTACCAGTTACCTGTTGGGGTGGCTTAGCCACAAAAGTAGATAATATGTTAGTTGGAGATAAATTAATTGTAACTGGTGAATTACACTCGAGAACATACTTTAAATTAAATGAGAATGGTGAAAAAGAGTATAATGTTGCATATGAATTATTAGCAACTCATATAGAAGAACAAGAAGAGGTGAAATAATGGCAGATATAAAAACCATTACACTGAGTAATCAGACATATAATATAAAAGATGAACAGGCAAGAGATGATATATCTACTATAAATACTGCTTTAAATAGCAAATTAAATACTTCAGATTATGTAGTAGATAATGAATTATCAAATTCTTCTACAAATCCTGTTCAAAATTCGATTATTTATGAAGCTTTATCAACAATTAATACAGAATTAAGTAGCAAAGTTGAAACCTCAGATGTTATAAATTCTATAACTCAAAATTCAACAAAGCCAATTCAAAGCGGCGCTGTATATACTGGAATAACCAATGTAAATAATGACATAGGTAATAAAGCTAATTTAACAACAACTGTTAAATCAAATTTAGTAGCAGCAATAAATGAATTAAATACAACATTAGTCAGTAAAGCAAATACCTCACTCCTTGAAGCCTATAATGGAAAAGGATTTGGTATCATGGATACTGTTGCTAATTTTGATTCTTATACAACACCTGGTGTATACTGGGTTGATTCATTAGTCAATAAAAGTAATAAGCCTAAAGATGACACGGGGGAAGGCATACTAGAAGTCATTAAACCTTCTGCAAGTGGTAATACCATAATACAAAAATATACTGAATCAACAACTTATTTAGCAACTGGTTTTATCTGGCATAGAACTTCAACTAATAATGGCAGTACTTGGGGGAGATGGGTAATAGATGCACTTCCTGATATAGAAAGTAGTTTAGATACTAAATTAAATAAATCTGATGTAATAGATGATCCAGTTGGGCTTACATCAAGGACAAACCCAGTATCTGGTTATGTAGTTCAAGCTGGTTTAAGCAGTAAAGTGAATAAATCAGATATAGACAGTACATTATCTAGTTCTTCAGAAAATCCAGTACAGAATAAAGTTATTTATGAAGCTTTAAGTGATATTTATGAAAATAAATTAGATATATCACAAGGTTTTGAAGATGGTGCTAATGGTAATTGGACATGGAGAAAATGGAATAATGGTGTTTTAGAATGTTGGTATAAAAATTCTGCTATTAATATTAATGTTAATAATCCATGGCACAATTTATATTATGCAACTATTTTAGATTCTTTTGCTTTTCCAGTTGCATTTAAACATAACACCCCAATGAAATTAGTATTTTTAGACAGTGGGGATGCCTCTGTTTGGGCAGCTAATTATACTAGTACTACACCATTAACATACACAGGAACTATAATAGCAATTTCAGCTAGTAGTGGCATGAAATCAATTGGATTAAATTTGTATGCAAAAGGAACATGGAAATAAATAAGAAATGGCCGAAACAAATTTATACAAAATATTAGATAAAATAATAGATAGATTGAAGCTTGTTGGAGAAAAAGACACAACAGGATTTGTAAAAAATGGTTCAGAAGTAGTATCTTCTTCTGGATTAACTCCAACACCTATAATTGAAGGGGTTCCTTATTATAGAGAAGTTGAAATGCCAGAGGTACTTCCTTTATCTAAAGGGTTATATTTTGATTTTTTAACTTCTGCTATTGACCTTATTTCTTATGAACCCATAGAACTACAAAATGTATCAATAAGTTCTAGTGGGTTAGTATTTAATTCTAGTAGTTGCTATGCTATACTTCCCGGGGAATTCTTAAGGAAAAATAACTCTTACGAAATTGAAATTACTTCCATGAATATGTCAGATACAACAAGACATAATGATTTATTCAGGTTCAAAGACTTAGATGGGACTTCTAATGCTGGGTTAATTTATAGGTATCAAACAGGAACATGGTCAGTTTGGGATAGTACAACTGGCTGGCAAGATAGTACAATCACCAGCAAAGATTATTTTAATAATTCTACTCTTAAAGTTAAAATTTTATCTGATGGAAAATGGGAGATATACAAAGATAACTCTCTAGTATTTGCCCCGCCAACAGCACTAACATTTGAAGGTACAACAGATTTTGGTATCGGCTCTCCAAATGCCAGTATTGTAAACATGACTGTTAAAAGCTTTAGATTATATGTTAATGGATATGAACATGAAGATGGGATTTTAGGAAATACAAATAATCAAAAAGAAGTTTTTTATGGGGTGTGCGAAACAGCTGCTTCAACTACAGCAAAAACTGTAACCTTATCAGATGTATTCACATTAACTTCAGGACAAATTTTTATAATAAAATTCTTATATGATGTTCCTGTAAATGCTACTTTGAACATAAATAATACTGGCGCTCTTTCTTTGAAATATAGGAGTCATAACATACGTACTAATGATATATGTGCCCAAGATAAAGTAACTCTTGTGTACGATGGTGCCAGTTACAACATATTAGCCGTAGATAGCATTAATTATTCTACAGATATAGATATGAGAGTAACACCATCATATCTAGGGCAGGTAGCACCAGGAACTGGCAGAATGTGTCAGGGCATGACCTCGGATGGCACATATTTATATATGGCATCTATAAGTACTTCTGATTTAATGTCAAGTCCACAAATCCATAGAATCACACCCTCAACATTAGCAGTTTCTACAAAATCTCCTTCTAAAAAGGGTCATTATAATAATCTTAATTATTATAATGGATATATTTACGCCACTGGATTTAATACTAGTGATGTAAACGATGATTATTCACAGGTGTACAAATATAGATTTTCAGATAATACTGGAAGTGTAATTACTACAAATGAATGGTATTGGAACTTTGCAATAGGGAATGGTCCTTATAACAGTAAATTTTATGTAGGATATCTTGCAAGTAGACCTGCTTTTAGTATATATACAACTCCTAGTGCATCTACTTCTAATACGCCTAGTTTCGTGCCGTGGACTCAATGCCCAATAGAATATTATAATGGGATAGAACAGGGGTGTGCAATTTATGATTCAGTTTCTAATGGTAGTCACTATAATTATATCTGTACAGTCTTGACAGACTATAGGACAGTCTATCCAAATTCTACTCATTCTTCTCATATGTTGATTGTTACTAATTTAACGGGGCAGACAGTAAAAAGAATAAGATTAATGTTGCCTGATGGCTTTAATGAAGAATTAGAAGATATATGTTTTATTGGCAATAAAGCTTATATTAATTCTTCTACTGGTAGAATATTTGTGATTGATGACGTTACAAAATTATTTAGAGGATTTTATGAGAATGTAATTCCGGTAGTATGGCAAAAACCATGTTGGATGTACATTTACACAAACCAAAGTAGCTATTCTGAGCAATGGTATACAGGTACATATGGGTCTACTTCGGGAAGATTATTGAAGTCTTTTAGAATTTCACCACTTGCTTATGATCCATATAGCTTTTCTAGTGCTACTGGTATTTTTGTTTTTAGAGGTAAATATTTTCCATTTAAAATTAACCCAAATTCAAAAAATATAACAATACAAATCAGTGCAGTAACTACTGATAATTATGAATTTGATATTACATTAACATATAACAGAACATCTGATTCAAGTAATTATATCTATCAATTAGCCAGTATTACAGGGGGATATAGAAATACTTCAGGTGCTTTTACAGCTAAAAATTCTGCTGATTCTTCTATCCAGGATTGTTGTAATGCTATGTTTTATTCAGGTGATTCTTATATAAATAATATCATCGTAGACTATACAGTTCCATATGCACCATCACAAACAAGTTTTTAGGATATAATTTGAAATATAAATTAATAACTAAATTAATTAATTTAATATTAAATGTGTATGGAAAATTGTATAAATTTGATTGTCCATTTTTATATAGTTCAGATGAATTTAGCTATGTAAACATTCCATTAAAAGAAAATTTTATTATATATTATATCACATGGAGTTTTCTTTACAGTGATATGCACGACGAATTGTTCAAAAGGTATGTTAAGTTTGTAGGATTAGAATACGATTTACCTGTTTTTTTAATGTCACTATTACATGAGGTTGGGCATCATAAAATAGGGAATATATCTAATCCATCTGATATGATAAATATCACTCAATATAAAAATTACTTGCAGGTAAAAAATAAAAAAGAATTAGAATTATTCATATATTATAATATTCCTGATGAATATGAAGCGACTAAATGGGCAGTTGAATTTGCAAATTATCATATTAAATCACTAGTTATTCTATCTTGGATTTTATATCCGCTGATAAATGGTGTTTATAAAAAACACTGGAACTTGATAATATCTGAAAGCACTTTATATACAGAAAAATAGTTGATTTTTATACTTACAAATTATAATATAAGGATAAATACATGGAGAATAGTCAACTATTTTGCATACATGATGAAGCTTTTTATAATGATTTTAAAGTAATCATATTAAAATGTATTAAAAAAGATAATCATATATTTTACGAGGTAAGACCAATTGAGTTTAATTCCACAATGAGTAAATTAATCCCACAGGAGGAACTAGAAAAATGATTGCTAAAAATACTTATCCAATTAAAGATTTTTATGGCCGACAACTTGGTTTTATTGAAGAAGATCTTAATGGAGACAGACAAGTAAAAGATTTTCAGGGTAGAATAAAAGGATTTTATAATAAGCAGAAAAATACAACGTCAGATTTTTATGGCAGATTAATAGGTACCGGTGATTTACTCTCGTCTCTACTTGATAAATAATCTAATAGTGAAGATAGTTGACTTCTTCCTTAATGTATATTATAATTATTTTATTGATATATGATTAAGGAGGAAGTTTTTATGTCAAAGAGAAAACCAAAAAACCCAAAGGACACTGTATATTTTCATTATTACAATGCTAATTCACACAACCATAAAGTTGGAGATTGTGTGATTAGAGCAATTTCAACTATCCTTGAACAACCTTGGGAAGTTACTTATGATGGCCTTGTTGAAATTGGTAGAAAATATGGTAGAATGCCAAATGACCAGAATGTGTATGACAAGTACTTAACCTCGTTAGGCTGGGAAAAACAGAGAGAGCCAAGAACAGTAGAAAATAAAAAGATTAAAATCAGTGATTGGATAAAAGACCATCCAAACTTTACAGCAATTGCTTCTCTTGGAACAAGACATTTAGCCGCAGTTGTAGATGGCATTGTATATGATATATGGGATTCTTCTGATGAGATTCTACATACATATTATGTAAAAGAAAGGTAGTTTAAATGAATAAAGATATTACATTTTGCATAGAAGAATGTAAAAATAATAAATGTTTAAGAAATAAAAACAACACCATAATAGGAACAATACACAGTTATGCTTATTTAAGAAATACTGAGCTATGCCCTATTTTTAATAATGAAAAAAATAATGAAAAAACATTAAAAAATAGTTGATTATTAATAATAATTATATTACAATTGTAATATAAAATATGAAAGAAGGTAGCAGAAATGAAATTTGTCAAACTTATGAAATCAAAAACAGGAACATCAATTGCTATATCAATTTTAATAACACTGGCTATTTTATATGTTGTTTATTTACTAAAATGATAATTAAAAATGAAACTCAAAATTACATCACAATTGAATCAGATAAAAAAGATGCAGAATTTTTATTTCAAGCTTTAAATATTGGTATTCAAAGTATACAAGTACCACAGGAAGATAGATTAAGATTTGTTAATTTTATTAAAGATCTAGGCGAGAGACTGCATAATTATTAAGCACATACAGCAAGAAGATTTAACACCAGTATAAAAATTAATATAATCCTCCTTTCAATGTGCTTAGAAATATGATAGTAAAATAAAGACACTTACAGCAAAAACGTTACAAGACTATTCTGTTAAAATAGGCCCTTATTGTGTCTAGTATTAAATTATGAAAGGAAGTATAAAGATGAATTTTTTAGATGCATTAAAAGAAATTAATAACTACACAGTTACTGAAAATGGTGCAGTCGCTTATAAGAGCACTGGGAATGCAGTTCTTGATGCTTTTGGTACTATGGGCTCCTATAATAGATTAACTTTTGATGATAAATATTTAATTGACTCTGCTCTTGAAAAATTTTATAAGGCATGGAGCGAAGATAGAACTCTTGCAATGAAATTACTCTTTTATTTAAGAGATATCAGAGGTGGTCAGGGCTGTAGAACTTTATTTAGAGTAATTATGATTACTCTTGCAAATTATTATCCTGAGTATGTTATTAATAATTTTAATAACTTTCTTTTATATGGAAGAGGAGATGATTTACTCTATTTATTAGATACTCCAATTGAGAAAGATGTTATTGAATATATTGGTCAGGTTTTGAGTGAAGACATTATTTCTGTTGGTAATGGAGGTACCTGTTCTCTTCTTGCCAAATGGTTGCCATCTGAAAATGCATCTTCAAAACAAACTAAATATTTTGCAAATAAATTAATTAAAGGATTAGACATGAAACCTTCTGAGTATAGAAGAATTCTTTCTAAACTCAGAAAATCAATAAATATTGTAGAAACACAAATGTCCCAAAACAAGTGGGAAGAAATTGATTTTGACAAACTTCCATCCAAGGCTTCTATGCTTTATTCTAATGCTTTTTATAATCATGTTAAAGAAGCATATACAGAATATCTAAACAAATTAGCTCTTGGTAATTCAAAAATCAATGCTGGAACTCTTGTTCCTGTTGATATTATTCATAAGATTTTTAATGGTGGTTATTATCCAATTGAAAAAAGTAAAAAGGATATTATCTTATATGATGCTTTATGGAAGGCTCTTCCAAATTATTTTGAAGAAGCAGATAAGGATGAAACAGGTATCTGTGTGGTAGATACATCTGGTTCTATGTTAGGTACCCCAATAGAAGTAGCTATTTCTTTGGGATTATATTGTGCTGATAAAGCAAAGGGACCTTTCAAGAATCATTTTATTACTTTTTCACACAAACCAGAACTCCAGGAAATTAAAGGTTCTAATATCTTTGAAAAAGTTTCTAATATGTCAAGGGCTGGTTGGGATATGAATACCAATCTGGAAGCAGTGTTTGAATTAATATTGGAAACAGCGGTTAAAAATAATTTATCTCAGGATGAATTACCAAATAAATTGTATATTATTTCGGACATGCAATTTGATGATTGTGCAGTTAATAATAATTATGAACCTACTCATTGGTGGGAAGAAAAAAGAAATATTAACAGCAATAAGACGCTTTCTTTCATGGAATCAATGAGAGATAGATATGCTGAATATGATTATATTCTCCCTGCTATTGTGTTCTGGAATGTAAGAACAAGTAATTGTGGTATGTTCCAACAAACAATCAGAGATGAACAGTGCTGTTTTGTAAGTGGTTATTCACCATCTTTGTTCAAAGCAGTTCTTCTTGGCACCGAATATAGTGAAGAGATTAATGATAGGGGTGAAGAGATAACGAGAATAAAATTAGACCCTATGACTATTATGCTTAATACCTTAAATAACGAGAGGTATAATAAAGTATGGGTAGGGGAGGGAGTTTAAATGACTCTTAATGAATATTTTAACAAATGTAGACTTTATTTAAAAACCGAGGACAATTCTCTGTTAGAAGATTTAAATACTTTTAATAAAGAGTTGTTGATAAAATATCCATGGTTAAAATTAAATAACCATGAAAAGTCAGGATTGTTGAGTACTTTACTAGACATGTTACCAACAGGATGGAGAATAGCACTTGGGAATGAACTGTGCAGAGAGATTGATGAGGAATTAAAAAAGTACAATTACTCAGCTGTAGAAGACATCATTAAAGTAGACAGAAAAAAATTTATTGGTTTAAATTGGCGATGTGACAAATTAGATTCTGTGCAGAAGATAATTGATAGGTATGAAGAATTGTTTCAGAAAGTATGTATCATTTGTGGTTCTCAAGCCACTAAAATTTCCCCAGATTTAGAAGCTCCTTATTGTGGTAAATGTGCAGAAAACTTAAAGATTAACCCCCTTCTAAATATAGAAGAATATTATTTTGATTAAGGAAAGGAAGACGTATTTTGAGACATAAGAAAAATATTTTATATATAATATCTATACTTTTAATAGTTATAATATCTTCTAGCTGTGGAAAAAAAGAAGAAGCCAACATTCAAACAACAATAGATTTTATTGTTAAGGAAGAACCTGTCTTTGAAGAGGAAATTAAAGATGAGAGTATAGAAGAAACAACTATAGAAACATTAAAATCTAACGAGGAAATAGTTGAGGATGTCATATCTGGTCTATATGGAAATGGACAAGAAAGATGGGATAGGCTAACAGCAGAGGGCTATAATGCAGATGAAATTCAAAAATTGATTGATAATATCTATACCTCCACAATTCAGGAAACAGAGAACTATTATGATAATACTGCTGGTGGTAGTTATTTTGAATATGAAAACACTGGAGTATTAAATCCTTATACAGGTGTTGTATATTATAATGGACACAGGGAAACTTACTATAGTCAACAGGTATTACCAGGAGGGGGTTTAAACATTCCAGGAAGATATGTTGCAGAAGATGGGACTATAAGAGATGAAAATGGTTATATTTGTGTTGCTGCTGATCCATCATACCTTAGTTATGGTTCTACAGTTGAAACATCCCTAGGAACTGGTAAGGTTTATGATAGCGGCTGTGATTATGGTACAATTGACATATATACTAATTGGTAAATATTTATAAAAAATTTCATAAAATTTTTTATATAGAGAAGTGTAACAACTTCTCTATATTCAACTAGAAAGATAAACGTTAAAGGGAATATAAAATGGTCAATTATGTAATTAAGAGAAGTGGAAAAAAGGTAAAATTTAATAAGAAAAACATTATAGATGCTATTTTGAGAGCCTGGAAACAGGTGGAAGAAGTAGACGAGGATGCAAAACAGTTATCAGAAAAAATAGCTAATTTTATCGAACAGAAAAATGAAGAGGTATTACATGTAGAAGATATTCATGACATAATTGAACAAAAATTAATGGCTTCAAGTCATAAGGATATTGCCAAAGAATATATAGAATATAGACAACTCAAACAAATAGCAAGAAGTGTGAGAAAAACTTATGACAGTATTTTTGATTTAGTTAATCTTCACAATGAAGAATTAAAAGATGAAAATTCAAATAAAAACGCTATTGTAGCCTCTACTCAAAGGGACTACATGGCTGGTGAAGTTAGTAAGGATATAACCAGAAGATTTTTACTCCCTTCCGATATTTCCGATGCTCACGATAAAGGAATTATCCATTTTCACGATGCAGATTATTTTGCTCAAAAAACATTCAATTGCTGTTTAGTGAATCTTGAGGATATGCTTCAGAACGGGACTGTGATAAACAAGACAATGATTGAAAAACCACATTCCTTCACAACAGCTTGTACAATTGCGACTCAAATAATGGCTGTTGTTGCTAGTGGTCAGTATGGTGGTCAAAGCATGAGTTTAGCACATTTAGCCCCCTTTGTAAATATTTCAAGGGAGAAAATAAAGAGAGAGGTAATCGAAGAACTAGGAAGGTTAGAGATTGAGAATCTTGATTTTGATAAAATATATTCCATAACGGAAGAAAGAGTTAAAAGGGAGATAAAAACAGGGGTACAAATCCTGCAGTATCAAATCAATACTTTAAACACAAGTAATGGACAAACCCCTTTTGTAACATTATATATTTATCTTGGTGAAGCAAAGACAGCCCAGGAAAAACACGACTTAGCTTTAATTGCAGAAGAGGTATTTAAACAAAGAATTCAAGGTACAAAAAATGAGTCCGGGCACTGGATTACTCCTGCATTTCCAAAATTAATATATACATTAGAGCCAGATAACATAAAAGAAGACTCTGAATTTTGGTATCTTACAAAATTAGCTGCAGAGTGTACTGCAAAGAGAATGGTTCCGGACTACATCTCTGAAAAAATAATGCTTGAATTAAAAGGAGATGTCTATACCTGTATGGGGTGTAGAAGTTTCTTAACTCCCGATAGGTTTACAGATGCTGGTATTCCAAATATTGCAAATGCAGGAAACTACGAGGCAGGGAAGCATAAATATTATGGAAGATTTAATCAAGGAGTAGTTACAATTAATCTAGTTGATGTTGCATGTTCTGCTGACACAATGGAAGATTTCTGGAAATTATTAGAAGAAAGATGTGAACTTTGTCACAGAGCATTACAAATAAGACATAAAAGATTATTAGGTACACCATCAGATATCTCACCTATTCACTGGCAGTACGGTGCATTAGCAAGACTTCAAAAAGGTGAACCTATTGATAAATTATTATATAATGGATATTCTACAATTTCATTGGGATATGCTGGTTTATGGGAATGTGTGTATAAATTAATAGGTAAAAAATTAACAGAACCAGAAGGTAAAGAATTAGGTCTTCAGATTATGGAAAGATTAAATAAATTTACTTCTGAATGGAAAGCAGCCGAGAATATTGATTATTCTATTTATGGAACTCCGATTGAATCAACTACCTATAAGTTTGCTAAATGCTTAAAGGAAAGATTTGGAATTATTGAAGGTGTTACTGATAAAAATTATATAACGAATAGTTATCATGTACACGTAACTGAGAATATTAATGCTTTTGATAAATTAAAATTAGAAGCAGAGTTCCAAGAACTTTCCCCTGGAGGAGCTATCAGCTATGTGGAAGTACCTGACATGAAGAATAATATTGAAGCAGTTTTAGCTGTTATGAAATATATTTATGACAACATTATGTATGCAGAATTAAATACAAAATCGGACTACTGTCAGGTATGTGGTTATGACGGGGAAATAAATATAGAAGAAGATGAATCTGGTAAATTATATTGGGAATGTCCTAATTGTGGAAATAGAGACCAGAATAAGATGAATGTAGCAAGAAGAACATGTGGTTATATTGGTTCTCAATTTTGGAATCAAGGAAGAACACAAGAAATAAAAGAGAGAGTACTGCATTTATAAAATGAATTATTCTAATATAAAATATTATGATATTGCAAATGGGGTTGGTGTAAGAACCACCCTTTTTGTTTCTGGATGTAGAAATCATTGTGAGGGATGTTTTCAACCAGAAACATGGGATTTTAATTATGGTAAACCATTTACAGAAGAGGTTGCTGGAGAAATAATTAATTCATGTAGAGAAGATTATACAGCAGGACTAACACTATTAGGTGGGGACCCTTTTGAAGAAGAAAATCAAACTTGTTTGGCTAATTTCACTACTGTTTTTAAAAACTATTATCCTGATAAAACTATTTGGGCATTTACTGGCTATTTATTAGAAGATTTATTAGAAGGAGGTAAAAAACATATCTTCTGTACAGATGAATTATTATCTAATATAGATGTTTTAGTTGATGGCCCTTTTATTCTAAACCAAAAAAATTTATGTTTAAAATTCAAAGGAAGTGAAAATCAAAGAATTATTGATATGAATAAATTCAGAAAAATAGGAAAAATAGTTGAAATTTAAAAAAATATTTGTTATAATTATGATGTAATAAATAGTAAACATAATTATCAAAGGAGGAACAATCATGAGTAGAGAAGATTTTATTAAATACTACAAAGAAAATGGGGCA
>JBGVOD010000039.1:0-23615 GCA_045126215.1 Lachnospiraceae bacterium | reverse complement strand
ATAGCCAACAATAATTCTAACATTTCACTGGCATATCCTTTCCGACGCTCTGATGGTAGAATACTGTAACCAATATTTCCGCCGTATTGCAATAAAAAAGATAATAAAGGGTGCCTATAATCAATAATACCCACGACCTTTTCGTCTTCAATTCGAACTCCCAAAAACACCTCTGATGGAACATACCCTTCTCTATATTTCCGTTTCAATCGATGTTCAAAGTCAATCCACTCGGTAAATGAGTCAACTTCTTCAAGACCCGCACAACCATCAAAACTGTCGTTACTTGCAAGCATGTCATCCTTGTATTGCATGACTTGCTCTGCATATTCATAGGTAGGTCTAACTAATTTCAAATTCATTAACCTGTCCTCCATAACCTTCAAAATCCATACACTTCGTGTAAATAAAATATCAATTAACCAGCAACTCATTCGCTTCTCTTTTCTCACGACTTATGACTTTACGTTCACGTTTGTTTTGCTCCTGCTGTAATTTCAATGCCTGCTGTGATTTCGTTCCAATACCTATTTCCCGTATCTGTTTTTTTGCTTCACGCTGCATCCTCTTTGGATTTCTTTTTATCTCTTTTACAACAGTTTCAACAGCTGGACTGAACTTCAAGCCTAAATAGTATTTTTGAATATACTTCTGTATCTCATAGTCTTTCGGTTCTGCACCAAAAGTCACTTTAGCCACAGATAGTTTACCATCTTCGATATGTTCAAATACTCCTACCCAAAATGGGTCTTCAAAAAATACTGTCAGTTTTCCAATTACTTTGTCCATATAATCCCTCCTATACATTTAATTAACAAAGAATGGACAACCCGGAGGGGCAGGTTACTTACCCTATATATAATAGAACGACTGGGCTACCAACCAGTTCTAGCACATTTTTCAATGCACATTGCGTTTTTATCTTTGTACTTTATAATCAAGCCAAATGGCACGATTAACTTTTATCAGAAATTGGAATTTATATTACTAGAAAATCGTTTTGCTATAAAAAATTTCATCACTATTACGACCAGTTTCTACATATCCAAATTTTTCATATAGATGTTGATTACCAACACTAAAAATTGGTGTAGACAATTTCCATTCCTTAATTTGAGGATATAAATCTTGCACCATGCAAAGTACTGTATATCCATATCCTTTTCCCTGATATTCAGGATTAATAACAAAATCCTCAAAATGAAGAATATCCTCACCTTCAAAATAAAGAAAAAAGCCCCCAATTATGTAACCATCAAGCAATATTTTGTATGTCAAGAATTTATCAATAATTTCTAATTCTGATTCCACTTTATTGTACCCTGGAGGGCCACCATCTCTTCCTAAATATGTATTGATTTCTTTATTAAATGCAACTGTCTTTATTTTAGTAATTTCTTCTGCATCTTCCATTTTTGCACGTTTAATAGTAAGCATATTTTCCTCCGCAAATTCTTATTTATACATATAAGCATTATAACATAAATAAGAGAAAATATATAACAACAGTAATTTATATATTTTTTCTTTAATTCAAAATACTTTATGCATATTAAAAAAGTTTCACGTGAAACACTTTTATCTATACATTGCTAATTCAATACTATCCATATACTGACAAAGTGAAGTGTTGAATTTTTCATAATCTGCAGTTGAAAATTCTTCACCCATCATAGGGACGTTTACTTCTACAATCTGAGTTTGGTTAATAAATGTAATCATCACTGGTACTTTTATAATTTTTGAAATTCCTCTTAATGTTAGATTACTATTTTCCTCTATATTTAAGATTTCATCTTTAGAATCAATATCAATTATCACATTATTGGTCAATACTTCCGGTTTATCATAATACTCATAAACTGAAGATATTCCTTTACATATATGTTTCCATCCCACTTTATATGTAAGATTCCATCTTGATATTAGCCATCCATTATCTTCTTTTACACCAACTAAATACATTTTCTATCTCCTTTTTGATATATTCTATAATACATTTTTTATCTAATATTATTATAATACAAGGGTCAAAAGACTAAAATTCCCTCCTTCTTTTAGAATAAGAACTCTAACTTATTGACCCTCATATCATAAATATAGGTGAAAATTTTTTACCATATTTTAAAAATTCTTATAAATGTTTCACGTGAAACATTTATAAGAATGGTTTTCTATTATATTAAATAATTTTTACAACATCATTTCTTATTGCAAATACTGCAGCCTGAGTTCTGTCTGAAACTTCTATTTTCTTAAATATATTTGAAATATGATTTTTAACTGTTCTTTCACTTATATCCAGCCTTGAAGCAATTTCTTTATTAAACAATCCTTCTGCAATAAGTTTAAGTACCTCAAGTTCTCTTCTTGTTAATGTAGAGAGTTTATCACTGCTTTTTGATTTTTCTGTTAATCCAGCATTCAATGTTGGAATAATTGAAGGTTGAATAAATGTTTCACCTGCATATACAGTTTTAATTGCTCTTCTTAAAACTATAGAATTTGAATCCTTTAGGAGATATCCTTCACATCCAATTTCAATTGCTTTAATTAAATATTCAACCTCATTATGAATTGTAAGCAATATAACTTTAGTATTATATTTTCTTTCTTTTATAATTTTCAAAGTATCAATGCCATTCATCTTCGGCATATTTATATCTAACATGACAATATCAGGTTTAAGCTTTTCAATTTTTTCTAAAGCCTGTTCTCCATTAGCAGCTTCTCCAATAACTATAAAATCATGTTCAAATTCAATTAACTGTTTAAGACCTTCTCTTACCATTGAATGATCATCAACTAATAATATCTTAACACTCATTTTCGTCATCCTCCGAATATTAAAAGTAATTTATTCTACTGGTATTTCAATAACAACTTTTGTACCTTTTTCATTTTCGCTTTCAATTGAAAGACTTCCATTAAGCAAATAGATTCTTTCTTTCATTATTGTAATTCCAAAATTATTTTTTTCCTTATTAACAATACTTTCAACATCAAAACCTTTTCCATCATCTTGTACTACAATTTTTAATGTATCTTCCATAAATTCTACACAAACATCTATTTTTTTACATTCAGAATGATGAATACTATTATTTATGGCTTCTTTAACTACTCTGATAATTGTTGAAGCTTTTATATTAGTTATTTTTTTAACTCTTCCCTTTACATTATATGAAAATTCAATATCACAGGATTTGTCAAATCTATCAACCACATTATGCATACATTCATCAAATGACAAATCATCCATAGACATTGGTCTTAAATCATAAATAATATTTCTCATTTCATCTATTGATTCACGAAGTGTCTTTGCCATAATTTCTAATTCTAATTTAGCTCTAACTGAATCAACATTTATAAATCTGGAAATAATTTCACATTTATGTACCAAATTAGTAAGTACTTGAATTGTTGAATCATGCAACTCATTTGCAATTCTCTTTCTTTCTGATTCCTGGTCCTCTAAAATTTTTATACCAATGTTATTTTCAGAATACTCACTTTCTAAGTTATTAACCTTTAATGATATAATATCTTCATCATCATAATCAGTGTCTTCTCCCAGAGCATCCTTAATAATTGCTATATCTTCATCTAGAAGTTCTGAATGTTTATTCAGATTATCATATGTTTCCAATAAATCTTTTTTACTCTCTTTAAGTTTGTCTATTTCGTCGCGTATAAAATCATTTTTCTTTGCGTGTGGTGAAAAGATTTCAAATGAATTATCTACATCTTTGCTTATTTCATTAATTTTCAAATCAATCTCTTCTATCTGAATTTCAATATTATTAATTTTTGAAACGAGTATAGTTTTTTCATCAATAAGCTTAACTAATCTATTTTTCAAGTACCTTTCTGATTTTGTAAAATCTTCCATAATTTCCTCCGTGTACTATGTTATCCGAACATTATACTACTAGCATTGTAACACAATATTTTCAAAAAGTCTTTATATTTATTAAATAATAAAGTATAATAAAATAAAAGTGTTTTTAAAATTAAATTTATTCTTATATTTTTAATCAATGGAGGCAAATCGCGTGAAAAATAATAAGTTATTTCAAATAGCTGTCTTATCATCTATTACAGCTGGAACAATTTATGTAATTAATAGAACAATAAATCTTCTTGCGAATGCAAAATCTGCATTAACAGATGTAAATGCAGCTAAATATGAATGGAGATTTGGTAATATTTTCTATACAAAACAAGGCGAAGGAAATCCTGTTCTTCTTGTCCATGAATTATCTTGTGGTGGTAGTGATTTAGAATGGAATAAAATAGTAAGTGAATATTCCAAAACCAATACTGTTTATACTATAGATTTACTTGGATGCGGCAGATCAGATAAACCAGCTTTCACATATACAAATTTTTTATATGTTCAGATGATTACTGATTTTGTGAAGAATGTTATTGGAAAAAGAACAGATGTGGTATGTACAGGTTCATCTTCTAAATTTGTTATTATGGCTTGTTATAACGATGATACACTTTTTGATAAAATTGCTATTATCAATCCTGAATCAATAGTACTTAATTCCTCTATGGCAACAAATAAAAAACTAACAAAACTTTTAATTGAGATGCCATTAATTGGAACAACCGTATTTAATATATGTAATTCAAAATCAAGCTACAGAAAGCTTGCAGATAGAGAATATTTTTCAAAAAGAGTTAGTTCAAAAGAAGTAAAACATTTTTATGATGCATCTCATTATGGAACTATGACATCAAAATACTTATTTGCAAGTATCTCTGCAAACTATACAAATGTTAATATTTCCCATGCCATTAAAGAAATAAATAATAGTATTGTAATAATTGGTGGAGAAGACGAAAAAAACATTTCAGAAATATTTATGGAATACCAGGAATTTAATCCAGCAATTGAAACTGTAATGATTAATAATTCTAAACATTTTCCACAAATTGAACAACCTAAAGAATTTTTGAATGCAATAAAAACATACATGAACTAGGAAAAATAAATACATCCTCAGAGAGTATTTTCTTTATAATATTAGGATGTCAAAAGGTATCTTCTAGAATTCTAGAAGATACCTTTTTTTACTCTTTATCCCAAAGGCTCTTTAGTTGGCATTCCTGATTTTCTAGGAAATCTTGCCGGTGTATTTTCAATTTTTTCAATTACTATAAACACTCTTTCCATATCCGTGTTTGCAAGTTTAAAATATTCTTTACTCTTTAATTTTCCACCCATAAGTTTTATACTCTTAGTGGCTTCTGATATTTCTTCATCACCATTTTTCCCCTTATAGGATACAAACACACCATTTTTCTTAACAAATCCAAGGCAGAGTTCATTTAAAGATGATAGATTTGCAACAGCTCTTGATACACAGTAATCAAATTTTTCTCTGTAAAGTTTATTCTTTGCAAGTTCTTCACACCTGCCATGTACAGTTTCAATATCATCAAGTGCAAGTCTATCAATAACTTCATTCAAAAATACAAGTCTTTTATTTAAAGAGTCAAGCAATGTGATTTTAAGTTCAGGAAAAACGATTTTTAGAGGGATACCTGGAAAACCGGCACCTGTTCCAACATCAATAACTTTATATGAATCTCTAGAATCACATTCTCTGATTTTAAGAAATTCATCACAAACCTTTACAATAGAAATACTATCAAGAAAGTGCTTAATCACAACTTCTTTAAACTCTGTTATTCCAGTAAGATTCATTACTTTATTTTTTTCCACAAGCATTTCATAGAAAACTATTAGTTTCTTTATCATAAGATCATCATAAATAATATTAAAAGATTTAAATCCCTCTTTTAATATTTCAAGACCTTCAGAATACTTTTTATCTTCAATATTTATTGAATGAATATTGATTTCATCATATATTTTATTATCAAAGTCCTCTCTATTTTTTTCTTTCTTCTCAGTCATTGTTATTCCTCTTATGCTTTAATTGTTCAAGAAATACTAAAAGAACTGAAATATCTGCTGGAGAAACACCTGAAATACGTGATGCCTGTCCAATTGAAAGAGGTTTATACATATTAAGCTTCTGTATAGCCTCTTTTCTAAGACCTGATACTTCTGAATAATCGAAGTCTTTATCCAACTTCTTTCCTTCTAGTTTTTTGAAAGATTCAACCTGCTTTTGTTGTCTCTTAATATAGCCATCATATTTTATTTCAATATTTATCTGTTCAATAACATCGTCTGGTAATTCTTCCCTTTCAGGGTCTAATTCAGCTAACATCTCATAATTAAGCTCCGGACGACGAATAAGTTCTGCAAGATTACTACCTGTTTTAAGAGTTGCACTATTATGTCTTTCAAGAAATTCCTGTATTTCCTTATTTGCACCAACTAAAGAATTAGTAAGTCTTTCTATCTCACTTGCTATCTTTTCTCTCTTCCACTCAACTCTGTTATATACTTCATCAGATACAAGGCCTACCTTATGACCTATCTTCGTTAATCTAAGATCAGCATTGTCCTGACGAAGAAGTAATCTATATTCTGCTCTTGAAGTCATCATTCTATATGGTTCATGATTTTCCTTTGTAACCAGATCATCAATTAATACACCAATATATCCTTCAGATCTATCGATAATTATCTGTTCTTTTCCAAGGACTTCAAGTGCTGCATTTATTCCGGCAATTATACCCTGAGCTGCTGCTTCCTCATATCCTGAACTTCCATTAAACTGTCCTCCACTAAATAAACCCTTAATATTCTTGAACTCAAGTGTTGGGAGAAGCTGTCTTGGGTTGATACAATCGTATTCAATTGCATATGCATTTCTTACAATTTTAACATTTTCAAGTCCTGGAACTGTCTTATACATAGCATATTGAACATCTTCAGGAAGTGAACTTGACATTCCTCCAAGATACATTTCGTTTGTATACAATCCTTCAGGTTCTATAAATACCTGATGTCTATCTTTATCAGCAAATTTTACAACTTTATCCTCAATAGAAGGGCAATATCTTGGTCCTGTTCCTTCTATCATTCCAGAAAATAATGGACTTCTACCAATGTTGTCCCTAATAATCTTATGAGTTTCTTCATTTGTATATGTGAGCCAGCAGGATACCTGTTCCTTTTGTACTGATTCAGGATCTGTTGAAAATGAGAAAGGAACTACTCTTTCGTCACCTTTTTGTTCTTCCATTTTTGAGAAATCAATACTTCTCTTATCAACTCTGGCAGGTGTTCCTGTCTTAAATCTATACATTTCTATACCCAATGATTTAAGAGAATC
Source organism: Lachnospiraceae bacterium (assembly GCA_045126215.1). Taxonomy (GTDB): domain Bacteria; phylum Bacillota; class Clostridia; order Lachnospirales; family Lachnospiraceae; genus SVEL01. The sequence goes on along the minus strand of JBGVOD010000039.1, from coordinate 16,344 downwards.
TGTTAGATGATTTGCAGCTTGTAAACCATTTGGTCCTGTTGGATTGCTGACATCACCATATATACATCTTGCCCTGAGATATGTTCCTGTACATAAAACAACAGCCTTAACATGATATGTTGCTCCGGAATATGTCTTTGCACCAACAATCTTTCCTTCTTCAACCAAAAGTTCACTTACTTCAGCCTGTCTGATAGTTAAATTTTCTGTACTTTCAAGAGTTTTTCTCATTTCAGAAGAATAATCTCTTTTATCTGCCTGTGCTCTTAATGAATGAACTGCTGGTCCTTTTGATTTATTAAGCATCTTAGATTGGATAAATGTCTTATCAATATTCTTTCCCATTTCTCCACCAAGTGCATCAATTTCTCTAACTAAATGACCCTTTGAACTTCCACCTACATTTGGATTACAAGGCATTAATGCTATAGAATCCACACTAACTGTAAATAAAACTGTATTAAGACCAAGTCTTGCAGATGCAAGTGCAGCTTCACATCCTGCATGTCCTGCTCCAACAACTAAAACATCATAACTTTCTTCCAAATAACTAGGCATCTTTTTATCCTTTCATCTGTATCTATGTCAAATTTTTCTTTATTACTTACCCATACAGAATTTGCTAAATATCTGATTTACTAAATCATCTTCAAGTGACTCACCAATAACTCTTCCAAGATATTCATATGCATTCATTAAATCTATGGAAAAGAAATCCTCCGGCATGCCATCTTCAATACTATTTTTTACAAGCTTTATACTATTATAAGCCTCATAAATATCATTCTTTTGTCTTGCATTTGTAATAAATATTTCATTATTAAAATCTATATTGCCTTCGAAGAACATCTCTTTAATTCTTTCACAGAAATCATCAATTCCTTCATTATATTTTGCAGAGATATTAATAATTTTATCTTTATCAATAAATCCTAATTGACTTAAATCTACATTAGAATACAAATCAGATTTATTCATAAGTACAATATACTTTTTATCTTTGATTATGTCCATAATTTCATAATCATTTTCATCAAGTTTTTTTGATGAATCTATAATATATATAATTAAGTCTGCTTCATCAGCTAACTTTTTTGATCTTTCAACACCTATTTTTTCAACTATATCTTCTGTATCTCTTATTCCCGCTGTATCAATCATACAAAGGCTTATTCCACCTATATTAATACTTTCTTCAAGAGAATCTCTTGTTGTTCCTTCAATATCAGTAACAATTGCTCTTTCTTCACCTATTATTGCATTCAAAAATGATGACTTTCCGGCATTTGGTTTTCCAAGAATAACTGTTCTTATTCCTTCTTTTAAAACCTTACCATTATCAGATGATTTTAAAAGTTTATCAAGTACTTCTATTATATTATCAGTCTTTTGAAGTAGTTCTTCACTATAATTTTCAAGACTTATATGTTCAGGGTCATCAAGTGCAGCTTCAATAAAAGCAATCTCATTTAATATATCTTCTCTAACTTTTTTTATTTTTTTTGAAACACTACCTTTTAACTGTCTTACTGAATTATTAAGTGCATACTCATTTTTTGAATTGATTACATCAATTACTGCTTCAGCCTGTGATAAATCAATCCTTCCATTAAGAAAAGCTCTTTTTGTAAACTCTCCTGGTTCAGCAACCCTTGCACCACTTTTTAATATGGCATCAAAAACTTTATTAACTACTACTACACCACCATGACAATTTACTTCACACACATTTTCTCTTGTATAAGTATTTGGTGATTTCATAACTGTAACCAATACTTCATCTATTATTTTTCCTTCAAACTCTATATGTCCGTAATGAACTGTATGCGTCTTTGCATCTATTAACTTTTTTCCCTTTGCAGAAACAAATAATTTATCAACAACTTCTATGGCATCATCACCACTTACTCTTATAATTCCTATTCCTGAATTACTTACTGCTGTTGCAATAGCTGCTATTGTATCAACACTAAACATAATAATCTTCCTCAAATCATAAATTCCTATTACGACATTACCCCCGCCAAAACACTTGCCTTAGCGGGGGTATATTAAAATTAATAGTTTTTCTTTAATACTACTACAACATGTCTGAATGGTTCTTCACCTTCGCTCTTTGTAGTAACATATCTGTCATTTTGTAAAGCTGAATGAATAATTCTTCTTTCATATGGATTCATTGGCTCTAATGAAACAGATTTCTTTGTTCTCTTTACTTTAAATGCAATATTCTTTGCAAGATTTTCAAGAGTTTCTTTTCTTCTTTCACGGTAGTTTTCTGTATCAAGCTTAACTCTTAAATAGTTCTCACTATTTTTGTTAATTACAAGACTTAATAAGTACTGTAAAGAATCAAGTGTCTGTCCTCTCTTACCAATGAGAACACCCATATCATCTCCTATTAAATCAACGTATACTTCTTCTTCTAAAACTGTAACATTAATTTTTACAACTAAATTCATTGCTTCAAAAACTTTTGAAAGAAATTCAACACATGTATCTTCTATAGATACTTCTGATACTTCTACTTCTTTAATTCTTGCCTGAATTTTTGCTGGCTTACTACCCATACCAAGAAAGCCTGTACTTCCTTTTTCAAGTACTTCATATTCTATATTATCACTTGTTGTTTCAAGTTGAACTAATGCATTTGTAACTGCGTCTTCTACTGTTTTACCAGTAAAAATCTGAAATTCCATTCTCAAAATCCTCCCGTATATTATTTATTATTCTTTTCGTTAAAGGCTTTTACCATATTTGCTCTTTCAGCAATTCCACCCTTTTTAACATTTTTATCTACAACAGCTTCTGTAACTGATTCTGATGCAGCACTTGAATTATCATAATCTACTTTTATGCTCTTTACATTTCTTGTAGCAGCATTTGTAATTACTTTTTCATCAGGATTAATACCCTTCTTTTCAAGCTTCTTTCTTCTCTTTTCAACATTTTCTTTAATCATTTCATTTACATCTTTATTCTTAAAATGATTATTAATAATAATCTGCTGAATAATCTGTACAACTGCTGACATTACCCAATAAAAACCAAGACCTGCCGCAAATGAATAACAGAAAAATGCTGACATAATAGGCATTGTAAATGTCATAACTTTCATTGAAGAAGCCATAGGATTATCATCCATCTTAGGCTGATTCTTTGTAGAAAGCTTCATACTATACCATTGTGTAAGGAATGCAAGGATAGGAATAATTATTGCATACCACTTTCCTTGTGAAGGTGATTTACTTAAATCAATTCCTGCAAACTCATAAATTTCAGATATAGTATCTTCATAACCTTCAACACCATTTTCTCCTGATTTTGCTGTCTTTAAATCATCTAATAACTTGTCCCAGTCACTGTCTGTATATAACTTATATTTTTCAATTAAAGCAATATTTTTATCAGACTTATTTTCTTTTTTATTTTCAGCTTCTAAAACATTATTAAAATCTTTTTCCTCAAGAGCTTTAAGCTTTTCTATTATTTCTGAAGACTTATCATATAATGAATTATAATCAGATAATGGATTAACTGCTGAATTCATTGTAATAAGATTTTCATATATTAAATCTTTATTTTCACTTTCAGATTTTGATGAATCATAGTTATTTGCTATTAATTTTGAAAAATCTGCATCTTCTCCAATTAAAAGTGTATTAAGATCATTGATATCACTATATTCATCCATTGTAGATACTATAACCGTACTCATATCCTTATATATATCTGAAACTGGAGACACATATGTAGGAATAGAGATAATTACTGCATAAAGACCTAACAAAATAGGCATCTGGATAAGCACAGGAAGACAACTACCCGTAGGAGAAGTTCCGTATTTATCATATAAAGCCTGTGTTTCAGCCTGCATTTTCATCATTGAATCCTGATCTCTTTTACCCTGATATTTCTTCTGGATTTTTTGAAGTTCCGGATTCATTACAGAAGAAATCTTAGAAAACTTCTGCTGCTTAAGTGTCATAGGAAAAAGTATCATTTTTACAATAATCGTAAACACTATAATACAAATACCTATTATCCATTTGTCAATGAATAAATCAAAAAATTTATAGAGACCTCCCATAATCAAACCAAGTAAATCAGCTACCCATCTGATTAAGAAAAAGTCATAACATCCTGCCATTAATATTCCTGACATCTATTTCCTCCTTATGGAACAGGATCATAACCACCTTTTGAAAAAGGGTTACACCTTAATATTCTTTTTACGGACAAATACGTACCTTTTATAGGACCATATTTCTCAAGTGCTTCTAATGCATATTGAGAGCATGTAGGAGTATATCTGCAATGAATGTTTCCCTTATAAGGAGATATACATATCCTATAAAACTTCACCAATAAAATAAGTAACTTTTTAAAAAATAACGAAACATAACTGGCTAATTTTTTAATTACTGGCATTTTCAGGTACTTCACTTTCCTTTAAAACATTGTGCATCTTTAATAAATGTAAGAAAGCACTTTCAATCTCTTTAAAACCTTTATCCTTTGCGCCCACTCGCGCTATAACTACAATGTTTAAACCACTATTAAACACGTTAAAATTTAGTCTGTAGCTCTCTCTAATTAATCTGGCCAAACGATGTCTTACAATGCTATTTCCTACCTTTTTACTAACAGATATTCCTAGCTTACTCTTGCCTTTTTCATTTTCAAGTACATACATAACTAAATATTTATTGGCATATGATTTTCCTTTGCCATAAACCTCAGAAAATTCCTGGTTTTTTAATGAATTAATATTTCTCATATATACTCCATTCTAGTTTGGTAAAAAGCATTGTCTGTTACAAAAATATGAGAAAAGAAAAGACCACATATAATGCGGTCTTAAGCTGATAATTTCTTTCTTCCTTTTGCACGTCTTGCAGCTAAAACTTTTCTACCGCTTGCAGAACTCATTCTTGCTCTAAAACCATGAACCTTAGATCTCTGTCTCTTCTTTGGCTGAAATGTCATCTTCATAATTAAGATCCTCCTTTTCTTCATATTATATATATTCACATATTGTCTTTATCTTACAGTTTATCTGTAAAATTCTAAAATGTGGTAAAATAAGACATCGTATCGATTATATATAAAAGTCAACATCTTTGTCAAGTATTTATTTTTATATTAAAAAAGTTTTCCACTTTACATAAATCTTTATTTTTATTTACATAATCTTATCCACAAAATGTGAATAAAATGTGGATAAGAGTTTACTAATGGTTAATTATTATTAAAAAATGCCTTTTTCTAGCATCTTTAAATGTGTGTTAAAAGATTTAAGAATATTGAATAATTTTTCTTAAATAGTTAAACAATTAATATTATTTATATAATTATTCACTTTTCCACCTTTTTTTTATATACATTTGTATTCATTATAATATATATATTTTTTTTATTTATTATATAATTATTCACTTTTTTTCCACTTATAAGATAAATAATAACCTCTTAAAAATATTATAAATGAATTACCCTCCAAAAACCCTTTTTACTTGAAAAATAAGCAAAAATAATATAAAATAATGTTATATATGGCTTAATATGTTCAAATGCCAAAACAACAAATTTTAAAGACTTATTTCTTTATAAAAAGGAGTTATTATTATGTACGATCTTGTTGTTTCAAAATGGGACGAGATATTAGAAATATTAAAAAAAGAACATGACATTATGGATGTTTCATTTAATACATGGATTAAACCCCTTCAGGTTCATTCTGTTGAAAACGGAGTTATAAATTTACTTGTTCCGGATGAAAACATAAATACAAGTTACCTTACAAAAAAATACTATATACCACTTAAGGTTGTTGTTCAGGAAGTTACAAATGAGCAGCTTGATATTAAATTTTCATATGCAAATGAATTAAAGGGTTCCTCTAATTCATCTGATTCATCTGATATTTCTTCTATTAAAAATACAGATTCTATTCTTAATGAAAAGAAAAGACAGGCAAACTTAAATCCAAACTATACTTTTGACAACTTCGTTGTTGGTGGAAATAACAATTTTGCCCATGCTTATGCATTAGCAGTTGCAGAATCACCAGCAGAAATGTACAACCCTCTATTCATATATGGAGGAGTTGGTTTAGGAAAAACTCATCTTATGCATTCAATAGGTAATTTTATCTTAGACAGAAATCCAGATATGAATGTAAGATGTGTTACTTCAGAAGTTTTCACAAATGAAGTTATCAATGCAATCAGAAGTGAAAACCAACAAGCTATAGTTGAATTTAGAGACAAATACAGAAATCTTGATGTCCTTCTTATTGATGATATTCAGTTTATCATTGGTAAAGAAAGATCTCAGGAAGAATTTTTCCATACATTTAATACTCTTAAAGAGTCTAATAAACAGATTGTAATTTCTTCTGATAAACCACCAAAACAGATGGCTACATTAGAATCAAGATTTAAGAGTCGTTTTGAAATGGGACTTACTGTTGATATCTCTTCTCCTGATTATGAGACACGTATGGCAATTATCAAGAAGAAAGCTGAAATAGAAGGTTACAATATTGATGATGATATTTTTGAATATATTGCTACAAACATTAAATCTAATATTAGAGAATTAGAGGGAGCACTTACAAAAATAGTTGCATTTTCAAGGGTTTCAAGAAAGCCTATCAACATTGATATAGCTAAAGAAGTTCTTAAAGATATTATTTCTACAGATGACAATAAAGAAATAACACCTGAACTTATAATTAATACTGTTGCAGAACATTTCAATATTCCTGTTTCAGATTTATCTTCTAAAAACAGAAGTCAGGAAATAGTATTTCCAAGACAAATAGCTATGTATCTGTGCAGACAATTAACTGAAACATCTCTTCAGGTTGTAGGACAACTTCTTGGAAAAAGAGATCATACAACTGTAATGCATGCTATTGAAAAGATTCAAAATGAAATATCATCAAATGAATCTACAAGAAATGTTGTTGAAGTAATTAAAAAGAAAATCAATCCTAACTAGGTTATTTGATATTCTATTATAATAGGAAGAAACTCATATTTATTTATACACATTGCTTTTCACTTTATAACATTTTTTATACACAATGAATCTACATAATCATATTTTTATATGTTTATAAAATGTTAAAAGTAAAAAATCAAAAAAATAGTGATGTGAATAAATATTGAGTTATCAGACACTTAAAATTACTTTTTAACATACTTTTTAATTGCGTTAATCCTTATAATTACTGCATTTTAGAGATTATATACAAATACACATCCTATAATAATACTACGATTATCTAAAATAAATTATATATATATATATGGCCACAGGCGAAAGGAGTTTTTTCAAAATGAAGATTATTTGCACAAAGTCTAACTTACTTCAAGGAGTTAATATAGTACAAAAGGCAGTTCCAACAAAAACAACTATGAATATATTAGAATGTATTCTTATTGATGCTACTACATCAGATATTAAGTTTACAGCTAATGATATGGAACTTGGTATTGAAACTATTATTGATGGTGAAATTTTATCAGGTGGTATGGTTGCTATTGAGGCAAAGATATTTTCAGAAATAGTTAGAAAGCTTCCAGACAATGAAGTTGTTATTGAAACTGATGAAAATTATAGAACAACTATTACTTGTGAAAAAGCTGTATTTTCTATAGCAGGAAAATCAGGAGAAGATTTTTCATATCTTCCTGTTATTGAAAAGAATAAATTTATTTATCTTTCACAATTTTCTTTAAAAGAAATAATAAGACAAACAATTTTCTCAATAGCAGATAATGATTCTAACAAGCTCATGACTGGTGAATTGTTTGAAGTAAAGAATAATGAATTAAAAGTAGTTTCTCTTGATGGACATAGAATATCTATCAGAAAGATTGAACTTAAGAATACTTTTGATGATATTAAAGTTATAGTTCCTGGAAAAACATTAAGTGAAGTTAGTAAAATATTAAATGGTGGAGTAGAAGATGAGGTAAGAATTTTCTTCACTAATAATCATATTGTTTTTGAATTTGATAAGACTGTAGTTGTATCTAGACTTATTGAAGGTGAATATTTCAAAATTGATCAGATGCTTTCAAGTGATTATGAAACAAAATTTACAATTAACAAAAAAGAATTTTTAGATTGTATAGATAGAGCTACTCTTCTTGTAAAAGAGGGAGATAAAAAACCAATTATCATAAATATCACAGATGGAAATATGGAACTTAAGATTAGTTCAGTTATTGGATCTATGAATGAAAATATAGATATCAGAAAAGATGGTAAAGATATTATGATTGGATTTAATCCAAAATTTTTAATTGATGCATTAAAGGTTATTGATGATGAAGAAGTTAAAATTTATATGGTTAATCCAAAGGCTCCATGTTTCATAAGAGATGATGAAGAAAAGTATACATATTTGATATTACCTGTAAACTTTACAGTTTCAAATTAAATGTTTAATTAGGAGGAAGTCATGGAAGAAATTAAACTTCGTGATGAATTTATTAAACTTGGACAGGCACTTAAAGCTGCTAATCTTGTAGAATCAGGAGTTAAAGCAAAGTTTGTCATTCAGGATGGTTTAGTAAAAGTAAACGGAAATGTTGAAATTCAGAGAGGAAAAAAACTCTATGATGGAGACATTGTAGAATTTGATGGAGAAACTATCAAAATAGTAAAATAGTATATAAATTTTTAATTATAAATTATTAATTGAAAGTCAAAGTTGGTATTAGATGTATATTCAATCACTTGAACTTAAAAATTTCAGAAATTATAAAAAACTTAATATTGAATTTGATAATGGTACAAATATACTGTATGGCAATAATGCCCAGGGAAAAACAAATATTCTTGAAGCAATATATTTGTCTGCTACGAGCAAATCACACAGAGGTTCAAAGGACAAGGAAATAATAAATTTTGGTGAAAATGAATCCCATATAAAAGTTATAGTTTCTAAAAATGATGTTCCTGTAAGAATAGATATGCATATTAGAAAAAATAAATCTAAAGGTATTGCTATTAATGGAATTCCAATTAAAAAAATAAGTGAATTATTCGGAATAATAAATGTTGTGTTTTTTTCACCGGAAGATTTATCAATTATAAAAAATGGTCCTGCTGAAAGAAGAAGATTTATTGATCTAGAATTATGTCAGCTTGATAAGATATATGTCTATAATCTTATGAACTACAATAAGATATTAGTTCAAAGAAACCAATTATTAAAAGATTTAAATTATTATTATGACAAAGATTTATATAATACTTTAGATATTTGGGATATGCAGCTTGGAGAATATGGTTCAAAGATAATATCAAGAAGAACATCATTTATTGAAGAGCTTAACGAAGTTATATATGGAATTCATAGAAATATAACAAATGGAAAAGAAGAATTAATCATTAAGTATGAACCAAATATTTTTGGTAATAATCTATATGATGAGTTGAAATCAAATAGGGATAAAGATATCAAATATAAAACTACTTCAGTAGGTCCACATCGTGATGATATTGGATTTTTTGATAGAGATATTGATTTAAAAAAGTTTGGAAGTCAGGGACAGCAAAGAACTGCTGCTTTATCTCTTAAATTATCAGAAATAGAATTAGTTAAAAGCATTATAAAAGATAAACCGATTTTATTACTGGATGATGTAATGAGTGAACTTGACAGCAATAGACAAACTCAGTTATTAGATAGTTTATATAATGTTCAAACTGTCATTACTTGTACTGGATTAGATGAATTAGTACAAAACAGATTTAACATTGATAATATATACAAGGTTGTAGAAGGAACAGTAGAAAGGAGCAACAATGACTAAAGCAAGTGAAAGTTATAGTGGTGATCAAATCCAGATTTTAGAGGGTTTGAAAGCTGTAAGAAAGAGACCAGGTATGTACATTGGTAGTACATCTTCAAAAGGTTTACATCATCTGGTTTATGAAATTGTTGACAATTCTGTTGATGAAACTTTGGCAGGATTTTGTTCAGTTATTGATGTACAGATTAATGAAGACAATTCAATCACAGTAAAAGATAATGGTAGAGGTATACCTGTAGATATAAACAAAAAAACAGGAAAGCCTGCTGTAGAAGTTGTATTTACTGTATTACATGCAGGTGGAAAATTCGGAGGTGGAGGATATAAAGTATCAGGGGGTCTCCATGGTGTTGGTGCATCTGTTGTAAATGCCCTTTCTGAATGGTTAGAGGTAAAAGTATATAGAGATGGAAATATATATTATCAGAAGTACTCAAGAGGAGATGTATTAAACGAATTAAAAATCATAGGTACATATGATGATGAAAATTATACAGGTACAGAAGTAACTTTCTTACCTGATAAAGAAATATTTGAAGAGACAGTATATGATTATTCTGTTCTTAAAACAAGACTTAGAGAAACAGCATTCCTTACAAAAAATTTAAAAATTGTTTTAAGAGATGTAAGAAATGAGGAAGTAAAGGAAGAGATATTCCATTATGAAGGTGGAATTAAAGAATTCGTTACATATCTCAACAAAGGAAAAGAGCCTCTTTATGAAAAAGTAATATACTGTGAAGGTGTAAAAGATGAAATAAATGTTGAAGTAGCATTCCAGCATAATGATGGATACAATGAAAGCGTTTATTCTTTCGTAAATAATATTATTACACCAGAGGGTGGTACACATTTAGAGGGATTCAAGAGAGCAATAACAAAAACTTTCAACGAATATGCAAGAGCAAATAAGATTATAAAAGAAAATGAACAGAATCTTTCAGGTGAAGATATAAGAGAAGGATTGACTGCAATAATAAGTATTAAAATTTCTGAACCACAGTTTGAAGGTCAGACAAAACAGAAGCTTGGAAATAGTGCAGCAAGAGCAGCTGTTGAAAGTATTGTTACTGAGCAGCTTACATATTTTCTTGAGCAAAATCCTACAGTTGCAAAAAATATATGTGAAAAATCTTTATTAGCACAAAGAGCAAGAGAAGCAGCAAGAAAAGCAAGAGAACTTACAAGAAAAGCAAAAACAGCTCTTGATGGAAATGGTCTTCCGGGAAAACTTGCAGATTGTTCAGATAAGAATCCTGCAAACTGTGAGATATATATAGTCGAAGGAGATTCCGCTGGTGGTTCTGCAAAGACAGCAAGAGATAGAGCTACTCAGGCAATTCTTCCTCTTAGAGGTAAAATTTTAAATGTTGAAAAGGCAAGACTTGATAAGATTCTTGGTAATGCAGAAATTAAGACTATGATTACTGCTTTTGGTACAGGTATTCATGAAGATTTTGATATTTCTAAATTGAGATATCACAAGATTATTATTATGACTGATGCCGATGTTGATGGTGCACATATTGCAACACTTCTGCTTACATTTTTCTTCAGATTTATGCCTGAACTTATAAAGCAGGGATATGTTTATTTGGCAACACCTCCTCTTTATCAGATAGTTAAAAACAAAAAAGTATGGTATGCATACAATGATATTGAACTTAATAATATCTTGAATGAAATTGGAAGAGATGGAAATAACAAAATTCAGCGATACAAAGGTCTTGGAGAAATGGATGCTGAACAGCTTTGGGATACAACAATGGATCCTAAAACAAGAATTCTTAAAAAGGTTCTTTATGATGAAGAAATGTTACAGGAAATAGATTTAACATTTACAACTCTTATGGGTGACCAGGTAGAACCAAGACGTGAGTTCATTGAAGCAAATGCTAAGTTTGCTGAAAATCTTGATATATAGGAGGATATATAAATGGATGAAAATATTTTTGATAAAATCCATGATGTTGACCTAAAGGAAACAATGGAAAAATCATACATAGAATATGCCATGAGTGTTATTGCTTCAAGAGCTCTTCCTGATGTTAGAGATGGTCTTAAGCCAGTACAAAGAAGAATTTTATATTCTATGATAGAGTTAAATAATGGTCCGGACAAACCACATCGTAAGTGTGCACGTATCGTCGGTGATACAATGGGTAAGTATCATCCACATGGTGATAGTTCAATATATGGAGCATTAGTAAATCTTGCACAGGAATGGTCTACAAGATATCCATTAGTAGATGGTCATGGAAATTTTGGTTCTGTGGATGGTGATGGCGCTGCTGCTATGCGTTATACAGAAGCAAGATTAAGTAAAGTTTCTATGGAAATGTTAGCTGATATCAATAAAGATACAGTTGATTTCGTTCCAAACTTTGATGAAACTGAAAAAGAACCAACAGTATTACCATCAAGAATACCTAATCTATTAATAAATGGTACAAGTGGTATTGCAGTAGGTATGGCAACAAATATACCACCTCATAACTTAAATGAAGTAATAAATGCTGTTGTAAAAATAATTGATAATAGTATTGAAGAAGATAGAGAAACTGAAATAGACGAAATTCTTCAAATTATTAAAGGACCTGATTTTCCAACGGGTGGTATGATACTTGGTACAAGAGGTATTGAGGAAGCATACAGAACCGGTAGAGGAAAAATAAAAGTAAGGGCAATTACAAATATTGAAACTATGGAAAATGGAAAGAACAGAATTATTGTTACTGAACTTCCATACATGGTTAATAAAGCAAAGCTTATAGAAAAGATTGCCGAACTTGTAAAAGATAAAAAGATTGATGGTATTACAGACCTTCGTGATGAATCAAACAAAGATGGTATGAGAATTGTCATTGAATTACGTAGAGATGTAAATGCCAATGTATTACTTAACCAATTATTTAAGCATACACAGCTTCAGGATACATTTGGTGTTATTATGCTTGCACTTGTAAATAATGAACCAAAGGTATTGAATATTTGTGATATGCTTGGAAACTATATCTTACATCAGAAAGATGTAGTTACAAGAAGAACAAAATATGATTTAAATAAAGCTGAAGAAAGAGCTCATATTGTTCAAGGTTTGTTAATAGCACTTGATAATATCGATGAAGTAATAAAGATAATCAGAGGTTCAAGAACAATTGCAGAAGCAAAAGCATCATTAATGGAAAGATTTGCATTAAGTGAAATTCAGGCTTCAAGCATTGTTGATATGAGACTTAGAGCATTAACAGGATTAGCTAGAGAAGATCTTGAAAATGAATATAAGGAACTCTTAGGAACAATTGAATATTTAAAATCAATTCTTGCGGATGAAAAGAAATTATTATCAGTTATCAAAGAAGAAATAATAATAATAAGAGATAAATATGGTGATGAAAGAAGAACATCTATTGGTATAGACACAGATGATATTACAATAGAAGATCTTATTCCTGTAGAAAATACAGTTATTGCAAGAACATCTCTTGGATATATTAAGAGAATGACAGTTGATAATTTCACAACTCAGCATAGGGGCGGTAAGGGAATAAAAGGAATGCAGACAATTAATGATGACTATATTGTTGATTTGCTTATGACAACAACTCATCATTACATTATGTTTATAACAAATAAAGGTAGAGCATATAGATTAAAGACATATGAAATACCTGAATCAGGAAGAACTGCAAGAGGAACAGCAATAGTAAATCTTATTCAGATTCAGCCTGATGAAAAAATAACAGCAATCATTCCAATTAAAGAATATAAAGAAGGAAGATTCTTAATTATGGCTACTAAGTCTGGTATTATTAAGAAGACTCCTTTGGTAGAGTACAAGAATATTAGAAAAACAGGTACTCAGGCAATAACTTTAAGAGATGATGATGAACTTATTGAAGTTAAAACCGCTGATAATACAGATGTAGTTCTTATGGCTACAAAATATGGAAAATGTATTAAGTTTAAACTTACAGATGTAAGAAGAACAGGTAGAACATCAATAGGTGTAAGAGGTATTAATCTTGAAGCCAGTGATGAAGTAATAGGTGTACAGCTTGAAAGACAGGGTTCTGCAATGTTATTTGTAACTGAAAAGGGTATGGGAAAGAGAACAAATATAAATGAATTCCATATTCAAAGAAGAGGCGGAAAAGGTCTTAAGTGTTACAAGATTAGCGAAAAGACAGGATGTGTAGTCGGATTAAAGGCTGTAAATGAAGACCATGAAATTATGCTTATTACATCTGAAGGTATCATTATTCAGATTGCATCAAGTGATATATCTCTTGTAGGAAGAGTTGCATTAGGTGTAAGACTTATAAGACTTGATAAGGATAAAGATATATCAGTAGTTGCGATTGCAAAGGTAAGAGAAACACCTGAACAGACAAAAGAAACACCTGTTGAAGATATTGCTGATGAAGATTTTTCAGACGAAGATATTATAAATGATGATATAATAGATGAAGAAATCACAGATGAGGAATCTTCAGATGAAGATGTAAATGATACGGACGAAACATAAGATAATAAATATTAGGGTGTTTTTACACCCTAATAATTTATGATTTGATGCAAGAATACAATACAATTATGATAGGAATGATTTAAAAATGAGAAGTATCAATGTGGAAAAAATCACCGAAACTATAAAAGAAATGTGTATAGAAGCTACACATTTTCTTTCAAAGGATATGATAGATGCATTAGCAAATGCAAAAGAAAAAGAAGAATCATGTCTTGGAAAACAGATATTATCCCAGCTTGAAGAAAATCTTCAGATTGCCGGAAATGATATGATACCAATCTGTCAGGATACAGGAATGGCAATAATTTTTATAAAAGTAGGACAAGAGGTACATTTTGAAGGTGGAAATCTTGAAGATGCAATTAATGAAGGTGTAAGAAGAGGATACGTAGATGGATTTTTAAGAAAATCCGTAGTAAGTGATCCAATTATAAGAGAAAATACAAAAGATAATACACCAGCAGTAATATATTATGAAATTGTGCCAGGAGACCAGGTTGATATAACTTTTGCTCCAAAAGGATTTGGTAGTGAGAATATGAGTAAGATATATATGCTCAAACCTGCAGATGGAATAGAGGGTGTAAAGCAAGCTATTATAAATACTGTAAAAGAAGCTGGTCCAAATGCATGCCCTCCAATGGTTGTTGGTGTGTGTATAGGTGGTACATTTGATAAATGTGCTGTATTATCAAAAAAAGCTCTTACAAGAAAAGTTGGAAAACATTCTGAAATACCTTATGTTAAGGAATTAGAAATAGAAATGCTTGAAAAAATAAATTCTCTTGGAATCGGACCTGGGGGACTTGGTGGAACACAGACAGCATTCGCTGTTAATATTGAAACATATCCTACACATATTGCAGGTATGCCGGTTGCTGTAAATATCTGTTGTCATGTTAATAGACATAGTCACAGAGTAATATAAAAGAAACGGAGATTATTTATTATGGAAAAAAGAATTAATGCACCGTTAATAAAAGAAGAAATAGAAAATTTAAAATCAGGAGATTATGTATATATTTCAGGTACAATATATACAGCTAGAGATGCAGCACATAAAAGAATGTATGAAGCATTAAATAATGGTGAAAAATTACCAATGTCTATGGAAGATAATGTAATATATTATATGGGACCATCTCCTGCTAGAGATGGCAGACCTATTGGTTCTGCAGGTCCTACAACTGCAAGTAGAATGGATAAGTATGCTCCATCCCTTTTGGATTTAGGATTAAAGGGAATGATAGGAAAGGGAAAGAGATCTGAAGCTGTAAAGGATGCAATTGTAAGAAATAAAGCTGTATATTTTGCAGCAGTAGGCGGAGCAGGAGCTATACTTTCAAAATGTATAAAAGAAAGTAAAGTAATTGCATATGATGATTTAGGAACAGAAGCAATTAGAGAATTAAAGGTTGAAAACTTCCCAGTAATAGTTGTTATTGACTCAGAGGGAAATAATCTTTATGAAACAGCAATAGAATCATATAAAAAGTTATAAAATGTAAGTCAAAAAGTTGTAATAAAAATATTGACAATATAATATAATTTAAGTATAATAACTTTTGCATTTTGATGTTGAATTTCAATATGACCATCATAATTGGAAGGAAGCTGATTCAGGAGAAATACTCAAGAGGCTGAAGAGGCGCCCCTGCTAAGGGTGTAGGTCGTTCACGCGGCGCGAGGGTTCAAATCCCTCTTTCTCCGTTAGATATTAAGATAACCGTTTTGGTTATCTTTTTTTGTTGCACAAGACCGGCAAGAACTATTATGCTTGTATGAAATACAATTTGCTGGTCTTCCTTTAGTTATATCAAAACGTATATTGTCATAAATAGAGTAAAGATTTTGTCAGTTAAATAGAAAATAAAAAAGAGAGTAGTCTTGACTCCTTTGATATAATGGATTCGACTAAAAAAACATAATAAAGGAGACTACTCTCATGACTATTGTATCATTATTAGACGTATT
>JBGVOD010000038.1:0-82352 GCA_045126215.1 Lachnospiraceae bacterium | reverse complement strand
GAGATGCTTATTGCAAATGAAGAATATTTACTTAGTCCATATGCAAGCCATAGTAAAGATACAATGGGAAGAGACAGGTATGAAGAACCTTGTGATATGAGAACAGAGTACCAAAGAGATCGGGATAGAATTATTCATTGTAAAGCGTTTCGAAGATTGAAACATAAAACACAGGTTTTTCTTGCTCCAGAGGGAGATCATTACAGAACACGTCTGACGCATACTCTTGAAGTTGCACAGATTTCAAGGAGTATTGCAAGATCTCTTAGATTAAATGAAGATTTAACAGAAGCGATAGCACTTGGGCATGATCTTGGACATACACCATTTGGACATGCCGGTGAAAGAGCACTAAATCAAGTATGTAAATATGGATTTACACATTTTGAACAGAGTGTCAGAGTGGTTGAAATACTTGAAAAGGATGGATTGGGATTAAATCTTACAAAAGAAGTAAGAGATGGTATCTTAAATCATAGGACAAGTGGAAATCCATGTACATTAGAGGGAAAAGTCGTAAGACTATCTGATAAAATTGCATATATTAATCACGATATTGATGATGCAATAAGAGGAAAGATATTAAAAGAAGAAGATATACCGGAATGTTTTACAAGTGTTCTGGGAAATGATACAAAGACACGTCTTGATACATTAATAAGAGATATTGTAAATAATAGTATGGACAAGCCGGATATTATAATGTCAAAAGAGGTGGAAGATGCAATGCAGGGGTTGAGGAAGTATATGTTCCAGAGTGTATATGTAAACCCTGTTGCAAAAGGACAGGAATATAAGGCACAAAAAATGCTTACGGAATTATACGGATTATACTTAAATAATATTGATAAATTACCGGAAGAATTTTTACATCTTATAAATGATTTGAATGAGAAACCTGAAAGAGTTGTTTGTGATTATATAGCAGGTATGTCAGATCAATATTCTGTCTTAAAGTTTGAAGAAGAATTTATTCCAAAGTTTTGGAAAAAATAAGTTGAAATAGATTGGTGGAGCTTACATGTATTACTCAGATGATTTAGTTGAAGACATCAGAATGAAAAATGATATTGTGGACGTGGTATCCTCTTATGTAAAGTTACAAAAGAGAGGTAGTACGTATTTTGGTTTGTGCCCATTTCACAGTGAAAAATCACCATCTTTTTCAGTTACACCATCAAAACAGATGAATTATTGCTTTGGTTGCGGAGCAGGCGGAAATGTTTTTACATTTGTTATGAAATATGAAAATTATACATTTACAGAAGCTGTTAAGATGCTTGCTGATAGAGCGGGGGTTGCTTTACCAGAGGGAGAATTCAGCAAGGAAGAAAAAAGAAAAGCTGATTTAAAAACTAAGCTTTTAGAGATAAACAAAGAGGCTGCAAAGTATTTTTACCATAATCTAAAAAGCGATTATGGTAAGGTTGGATACGAATATCTTACAAAAAGAGGATTGCAGGATGATACCATAAGGAAGTTTGGACTTGGGTATTCATTAAACTATAAAGATGATTTGTATCAGTATTTTAAGAAAAAAGGATATGAAGACAGTGTTTTAAAAGAATCAGGATTATTCACATTCAGTGAAAAGGGTGTGTATGACAAGTTTAATGGAAGAGTAATGTTTCCAATAATGGATGTAAATAACAGAGTTATTGCCTTTGGCGGAAGAGTTATGGGAGATGGTCAGCCAAAGTATTTAAACTCTCCGGAGACTATGCTCTTTGATAAAAGTCGAAACCTATTCGGAATGAATATAGCAAGGTCATCAAGGACAGGATATATTCTTATATGTGAGGGATATATGGATGTTATATCGCTTCACCAGGCAGGTTTTATAAATGCTGTTGCTTCACTTGGAACTGCATTTACAACAAGGCAGGCAGCACTTATTAAAAGATATACGGACGAGCTTTACCTGACATATGATTCAGATGGAGCTGGTATAAAAGCGGCACTTCGTGGAATTCCGATTGCGAAGGAGGCAGGACTTTCAGTAAAAGTTATTAATATGAAACCATATAAGGATCCGGATGAATTTATAAAAGCTCTTGGAAAAGAAGAATATGAAAAGCGTATAGATGAAGCAAGAAATGGGTTTATGTACGAAATAGACAGAATGAGTGATGATGTGGACTATTCAGACCCTGATAGCAAATCAAAGTTCTATCTTGATGTGGCAAAAAAACTCTTGGAATTTCCAGATGAGCTTACAAGAAATGTATATATAGATGCAGTTTGTAATGAATTTAATATTCCAAGGGATGCTCTTGTTAAATCTGTAAATACACTTTCGCTTACAATGACGGAGGAAGATATAAAAATAAATGCAAAAGCCAAGGTAAATGAAGTCAGAAAAGAGAAGGATGATGGTATTAGGAAAGCATTAAAAAGTTTACTTACATGGCTTATTGAGGAACCAGGTATATATAATGTTATAAAAAAATATATTTGTGTGGATGACTTTGTGATAGATATTTATAGTGACGTTGCAAAAATGTTATTTGAACAGCTAGAAGAGGGAAAATTAAATCCTGCTAGTATTATAAATCATTTTGAGGATGGAGATTCTCAGTCGGAGGTTGCATCGCTCTTTAATATGTCTTTACATGGGGATATGGAAAAGAGTGAAAAAGAAAAAACTTTAAATGATATAGTATATACTGTGAAAAAGAACAGTATCGATTACAGGAGCAAAAATGTGAATGATATTTTGATGCTTCAGGAGATAATTAAAGAACAGAAAGAATTAAATAACATACACATTTCGTTATAAATGAAGGTATTCTAAGGATACATTGGGAGGTTTAATTATGAAAGTTAATCAAGATGAATTTCAAAAATGTCTAAATGAGTTGCTAGGTTTTGCTAAAACTCAAAATAATAGTATTGAGTACAATGAAATTGCAGGATTTTTCCAAAATATAGTTCTAAAACCAGAACAATATGCAATTATTTTTGATGAAGCAGAAAAGCAAAACATTGAAATTCAAAAGGTTGAGGAGGATCTTGATGAGCCAAATGAGGATTCGCTTAAAGAAATAGTAGAAAGTGAAGAATATTCAGAAGGGGAAAACTTAGACATAAGTGTTCCTGAGGGTGTCAGCACAGAAGATCCTGTACGAATGTATCTCAAAGAAATAGGAAAGATACCTTTATTATCAGCAGAGGAAGAAATTGAAGTTGCTAAAAAGGTAGAGCAGGGAGATTTGAATGCAAAAAAGAAATTGGCAGAGGCAAATCTCAGACTTGTTGTAAGTATTGCAAAGAAATACGTTGGAAGAGGAATGCAGTTTCTTGATTTAATTCAGGAAGGAAATTTAGGACTTTTAAAGGCCGTTGATAAATTTGATTATACTATGCAGTATAAGTTCAGTACATATGCTACATGGTGGATTAGACAGGCTATCACAAGAGCAATTGCAGATCAGGCAAGAACGATACGTATTCCTGTACATATGGTTGAAACAATAAACAAGCTTTCAAGAACAAGAAGACAGCTGGTATCAGAACTTGGGAGAGAGGCAACTGATGAAGAAGTTGCAAAAGCATTAGATATTACAGTTGAGAAGGTTCATGAAATCATGAAATTTGCACAGGAACCAGTATCTTTGGAGTCACCGGTTGGTGAAGAAGATGACAGTCATTTAGGTGATTTTGTTGAAGATGATAAGACGGAAACACCAGCTGAGGCAGCGGCATTTATGTTATTAAAAGAACAGTTGCAGACAGCTCTTTCGACGCTTACAGAAAGAGAAAGAAAAGTAATATTACTTAGATTCGGTCTTGAAGATGGACATCCAAAAACCCTTGAAGAGGTTGGAAAAGTTTTTGGAGTAACAAGAGAAAGAATAAGACAGATTGAGGCAAAAGCACTTAGAAAATTAAAACATCCTAGCAGAAGTAAGCTTCTGAAGGATTATTTGGAGGATTAGATGAAAATATCAGCGCGTTTGCAATGTGTTGCGAGCTTTGTTACACCCTCACACAGGCTGGCAGATATCGGAACAGACCATGGATATGTACCAATATATCTTGTATCAGAAGGAATTATCCCATCTGCTCTTGCGATGGACATAAACGTTGGACCACTGGAAAGAGCAAAAGAGCATATTATTATGGAAGGACTTGAAGATAAGATAAAAGTCAGACTTTCAAATGGTTTAGATAAGCTTAAAGATTGTGAGGCTGATTCTGTTCTGATTGCAGGTATGGGTGGAGCATTAATAATTGATATATTAGAAAGGGGCAGGGAAGTACTTAAGAGTGTAAAAGAACTTATTTTATCACCACATTCAGAGATTGATGAAGTAAGAAAATATTTAGTTAAAAATGATTATGTTATTACAAAAGAAGAGATGATATATGATTCATCTAAATATTATGTGATAATGAAGTGTATTAGGAGGGAGGTTATTATTAGGGAAGAAAGTTCTGAAGCAAGTGTATTTTTAAACGATAAATATGAGGAATATGAGTACTTATATGGAAAAAGACTTATAGAGTCTAAAAGTGCAGTTCTTACAGAGTATTTAAAAAAAGAGAAGTTAAATTTTGGGAAGATTATTGATAACATAAAATATCAGGATAAAAAAGAATTAAAAGAACGTGTATTAGAACTTTGTAATGCAAATATAATAATTGATAAGGTTTTAAATATTATAGAAAGGTCGTGATTTTATTGACAGAAGTAATCAATGTTACAGTAGGTGATATTACTAAGGAATATGCAGTTGGGATAACACTTGAAGAGATTGCAAAGGATTTTAAAGATAATTATGATAATGATATAGTTCTTGCAAGTATTAATGGCAAGTTAGCTGAACTTACTAAAAAAGTTGAAGACAATTGTACAGTATGTTTTTTCACAACTGCAACAAAGTGTGGAATAGAAACATATCGAAGAAGTGCAACATTAATGATGTTAAAGGCATTTTATGATATTTGTGGTAAAAATAATATTGATAAAATCAGTATTATGTATTCACTTAGTAAAGGCTATTTTTGCAAACTTTATGGAAATGTGAAGATAGACCAGGATTTGTTATATGAAGTTCAAAAACATATGACTCAAATGACAAACCAGAATTATCCTATTAAGAAGACCACACTTGAGACATCAGTAGCAATTGATCGTTTCAAGAAGCATAAAATGAATGATAAAGTAAAATTGTTCAAATATAGAAGAAATTCAAGAGTAAATGTATATAGTCTTAATGGATTTGAAGATTATTTTTATGGATATATGGTTCCATCAACAGGATATATAAAGAACTTCCAATTATATCAATATGATGACGGATTTGTTTTACAGTTGCCAACATTCGAAAATCCAAATGAAGTTCCACAATTTTCTCCACAAAATAAGGTTTATAATGTGTTACGTGAATCTAGTAAATGGGGTGAAATGCTGGATATTGATACAGTTGGTGCATTAAATGAACATATTGCATGTGGTTCAATAGAAGATATGATATTGGTGCAGGAGGCAATTGCTGAAAAGCAAATTGGAGATATTGCAGAAGAGATAAAGAGAAGAGGAAATGTAAAATATGTAATGATTGCAGGTCCTTCATCATCAGGAAAGACTACATTCTCACACAGATTATCTATACAGCTTCGTGCAATAGGTCTAAAGCCACATCCGATTGCAGTTGATGATTATTTTGTAAATAGAGATATGACTCCAAGAGATGAGGATGGAAATTATGACTATGAAGTCCTTGAAGCACTTGATGTTGAGCAGTTTAACAAGGATATGATAGCACTAGGCAATGGCGAAACCGTGGATATGCCAAAATATAATTTTGTTTCAGGCAAGAGAGAATATAAGGGAAATAAACTCAAACTTGGAAAGGATGATATCCTTGTAATTGAAGGTATTCATTGTTTAAATGATAAGCTTTCATATTCTCTTGATAAGGATAGTAAATTTAAAATATATATAAGTGCTTTGACTTCTTTAAATATTGATGAACACAATAGAATTCCAACTACAGATGGCAGACTCATTAGAAGAATTGTTAGAGATGCAAGAACAAGAGGAACAAGTGCTGAAGAGACTATTGAGAGATGGCCTTCAGTTAGAAATGGAGAAGAAAATTATATATTCCCATTTCAGGAAGATGCAGATGTAATGTTTAATTCTGCCATGATATATGAATTAAGCGTTCTAAAAGTATATGCTGAACCTTTGCTTTTACAGATTCCAAGAAGTAGTAAAGCATATAATGAAGCAAATCGACTTATTAAGTTTCTAAGTTATTTTCTTGGAATTTCCAGTGAGAAGATACCAACTAATTCGTTAATAAGAGAATTTGTTGGAGGCGGATGCTTTAATTTGTAGGGTGCTAGACGAGCAAAATATGAAAAACATCTTGACTTTTAAAAACAAAATGCGTATTCTAATTCAGTAAGTTTAACAGATGGTCGCGGCTGCAGGACCGAAAGGCTGCAGGTGAGGAAAGTCCGGACTTCACAGGGCAGGATGCCAGATAACGTCTGGTGGAGGCGACTCTAAGGAAAGTGCAACAGAAATATACCGCCATCTTTGATGGTAAGGGTGGAATGGTAGTGTAAGAGACTACCGCCTGTCTGGTAACAAACAGGGCATATGTAAACCCCATCCGAAGCAAGACCGAATAGAGGACATAAAGTGGCCCGCTTGTTCTCGGGTAGGTCGCTTGAATCTGGTGGTGACATCAGATCTAGATAGATGATCATCTAAAACATAATCCGGCTTATAGTTAAACTTACAATAAGAGAGCACCAATTTATATAAAACCAAAATCATATGATTAAAGTTTTGTGTAAATTGGTGCTCTCTTATTTATATATTAACTATATATTTCTATATTTTTCTTCGCAATATTTGCATCTGTAAATCTGTTTTTCCTCATCAGTCAAAACAAAAATATGTTCAAGTTCTTGTTCAATAGAGGTAATACATCTTGGATTTTTACATGTAATTACGTTTCTTATTGTCTTTGGAAGAGTTAACTGCTTCTTATCAACAATCTTTCCATTATGAATAATATTAACTGTAATATTATGATCTATATATCCAAGGATGTCCAAATTGATTACATCTATAGGACATTCTATTTTTATGATATCTTTTCTGCCCATTTTGTTGCTTCTTGCATTTTTTATAATTGCAACCTGACAGTCAAGTTTGTCAAGACCAAGGTAGTTGTATATATCCATTGATTTTCCAGATTTGATATGGTCAAGAACAAATCCTTCATTTAAGCTTCCTACATTTAACATGGCTAACCCTCCTAGTCTACTTTTATGTTAAGAAGTGTAAGTATTAGAGCCATTCTGACATAAACACCATATTGAACCTGCTTAAAGTACACAGCACGTGGATCGTCATCTACCTCAACAGATATTTCATTTACACGTGGAAGTGGATGTAATACCAGCATATCCTTATTTGCAATAGACATCTTCTCTTTATCTAAAATATATGTGTCTTTAAGTCTTATATATTCGGCCTCATTAAAGAAACGCTCACGCTGTACACGTGTCATATATAATATGTCAAGTTCACCCAATGCATCTTCCATATGAGTAACTTCTTTATAAGGAATGTTGTTTGCCTCTAAAACTTCCTCTCGAATATAGCTTGGTATACGTAATTCAGTAGGAGAGATAAGTACAAACTTTATATTATTATATCTTACAAGAGCATTAATAAGAGAATGAACAGTACGACCAAATTTTAAATCTCCACAAAGACCAATTGTAAGACCGTCAAGTCTTCCTTTTAGAGAACGGATTGTCATTAAATCCGTAAGAGTTTGAGTTGGATGTTGATGACCACCATCTCCTGCGTTAATAACAGGGATAGAAGATTTTAAAGATGCTACAAGAGGTGCTCCCTCCTTTGGATGGCGCATGGCACATATGTCTGCGTAGCAGGAAATCATTCGAATTGTATCTGAAACACTTTCACCTTTAGCGGCAGAGCTGGAAGCAGCTGATGAGAAACCTAAAACCTGACCACCTAAATTAATCATGGCAGCCTCAAAACTAAGTCTTGTTCTGGTACTTGGTTCATAGAATAATGTTGCAATTTTCTTGCCGTTGCAGGCATTTTTGTATTTGTCAGGATTTTTCTCTATGTCACTGGCTAAATCAAGTAAATTTGATAGCTCTTCAACAGAAAAATCAAGAGGACTTATTAAATGCTTCATTTATATAACCTCCAATTATTTTTTTCTATGAAGTAGTTTAATATATATCAAGTCAAAAATCAACACTCATAAAGAGACGTGATTAGAAAAAAAGAATAATACTTTAGTACTATTTACAAAATTAAAAAATGAACTTATCATAAATACATCTTAAATCTTAATTCAAAATTTCAAAGAAGTCGTTGGTTCTATTTTTTTTACCATGGTACAGATGTGAATATTGCATTTTGGAGCAATGTAAATGGACGAGGTGCGACGAGTGGAAATATGTTAGCTATTGGAACGATGGCATCAGTTATGTATTCATTTCGTACACTATTTTTACAATATGATTGTGATAGTAAACCTATTGAAGAAATCTTTGAGGGAAAGGGTAGAAGCAATCTTATTAGAGATGAAGTATCTTATTTTAAAAAAGAAGGTATAGATGAACTTTTAAACAATGCCAAACTTAAAGAACTGTGTGAAGAAGAAGTATATTCTCAGGTTAAAAATGTAAGAAATACAAGTATATATTATCTTCCTTCTTCAAAAAAGATAAAATATGGCATTGATGATGAATCAATAGATTATCTTTCAAAGAAACTACCAAAAGTACTTGAAAATATCAGTGATATAAATTTTATTGATAATCAAAATGGTAAGAAAGTTTTATCAAGAAAGATAATGGAAGAGAGTGATGTTATTGTTGTAAATATATGTCAGGGAATGCAACATATAGATTCATTTCTTAGAACAGAATTTTATAGAAAGAAAACTGTATTTCTAGTGGGGAGATACGACCGGAATTCAAATGAAGATATAGAGATGATATGCAATAAATATCACATTCCTAAAGAGAATATTGCAGTAATACCATATAATATTCATTTTCATGATGCTATTGCTGAAGGAAAAGTTGTAGATTTTATCTCAAAAAGTATTTATACAAAAAGAAACGATGTTAATTTTGATTTTATTAATCATTTGTATTTAGCTACAAATATGATTTTGGAAAAGGCTGGTGTATATGAAGAAAAGTACTAAAGCTATTCGGAAAGTAATTGTAAACAAGACAAATGATAAAGCAGATATTAGCAGACTTATTGACAGGGTAAGTGAAGAGATAAATGGTATCCTTCGTTCAAATATCTATGAAATCAGTATGAGTGATGAAGAACTTAAGGAACTAAAGAAAAAGAAAATTGATTTACGAAATGCTCTTAAAAACTGTGGTATTGGAGATATCCATGCAAAATCATTTGTAAAAGAGATTATAAAAGATATTTTAATTGAACATCATATAGTAAAAGGAGAAAAAATTGAAGAATATATTCCGTTTACAGATACTGAAAGAATGTCTTCAAGGGATAAGTTTGACGTAATTTTATATGTATATTATTTAAGATACAAAACTGATGCTGTTAATATGCTATTTGTACATAATGGTTTTTATGAGAAGAGCGATGAATCAAATATTATTTCAAAGGAAGATATAGACAAGGCATACAGCAGTTTGGAATATGAGATTTCCGATGATGACAAGCTGAATATTCTTGTTCAGAGAGTATATTCAGGATATAAGGGACTTGGAGTAATAGATGATTTACGCGATATGAAGATAGAGGGGGTATCAGGAGGTGTTTCAGGGGCAGATGGTGAGTTTAACAATGTCTGGATGTTTTTAAAAGGGAAGACGTATCATCTTGATTTTCTTGATTTTGAAAATGTAAAGGAACTTGAAAGAATATCGCTAAACATATATAGATATGGAAATCCAGGACAGTTATCCAAAGCAAAAGGATATATTGTAAATGAGATGAAAGACCATTCAAGAGTTGTAGTTGTAAGACCACCATTTGCAGAGAGCTTTGCATTTTTTGTTAGAAAGTTTGATACTTTGGAACATAAGGATATAAAGGAAATAATTAACCAGGATGGTGCAAATATAGTTATAGAGATTTTGTCGTGGTTAATTAAGGGATGCAGAGTCTGTGGAATTACAGGAGCTCAGGGATGTGGGAAAACAACACTCCTTATGAGTTTGATTGGAATGATAAATCCTTCATATAATCTTCGTGTTCAGGAGATGAGTTTTGAACTTAATCTTAGACAAGAGTATCCGGATAGAAATATTTTGTCTTTCAGGGAGACTGATTATGTATCGGGCCAGGAAGGTCTTGATGTTCAGAAGAAGACAGACGGCACTGTAAATATTTTAGGAGAGGTTGCTTCAAATGCTGTTGCTGCATGGATGATACAAATGTCGCAAGTTGGTTCAATGTTTACTCTGTTTACACATCATGCAAAGACTACGGATAATCTTATAAAATATATGAGAAATTCAATGTTGTCCTGTGGAATATTCAATAATGAAAATGTTGCTACTGCTCAAGTTGTGGAAGCAATAAATTTCGATATTCATTTGGAGAAGGATATATATGGAAATCGTTACATCGAGAGAATTACAGAGATAATTCCTCTTGATTCAGAAGGGGCATATGATATAAAAGACATAGTTTTATTTAATAAGGGAAGATATGAAATAGTAGGTGACTTTTCAATGAATTCCGTAATATCAATGAGTAAATATTTTACAGAGGATATGAAGGAGGAATTTTATGAAAAATATTGTATATCGGTTCAGCAATAGATTCTTTCTTACTAGAAATCTTACAAAAAAGATTGGCATGAGAGTACATATTTTATATCCCTCCAATAAGTCTTCTATTATAAGAAAAATTGAAAGATATCTTATCAGTCTATATTGTTTGGGATTTATCTGCATAGCATTTTTGATGTTTTTTGCAGATATATCAATATATTATTCGGTTCTTGCAGGACTTGTTGTCTTTGTGATTTTTGAAGAAAAGATAGAGGAAGATATGTCTAAGCTGGAATACAAAGTACTCAAACAGCTGCTTAAGTTTGTCGAGGATGTAAAATTTCGCTTTCAGTTTGATGGTATGATTGAGCAGGCAATATTGTATTCGATAAATGATGCGGATGTTGAAATGTCTGCGCATGGGCAGAAAATATATGAATGTCTGCAGGAATCATATTATTTTGATAAGCAGGAATATATAGAAATATCGCCGAATCATTTTTTTCTTACATTCTATTCATTATGTGAAACTGTCATGCTTTATGGTGATAAAAAGAGTGAGAATGGTTCAGTATTTCTGAAAAATCTAGGATATTTGAAGGAAGAGATAAATATAGAATTACTAAAGAGAGAAAAAGTTAATAGTAATTTCCTTGGTTTAAGAAGTATATGTATAATTCCATTATTTTTTATAAAAGTGATTGAAAAATGGACTATATCCAACATACCGGAACTTGAGGCTTCGTATACATCAGACAGTGGAGTGTTCATTGATATCCTATTGTTTCTGATTGCTATTATATCCTACAAGGTAGTCAATTTGTTGAAATTTGGTGCAACTAAAAAAATCACATCAGAATTTATAAAAAATATGTCAAAAGTGGGATTTATAGATAAAATCATTAGAAGCTATATTGGAGTGTTTATAAAGCAATCAAACAAAATTAATAATCTTATAAAAGAGGTTGCTTATGATTATACACTTAAAGAGTTTATGTTAAAAAGATTTATCAATAGTATAATAGGTTTTTTATTGGCATTTTTAGTACTTGGTTCGTCGTGCTTTGTTAATCTTATTTCTATTGGGATAACTAATTGTATTATTTTATCTTTTATTGTTATGTTTTTTATATTTTGGTATGAAGTCTTTGCATTAAAAATAAAAAAACAGATTATTCTTTTGGAAAGAGAGGATGAGATAGTAAGGTTCCAAAATATTATTTTAATGATGATGCATATGGATAAGGTTACGATTGAACAAATTTTGACAGAGATGGAGAGATTTGCAAAAGTTTTCAGAAGTAAGATTGAAAACATAGTTGACAGATATACGTATAAGGGTAAAGAGGTATTTGAGGAGGCAAAAGAGGAATCGGGTTTCAGACCATTTGAAAGACTTATGGATGGCTTTATTGCTTGCGATGATACATATATATACAATGCATTTGATGATCTTAAAAAGGACAGAAGATATTTTTTGGACAGGCATAAACAGGAAAACGACAGAATAATTACTGATAAAACTACAATAGCAAAAGTATTATCGTTTATTCCTTTATGCATGATTATAGCGTTAAAGTTAATAATGCCTTTTGTATTACATGGTCTTACAGTATTGCAAGGGCAAAATATGTTTTAAAAAGAGAGGTATTTGATATGGAAAATAGTTTAAAAGGATTAATATTGGCAGCAGGTACAATAATTACATGTGTTGTAATTTCATTAGGATTTTTTATTTCCAGGGAAGCGAAAAATACAGCATCTAATGGGGCAAATCAGATTAATCAATTGAATCTTGAGTTCTCAGAGAGCGATAAAATAATGTACGATGGTGCAAAAATTTCAGGAAGCGAAGTGCTTAGCGTTATTAAAAAGTTTGAAAATGAAAAGATTGCAGTGATGGTTAAAACGAATAAAACAACTACAACATATGGATATACCATCAATTTAACAAATGGTGAGCTTGGAGGTATTTCAGGTAATAAAATTTCTGAGGCTTATAATGAAGCAGGAAATGAATACATAAACCCATATGCAAGCTTTAGGGGAAGTGTTGTAAGGGACAATAATGATGTAATAACAGCTATTGTATTTGAACAGTAATAAAAGGGGTTATTCATGGAAAATAGTTTGGAGTTACTTTATATAACATTGGGAGTATTTATGATTGTTACAGCATATTGTCTGATTGATACATTACATTGCAATGTATATCAATGCCAGAAAGAAATAGTAATGTACCATCAGGATTATGAAATATTAGACAGAGAAAGAGACATATATGAGTGATGCTTTTGGAAAAATAGTTGCAATACTTATTTCGGTTGCCATAATGTTTATTGCTCCGGTTGTGTTGTATTCAGAAACGGCTGATAATACAAAAAATACATACGTTTTTACAACAATATCTGAATTTGTTAATGAAGTTGAAAATACTGGTGTAATTTCCTCGGACAGATATAATATGTTTATTAACATGCTTTCAAATCTAAAGAGTGGGTATAATATTGAGATAACACATATGAAAAATGACTATATTAATGGAGAATATATTTGTAGTGTTATTGATAATGACGAAATAATACAAAGTCTTGATAATGAATCAGAACATAGATTAAAAAAAGGGGATTTTATTAAAGTTACAGTGAAGAGAAAAGAAAAGATTGTATGTTTTTACGGCGGGGGAATAAAAAATGAAGATTATTGATTTTGCACTTGTTTTTGCAATTATTATAATTTGTTTTATAGTACCTGACTGCATAAATAACAGATTAATATTTGAAAACACAATGTATAATGCAGAATACAATAATATTATGGACGAAATAGTCATGGATTCATTAAATCAAAGTTTTATTTCTGTTGATAACGATGGTAAGCCTGTAGTTGATAGGGATATGCTAAGTAGTAGATTTTTAAATGAAATGTCTTTTGTATTTTCGAATGGTTCAATTAATGAAGCAGTTTATGGTCAGTATATAATTCTAATATATACGATTGAGGATGGATTTTATGTTTTTTGTAATAATGAATGGAGTGAAAAAATAGAATATAGTTTTGGCAATTTAACAAAGCAGGAAGGTAAAGTAAATGAGTTGTTATGCTATATTAACGATACATACAAGATATCATTATCTATTCCAAAAAATGAAAATATTGAGTGGTTAAATACTATAAAGGATTATTCTCTGGTAGCTTTATATAAATCAAAGAAAATAAGTATAGATTTTAATCAATATTATATTTATACAATAAGTGGTGCAATGTTAAGAAATCATTCCACCGAAAGCACCACTTAACAGACATACAAGAAGAGTTTTATATGTATTTGAAATGTCAACATTTATAGTTTGATTTATAACTGATGATATAATAAACAAAGCAACCAGATATATCAGTCCTATAGAGATGCCATAGAGGTATTTTTTTGTTTTTTTTATTTTACCTGCAATATAAGAGGGGACAAAGACAGATAGGGCATATATTGTGTATACTAAAAATTGCATTTGTGAATCATTTAGAGACATCTTAAATGAAATGAATGAAAATAAAAAAACAAGTATACAGGAAATAAGTGCTGAAATAATAAACATTTTTAAACTAAATAAAAATTTTTTACAAAATCTGTTGTTCAAGAGTTAATGCTCCTTTTTGTTTTATACAATATATGCTTTATTGACATTAATATTCGATTATTTTATAATTGAATCCGTTATAAAATTTTTATTTGGAAGGTGAAGACTATTTTATTTAAAGTTATTATTTTATTCATATTGTTAGTGATTTCGGCTTTTTTTTCATCAGCAGAAACATCGCTTACTACTGTAAATAAGATGCGAATTCAGTTGTTGGCTGATGAAGGAAATAGAAGAGCAAAGGTACTTGTTAAGATTATTGAAAATCAAGGAAAAATGTTAAGTGCTATTCTTATTGGCAATAATATTGTTAATATTAGCGCATCTGCACTTGCAACAATTGTTGCTCAGGAAGCATTTGGAGACTATGCAGTAAGTATTGCAACAGGTATATTAACCATATTGGTTCTTATATTTGGTGAGATTACACCAAAGACTGCGGCATCACTTTATTCTGAAAAAATGGCACTTATGTATGCAAGAATTATATATGGTCTCATGACTGTATTGACGCCGGTTATATTTATTATTAACAAGCTTGCCAATGCATTTATGTATATTATGAGAATAGACCCAAATAAGAAAGAAAGTGTTATTACAGAAAATGAATTACGTACCATCGTTGATGTAAGTCATAAAGAGGGTGTAATTGAGCAGGAAGAAAAAGAGATGATAAATAACGTATTCGATTTTGGGGATTCTGAAGCGAAGGACGTTATGGTTCCTAGAATAGATATGTGTATGGTATCCATAGATGTGTCGTACGATGAACTTATGAGTGTATTCAAGGAATTTAGATATACCCGTATGCCTGTATATAAAGACACTACGGATAATGTTATTGGTATTATCAACATAAAAGATTTGTTGTTTTATGATAAGTGCAGCCCATTTGATATTTCAAATTATTTAAGACCAGCGTTTTATACATATGAATATAAAAAGGTATCTGAGCTTATGCTCATCATGAAGAAAGATTCGGTTAATATTATCATTGTTCTTGATGAATATGGGGCAGCAGTTGGACTTATTACTCTTGAAGATTTACTGGAAGAAATCGTAGGAGAAATCAGGGATGAATACGATTTTGATGAGGAAGATGACATTAAAACATTAAACGAAGATGAGTTTGTTGTAGATGGTCTTACAAGGATAGATGATTTTAATGATAATTTACAGTTAGAACATAAACTTGAGTCTACGGAGTATGAATCACTTGGTGGATACATAATGGAAAAACTCGACAGAGTTGCAAAAACAGGTGATATTGTTGAAACAGAGGAATTAACTTTAGTTGTAGATATTGTTGAAAAGAACAGGATAGATAAGATTCACGTATATAGAAAACAAATAAGTGAAAACCAAGAAGAAAATAAATGAAAACAAATAAGTTAGCAAATCATAGTTGAAATAATAATTCTTGTGTGTTACACTATATTGAGCTTATTTTATGTAAGGAGGAACGAAGATGAGACACGTAAAGACTTTAACAACAAAGACTTTAAAAAATACAATGGCTAAAGGCGGTTGTGGCGAATGTCAGACATCTTGCCAGTCAGCTTGCAAGACTTCTTGTACAGTTGGTAATCAGAGCTGTGAAAACAACAAATAAGTTTAGTCAGATATAGTTTGACTATTATTCACTAGGCAGCGGATTCTCCGCTGCCTAAGTGATGTTGAAAGGAGATTTATTCGTGATACACGCATATAAGAACAATGGCTATAACATCGTATTAGATGTGAATAGCGGTTCGGTTCACGTAGTGGATGATGTTACATATGACATAATCCCAATATATGAAAATTTTTTAAAAGAAGAAAAAAGTGATTTTACATCAGAGATAGTTGAATTATTAAAGGATAAGTATGATGTAGAAGAAATCAAAGAGGCAATTGATGAAATTAAACAGTTACAAAAGGACGAACTTTTGTTTACTGAAGATATATATCAGAAGTATATTACTGACTTTAAAAAGAGAAAGACAGTAGTTAAGGCAATGTGTTTACATATTGCTCATGATTGTAATCTTGCCTGCAAATATTGTTTTGCAGAAGAAGGTGAATATCATGGAAGACGAGCACTTATGTCTTTTGAAGTTGGAAAGAAAGCATTAGATTTTCTGATTGCTAATTCTGGAAATAGAGTTAATCTTGAAGTGGATTTCTTTGGTGGAGAGCCACTTATGAACTGGGATGTAGTAAAACAGCTTGTTGAATATGGACGTTCAAAAGAAAAAGAGTTTAATAAAAAGTTTAGGTTTACACTTACAACTAATGGCGTATTATTAAATGATGAGATTATGGAATTTGCTAATAGAGAAATGGCCAATGTTGTTTTGAGTCTTGATGGACGAAAGGAAATAAACGATGGAAACAGACCATTTAGAAATGGCAAAGGAAGTTATGATATTATTGTTCCAAAGTTCCAAAAGTTTGCAAAGTCAAGGGAAGATAAGAGTTACTATGTAAGAGGAACTTTCACAAGAAAAAACCTAGATTTTTCAGAAGATGTAAAACATTTTGCTGATTTAGGATTTAAGCATATGTCCATTGAACCTGTAGTTGGCGAAGAATATGAAGAGTATGCAATTAAGGAAGAAGATCTTCCAAAGATTATGGAAGAATATGATAATCTTGCAAAAGAATACATAAAGAGATATAAGGAAGGAAGACCATTTAATTTCTTCCACTTTATGATAGATCTAGAACAGGGACCATGTGTTGCAAAACGTTTATCAGGATGTGGTTCCGGTACAGAATATCTTGCAGTTACACCATGGGGTGATTTCTATCCTTGTCATCAGTTTGTGGGGGATGATAAATTTTTAATGGGAAATGTTGATGAAGGAATTGTTCGTACTGATATTCAGGATGAATTCAAGCTTTGCAATGTTTATGCAAAACCAAAGTGTAGAGAATGTTTTGCAAGATATTATTGCAGTGGTGGCTGTGCAGCAAATTCATATAAATTTCATGGTAGCATAAATGATGCATATGATATAGGATGTGAGATGCAAAGAAAGCGCATAGAATGCGCTATTATGATAAAGGCAGCGTTGGCTGAATAAAGAAAGGGAAAAAAAATGAAAAAAATGTCAAAAGTAAAAAGTGTTATTCTTTTTGTTTTAGCACTGGCAATAATAGCTGGTTCATGTTATGTAACAAGATATGGTGTTACAATTAATGGAATGGAAAAAGGTAGTGCTTCAAATATTACACTAGGTCTTGAACTTCAAGGTGGTGTAAGTATAACATATGAAGCAGTAGGTGATCCATCAGATGAAGATATGGAAGATACTGTTTATAAGCTTCAGTTACGTGCAAATGAATTAACTTCTGAATCAGAGGTTTATCGTGAAGGCGACAAGAGAGTTACAGTAGAAATTCCGGGTGAAGATAATGCTGAAACAGTGTTAGAAAAGCTTGGAAAGCCAGGTTCATTGGAATTTATTACTGATTATGGTACTGAAGATGAGAAAGTTTGGTTAACTGGATCAGATATAAAGACAGCAGAAGCAGGATATCAGAAAGATGATTCTACAAATGTAACAGAGTACGTTGTTTCATTAACATTTACAGAAGCTGGAGCTGAAATTTTCAGTGCAGTTACAACAGAATTTGTTGGACAGCCATTATATATTGTATATGATGGTCAGGTTGTAAGTTATCCAAGAATCAAGACAGCTATTACTGGTGGTTCTTGTACAATTGATGGACAGGAATCATTTGAAGAGGCTGAACAGCTTGCTTCAGTAATTCGTATTGGTGCATTAAAGGTTGAACTTAAAGAGTTAACATCAAAAGTAGTTGGTGCTAAGCTTGGTGACGATGCAATTGAAACAAGTTTATTTGCAGCACTTATTGGTATGATTATCATCTGTGCATTTATGATTCTTGTATATAGAATTCCTGGTTTTGCAGCTTCGTTAGCTTTAATTTTCTATGTAGCACTTGAATTACTGGCATTAAATGGCTTTGATATGACACTTACACTGCCTGGTATTGCTGGTATTATACTTTCAATTGGTATGGCTGTAGATGCAAATGTTATTATATTTGCGCGTATTAAGGAAGAGCTTGCTAAGTCAAATGATGTTGCAGGTGCGATTAAGACTGGTTTTAAGAAAGCTACATCAGCAATTGTGGATGGTAACGTTACAACATTTATTGCTGCTATAGTACTTATGTATAGAGGTTCAGGCCCTGTTAAAGGATTTGCCCAGACACTTGCTATAGGTATTGCAATCTCAATGTTTACAGCTATGGTTGTTACAAGAGGTTTATTATATTTAATGTATAATATGGGTGCAAATAAAGTTGGCATGTATGGTGTTACAAAAGAGAGAAACACTTTCAATTTCCTTGGTAAGAAAGGTTTATGCTTTGCAGCTTCAATAATAGTTATTCTTGTTGGTATTGCAGGATTATTTGTTAATAACAGTGGAAATATTGATGGAAGAAATAATGAATTAAATTACAGTGTTGAATTCCAGGGAGGTCTTTCAACAACAGTTGAATTCGAAGACAAGTATACAATTGATGATTTTAACCAAAAGATTTTACCTGAAATAATTAAAATAACTAATGATGCAGACGTTGTTGGTAATGAAGTAACAGATACAAATCAGTTTGTTATAAGAACAAAGGAGTTAGATCCTTCTGTAATGACAAGCATTAAGAAATTACTTGTTGAGAATTTTGGTGCTATAGAAAGTAGCTTTGAAGAGGTAAGTGTAAGCTCTACAATTAGTGGTGAAATGACAAATGATGCAATTGTGGCTGTTGTTATTTCAGTAATTTGTATGTTGATTTATATCTTTATAAGATTCAGAAACTTTGGATTTGCTTCAAGTGCTGTTATTGCACTTTGCCATGACGTATTAGTTGTTCTTACATTCTATGTTGTATCATGGACAACTGTTGGTAATACATTTATCGCTTGTATGCTTACAATTCTTGGTTATTCTATCAACGCAACTATCGTTATATTCGATAGAGTTAGAGAAAATATGAAGAGTGCCGGTAAGAATCCGGATGTTAAGGAAGTTGTAAATAAGAGTATTACACAGACACTTACAAGAACAGTTTATTCATCATTCACTACATTTGTAATGGTAGCTGCTCTTTATGTATTTGGTGTAACATCAATTAAAGAATTTGCAATGCCACTTATGGTAGGTATCCTTTGCGGTGCATATTCTTCAGTATTCATTACAGGTGCATTGTGGTATGTGATGGAAAAGAGAAAATATGCTAAGGAAAATAAATAAAAGATATTATTTTTGCTCTCCTTAAGGTATACTTGAGGAGAGTTTTTTGTTTTATAAAGGGTAGAGTGTCAAAAGGTATATTTGTAATTTTTTATGACATATTGCACAAAGTATATCGCCCTTTGCTCCGTTTTTCGGATATAAGGGTTTCTAAATGTTCTTAATATTCTTTCTTGTCAAAGGACGCAACCGGCTGAAATTCGCCATCCATGGCTCAGTTCAGCCTTTTGTCGGCATCCGTGCCGCCAAATCGCTATTTCTTTAAAGAACATTAAGAAACACTAATATCCTGCAAAAGTCACAAATGCCTATATATACTTTGTGCAATATGATAATCATAGTATTAAAATATATCTTTTGACATCAAAATACTATAAAGAAAAAACTCGGAAATAATTAGAGCCGAGAGCAAAAAGAGAGAATTTGGATATGCAAGAAAAATGGATGATATATGGCAAGAAGGCTGATTTTAATGAATTGGCCGAAAAATTTAATATAGAACCTGTTATCGCAAGGATCATAAGAAACAGAGATATTATACTGGAGAAAGATTATGATAAATACTTAAATGGTGATTTGTCTATGCTTAATGATCCATATGAATTTAAAGACATGGATAAGGCAGTTGATATAATTTTAAATGCGATAAAAGAAGGAAAAAACATAAGGGTCATAGGTGATTATGACATAGATGGAATATGTTCTACATATATACTGGTATCTGCAATCGAAGTATTAAAGGCAAAGGTTTCAATGGATATTCCTGACAGAATCAAAGATGGATATGGAATAAATAAGAATATTATTGATAAAGCAAATGTAGAACATGTAGAAGTCATTATCACTTGTGATAATGGAATTGCTGCAATTGAGGAGATAAAGCATGCAAAAGAACTAAGAATGACTGTTGTGGTAACGGATCATCACGAAGTTCCCTTTGAGGTAATTGATGGAATAAAGACATATAAAAGAGTGGAAGCTGATGCAGTAGTAAATCATAAACAGCCGGATTGCTGTTATCCTTTTAAAGATTTATGTGGTGCAGGAATTGCCTATAAATTCGCAGTGGCACTGTACAACAGGATATGTGATTATTCAGAAGCAGAATGTTCTTTATATGGATTTAATAAGAATGATATAGAAAAGTTACATGGACTATTTGATGAATTGTTGGTTTGTGCTGCAATAGCCACAGTAGGTGATGTTGTAAGTTTAAAAGATGAGAATAGAATAATTGTAAAAGAAGGTCTGAAAATACTTAATGAGTCAAATGAAAATAATAAAGTAATAAATATAGGATTGTCTTCATTGATTAAGTGCAGTAACCTTGATGATAAAGAAATAACTTCATATCATATAGGTTTTATAATAGGTCCATGTTTAAATGCAAGTGGAAGACTTGAGTCTGCAAAAAAAGGATATAGTCTTCTTAGAGAAAAAAACGCTGATAAGTCTATAGTTCTTGCAGAAGAACTTGTTTCTCTCAATAATGTGAGAAAAGAAATGACAGATGATGGCGAAAAACAGGCAGAGAAGCAGGCTGAAAAGTATGGTAAAGATAAGGTTCTTGTAATATATCTGCCTGAAACTCATGAAAGTATAGCAGGGATAATTGCAGGAAGAATAAGGGAAAAATATAACAAACCAACAATTATTCTTACAAGGGGAGATGAGTGTATCAAGGGCTCAGGACGTTCTATAGAAAATTATGATATGTTTGAACAGCTAAATAAGGTGAAGAACCTATTGATAAGATTTGGAGGCCATAAAATGGCTGCAGGATTATCATTAGATGAAAGTAATATATCAGATTTTAGACATAAACTTAATGAAGTGAATGAACTAACAGATGAGGATATGATTAAAAAGGTTTGGATAGATGTTCCTGTACCGGTTGCATATTTAGGTGAAAAACTTATTGATGATTTATCGAAGTTAGAACCATATGGAAAAGATAATGAAAAACCTGTTTTTGCTATAAAAGATGTTAAAATCAGAAAGCTTAAAACCATGGGGAAAAATGGTAAGTTTGGAAGATTTGAAGTCTTTGATAATGGAAGTTATATAACAGCAGTGATGTTTGCTGGATTTGAAAATTTTATGCAGGCAGTATCAGAAAAATATGGAGAAGAAAATCTTAGAAAACTTAAGATGGGACTTGATATAGGACTTACATCATCTTTTATTTATTATCCTACAATTAATGAGTATATGGGGAAGAAAGAAGTGCAGATTGTAATAAACGGATTTTTATTATAAATACAGGTATATTTTTTTGTATTTCGCTAATCATATTTCTATAAAGGATTAGAGTGTCAAAAGAAAAAAATTGACATGTAAATCTATAAAGATAGGTTAGCGAGGAAATAAGAAATGGCTTCATATAAAGTTGAAATTTGTGGTGTTAACACGGCTAAGTTACCTGTTTTATCAGAAGATGAAAAAACAAAGTTATTTGAACTTATAGATGAAGGAGATAAAAAAGCAAGAGAAGTGTTCTTGAATGGAAACTTAAGACTTGTATTAAGTATAATAAAAAGATTCTGTAATTCAGATGAGAATATGGATGATTTATTTCAAATTGGATGTATTGGACTTATAAAAGCACTTGATAATTTTGACAGAAGTCTGAATGTAAAGTTTAGTACTTATGCAGTTCCCATGATAATTGGGGAAATCAAGAGATATCTTAGGGATAATAGTGCAATCAGAGTATCAAGATCGGTAAAAGATATTGCGTTTAAAGCGTTATATATGAGAGAACAGCTAACACGTAAAAACCTAAAAGAGCCTACAATAGGTGAAATTGCAAAAGAGATACAGGTGGATAAAGAAGATATTGCATACGCCTTAGATGCGATTCAAACGCCTGTATCTTTATTTGAGCCTGTTTATTCCGATTCGGGAGATACACTTTATGTAATGGATCAAATAAGTGATAAGAAGAATCGGGAAGAACAATGGGTTGAAGATATGTCACTGTATGAGGCTATCAGACGACTGCCGGATAGAGAACGTACAATTATTGAACTTAGATTTTTTAAGGGCAAAACACAGATAGAAGTAGCTGAAATGATAAATATTAGTCAGGCACAAGTCTCTAGACTTGAAAAAAATGCTATTGAGATAATGAAAAAATATCTTTTATGAAAAAAGAATATTTCAAAAGATTGATAATATAATAATTAATAATATATTGCAATTAATCTGAGGATATATGGATTTTATCGAATTGACGAAAAAACAGGTTATTAATGAGAGGGATTGCAGAGTTCTTGGATATGTGTGTAATCTTAGGTTTGATGAATGTAGTGGCGTCATTACTGAATTAATTGTCCCAGGACCTGCAAGATATATGAAACTTTTTTGTAGAGAAAATGATTATGTTATTCCATACAAATGTGTATGTAATATCGGTGAAGATATAATACTTGTAGATGTTGATTTAAAAGAGTGCTTAAAAAAATGTGAGACAAACAAATGGCATGATAGTTTTTTCTAGAAAAATAGGTATGAAGTAATAGATTTTCTTGACAATAATTCATTTTAAGATAAAATAAACATAAGAAAAATATATGGAGGAAAAGGCTATGAAATGTCCTTTCTGTGGCGAAGAAAATACAAAAGTCATTGACTCAAGACCAGCTGAAGATAATAGCGCAATTAGAAGAAGAAGACAGTGTGATGAATGTGGTAAGAGGTTTACTACATATGAAAAGGTTGAAACAATACCTCTTATTGTTATAAAGAAAGATAATAATCGTGAACCTTATGATAGAGCAAAGATTGAGTCTGGAATTATCAGATCATGTCATAAGAGACCAGTATCCATAAATGAAATAAACAGTATGGTTGATTCTATTGAAACAGCTATCTTTAATATGGAAGAGAAAGAAGTGCCTAGTAAAATGATAGGTGAGATAGTTATGGACAAGCTCAAAGACTTTGATGATGTGGCATATGTCAGATTCGCATCTGTATATAGAGAGTTCAAGGATGTGAACACATTTATGGATGAGCTTAAAAAGATTCTAAAATAGTAACAGAAATAGATTGGTGTAGATATGTTTTTAGAGAAGTTTTATCCCAAGAAATATGTACGCAGTATTTATAGTATAAATCTGAAAAAGTACTATAAGCGTGGATATAGAGGATTTTTATTTGATATTGATAATACGCTTGTTCCGCATGGCGAAAAGGCAAATGACAAAGCAATACATTTTTTTAGAAAACTTGATAAAATAGGTTTTAAGTATTGTTTACTTTCAAATAATAATGAAGAAAGGGTAAAACCCTTTGCAAATGCAGTTGGAGCTCCATATATATTTGATGCACATAAGCCATCAACCAAAAATTATATTGAAGCTATGAATATTATGGGAACGGATATTAATGAGACGATATTTGTTGGTGATCAGTTATTTACAGATGTTTTCGGTGCAAATAGAGCCAATATGTATACGATACTTGTCAGACAGATTAATCCAAAGGAAGAAATACAGATTGTATTAAAGAGATATCTTGAAAAAATAGTTCTTTTTTTCTATGTTAGAAGAGATAGAAAAAAGCTTAGAAAAGAGAATAAAATATATAACAAGAAGCGAAGCCTGGCACTTAAGCTTAAGAAGATAAAAATACATAATAAGTCAAAAAATAAGGAAAAGGCAGCTGATACAGAAAATATTAATGAAAAATAAAAGGAATAGTTCGTGTGAACTATTCCTTTTATTTATTTCTGTTTTTAGAATGAATCATCTGGTAGTATTAATGTATCAGGAAGTTTTACATAGAGGACATATGTATAGTCATCAGAATCAACTTCTTCTGTCATAGGTTTTGAATATATACTATCATCATAATAATCTTCATAGAAATCATCGTAATAAATGCCGGAATTACCTTTTGAAATTGTTACTCTATACAGAGTAGAAGGAGTGTTTTCATCAATAGGGTTTTGTATATATGATGCCAGTGTTTTAAGAAACTCTTCTTCTTCTTTAGAAGGAAGAGAAACATCAGACATAAGCTTTTCTAATTCTTCCTCTGAAAGATTTTGTGATTTGAAATCACCATAAGTATTCTCAAAATAGTAATATTTATTATTTGAATCAGGTGAATTAAAATCTCTATGAATATCATCAATTGCTATTGCTAAATATGTTCCATTATAAACAGTGTCATATGAGTTAGTAAGAAGAGAAATAAATTCATCAATCTTATCAAGCGTTTGACTATTCATCATCGAAATATATAGTGACAATGATTCTTTAAATGATTCAGTTATAGGAAGAGTAGCTACTACAAGCTTTGAATCATAATAAAATGAAAATGCAATCATTGAATCTCTATAAAATACAGGAGAATCATTCTGGATAATACAATCCGCCAATGCCTGTGGATTAGCTTTTATCTCTTTTATTAAGATAGGATATATCTTCTTTAGTGAAGCTGTATTTAGTTTATCTAAATAGTCTGAAAAAGAACAATCAATAAAGGATACTTTTTCAACGGAATCAGGAATATTATTTACAGCTTCTTTAAAATCAATGTTCTTGAAGAAGAGTTCTTCTAATGTTTCGTAATCCTTTGAGGTCATGTTAATTATACGTGAGTGTTCGCTTCCATCTGAACATATTGTTATATTAACCGTATTATGATTATAGAAATAGTTATATGATGTTCCATCATTGTTATTCTTTAACTTAAAGTTGTTATCTTTTAATGTTGAAGAAACAATCTCTTTTATCTTTTCATCTGTTATCTTAATGTTTTTTGTGTATTCAGAGAAGTATTCGGTATATGCCTGATAATTCTCATCATCTGTATTTACCCATATTGCTTCGTTATAGTAGTTGAATTTAATATATTCAATATCTTTTGAATCAGGTTCATAAGAAGTAACAGAATTATAACTTACAACAAGAATTCCTAAAAATACTGCAGATATAGCTACAACAATAGGAGATGTTTTAAGTGTCGATACAGCCTTCTTAAGATTCCTAAATGATATAAGTTCATATAAAAACATTATGGCAAAAGCAAATAGAAACCATATAAATGCTGAAAATATATTAATTGAAGTAAAAGCATTGTTTTTGT
Organism: Lachnospiraceae bacterium; assembly: GCA_045126215.1. Taxonomy (GTDB): domain Bacteria; phylum Bacillota; class Clostridia; order Lachnospirales; family Lachnospiraceae; genus SVEL01. Next base: position 56,560 of record JBGVOD010000038.1, on the reverse strand, counting down.
CGTAATACATTTCAAATATTATTGAAATTGATGGAAGGGTGCATAAAAATCCCACAATAAATCTTGATATTGTCTGAACTGTTTTTGAAGTTGTTGGATTTCCGGCTGCTTCACTTTTCCTTTTATTGAATAAAACACAACCTATTACAAGATATATTATAGCAAGAATTGTTGAGTATAAAGATGGAAAACCTAAAGTCGAAGAAGAGACTTCGGACAATCCATCGGCATCGTCTAATGCTTTTGCTAAAAGGTTTAAAATAATATTTGAGTCATATGACAGTAATCTTGAATCACTATATGTGCCAATTAAACAATATGATGCTTCGATAAATGATGTAAACATCATAACTAAAAATCTTGGAACAAACAAAATAATTCCAGAAAATATTACAGTATTAAATGTGGTTCCTGATAATGATGAGGCTATTGAAATAGCTGCAACAATTAAGAGAGAGCCTATAAATATATTTATATTGAATTGAAATAATGATGAAAAATCAACAAGTACGTGTGTTTTAGTAAATTGATTTATTAAAAGTAATACTATAAATGGTAAAAATGTTGTTATAAATATTCCTGTAACTATTGCGGCAATTTTGCTTATGAATATACATATCCTTTTATAAGGAATACTATGATAAAAATCTGATTGATTTCTTTTGGTCAAAAAACTAAAAGAAGCTATTGTAACCAAAGGTGCAAATAAAATCAGATTAAGCAAAACAATTAAAAGATAAAATTCATTTGTCTGAAGAGAAATTGTGTAATCTGGTGACAGGATATTACGAGAGATTTTTGTCGTAATAGTAAAGTACTGATCTAATAAAATGAATCCGTTTATAAGTGTACATAAGACAGTGAAAATATAGCAATATACTCTTATATCATTTAATGAAGATTGATAAAGTTTTTTGTTAAAATATTTATTCATACTAATCCTCCAATTCCTTGTCAAAATTATATCCAAGGGCTGTCATTTCATATGTAAATACCTCTTCTAGAGTGAGTGGTAGAACATCTAATAACACTGGTTTTAAAGAATTAAGCTTTGCGACAGTTTCTTCTTTATCGCCTTTTATAATCATAGTTGAAATAGAGCCGAACTTATTAAATGATGTATATTCAATGAGCCCCTTGAATAAAGATTCATCGTAATCTTTTTTGAATGCAATCTGTACCTTGAAGTTCTGAGTTTTTAAATTGTTGATATCATTTTCAAGAACAAGACCACCCTGATGAAGAAGTGCAAGCTGGTCACAGATATCTTCTAATTCTCTAAGAGAATGTGAAGTAATGATAGCAGTAGCTTTTCTTTCAAGAACATCTTCACAGATGAGGTTTTTAACAAGGTTTCTCATAACAGGATCTAAACCATCAAATGTTTCGTCAAAAAACATATAGTCCGGATTAGTTGAAAGGGCAAGCAAAATTGCTGCCTGACGTTTCATACCTTTTGAGAATGTATTAATATTTTGCTTAGGGTTTAACTTGAATTTTTCTGTTAATTTCATACATTTATCAATTTGAAAATTTGGAAAAATATTATTATAAAATTTTGCCATACTTTCTATTGAGGCTGAATGTAAGAAGAATAGTTCATCAGGAACATATGCTATACGCTTTTTTACATCAGGATTGTCAAAAACAGGTTGACCATCAAAATCAATAGAGCCTTCATCGGGTTTGTAGACGCCTGTGATAAGTCTTAAAAATGTTGACTTTCCTGCACCGTTTGAACCTACCATTCCATAGATACAACCATCAGGAATAGTACATGTTATGTTATTTACAGCTTTGTAATCATCAAAGGATTTTGTAAGATTCTTTGTGGTAATCATTTATTGTTTAACTCCTTTCTTATATGCAGTCTCAACTCTTTCAATTATGTCTTCAAGTGGAACTGAGGCTAATTTTAGTTCGGAAACTAAATCATCAAGAGCATACATTTTATCTCGCCCAAAATCACTTAAAATCTGTTTGGCATCCTCAGAAACAAAACATCCTCTTCCGGGGACTGAATAGATAATGCCTTTTCGATCCAGTTCAGAATAAGCTTTTTGGATAGTGTTTGGATTAATAGATAGTTGTACCGATAATCTCCTAACGGATGGTAATTGTGAATGTGGTACAAGGATATCTGATAACACAAGAGATTCAAGCTGCTTTATGATTTGTTCATAAACCGGTGTTCGTGATAGTAAATCTAATTGAAACATATCAATATCCTTTCTAAAGAAAATATAAGTGTTATCACTGTACTATATGTGATAGTACACTCATAGTAATATATTTTTACAGCTATGTCAAGAACAATAATGAATAAAGATTAACATATATGTAAATAATAGAAATGTTACCGATAATATAGTGGAGGAAAAAAGAATGACAAGATTAGATTGTAGCGTCAAAAACTGTTATTTTAATAATGAAATGAAGTGCGCAAAGGATGAGATTCAAGTAGAAGGAAAAGAAGCAACAACCACAGATTCTACAGAATGTTCAAGTTTTAGAATGAATAATTCTACAGCGAAAAATAGTACTGGCTGTAAATTGACACCTAATGAAGAATTAAAAGTTGCTTGCAATGCCGTAAATTGTGTATATAATAGAAATGAAGTATGTAATGCTGGTCATATTGATATAGCAGGTATTTCGGCTGACCGAAGTGAACAGACTGAATGTGGAACATTTAGAATGAAGTAACAAATAAGAAAAACGAGAAAAATTTGAACAATTAAGAAAAAATGATGAAGAAAAATTAATATAAAAATGTGTTGACATACAAAAAAAGTCATGGTAGTATAACAGAGTTGAAAACAAAGCAGAGTATCCACTCTCACCCATGGGCGAGGCTACATGGTGTTAATATTACTAGGACTTTTATGTTATGTGTATTAAATAGTGGATATATGCTATCCACTATTTTTTTATTCAATTGGAGGTGCACTACTATTAGCGAATTATCTATTAACGAACAAATTAAAGACAAAGAAATTCGTTTGATTGGAGAAGATGGCGAACAGCTTGGTATCATGTCAGCGAAGGAAGCTTTAAAACTTGCAAAGGAGGCAGAACTTGACTTAGTTAAGATTGCTCCAACAGCTAAACCACCTGTATGTAAGATTATTGATTACGGAAAATATAGATATGAGTTAGCTAGAAAAGAAAAAGAAGCAAAGAAGAAGCAGAAAGTTGTTGATATTAAGGAAGTCAGATTGTCACCAAATATTGAAGCAAATGACCTTAATACAAAAGTTAATATGGCTAGGAAATTCTTAGTTAAAGGTGATAAGGTTAAAGTTACATTGAGATTTAGAGGCAGAGAGATGGCTCACATGAACAGCAGCAAGCATATTCTGGATGACTTCGCAGAAATGCTTTCAGATTGTGCAGTTATCGAAAAACCGGCTAAACTTGAAGGTAAAAGTATGATGATGGTTTTAACTGAAAAGAAATAGTTAAAATATATGATTAGGAGGAAAAAATAATGCCAAAGATCAAAACAAGCAGAGCAGCAGCAAAACGTTTTAAAAAGACAGGTTCAGGAAAATTAAAAAGAATGAAAGCATACAAGAGCCATATCTTAACAAAGAAGTCAACAAAGAGAAAGAGAAATTTAAGAAAAGCAACTATTACAGATGCTACAAATGTAAAGAATATGAAGAAAATCTTACCTTATTTATAAGATTGATTTGTTGATAGGAGGAAATATAAGATGGCAAGAATTAAAGGCGCATTAAATGCTAAAAAAAGACATAATAGAGTATTAAAGCTCGCTAAAGGTTATAGAGGAGCTAGATCTAAGCAGTATAGAGTAGCTAAGCAGTCAGTTATGAGAGCTCTTACAAGCGCTTATGCTGGTAGAAAAGAAAGAAAGAGACAGTTCAGACAGTTATGGATTGCCAGAATCAATGCAGCAGCTAGAATGAACGGTTTATCATACAGCAAGTTTATGTATGGTTTAAAATTAGCTAATGTTGAAATGAACAGAAAGATGTTAGCTGAAATGGCAGTTAACGATGCAGAAGGTTTTGCAAAGCTTGCAGAACTTGCAAAGTCTAAATTATCTTAGTAATAACATAAAATAAACAGGGCCAGTTTTTACTGGTCCTTTTATGATTTGATGAGAGGTTTTTGTGAACGGTTTTACATTAAGAAATACAAATGGTAATTGGAATAAGCCAGTAGTTGTTCCAGATAATATTGATACATATTATAGAAGGTTAGTAGATAAAAGACTTTTTGATATGGCCTATGTATTAATGGTTGAAGAAGAAGATGCATATGTGCTCATTAAAAATATGTGGAAATATGATGATTCAGATATGAAAAAATGTAGAAATTTTAATGGAGATAAATTTACTGTAGAAGATATCGAATACCTTATTGTAGGGGAAAGAGACTATTTGAATCTGGATGATTTAAGAGATGTTCCAAAACATTTAGTTATCAGATTGGTAAAAGAAGATAAAAAAAATATGCAGTAGATGGGACTTGAACCCACACAGATTGCTCTACATGTACCTGAAACATGCGCGTATGCCAATTCCGCCACTACTGCAAACATAGACATTATATTTTAAAACAACGCTTTAGTCAAGAAAAAGAAAAAATAAAAAAAGTTGTTGACATTTATTAATGTCTCTGATATTATATACAAGTCGGTTGCGAAAAACGACGGTTTGCGGAAATGCTGGAATTGGCAGACAGGCATGACTAAGGATCATGTTTCCATAGGAAGTGAGGGTTCAAGTCCCTTTTTCCGCACTAGAAAGCTTTGGAAGAACACCAAAGCTTTTTTTGTTTTATAAGGTCTATGCCAAAAGATATCTCTATAACTTTATAAATTATTTGGAATATTGTAGAAGCTATATAGTAATTTGTGACTTGTGTAGGATATTAGGGTTTCTTAATGTTCTTTTTTACAATAGCGAGTTGGCGGCACGGATGCCGACAAAAGGCTTTATAAAATTAAGATAAAAATCATCTTTACTAGGTATGTCAGATATGATAAAATCTAGCAGTAAACGTCTTGATAAAAAATAGAAAGGCAAAGTTATGGAAAATAAAAATAAAAAGAAGAAGAAAAAGAAATATAATAAGGTTTTAACATACTCTATCAGAACAGGAATAGTACTGCTTACTACAGTTCTATTATTGTTAATTTTTGTTATAGGAATTTGTTTTATACTTGTACATGGACCATCTGAGGCAGCAAAGAATCATTTTGTTTGTGCTTTGCATGAAACATCTGCAATGAAGTGGGTTCCTAATTTGTTTTTATCGCAGGAAGAATATGATCAGATAGTAAATAAGAACCTTATGGTTGATGTGGCTGAGGGTACAGTATCAGATACAAGTCTTATTGAGATTGGTAAAGATAATGACAATGAAGATGACAAAAAAGAAGAGATTCCTGAATTAGAATTAATTGATATTACTGGTGATACTTTTAAAGGAAAGATGTTAATCGTAAAAGATCCATCAAGAGTGTTTGTTGGAACTGTGCCTCAATTCTATGAAGGAACAGGAAAAGTTGTACAGGAATTGTGTGAACAGTATGATGCAGTAGCTGGCATAAATGGCGGTGAATTTGTTGATATGGGTAGTTATTCGTATTCAGCTATGCCTGTAGGTCTTGTTATTTCAGAAGGTCAGTTGAAGATGGGTTCAATGGATGAGACATATAATGTAACTGGATTTACAAATGACAATATTCTTGTAGTTGGTAAGATGACAGCTAGAGAAGCTATTGATATGGGTATTCGCGATTGTGTTCATACTTTACACACTACAGGACCATTTCTTATTATTGATGGGGAACCTCTTACAGTACCTGACACAACAGTATATGGTGGTGGAAAGAATCCTAGAACAGCAATTGGACAGAGAGCCGATGGAGCAATATTATTATTGGTTGTAGACGGAAGACAGGCTGAAAGTATTGGCGCAACATTTAAAGATATGACATATCTTATGTTGGAATATGGTGCAGTTAATGCTGCATGTATGGATGGAGGAACATCTACACAGATGGTATATGAAGGAGAGGTTGTTAATAAGCCGTATTCACCTTCAGGTCCAAGAAGATGTCCGACTGCATTTTTAGTTAAGTAATGAGGAAAAATAGATGAGTAAGAATTTAGATAATGTTAATGAAGAAAATATTAATAAGAAAGATATTGATGTAGAAAATATTGATAATAAGGATACAGAAAAAGAAAATAATGAAGTAAATAATGATACTTCCTTTGAATTTGAATTTTTAGAAGATGTTGATTATAGAAAAAAAGATGAAGATATAAGAGAACTTGACAATGACATTAATATTTTTGATGAAAAACAGGTTAGTAAATCAAGTAAAGCGTCAAAAAGAAAAATTGAAGAGGCAAATAGAAGAAAAAGTAAGAAGAGATTTAAGTTAGCTCTGCTTATCTATACATTCGTACTTACTGTCATTATTATTGGAGTATGGATATTCTTCTATAGTTTTATTGATGGATATGAAAAGGGAATGTCTTATAATAAGATTGCAGAAGTAGCTGAGACTTTGGATGAAACAAAAGTGGATGAACTCTTTGCCAGTGTACAATCACCGAATGAGTTTGAATCAGCTGATTATATATTTTCATATATAAAAGAATTAATCAAAGGCAAAAACGTTACTTATAAGGAAGCAAAAGAAACCACCACGAATATTCCTGTATATGAATTATTGGTTGATAATAAACCTTTCGCAAAAGTAACTCTTGTTCAGAATGGAACAATAAAACATGGATTTAAAAATTGGGAAGTACAATCTGTTTCTGTAGATGGTTATATTCCGGAGACAACAGATATTACTATACTTACAAGAGAGGAAACAAAGGTATATATTAACGGAAAAGAGGTTTCTGATTCGTATATAACAGAAAAGGAAATTGAGGTTGCAGCATTAAAGAATGTTGCCCAATATCTTGAAGAGGTTCCAACAGAAGATAAATATGAGATAAAAGGTTTTTTTGAAAAACCTGAAATAGTTGTTAAAGACAGCGATGGAAATGTTGTTGATATTGTTGAAAATGAAAATGTATATGAAGCTTCCTATACACCAGATTCTGCAACAGAAGAGGAGTTCAAATCATATGTGGAAGATGTAACATATGCATATGCAAGAAACTTTGCAAATTTAGGAAAGAATATTTATAACTATATCCGACCAAATTCAGAGTTATATGCGGCAGTCGAATCAGCTACAACATATTTTTATCCAGATAGCAAAATATCAGGTACTGAATTTACAAGCAGAGAGATAACAGATTTTGTAAGATATTCTGATGATTGTTTTACATGTCATGTAAATTACGTATATACAATTCACTTTGTAAATTATTCAACAGACAAAGATGAACAGAAGGTTGATATGATATGGACATTTGTCAGATACAATGGTCTTTGGTATTTGACAGAAACAAAATACATTAATTAGGAAAAATTTTATGCAAAAGAAAGCTGTTATTTTTGATATGGATGGTGTGCTTATTGACACAGAGAAATATTTAACAAAGTTCTGGTGTCAGGCAGCAAAGGAATATGGATTCCCTATGGAATTATGCCACGCATATGAGATACGAAGTCTGTCAGGGGAATTCGGAAGAAATAAGTTGCAGGAATTCTTTGGAGAGTCTTTTGATTATGAAACTATAAGAAACAGACGAAAATCGTTAATGAATGAGCATTTATCTGTTAATGGTGTTGAGCCGAAGCCATATGTTAAAGAAGCACTTAATATTTTAAAGGATTCAGGATATGTTTTAGCTGTTGCTACATCAACAGATTCTTTTAGAACAGAAAAATATCTTAAAGATATAGAAGTATATGAGATGTTTGATAAAGTCATATGTGCAAATATGGTAAAACGAGGAAAACCATGTCCTGATATATATTTGTATGCATGTGATGAGCTTGGATTAAGGAAGGAAGATTGCGTGGCTGTGGAAGATTCATACAACGGAATTTTATCAGCTACAAGGGCAGGTCTTACAACATATATGATTCCAGATCTTACAGATGTAACAGAAAAAGAAAAAGAATATATAGAAGCAAGCTTTAATGATTTGTTAGATTTTGCAAACTATATGATAGCTTTAAAATAAAAAGTGTGGAATGAACCACACTTTTTATTAATTTATAACAATAGAAAGTTCGCAGAGCGTACTTTCTATTGTTTTATTTAAAATATTTTTCTTTAATCTGTTCGACAGGCATTTCTTTTCCTGTCCATATTTTAAATGCTTCAGCTCCTTGATATAATAACATATACAGACCGTTGAAAGTTTTACAACCAGCATCTTTGGCCATTTTAATAAGTTTTGTTTCTCTTGGATTATAAATTATATCTGATACAATAAGGTCTGGTCTGAAAACGGAAGCATCTTTGATGATACAATTATCTGTATTTGGAGCCATACCTACAGATGTAGCATTTGTAAGGATTGCACTTTCAGATATTGAGTTTTTAAGTGTATCATCATCACCTAATTCATACAATGTAGCCTTACAATCAGTATTTGTATTTATTCTATCAACGAGATTCTGAGCCCTGTCAAAGAATTGATCTTTGATACTGAAAATATCAATTTCTTTTACGCCATCTAAAGCAGCCTGGGCACATATTGCACTTGCAGCACCACCAGCACCTAGTAAAGTCATTTTCTTGTTAATAATATCGAAACCTGCATCTTTGGCAGCCATCATATACCCAACGCCATCAGTGTTATGCCCGATTAATTTCCCGTTTTCATTCTTTACTGTATTTACAGCACCAATTATTTTGGCGGCTCTTGAAAGCTCATCTGCAAGTTCACACATCAAATTTTTATCTGGCATAGTACAGTTAAATCCTTTTATGCCGATTTCTTTTAGTCCTTTTACAGCTGTTTCAAGATTTGTTGTATCAACATCAAAGCAAAGATATACATCATCTAATCCAAGAATGTTGAAAGATTCATTATGCATCATGGGTGAAATACTATGTGCAACAGGACTTCCCAAAAGTCCATATAAACCTGTGTGACCGGATATGCTTATCATTTTATGTCCTCATCTTTCATTTTTATATCAGGTGGTAAAACCCTTAATAATAATAGTAGTAATAAATATTTATGTCAATACAGCTCTTACCCTTTTCTATTGAAAAAAAGCAATATAAATGATAGACTATTTGAGGATATAATATTTTTGGAGGTACATATGGCTGAAAAAAATGTAAAGAAAAAAAACAAAAAGGGTATGAATACAGATACCATTACTGTGTTGTGTATTTTTTCCATAATAATTATTCTTGCAATAGTAGTGTCATGCATACATTTTTCGAGTAAAACAAGTATTAATGGAACCTCTTCTCAAAAGCATATTGAGAAAGAAGAGAATGCATCAAAAGAGATAATTATTGTGGTTGGTGGGATTTCCGTTATAATCGTTGCTACATATATAGGTATAAAGATTAGAAATAGAAATAAAAGAAAGAGACTGTTGCTTGAAAAGCAGAGAAAGATTAAAGAAATTGAAGAAGCCAGAAAGAGAGTTGAAGCTTCAAAATATAGTGCAATACTTGAGGCTGGAAACTCAGTACTAAAGGAACGCGCTGATACACAGAGAATATTAGAAAGTCAAAAGACAAGCATAAGGCATAAGTATAATTTTGATGAGATAGATAAAGAATTGAATTCACTTGAGTATAATGATGATAGTGAAATTAGAGAAAATAATAAAAGACGTCATAATTTGTATAACAATTATAATGATTATGAGGAGTATGATGATTTAGAAGATGTGGGGGATGAAGAGTCAGCAGACAAAGATAAATTTTCAAATAAGTCATTGTTATTAGGAATACTTATTGCTACAGTTGTAATTGTGTGTGCTATAATAGCAGGTATATTTATGCTTTAATGGGTATTTTACAGCAGGAACGTAGTGGTATTCTTATATTTCTTGAAAGAAAGAGGACATAGATATGATTACCAGAGATTTTTTTGAAAAAGGTAAGTCGAAGATTTGTATATCTTTAATGGTAAAAAATATAAATGAAGTTGAAGAAAAACTTCAGGAGGTTATTTTATATAATCCGGATATTATTGAGTTTAGGACAGATTATTTTGAAGATATTTATGATAAGAATAAATTATCAGATATGTTAAAACTTATTAGAGAAAAAACAAAGCTTCCTATTCTTTTTACAATAAGGACATCTAACGAAGGGGGAGAACTAAAGATTGAGCCTTTGAAATATAAGGAAATTCTTTTGTTTGTTGCTACGGAATTGGATGTTGATGCTATTGATATTGAGTATATGATGGGAAAAGATATATTTGAAGATATAGTTTTAAAGGCACATGAAAGAAAAATATTAATTATTGGTTCGTATCATGATTTTGATAAAACACCAGAAGAAGAATATATATATGATATCTTAAAAAATATGTATAAAAATAATATGGATGTTTCAAAAGTTGCACTTATGCCAAAGAGTAAGAAAGATGTACTAAAGGTAATAAATGTTACTGAGAAAATTAATGATGAGCTAGATGATATTCTCACTATTACAATGTCTATGGGAGGCATTGGAAGTATTTCAAGAATAATTGGAGGATATTTTGGGTCTGTTATGACATTTGGAGCAGCCAGTGAAGCGTCTGCACCGGGGCAGATTAATGCGAGAGAACTTAGAGAAATAAAAGAAAGATTATATTAAGGTGAACAATATGGTAAATATTTTATTAATTGGATTTATGGGAACAGGAAAGACAACTGTTTCGGGAAAACTTAAGGAAGTTACAGGTATGCCGGAAATAGATATGGATGCGTACATAGTTGAAAAAGAAGGAAGAGCAATATCTGAAATATTTGAAAAAGAAGGTGAAGAATATTTCAGAACAGTTGAAACAAAATGTCTGACTGAAATTCTTGATAAAAAGGGTGTTATTGTATCCTGTGGTGGTGGAGTTGTTGTAAAAGATGAAAATGTATCATATATGAAGGACAAGGGAGTGATTGTTCTTCTGACTGCAACACCTGAAACAGTATATAACAGAGTGAAGGATTCAACAGACAGACCAATTTTGAACGGGAATATGAACGTTTCATATATTGCTTCGCTTATGGAAAAGAGAAGAGAAAGATATTTGTCTGTTGCAGATATAATAGTTGAAACAGATGATAAGCAGGTTGATCAGATTGTTGAAGAAATTATATCTGAAGTGAATAAAAGAGTATAGAATTATGCAGATAAACAGAATGAAAAAGATTGTCTCACTTATTTTTTTATTCGTTTGGATGGGTATTATCTTTATGTTTTCCAGTCAGGAAGCCGATGAGTCGGAAAATATAAGTAGAAATATTGTTACAAAGTTTATTATAAGTCATTACGATGGATATAATGAAATGAGTGTTGAAAAACAGGCAGAATTTGTAGATACACTTGATTTTGTTGTAAGAAAAACGGCACATGCTACAGAATACGCTATTTTGGCATGCTTGTTTATGAATGTATTGATTTCGTTTGATATACATAAAAAAAGAAGTATTTTGATTTGTTTTATTATTTCTATTCTATCAGTTGCAATTTATGCTTCAAGTGATGAGTTTCATCAAATATTTGTAAAGGGAAGAAGTGGAAACATAAAAGATGTTTGCATAGATACATTAGGTGGAACGATAGGATGCTTGATTTTACTGCTGATATATAAGATTTCTAACAAAGTAAAGAAGAGAAGATATAAAATTAAAAAGCCACATTTGAAGTAAAACTTCAATGTGGCTTTAAATAACTTTTGATTAAACTCTTGAAAGGTATTCACCTGTTCTTGTATCGATTTTGATTTTGTCACCCTGTTCAACAAATAATGGAACATAAACAGTAGCACCTGTTTCAACAACTGAAGGCTTTGTAGCACCAGTTGCTGTATCGCCTTTGAAACCTGGTTCTGTTTCTGTGATTTCAAGTTCAACAAAAAGTGGTGGTTCAATAGCGAACACATTACCGTTATGTGAACAAATCTTAACCATTTCGTTTTCTTTAACAAATTTAAGTGAATCACCTATATTTGATTCGTTTAAAGCAATCTGATCATATGTTTCTGTATCCATGAAGTGATATAATTCACCATCTGAATATAAGTACTGCATATCTTTTCTTTCGATACGAGCCTGTGGGAATTTTTCTGTTGGTCTGAAAGATTTTTCAACAACACCACCATTTGTAATATTTTTTAACTTTGTTCTAACGAAAGCAGCACCCTTACCTGGTTTTACATGCTGGAATTCAATTATCTGGTAAATGTTGTTATCCATTTCAATTGTTATACCATTTCTAAAATCGCCTGCTTGAATCATTAATTTTCCTCCTTAAGACTGTGTTTTAATGAGTATAGTATTCTAAAACACATATATTTTGTATTTTATAATATATAGATATATTTTTCAACCATTTTTTAAAAAAATAAATTGACAATAATAATAAAATGAGTTAAGATTTAAAAATCTTAATTATCTTAATTTATCAAAATATTCAGCAGCTTGTTGCATATTGATTCCAGAATTATATGAAGTATAGCGAATTTAGAAATATAATATTTGAAAATGTTAAGGAGATTCTAGGAGATTCTTATTGTGTAGAGTTGAAGTGTAACATTAAAAATAATAACAAAAAACATTGGGCAATTGTTGTAAGTGGTCAGGATGAGAGGGTTGTTCCAAGCATCGGATTGGAATATTTCTACAATAGATATATTAATAATGAATTTTCGTTAGGTGAGGTAGTGGAAGAAGTTATTGATATATATAATAGTCATAAAAATGAGATAAATATTGAAGATGTTTTAAATGAAGAAAATATTATTAATAATTCATATTGCAAATTAATTAACAGAGAGTGTAATGAAAATCTGTTAAAGAGTGTTCCTCATTTTGACTTTCTTGATTTGGCAATTGTCTTTTATACTATGATTAATGATGATGCAGAGTTTTGTCAGACTATGATTATTAATAATAGTCTGATTGATATGTTTAAAATTTCAAAGAAGACTCTTTATAAGATTGCCATAAAAAATACATATCAAAATCTGGGAATAAAGTATTTTAATATCAATGAAGTTCTTTATGAAATTGTACCGGATACTGAAAATATTTCTGATATTGATATGTATGTCCTTACAAACAACAGAAAGTTTCAGGGAGCAATAAGCATGATGGATATTGAAACATTGCATAATATTTCGGAAGAGTTTGGTAGTAATCTAATTATATTACCAAGTAGTATACACGAAGTAATTATAATACCATATAAAGACGATATATCGCTGCAGTTTTGTAAAGAAATGGTGACTGAGATTAATAATACTGAGGTAGATAGAGAAGATATTCTATCAAATAGTGTTTACATATATGACAGAAGCTTGGAAAGATTAGATATATACAGATAAAATTCGAATGTAAAAATGCATCTGGCGGGAATCGAACCCACATCTCACCCTCCGGAGGGGTGCGTTATATCCATTAGACTACAAATGCAATACATTAATTATAGAGTATGAATAATTTATACGCAATATGTTTATTGATTTTTATTATTCTTTTTGATAGAATTACTTTGTTGAAAAAGCTATATTTTTGGCATGAAAGGTTGATACAATGTCTAATAATAAAAATAGAAATAAAAACAGAAATAATTCAAAGAATATAAATAAGAACAAAAACATAAACAGGAATACAAATGTTAATAAGAATACAAACATAAATAAAAACATCAGGGAAGTCGAAGAAGAGGATGTTTTTGATGATAATATGATGTTCAACATGTTAGGAGAACTGGAAGACGAACCTGAAATAAAAGAGATACAGGAAAAGATAGAAGAGCCGGTTAAGGATGTTGTTGCAGATTGTAGGCGAGTTCTTAGGAAAAAACAAAAGGATGAACCTGAAACAACGATGCTTGAAGATTTTAAAAAGAACAGAATACTTTGGGCTATTCTTTTTGTTTTACTGATTGTCCTTGTTGTTGTACTTATTCTTACAAATGTTGGAAAGGATGATAACAAAAAGGACACTGAGACTGAGACGACAACAAAGCAGGAAGAAACTTCAGATGTCACAGAGGAAAATACAGGTATTCCTACACCAGAAGCATCTGATTCAGAAATAACTACACTTGTTAGAAACTTTTTGAGAGCATCAAAGATAGAAGCTTCAATGGATGAAATCGCAAAGTATGTGGATAGTACCGAGAATATGTCTGCTGAGAACTATGAAAGCATCAAGAAATATATTGAAGATTTTACAAATCTTGAATGTTACAAGATTAACAGTATTGATGAAAATACATTTGTGGTTGTTGCAACCTTCGGATGTAAATTTTACAATATAGAAACAGCAGCACCAGGTTGTGAAACATATATCGTAATCAAGAAGGATAATGAATATAAGATTCATAATCTTACTAAACAGGAGACTTTAGAATCATATATCTCAAGTGATATAGATGTAACGATTATCAATCAGATTAACAAGGAAGTAAATGATAGCTTAAAGACAGCTATTGAATCAGATGAAGAGCTTGAGAAAGTAGTAGATATTTTAAGACAGTAAGGATTGTAAGAGTTTTATAGTAACGGAGCGATTCGTGTATCAATAAGAAAAACAGGCACTTTACATTTCAGGTGCCTGTTTCATTTTGAATTTCATTTCATACATAAGAGCATCAGCACGAGCCCTTGTTTCAGTCAGATTTTTGTCCATTGTTTTATCATAAGTTGCGTATCCGTATGCAATCTGCAAAGAGAAAGGTGAAGTTTTTGAAACATTATAATCATTAATCATCTGGTTCATATGAATTAAATGATCTTTACAAGTATTCTCGTCTATATTTTTTAAGATGATACAGAACTCATCTCCACCTATTCGATATGTTTTTCCTATATCTTCAAAGGCAGAAGATATTATTTTTGATGCTTCAAGTATGTAGTTATCGCCTTCTTCATGACCATATGTATCATTACATTTTTTTAAATTATTTAGATCACACATTAAAATAATATATGTATTTTTGTCTAACAGATCATTTGATTTGTTGAAGGATGAGTTCATAGCTGTTCTGTTCAGGAGCTTTGTAAGACCATCAGTATATGCCATTTCTTTGTATATTTCAGATTTTTCACCCTTTGCAGCAAGACTTGATGTATCGTTGATGGTTGAAAATCCGATTATTACAACGTATATCAGAAAACTAAATAGTCCTGTATAAACAATAGTGCCTAATCCACCACTATAATAAATTACCATATCTATAATTACACCAATTGTGCAGATTATCATACACATAATATTCAGATACATTTTTTTTCCGATACCATATTTTATACAGTCGCGTATTGTAAATAATACGATAGACCCAATAGTAAGTGCAAAAACTATATGTGTTATTTTTAGCATTTGTTCAAAATCATATATGTTTAGAAGCTGTAATAAAACCTGTGAAAATATTGATATTACATTCATTCCTATAACAAATGCCCAGAAAGGATGTTCTTTATCCACATATAACTCTCTTAAAAATAATGCAAATGGTATTGGCAGTAACATAAGTGATATAAATGATATATATCCTGAAACTATTGGATTGTGTAATAAATATGTTACAATCGGGGTTTCATTTAAGCACCAAATGGACAAAACAAGCGAGAAAAGAGAAAGGTATCCCATAACATGACCATATCCCTGTTTGTTTCTGGAAAAAATCCAGTACAGTCCGATAATTACGCCAACAATCATTGTAATTATTGCAATTAAAACAACGGATAATTTATCAAAAACCATTTCGTTAATTATATCTATTGAAGAACCTATATAAACTGTTGGAAATCTTGAGTTATTTAATCCATAACCTGAATCCAACCAGAATGTCAAGGTACTGTCTTTATATGTATAGATATTGTCAATTATGTGATAGCCATAAGAAGAAGTATGACCAAATGCGTTATCCTGACTTACTGTAAAAGAATAAAGTAATGTATTATTATTGAAAATATGAAGATTGGTATGACATGTATAAATACCAAAGCTTGTACTATATGCAATATTAGATGGAATATGTAGCTTGAAATATACAAGGGCATTAGGTTCTACTGATATGTTTGAATCAGTAGATAAACCAATAAAATTTCCAGAAATATCATAGACTTCATAGGTATTATACTCTATCAGATCATCATGTCTTATTGATGAAGATTGATTGGTTTTGAAAGTACAACCAATATATACTATTAAACATATTATAAAAAGAAGTATAATTTTAAATGCATTTTTAAAATAATTAACCATAAACCTGCCCTCAATTGTACACTTGAAAAATATATTAAAAGTATATATCAAAAATAGACAAAATGTAAAGAAAAAGTTTAAAACCAAATAAAAGTAAAAAAGATATATAGATTTTCAAGGTATTTATGAATTTGTAAAATAATAAATTGTCTGATATAATTGGAAAAGTGCATCTTTGACTTGAAAGGATTATGTATTTGAGGATGGAAATTAGATTAAATAAATATTTAAGTGATTCGGGTTTTTGCTCTAGAAGAGAAGCGGATAGAATCATAGAGAATGGACAAGTATACATAAATGGTGTAAAAGCGGCTATCGGACAGAAGGTGAGTGAGAATGATATTGTATCTGTTGATGGTAAAGAAATAAAAAAACAAGATAAGCTTATACTTATTGCGCTTAACAAACCAGAGGGAATTGAATGTACTACTGATAAGAGAAATAAAGACAATATCGTTGATTATATCGGAATGGATGAGAGAATTTTTCCTATTGGAAGACTTGATAAAAATAGTTGTGGTCTGATTTTGCTTACAAATAAAGGCGATATATCTGATAAAATGATGAGAGGTTCTAATAACCACGAAAAAGAATATATTGTGACTGTCAATAAGCCTGTAACAGATGATTTTATTAAAAAGATGTCTAATGGAATTCATATTGTTGATAAAGAGCATAATATTGATACAGTTACAAAGAAGTGTAAAGTATGGAAAATTAATGAATATAATTTTGGAATTATTTTAACACAGGGAATAAACAGACAGATTAGAAGGATGTGTAAATATCTTTCATATAATGTTACAAAACTAAAAAGAATAAGAATAATGAATATACAAATAGGAAAACTTCCTGAGGGAAAATATAGAAATGTCTCAGAGGAAGAAATAAAAGTATTATTTTCAAAACTGAATATGTAGTCTTGAAAATAAGTACCCAGAGAGTTTGATTTGGACGGAAATTAAATCATATTTTAAGAAAGGTATTAATTTAAATGGATAAGAAAGCGAGAATAAAAGAACTTGTAGATATATTAAATGAAGCGTCAAAAGCATATTACCAGCTTGGTAATGAAATAATGCCAAACTATGAATATGATGCTTTATATGATGAACTTGTAAATCTTGAGAAAGAAACAGGAACAGTATTTTCAAACAGTCCTACAATAAATGTTGGATATGAAGTGTTAAGTGAGCTTCCAAAGGAGGCACATATTAAGCCTATGTTATCTCTTGATAAAACAAAGGATGTAGATGCATTAGCAGAATTTCTTGGAGATAAAGAAGGTGTACTTTCATGGAAGTTAGACGGATTGACAATTGTTTTGACGTATAGGAATGGACTGCTTGAAAAGGCCGTAACAAGAGGAAATGGAGAAGTTGGAGAAGTAGTCACAAATAATGCAAAGGTATTTAAAAATGTTCCTTTAAATATTGAATTCAAAGGAGAACTTGTAATTAGAGGAGAGGCAGTTATCAATTACAAAGATTTTGAGAAGATTAACAATGAGATTGAAAATGATGATTTAAAATATAAAAATCCACGTAATCTATGTTCTGGTTCTGTAAGGCAGCTAAATAACCAGATTACAAAAGAAAGAAATGTAAGATTTTATTGTTTTGCACTGGTAAGCGCGCAGGATAAAGAGTTTGAAACACTTTGTGAACAGTTTGAATTTTTAAAGAATCTTGGGTTTGATGTAGTTGAACATAAGCTTGTGAGAAGAGAGACTGTAAAGGAAACAGTTGAATATTTTGCAAAAGCAATCAACACATTTGATGTACCTTCAGATGGATTGGTAATGATATATAATGATATTGCATATGGTTTGAGTCTCGGAAATACTGCAAAGTTTCCTAGAAATGGACTTGCTTTTAAGTGGAAGGATGAAATTGCAACAACAAAACTATTGTATATAGAGTGGAGCCCTTCAAGAACAGGATTAATCAATCCTGTAGCTGTATTTGAACCAGTGTCATTGGAAGGAACAACAGTATCCAGAGCAAGTGTTCATAATGTAAGTATTGTTGAGTCGCTAAATCTTGGTGTAGGTGATGAAATTGAAGTATACAAAGCCAATATGATTATTCCGCAAATTGCAAAAAATAACACACAGTCGGGAAACATCACAATACCATGTGTATGTCCTGCATGTAATATGCCTACAAAGATTGTGAAATCAAATGGTGTGAAATCTCTCTATTGTACAAATGATAAATGCCAGGTTAAGTTTGTAAAGAAATATACACATTTTGTTAGCAGAGATGCTTTTAATATTGAAGGTTTATCAGAAGAAACATTAGAAAAGTTCATAGATAAAGGGTTTATTAAAGAATATGCAGATATTTTTAAACTTAACCGATACGAAGATATTATTGTGGGAATGTCAGGATTTGGCAGAAAATCATATGATAATATTATTGAAGCAGTTAATAAAGCAAGAAAGATAATTTTACCAAAATTTATTTATAGTCTTGGAATTTTGAATATCGGGCTTGCAAATGCAAAGATGATATGTAAAGAATTTGATTATAATCTTGATGATATAATGTCTGCGGATATTGATGCACTTACTTCAGTTGAGGGCATTGGAGAAATAATTGCGAAGGTTGTTTATGAGTACTTCAGAGATGAAGAAAATCTTAAATATATAAAAAATCTTTTGACAGAAATAACTTTTGAAGAAGTGGAAAGAGTAGACAGTGATAGTGAAATCTCTGGGAAAGTATTTGTAATAACAGGTTCAGTAGAACATTTTGGAAATAGAAATGAAGTAAAAGATGTTATTGAAAGTAAGGGTGGAAAGGTAACCGGAAGTGTAACAAGTAAGACAGATTACCTGATAAACAATGATATAACATCAAATTCTTCGAAAAATAAAAAGGCTAAAGAACTTGGAATTCCTATTATTACAGAAGAGGAATTTATGGCAATGGTTGGTATGTAGCTTGTAAATCTTTTTGCATGTGCTATAATATCTTATGCTAAAAATAAACGGGTGGTGAGATTATGCCTATTAAAGTTCAGGGTGATTTACCTGCAAAGGCTGTAATAGAAAAAGAAAATATATTCATTATGGATGAAACACGAGCTATTAAGCAGGACATTCGTCCACTTAAGATTGCTATTTTGAATCTAATGCCTGTTAAGCATGATACAGAGATTCAGCTTCTCAGGGCACTTTCGAATACTCCTCTTCAGGTGGATGTGACATTTTTGCATATGGCAAGTCATGTGTCAAAGAACACACCTGCGAGTCATTTGAATCAGTTTTATAGTACATTTAGTGATATAAAAGACAAGAAATTCGATGGACTCATTATAACAGGAGCACCAGTTGAGCAATTGGAGTTTGAAGAGGTTACGTACTGGAACGAACTTAAGGAAGTAATGGAATGGTCGAAAACAAATGTGACAAGTACATTGCATATATGTTGGGCAGCTCAAGCGGGTCTGTATTATCATTATGGCATTCAAAAGCAGCTTCTTGATGAGAAGCTTTTTGGAATATATGAACATAAGGTTCTACATAGAAAGGTACCTTTAGTAAGAGGGTTTGATGATGTATTCTTTGCACCTCATTCAAGACATACGAAGATTGATGATGAAGCAGTAAAAAAGAACAAGAATTTAACTGTTCTTGCCGAGTCTGATAAGGCAGGTGCATTTATAATAATTGCTAAAGAAGGAAAACAAATTTTTGTAACAGGACATCCTGAATATGATAGGAATACTCTTGACAATGAATACAAGAGGGATCTTGAGAAAGGTTTACCTATTCATATACCATACAATTATTATAAGGATGATGATCCAAATAATGCACCACTTCTAACATGGAGAGGTCATGCTAATGGTTTATACACCAATTGGCTGAATTATTACGTATATCAGATTACTCCGTACGACTTGTAAGAAAAAGCATTATTTTATGACATTTTTTTTAGTTTGTATACATACATAAATGCAATTATGATTTCAGGTATTATTACGCTTGCGCAGAATCCTGGAACATTAAAAACAGGTATAAATATAATCATCAAAAGGATTCTTGATATTCCTGAAACAGCGTTACAAATAAAAGAAAATTTTGTCAGTCCCAAGCCGTTAATTATTCCATTTAATGATGTGCTTAGGAAAATAAACGGACATAAGAGTGAAAAATATGAAACATATATTCCTATATCATAAATTTTGAAAAGCCATACAGCAATGTATTTTCCACAGAATATAAAGAAGAAACTACACAATATTCCTAGGGAAAAACATATTTTGCATATCGGGAAAACAGATTTCTTAAGATATGAAGAAACCTCGTTTTTTTTCAGCTTAGAAAAACTCTGTAGAAGCATAGTTGAAAAAGCATTTGCAATAGCAAGTGGGAATAGAATGATAGGAATTGCAATGCCGGATATTTTTCCATAAAGAGAAACTGAATCTGTATATGTATATCCTATGTGTATCATTAAACGGGGAAAGAGTTCAGCTTCTAAAGTATGTATAAATGAAAAGAAAAGCTTTGTAAAAGCGATTGGAAGAGCGATATTTATCGTTTTTTCATCGCCTTTTTTTATATATTCTTTGTAAGAATAATAATTCTTTTTTAGTATTATTAACAACATTAAGACAAGGAGTATTTCACATATCAGCATAGATATTAATGGTAATTGTATACTGTCTGTTTTAAAGAAAAAAGATATAATAATTAATAAAAATGTTTTAAGAAAACCATCTGCAATAGTTGTTAATGCGATTATTTTTTCATGACCTAATCCCAATAGATAGCCTAGTAATAAAGTCTTAAGTGAAATTACAAATATAAGCAATACAATAAAAATTATGTTTTCAGATATGAAGCAATTTACATCAGTAGAAGAGAAAATAAGCAGGTAAAGACATAAAAGTATTGAAGATACAAAAGAACCTTTTAATATATATGAAAATCCTTTTTTGAGATTCATTGACCTGACAATAGCAATATCGATTCCTCCGGAAGCGATAGAAATAAACATTGCTAATACAGGCATAATCATTTGGAAATATCCTATACCAACTGTTCCGATTTTGTTTGTTAAGAATATTCTATAATAGAAAGAAATAATTTTTGAAATAAATGTTGCGAGAGTAAGAAATAGAGTTCCTTTTATTAATTTACTTTTCATAGACTTTTTTATTATTATATTATGAAAGGTTATGTTTAAATATGAATAGTGTTAATCAAGAAAATTATGAAAATAACAAATTGAAATATATATATCTGGATAATGCTGCCACTATGCCTATAAGTGATAGCGTAAAAGAACTGATGTCAAAGTATTCGGAAGAATATTATGCAAATGCGTCATCTGACTATAAAATTGCAAAAGAAACAAGAGAAATCGTTGAACAAAGCAGAAGAACAATATCTGATATAATTAATTGTGATGCTGATGAAATATATTTTACATCAGGTGGGACAGAGTCTGACAACTGGGCAATTAAAATGATAGTTGAAAAAATGGTTAGTGATAAGAAAAGAAATAGATTACTTATCTCGGAAATAGAACATCATGCCGTTATTAATGCTGCTAAAAGACTGAAAGAAAAAGGTGTTGATGTAGAATATATAAAAGTATATGAAAATGGAATAATAAATATAGACGATTTAAAAAGAAAAATAAATAACAGAACATATATGGTATCTGTTATGATGGTTAATAACGAAATTGGAGTTATTGAACCAATAAGCATGGTGAGTAGCATTGCTAAAAGGTATGGAGCTTTATGTCATAGTGATGCCGTAGCTGCTTTTGGTCATATAAAGATTGATGTAAAAAAGCTGAAGCTGGATATGATGTCAGCATCTGGTCATAAGTTTGGCTCTCCCAAGGGAGTAGGCTTTTTGTACGCAAAAAATAATATAAAGATGTATCCTTTTATGAATGGTGGGGGACAGGAAAAATCCTTAAGAGCTGGTACGTACAATATGAATAGTATAGCAGGAATGGCAATGGCAGCAAGAAATATATATTCTGATTTTGATAAAAAAGAAGTGTATCTTAAGAATCTGCAAAGTCATTTCGTAAATAGAATATTAAAAGAAATACCTGAGTGCAAGATTAATGGCGATATGATGAGAAGAGTATCCTCAAATGTTAATGTTTCATTTAAATATATTAATAGCAACATAGTTGTAAAACTGCTTGATTCTTATGGGATTTGTGCTTCAGCAGGCTCTGCATGTAATTCAGATGTTCATGAACCAAGTCATGTCATTAAGGCAATAAAAAACAATAAAGAATATATTAATGGTACATTAAGGTTTACTTTTAATACAAATAATACAATAAATGAGCTTGATTATACGGTTGATGTATTAAAATATATTATATTTAACATGAGGGAAATAAATAACAAAAATAAAAAAATGTGTTAATAAATCTCTTGTAAAAAAGGACGATGACGAGTATACTAGTAAAGTATTTTTTTACAAAATGAGGTACGGAATGAAGATTATTAAAAAGTTTAGAAGATATTTAACATCGATAATTATTACATCATGTATATTGTTGGTAAATATTGGTGTTTTTTATAATTATTATACAAACACATATGAGAATTTAAAGATTCAGACAAATAACTATCTGAACAACATTGTTGAGGAGGCAGCAATAGCTGTAAATATAAAAATTGATGAAAGATTTAAGGTTCTTGAAGCCTTATCTGTTTATGTGAGTGAAAATGGGATGCAGAAGAACAGTAGTTTATTGGATGTTCTTGAAATGCAGATTACAGTTGATGGTTTTTCAGACTATGATATTATCAATTTAGAAGGAAAAGGTCTTGAATGCAAAGGAACAAAAGACTATACTTCATATACTTTTTTTGAAAAATCTATAACAGGGAAAAAATCTATTGTAGAACTTAGGGATGAAGAGGAGAATTTTTCAGCTATAGGTTTTGTTGTTCCAATTAAGAGTGATGATGAGGTTCAGGGACTTTTAGTTGCAGTATCTACATTTGAAGATTTTTCAAGCTTTACTGATATTAATACTTTTGGTGATAATGGAAACTTATTCCTTATCAAACAAAATGGAACATTGCTTTCAAGAGGAAATGGTCTTGATGAAGTAGAGAATATTTCACAGATACTTACAACAGACAAAAAAGCTGCAACAAATCTGATAAGTAATATGAAACAGAAGAATCTTGGAAATGTTTCATATGGTAGTGATAATAGTAAGAGCTATTTATGTTTCTCAAAAATATCATATAATAAATGGTATGTTGTTGCTGTCGTTTCGGCAAAAACAGTTGAAGAACAGACTCGCCTTATACAGGATGAGGGAGTTACCCTTATGATTGAGATGGGCGTATTATTTGTACTGCTGATTATATATTTTATCTACCTTATTGCTTCATACATCAGAAGTGGTCAGATAAATAAACAGAGATATTTTATTGTTACAGACAATTCTGATACAGTCGTAGTTGACTATAGCATTAGTAAAGATACAATGTTTGTCAATGAAAAATGGAAAGAACTGTTCGGTTATGAGCTTTCAAAAAATGAAAGCAGGTCTCAGATGACAGATTATATCTATGAAGACGATAAGGAAAAGTTTGTAAGAAGAATAGAAAAACTCAACAAACTTGACAAGGGTAGAGATTGTGTGAAATTCTCTGTAAGAATTCTTGATAGTGAAAACAATCCAGTTTCTTGTTTTGTAAAATTCTTTATAATTAAAGGCTTTTTTGGAAAACCAACAAAGATTTTAGGTGTAATTGAAATAATAAATAATGAGTACAAGAATTTTATACTTGAAACTTTCGATAAAAAAGAAGTGACTGAAAATACTGTTAATGAAAATGAAAAAACTGTAAAAGAAGCAGAAGAGACAGTTACAGACCATGAAAATGTACAACAGAAAAAGAAATAAATATATTATAATAGATGAAAGAAGAATAAAAGATGCGTAAGAAATTGTCGTTGATTATAATGACAATTATGATGACCTTGATTTATACATGCTCTTGTTTTGCAACCAGTGTAATTACTACAGAAAAAGGTGAACAGGAGACATTGGATTTGCCAGAACTTAATTCTGATTCTGCAATTGTTGTTGATATTAAAACAGGATATACATTATATGAAAAAAATATATTTAAAAAACATTATCCTGCCAGTATAACAAAAATTCTTACATCAATGTTAGTGCTTGATAACTGTGAGATGGATGAAACAGTAACTTTTAGCCATGATGCAGTGTTTGCTATAAAATCTGGTGAGAGTTCTGCATATGCTGATGAAGGCGAAAATATGACAGTACTTCAATGTATGTATGGATTGATGCTGGTATCTGCTAATGATATTGCAAATGCACTTGCAGAACATGTTTCGGGTAGCAATCAAGAGTTTGCAAAATTAATGAATGAGAAAGCAAAAGAACTAGGATGTATAAATTCTAATTTTGTAAATCCACATGGTCTTCATGATGAGAATCATTATACATGTGCATATGATATGGCACTAATTGGAAAAAAAGCATATTCTGATTACAGTATGTATAGAGAGCTTATTCATACTATAAGATATGAGGTACCACCTACAAATAAAATGAATGAAACAAGGTACTGGAAAAATAGTAACAAGCTTATGATAAGTGGAGAAAAGTTCTATTATCCGGACTGCTTTGGAGGCAAAACAGGATATACCACAGAGGCTGGAGAAACTCTTGTAACGTATGCAAATATTAACGGAAGAGTGTTTATGGTTGTAACACTTAATTCTCCAAGCTCATCAGGAGCATATAGTGATAATATTGCGATATATGAGTATCTGAAAGAAAATGTAGACAGCAGCTATTTTGAAAGACTTGATGAGAAATATATGGCTGACAGAGACAAGTTTGAAGAGGAAACAGAAACTTCACAGACAGATGAAAATGAATCATCAAATATCACTAATACAGATTCGAAAGATAATGGCAATGAAGATGAAAAAAGTGAGATCAGTTTTTTTGATATTATTATAAATATTTTTAAGATAATAGTCATCTTAGCAGTACTTGTTTATGCTGTATTAAGAATACGTCTTGAAATAAAGAGATATAAGAGAAAAAAGCGACGCAAGAGAAGAAGAAAGATGTAAGTTGAAATTTTTGTGTAAATTATGTATAATACTACTTAGTAATTGCGTGAACGCGGAAATGAGGAATATATATGGAAAATAATAAAGTAGTAGTTGCTTTAGGAAGAAATGCATTTAGCGATTCTTTCCCAAAACAGCAGGAAAGAGTTAAAGTTGCTGCAAAGGCTATTGCAGATTTAGTTGAGGCAAAATATGAGGTTGTTGTTACACATAGTAATGGACCACAGGTAGGTATGATTCAGACTGCAATGACAGAATTTAGCAGATTGGATTCAAAATATACAGTGGCACCTATGTCTGTATGTGCTGCAATGAGTCAGGGATACATAGGATATGATTTACAGAATGCTGTTCGTAGTGAATTGTTGAATAGAGGCATATATAAACCTGTATCGACAATTATAACACAGGTTAGAGTTGATCCTTTTGATAAAGCATTTAATAATCCAACTAAAATTATTGGAAGATATATGACAAAAGATGAGGCCGAACTTGAGGAAAAGAAAGGTAACTATGTATTATATGAAGAAGGCAAAGGATACAGAAGAATTATTGCGTCGCCAATGCCTGTAGATATTTATGAAATAGATGCTATTAACACACTTGTGAATGCTAATCAGATTGTTATTGCAGCAGGTGGTGGCGGAATCCCTGTATTAGATCAGAGAACAACACTTAAGGGAGCATCTGCGATTATTGAAAAAGATTATACTGCTGCAAAACTTGCAGATATGATTGATGCTTCTACACTTATGATTCTTACATCATCAGATAATCTTTCTATTGAAGGTGAAGAACTTAAGGAAATGTCAGTTGATGATGCAACAAAAATAGTAGAGTCAGGCAGACTTGACCCATTAACAAACTTACCAAAAATTCAGGCATCTCTTAATTTCGTAACTGCAAAGGCAGGAAGAAAGGCTGTAATTACAAATATTACAAAGGCAAAAGAGGGTATTTCAGGTAAGGTTGGAACAATTATAAAATAATTATGGTATCATTATGCTCCCTAATAACAGGGAGCATTAACTATTATTAAGGAAGTTTGGGAGGTTAAGAATGAAGAAAAATCGAAAAAAACAATGTTTATCTATTCTTTTAAGTTGTATGTTTTTATTTAGTGCCTGTGGTGGAAATGAAAGTATTGATGATTATGCCACGAATAAAGGAAATGAAAAAAACACTGAGTTAGCTGATAACGGAAAAGGAATTGCAAAAGAGGATATTAAGGTTGGTGTTTTACATATTTCTGATCCTGCTGAAGGAAGTGGATATTCCTATACTCATGACATTGGTATTCAAGGTATGCAGGAAAATTTAGGACTTTCAAATGACCAGATTGTCAGAAAAATAAATATTGATGATGGAGATAAAGATGCAATAGAAAAAGCTATACAGGAATGTGTAGATGAAGGATGTAATATTATTTTTACTACAAGCTGGGGATATATGCAGACTACAGCTGAAATGGCAGAAAAATATCCAGACATTTATTTTTCCCATGGAACCGGATATATGAGTAATGGAAAAAACTTTAATAATTATTTTGGACGAATTTATCAGGCGCGTTACATAAGTGGTATTGTTGCAGGGATGAATACAAAAACAAATAAAATCGGATATGTTGCCGCACAGGATTCTTCAAATTCCGAAGTTACAGGTGGTATTGATGCTTTTGCGATGGGTGTTCATTCGGTAAATGAGGATGCAGTTGTGTATGTCAAGGTTACAAACAGCTGGTATGACCCAGAAGCAGAAAAAGCTGCAACAGAAGAACTATTGTCTATGGGATGTGATGTAATGTCACAGCACTGTGATACTCCTTATCCACAGACATTAGCACAGGAAAAAGGTGTATATGGAATCGGATACAATTCAGATATGAGTAAGGAAACACCAGATTCTTGTCTGTGTAGTGTTATTTGGAATTGGAGTGCATATTACACCTCTGCTGTAGAGAGTGTTATTGAAGGAAACTGGGATGGTTCAAATTATTATGGTGGTATGTCAGAGGGACTTGTTGAAGTAACTGATTTAGCAGACTTCTGTGTTGAAGGTACACAGGAAAAGGTTGATGAGGCAACTGCACAAATACTTTCCGGCTCATTTAATGTATTTGATGGTGTAATAGAAACTAATGATGGAAGTACCATAGGAGAAGAAGGAAAAACTTTGGATGATGCTACTATTACAGGAGGCATTAATTGGTATTATAAGAATGTACTTGTTTTGGGTTAATTAAGAGAGGAACGTGAATTCATGAGAATAGATTTAAAGAAAAAGATATTGTCAATTGCAATATTGCCTGTTTTATTACTTGGACTGGTTACAATAATTATTACTATGACACAGGTGAAGGAATCACTTATCAGTGAAGTGAAGGATTCGCTTAGTGCCACAGCGAAAGCCAGCTTAGCTGCTTATAACCAGAATTCAGGAAATTACTTAAGAGCAGAAAATGGGGATGTATGGAAAGGTGGATATAATATTTCAAAATCAGAAAATCTGCTTGATAATATAAAAGAAGAGACTGGGATGGATGTTACATTTTTCTACGGAAGTGAACGAATTATGACTTCTGCAAAGGATGAAAATGGTAAACGTATTTTAGGCTCTCCAGCTGGCGATATTATAGTTGAAAAGGTATTAAAGGGTGGTGAAGAATATTTTAGTTCATCCGTTTCATTAGAAGGAACTATGAATTATGGATATTATATTCCTGTTTATCAGAAAGGGACAGATTCAGAGCCCATAGGAATGATATTTGTTGGTACAAACAAAGAAGATAAAGATGCAGCTATTAATAGCATTATTTGGACTGTTATTTTTAGTGTTATTGTGGTTGTAGTAATATGTATTGTCGTTGCAGCAATTATTTCGATGTCAATCACAAAGTCATTAAAGAAAGGAATCGGCGCAGTACAAAGTGTTGCAGATGGAGAGCTTGGAAATCCAATTGATGAAAAACTGTTAGGAAGAAAAGATGAAATAGGTGATTTGGCAAATTCTATTGATGTATTGCAGAAGGTACTGCAGAACATTATTATGAAGATTACAAATACTACGAAACAGCTTACATCAGCGTCTGATGAGCTTGATGTGACAGCAGAGGAAACAAACTCAACTATGAAACAAGTTGAAGATGCAGTTAATTCTATTACAGGTAATATTTCAGAACAGGCAAAGAGTACAAAGAGTACAACTGAAAATATTATGCTTATGGGTGAACAGATTGGTGTAACATCAAGAGAAATGGAATTGCTTAATCAGAATGCTGATATAATGAGAAAATCCAGTGAACAGGCAACTTCTACAATTCAGCAACTTAGATTGATTAATGAAGAGGTTGAGAAGTCTATTGATACGATTACAAAACAGACAAACTTAACAAATGATTCTGCACAGAAAATTCGTGAAGCAACAGCAATTATTTCTTCCATTGCTGAGGAAACAAATCTTCTTAGTTTAAATGCAAGTATTGAAGCTGCAAGAGCAGGTGAAAGTGGTCGTGGATTTGCAGTTGTTGCAGCACAGATTCAGAAACTGGCTGAACAATCAAATGAATCAAGCCGTACAATTGAAGAAATAACAAATACTTTGATAAGCAATTCAGATGAAGCTGTTGAAATAATGAGTAAAGTACATGAGATTATTTATAGTCAGAGTGGCAATATGACTGAAACTGAAAGAATCGTATTAGAAGTAATGAATGGTATAAGTACTTCTTTGGAGAAAATTGAGCAGATTGAGTCAACAACAATTCAGCTGGAGAGTTCAAGAAACAGAATTGTACAGAATGTAGAAGGGTTATCAGAAATCGCAGAGCAGAATGCTGCAAGTACACAGGAAACTTGTGCTCAGACAACGGAGGTATCTAATGCTTTTGAACAGATTAAAGATAAAGCTGGACAGTTAAAAGAAATAGCAGATGATTTATTAAATACAATGGAATATTTTCACTTATAAAGACCCGTTTATAAAAAGTTTGTTTAAAATTTGACAATATATTTACAAAAAGTTATAATTACAAAGTATATATAGGGTACAAGAAGAGAGGTAGAAATTGTGAGTGAGAAGATATCATCGGCAGTAATTAAAAGATTGCCAAGATATTATAGACATTTAAGTGAACTACTTGAGATGGGTGTTGAAAGAATATCTTCAAGAGAGTTAAGCGAGAGGATGAAAGTAACAGCATCACAGATTCGTCAGGATTTAAATAATTTTGGTGGTTTTGGACAGCAAGGATATGGATATAATGTTAAATATTTATATGATGAAATAGCAAAAATTCTTGGTTTGGATGAAAGGCACAATGTTATTATAATTGGTGCGGGTAACTTAGGCAGAGCAATAGCCGGTTATGGTAATTTCAAAAAAAGAGGATTTGTAATCACTGCCATATTTGATATAAACGAAGAACTTAGGGGCAAAAAAATAAACGGAATAGAGGTCAAGGGACTCGATGAACTTGATGAGTTTGCAAAAACAAACAAGATAGATATTGCTGCAATAGCTATTCCAAAGACAGGTGCCGTGAAGGTTGCAGACAAGCTGGTCAAATTAGGTGTGAAGGCTTTCTGGAATTTTGCACATACAGATTTGAATGTTCCAAATGATGTTGTAGTTGAAAGCGTACACTTGTCTGAGAGTTTAATGCGTATTTCATACAATCTTAAAAGAAGAAAAGAAGATTAGTATATGAAGAAAAAGAATTATGATGATATAACATCTGAAGATATAATTAAAGAAATTTCAAGAATGAAAATACCTATTTTAAGTCTTGACAGAAGATGGCTTCTTCTTATTAATGAGGGTGATAAGTCCCAGCAGATTAGTAGTCTTGAAGCAAAACTTAATCAATTGCTCAAAAATCAAGGGACTATCAACTCAAAGAGAGAAGAACTTGTTACTCTCAAAAAGAGGTTAATGAAAGGTATTGTATCCAATATGGATGCACCGGACAATTCAAGAGCTGCTAAAAAGGTTGATAAGAGCAAAGAATTGATTGATGATATAAATGATCAATTAGTACTTTTGGAAGATAAAGAGTTGGATTTGCCAAGAAAACTTAATGAAGCAAATGCTATGTTAGCGTATAGAAGTTTAGAGGAGCTTGTGACGAGGCAGGAAGAATATGAAGATGATCTAAAAAGTCTTGAAGAATGGATTGAATCTGCCAGAATTGAGTTGAAGAAAAAAATACTTTTAAGAGAGAAAAGAAAAGATCAGATTGAAAAGATTGATAAATATCTTAGTGATACTTTTGACAAAGAAATTTTAGGCGAATATAAGAGATTAAAGAAAGAAAGTTAAGATTTTATGATTATTGGTATTGGGACAGATATAACAGAAGTATACCGCATTGAAAAGGCCTGTGGAACACAAGCTTTTTTAATGCGGTATTTTACAGATAAAGAAAGAGAAATATTAAAAATGAAATACCAAAGCATTGCATCAAATTTTGCTGTGAAGGAAAGTGTGGCAAAGGCGTTTGGAACCGGTTTTAGAGGGTTTGAACCAAAGGATATAGAGGTGTTAAGAGATGAACTTGGAAAGCCATATGTAAATTTGTATGGAAAGGCAAAAGAAATTGCAGACACTCTTGAAATCAATCGTATACATGTAAGTATCTCAAATGTAAAAGAATATGCAATTGCATATGTTGTAGCAGAAAAAATTCAGGAGGAATAAAGTATGAAAAAAATTTATAGTGGAACAGATATGAAAAATGTTGATAATTATACTATTAATTCACTTGGAATTCCTTCTTTAGTTTTAATGGAGAGAGCGGCTCTTTGTGTTGCAAATGCAGTAAAAGATGAGACAGAAAAGAAGATAATAGCTGTGTGTGGTACAGGAAATAATGGTGCAGATGGCATATGCGCCATAAGAATATTATATTCATATGGTCTAAGAAATCTTGCTGTTATATCGGTTGGAGATGAAAGCAAAGCAACAGATGAGTTTAAAAAGCAAAAAGAGATATTGTTACAATTTGATGTGAAATATATAAATATAAAAACAGAGGATGATATTGAAGAGTGTTCATCCTTTTTAGAAAAAGACAATATTATTCTGGATGCTGTGTTTGGCATAGGATTGAAAAGAGAAGTAACAGGAATTTATAAAAAATTATTTGAAAAGATTAATAATATTAACTGTGAAAAGATTGCAGTAGATATCGCATCAGGTATTGATTCAAATACAGGAAATATTCTTGGATGTGCAATTAAATGTGATAGAACTATAACTTTTGGAGCGTATAAAATAGGCCATATTTTAAGTGAAGGATTTAATTTTTCTGGTGAAGTTGAAGTGTATGATATAGGATTTCCTGTTGAGTCTTATAGTAACGCAGAAGCAATCTTTTCTTTAGAAAGTACAGATGCTGCACAATTGCTTCCAAAGAGAAATAAAGATTCAAATAAAGGTACATTTGGTAAAATAACAATCATAGCAGGAAATGAAGAAATGTATGGAGCTGCATATATGTCAGCCCTGTCAGCTTTTTATATGGGAGTAGGACTTGTGAGAGTCGTTACTACTAAAAATAATAAGGAGCTTATTAATCAGTCGATTCCCGAAGCAATTGTAAATACATATGAAGAAATTGAAAAGGCCATAATGTGGAGTGATGTTTTGGTCGTTGGACCGGGAATGGGTGTTTCTGACAGAACATACAATACATTAAAGAAAGTGTTAGAAACAAAAAAACCTGTTGTAATAGATGCAGATGGAATCAATACATTTTCAAGTTATAAGGATTTGTTCCAGATGCTTCATAAGGATGTTATTTTCACACCGCATTTGGGAGAAATGAGCAGATTGGTAAATAAAAGTATTACTGAAATAAAAAAGGATATGATAGGTACTGCAAAATCATTTTGTAAGACATATAATATAAATCTTGTTATGAAGGATTTCAGAACTATAATCACAGATTGTGATGGCGTGACATATATTAATATGACAGGAAACTCAGGAATGTCAAAAGCTGGTTCAGGAGATGTACTTTCTGGTATCATAGGTGCAGTACTTGCAATGACAAGAGATGTAAAGAAAACGTCATATCTTGGACCATATATACATGGTATATCAGGTGATATTGCAAAGAAAGAATATGGCGAATATGCAATGATGCCAACTGATATTATAAAATCTATTAAGAGACTGAATACAATATAAAATTTTGGAAACACTTTAAGAGAATTAATTATTTGATTGGAGTGTTAGTGTGAATATAAGGAGAGGGGATATATTTTACGCAGATTTAAGACCTGTAATAGGTTCAGAACAAGGTGGAATCAGACCTGTATTAATTATACAGAACGATATTGGAAATAAGCATAGTCCAACAGTTATATGTGCAGCAATTACTTCGAAAATACACAAATCAAAATTGCCAACTCATGTTGAACTAAATGTTAACAGGTGCGAAATAGTCAAAAATTCAGTTGTTTTACTGGAACAATTAAGAACAATAGATAAAAAAAGATTGAAAGATAAAGTATGTCATCTGGATTCAAATATCTTAAGCGAAGTAGATAAAGCATTGCAGATAAGCCTGGAATTACATAGATAGTTGACTAATATTTGTGATGTATGGTATATTTTATCATTGATATAAATTTTTAAAACAAAGGAGTAGATATAATAATGGACAGTAGTTCCATACTAGGCATCGTAGTTTTTTTCTTATTCGTTATCTTCAATATAATGATGTATGGATTTAGCTCTGCTGTAAAGAATTTGAACGAATCAGATGTTGAAAAAGATGCAGAAAATGGTATCGCGAAATCAAAGAAACTTTTTAGAATTATTGAGAAACCTGAAAGATTTGTTAATACAATTCAGTTGACAACTACAACATTTGCAATAGTTGTTGGTGGATTCCAATGTATTTATTTTGCAAATAAGTTGCATATTCTTCTGGGTGATGTTACAGAAGGCACAATAGCAGGTGCGTATGCCAGAATTATTGCAACAGTAATAGTAATGGTATTTATGCTCATAATTTTATTAAGCATTGGAGTAATGGTTCCAAAGAAGCTTGGATTAAAATACTCAAAATTTTTTGCATATAGTTTTGTGAATATTGTTGATTTCTTTATGTGCTTATTATTGCCGCTGACCGCGTTGATTGAAGGAATTTCAAATATTATGTTACGATTATGTGGTATTGATCCAAAGGAAACACTTGAGAATGTAACAGAAGAAGAAATAATTTCTATTGTAAATGAAGGTCACGAACAAGGAATTTTGGAGGAAAGAGAAGTCGAAATGATTTCTAATATTATCGAGCTTGATGATAAAAAAGCCGGTGATATTATGACTCACAGAAAGAGTATAGTTGCTGTTGATGGTGAATTTACTTTAGAGCAGGCAGTTGACTTCATGTTAGATGCAAATAATTCAAGATTTCCAGTATTTCTAGGAGATATTGATAATATTATTGCAATAGTACATTTAAGGGATGCGGTGGAATGTCTTCACAAAGCAAAGAAATATGACCAGAAGATAAAGGATATTGATACAATTCTTCGTGAAGCCAGGTTTATTCCTGAAAGTAAAAATATAGATTCTTTGTTTAAAGAAATGCAACAGGAAAAGATACATATGGAAATAGTAGTTGACGAATATGGTCAGACTGCCGGTATTGTTGCAATGGAAGATATTCTTGAAGAAATCGTTGGAAATATATTAGATGAATATGATGAAGAAGATACAAATATTGTAAAACAGAGTGAAAATGTATATTTTGTTAAAGGAATGACAACACTTGAACAGATAGAGGAAGAACTTGAAATACAGATAGATGACGATGATAACGATACGTTAAATGGATATTTGATTTCAAAGTTAGATAGAATTCCATCAGAAGAAGACAAGATTGTTATTGATGAAAAGGACGTAAGCTATGAAATATTAGCTGTCGAAAATAAAATGATATCACTAGTAAAGGTCCGTTTGCATAAGGTGCAAGAGGAAGAAACTATAGTGGAATAAATTACTAAATTTTTTAAAGGAGAAATAAAAATGTCAGGACATTCAAAATTTGCAAACATTAAGCACAAGAAGGAGAAAAATGACGCTGCAAAGGGTAAAATCTTTACAATTATTGGAAGAGAAATTGCAGTAGCTGTTAAGGAAGGTGGCGCAGACCCTGCAAATAACAGCAGACTCCGTGATGTTATTGCGAAAGCAAAAGCTAATAATATGCCAAATGACACAATCGACAGAGGTATAAAAAAAGCTGCTGGTGATGCGAATAGTGTAAATTATGTTGCTGTTTCATATGAAGGATATGGTCCAAATGGTACAGCTATTATTGTTGATGCTTTAACAGACAACAAGAACAGAACAGCTTCAAATGTTAGAAATGCCTTTACAAAGGGTGGTGGAAATGTTGGTACTCAAGGATGTGTATCATTCATGTTTGATAAAAAAGGACAGATTATCATTGATAAAGAAGAATGTGATATGGATGCAGATGAGATTATGATGATAGCTCTTGATGCAGGTGCTGAAGATTTCGCAGACGAAGAAGACAGCTATGAAATAATCACAGATCCAGATAACTTCTCTGTAGTAAGAGAAGCACTTGAAAAAGCAAACATTGCTATGGCTTCTGCAGAAGTTACTATGATTCCTCAGAATTATGTTGAGTTATCAGATGAAAATGATATTAAAAAGATGAACAGAATTCTTGATTTACTTGACGAGGATGATGATGTTCAGGCAGTATATCATAATTGGGATGAATAAGATAAAATTTTTCTAATACATTTAATGGCACTTTAAAGTGATAAAATTTTGTGTTGACAAAAGTCAATTCTTATTATAATATAAACACTGACTTTAGCAGTTTAAAGCCACATAATGTAAAAGGAGATATTGAAATGGATAACAAAAATGGAACATTAATATCATACAGACCAGATATTAAAGTTATGGACTGTACATTAAGAGACGGAGGTCTCGTAAATAATTTTAGATTCACAGACGAGTTTGTAAAAGATCTTTACAATGCAAATATAAAAGCAGGCGTTGACTATATGGAATTCGGATACAAGGCATCAAAAGAAGTTTTTGATGTAAAAGATTTCGGACCATGGAAATTCTGTGATGAAGAAAGCATTAGAAGAATTGTTGGCGATAATAATTCTGATTTGAAAATTTCTGTTATGTCAGACGTTGGACGTACAGATTATAAGAATGATATCATTGACAGAAAAGATTCTGTAATTGATATGGTTAGAACTGCTTGTTATATTCATCAGATTCCAACAGCTATTGAAATGATTGAAGATGCTAAAAGTAAAGGTTATGAAACAACAGTTAACATTATGGCAGTTTCAAAAGTAAATGATGAAGATCTTGATGATGGTCTTGAATTACTTGGAAAATGTGGTGTAGATGTTATTTACTTAGTTGATAGTTTTGGAGCGTTCTATCCTGAACAGATTAAGAAATTAACAGACAAATATATGAATATTGGTGAAAAATACAATAAGAAGATTGGTTTACACGCACATAACAATCAGCAGTTAGCTTTTGCAAATACAATTGAAGCACTTACAAATGGTGCAAGTTTCCTTGATGCAACTGTTTCAGGTATGGGAAGAGGCGCAGGAAACTGTTATATGGAATCATTACTTGGATTCCTTAAAAATCCAAAATATAATCTTGTTCCAATTATGGATTTAGTTCAGAAACATATTAAGGCTATTAAAGAAGAAGGTAACGTTTGGGGATATGATATTCCATACTTACTTACAGGTGTTTTAAATTCTCATCCACGTTCTGCAATAGCATTTATTGATGAAAAGAGAGATGATTACTCAAAATTTTATCAGGAATTGCTTGATAACGAATAGGAGTGTTTTAGGAGGCTGTGACATAATGATTAAACCGTTATGTCACAGCCTCTTGTTTGGTTTATAAGAAAGTTTTTTATAAGGTTAGGGTTAATGGTTATTAAAAGAATTTTCCGTGAGGGTATGATAGATTAATGGCGATTTTTACTCTTAAATACATTTCGAAATATATACTCTATCATATTCAAAAATAAAATTGAAATAAAATTGAAATAAAATTGTTATTATGATAAAATAATATATAATATTTTGAGTTATGTGAAGATATAATATATAGTTGGGAGTTTGGTCTATGAAAACAAAAATTGATGAATATGTGAATCAGTATGTTCTGGATTATCTTGAAACAGGAGAATTTGGTGAGGACGGAATTAAGAAACTACTAGAGAAAACACGAGAAGTATACGATATTGATAAGGTAGATGTGTGTGAAATTATTCCTGATAAAAATGCATTTATTTTTACCTATGCATCAGTTAAGGATGGCATTGATGATAATTTGGGAAAGATTTTTAGTGTAAATAGTGTTGACTATGATGAGCTGTCACAGATATATGATGAAGAAGGGCTTTCTGAAACAAATGTTGCTTCTTTTGATAATGTAATTGAAAAGGGAAGTATTCTGCATTTTTGTTTAAGAGAAGAAAGTGTAATATACGGATTGGTTGTATATCAGTCAAGAGAAAAGAGAAACTGGACTGTAGAAGAGAAATGTGCACTTATTAAACTTGCCAGAGCAATATATCCTTTTGTTCGAATGAAACAATCAAAAAATAAAAGAGAAACTGCGTATACAAATATTTTGAAAGATGCGAATAATAAGCTTAGAAAAGCGCTGAATAATGAATCACAATTCAAAAAAGCTATTATGTCAGATAATGTGTACTGCTATACTTTTAATGTTTCAAAAAATATTATTGAAGAGGAATTGTACTGTAGTGAAAAGGCTCAATATATTGAAATTTATGACAAGATTGGCTTAAAAGCACCATGTGTATATGAGGATTTTATAAAGAAATTGTATGAAAATTGTCTGCAAACGGAGAGAAGTGGTCTTTTAAATATTATGTATTGCAATAACCTCATAGAAATGTTTAACAATGATATAACAAATATTGATACTGAATTTGCTGTTAAATATCATGAGGTAGCAGTTATTTTAAAACAGACAAATATTTTAACAAAAGATATGGAGAGTGAAGAAATATACTCTATATGTTTTGTAAAAGATGTTACAGAAAAAAGAAAAAAAGAATATGAGGCAAAGAAAACTCTTAAGGAGGCATTTGATGCTGCAAATTATGCAAATAACTCAAAATCTGAATTTTTTGCAAGAATGAGCCATGATATCAGAACTCCAATGAACTCTATTATTGGAATGACAGCAATTGCAAATGCACATAAGGATGACAAAGACAAACTTGAAAATTGCTTAAATAAAATTTCGGAGTCAAGTAAACATTTACTGGGAATTATAAATGATATATTAGATATGTCTAAAATAGAAGCTGGTAAAATGAATATAAATGAAGAGGTTATTGTCATAGACAAGATAATAGAAGAACTAGTTGCAATGACAAAAGCTCAAATTAAAGAAAAACATCAGGATTTATATGTAAATATTCATGATGTTGAACATAAAAATGTATATGGTGATAAATTACATATTATGCAGGCATTTACAAACATTTTGAATAATGCAATAAAATACACTCCTGAT
The DNA here is from genome assembly GCA_045126215.1 of Lachnospiraceae bacterium. Taxonomy (GTDB): domain Bacteria; phylum Bacillota; class Clostridia; order Lachnospirales; family Lachnospiraceae; genus SVEL01. The sequence goes on along the minus strand of JBGVOD010000038.1, from coordinate 18,471 downwards.
GGCGGTGTGATTAGAATGTCGGTATATGAAAGAGCTACCAAGACTAAAAATGCAGGATGTTATGAATTTGTCTTTGAGGATAACGGAATAGGTATGAGCAAGGAATATCTTGAACATATATTTGAACCATTTGAAAAAGCTAATGATATAAGTGTTAGCAACATGCAAGGCACCGGACTAGGAATGACTGTTACAAAGAGTATTGTTCAGATGATGAATGGTGAAATCAAAGTTGAGAGTGAGCCGGGAAAAGGAAGTAAGTTTACGGTTATTATATACCTTAAGCTTTTTGAAAACGATGATACACTTGAAGATGACAATTTGGAAGTAAGTAGCGAAGATGAGCTTTCTGATAGAAAAGAAAGAAAGAGTGATTTTAAACGTAAAAATATCTTAGTCGTTGAAGATAATGAACTGAATAGAGAAATCATGGTTGAAATTCTTCGTGAAACAGGAGCATCAGTTTATGAGGCAACTAATGGACAGGAAGCTGTGAGAATGTTTGAACAATATGAAAATGACTTCTGGAATTTGATTTTAATGGATATTCAAATGCCAATAATGAATGGATATGACGCCTGTGTTGCTATAAGAAGCAGTGAAAAACCATATGCGAAGAATGTTCCGATTATAGCTATGACAGCAAATGCATTTGATGAAGATGTAAATAAAATAAAAGAATATAGCTTAAATGAATATATTTCAAAACCAATTGATATTAATGTAATGATGAAAACAATTGGCGAGTTTATCTAGTTTATTGAGTATAAAAGAGGCTGTTGCATTAATGAGTTGAAAAATGATTATTAATGCACAGTCTCTTTTTTTAGTTTATTCTTTAAAATAAAAAGTATAAATTCCGGCTCTGAAAGAAATAATCAAGATATAAGAGGTAAAACCTTAAAAATTACAATGGTATTTTTACAGGTTTTCTTTTTGAGAAAACGTTATAATAATCAAAATTACATTGAGATAGAATATTTGGTATCTTATCAAAATCAGATGAAAAATCATCAATTTTGTGAGCATCACTGCCAACTGTAATGATCTTTCCACCAAGTTTGTTATATGACTTTACTATATCTACGCAGGGATTAGGGGCATTTAATTTTGAACGGTAACCACCTGTATTTATTTCAATGCCTTTACCTTTCTCTATAAGTAGTTTAAGAATATAATCTATCTTTTCTTTAAATTGTTCGTATGAATATTCGTAAGATGAATCTGAAATATAACGTGCAACATAGTCAATATGTCCGTATACATCAAAGTTATCAAAAGTATTTATATTTTCTATAACTGAATCAAAATATTCGTTCAATGCACTGTTCACTGTACGTCCATCAAAAAAAGAAGGGTAGTATGGATCTACACCATTTACCATATGTGATGAACCAATAATATAATCAAAATCTTCATTATCTAAGAAATTATTTATCTTATCCGCTTTTGATACTTCTAATCCCTGTTCTACACCTATAAGAACATGTATATCTTTTTTATATTCATCTCTCAAAGGGTATAAAGTGTTGAAATATGAAAATTTATCTAGAAAAAAGGAACCTTCGTTTTCATCATAGTAATCTATGTCGCAATGATCAGTAAAGCAAAGATAGGGCATACCTAGAGAAATTGCTTTTTCTATGTATTTTCGGGGATCTTCTTTGCTGTCAGGCGAAAAAAAAGTATGAAAGTGTACATCTGATATCATATTTACCTCCATCTTTTGAGATAATCTCAAATATTTTAAATCAGTTTATATCAACAAATTGTTATGAAAAACTGTAATTTACACAATTCTACTTCCTTATATTTAGCAGGTCAAGAGGGAAAATGTATGCTGGATGAAAATAGTAAAAAAGACTTGATATTTTTGGACAAATTAGGTACAATACTTTCAGTTAGATTTTTTTTTAACAATCTTACAAAATTTTATTTTCATTATAGGAGGACTATAAACAATGGCAGTTAAAGTTGCAATTAATGGTTTTGGACGTATTGGACGTCTTGCATTCAGACAGATGTTCGGAGCAGAAGGTTATGAAGTAGTTGCTATCAACGACTTAACAAACCCAGCTATGTTAGCACATTTATTAAAGTATGACTCTTCACAGGGTAAGTATGCTTTAGCAGATAAAGTTGAAGCTAAAGAAAGCTCTATCGTAGTAGATGGAAAAGAAATCAAGATTTATGCAGAAGCAGATGCTTCAAAGCTTCCTTGGGGAGAAATCGGTGTAGATGTTGTACTTGAATGTACAGGTTTCTATGTATCAAAGGCAAAATCACAGGCTCATATTGATGCAGGTGCAAAGAAGGTTGTTATCTCAGCTCCAGCTGGAAATGATCTTCCAACAATCGTATTCTCAGTAAATGAAAAGACATTAACAACAGATGACAAGATTATCTCAGCTGCTTCTTGTACAACAAACTGTTTAGCACCAATGGCTAAGGCTCTTAACGATTACGCTCCAATCCAGTCAGGTATTATGTCAACAATTCACGCTTACACAGGTGATCAGATGGTACTTGATGGACCACACAGAAAAGGTGACTTCAGAAGAGCACGTGCTGCTGCAGTTAATATCGTTCCTAACTCAACAGGTGCTGCTAAGGCAATCGGTTTAGTTATTCCAGAACTTAACGGTAAGTTAATCGGATCTGCACAGAGAGTTCCAGTTCCAACAGGTTCTACAACAATTCTTACAGCTGTAGTTAAGGGAACAGACGTAACAGTTGAAGGCATCAACGCTGCTATGAAGGCTGCTGCTTCAGAATCATTCGGTTACAATGAAGAACAGATCGTATCTAGCGATATCGTTGGTATGAGATTTGGTTCATTATTCGATGCTACACAGACAATGGTTTCTAAGGTTGCTGATGATTTATACGAAGTTCAGGTTGTTTCTTGGTATGATAACGAAAATTCATACACAAGCCAGATGGTTAGAACAATTAAGTACTTCGCTGAATTAGCTTAGTCTTAAGTCTTATAAGGCTTTTGGATTTATACGATCCTATATGGGTCCGGCCCACGGGTCGGACCTTTTTCTTTAGAATTAATATGAAAGGAGCATAAAAATGCTTAACAAAAAATCAGTAGATGATATCAATGTAAATGGAAAAAGAGTATTAGTACGTTGTGATTTTAATGTACCACTTGATGAAAATAGAAACATCACAGATGAAAATCGTCTTGTTGCTGCTCTTCCAACAATTCAGAAATTAATTAACGATGGTGGAAAGGTTATTCTTTGCTCACATCTTGGTAAGCCAAAGGGAGAACCAAAGCCAGAATTATCACTTGCTCCAGTAGCTAAGAGATTATCAGAATTATTAAATAAAGAAGTTAAGTTCGCTGCAGACCCAGAAGTTGTTGGCGCAAATGCAAAAGCAGCAGTAGAAGCTATGCAGAATGGTGATGTTGTTCTTCTTGAAAACACACGTTATAGAGCTGAAGAAACAAAGAATGGTGAAGCATTCAGCAAAGAATTAGCTTCTCTTTGTGATGTGTTCGTAAATGATGCATTCGGTACAGCTCATAGAGCACATTGCTCAAATGTTGGTGTTACAGAATATGTTGACACAGCAGTAGTTGGTTACCTTATGCAGAAGGAAATTGATTTCTTAGGAAATGCAGTTAATAATCCTGTAAGACCTTTCGTTGCAATCCTTGGTGGTGCAAAGGTTTCTTCTAAGATTCCAGTTATCGAAAACCTTCTTGACAAAGTTGATACACTTATCATTGGTGGTGGTATGGCTTATACATTCATGGCTGGTCTTGGCGAAGAAGTAGGTAAGTCATTACTTGAAGAAGATTACAAAGAATATGCAGTAAATATGATGAAGAAAGCTGAAGAAAAGGGTGTTAAGTTACTTATACCTGTAGATACAGTTGTAGCTGATAACTTCTCAAATGACGCAAACTTCAAAGTTGTTGAACGTGGTGGTATTCCAGCAGATATGGAAGGTCTTGATATTGGACCTAAGACAGCAGAATTATTTGCAAATGCAGTTAAGGATGCTAAGACAGTAGTATGGAACGGACCAATGGGATGTTTTGAAATGCCTAACTTTGCAAAGGGTACAATCGCTGTAGCTAAGGCTTTAGCAGAAGTTGATGGAACAACAATCATCGGTGGTGGTGATTCAGCAGCTGCTGTAAATAACCTTGGATTTGGCGATAAGATGACACACATCTCTACAGGTGGTGGTGCATCTCTTGAATTCCTTGAAGGTAAGGAACTTCCAGGTGTTGCTGCTGCTAACGATCGTTAGTATATCAGTACAAATATTATTAAAACTACAAGGAGAATATAGAAATGGCTAGAAAGAAAATTATTGCTGGTAACTGGAAGATGAATAAGACTCCAAGTGAAGCAGTTGCATTAATTAATGAATTAAAGCCATTAGTAGCAAATGATGATGTTGACGTAGTATTCTGCGTTCCAGCTATTGAAATCATTCCAGCTATGGAAGCTGCTAAAGGTTCAAACATCTGCATCGGAGCAGAAAATATGTATTTTGAAGAAAGTGGTGCATACACAGGAGAAATCGCTCCTAATATGCTTGTAGATGCAGGCGTTAAGTATGTAATCATTGGACATTCAGAAAGAAGAGAATATTTTGCTGAAACAGATGAGACAGTTAATAAGAAGGTTCTTAAAGCTTTCGAACATGGTATTACACCTATTATCTGCTGTGGTGAATCATTAACACAGAGAGAACAGGGTATTACAATTGACTGGATTCGTCAGCAGATTAAGATTGCTTTCCTTAATGTTACAGCAGATCAGGCTAAGACAGCTGTTATAGCTTATGAGCCAATCTGGGCAATTGGAACAGGTAAGGTTGCTACAACAGAACAGGCTGAGGAAGTTTGCGCAGCTATTCGTGAATGTATCAAAGAAGTATACGATGAAGCTACAGCAGAAGCAATTCGTATTCAGTATGGTGGAAGTGTATCAGCAGATTCAGCTCCAGAATTATTTGCTCAGGCAAATATTGATGGTGGATTAGTTGGTGGTGCATCATTGAAGCCAGATTTTGGTAAGATTGTTAATTATAACAAATAGGTGAAACAATAGTTTCTATATAATGAAAAGAAAGAAAGACATTGTCATTTATGATGATGTCTTTTTTTTCTTGATAATTTTTTATTAGAATGGTATAGTATTTAAGGATTTATTACTATCAATATAAAGGAGAAATATTATGGATAAGAAACCAGTTGTTTTATTGATTTTAGACGGTTATGGATTAAATGATAATGCTGAAGGAAATGCAGTTGCAATTGCAAAGACTCCAGTTATGGATAAACTTATGAAAGAATATCCTTTTGTTAAGGGATATGCATCAGGAATGGCAGTAGGTCTTCCAGATGGTCAGATGGGTAACTCAGAAGTTGGACATCTTAATATGGGTGCTGGTAGAATTGTATATCAGGAACTTACACGTATTACAAAAGAAATCCAGGATGGTGATTTCTTTGAAAATGAAGCGTTAGTTGCTGCAGTAGAAAATTGTAAGAAGAATAACAGTGCGCTTCATACATTTGGTTTATTATCAGATGGTGGTGTTCATAGCCATAATACACACCTTTATGGTTTACTTGAACTTGCAAAAAAAGCAGGACTTACAAAAGTTTATGTACATGCATTCCTTGATGGTAGAGATACAGCTCCTACATCAGGAAAGGGATTTATGGAAGAACTTGTTGCAAAGATGAAAGAAATTGGTGTTGGTGAAGTAGCATCAGTATCAGGACGTTATTATGCTATGGACAGAGATAATAACTGGGATAGAGTAGAAAAAGCATATGTTGCAATCACAAAGGGCGAAGGTGAAACAGCTACTTGTCCTGTTACAGCAATCGCAGATTCATATGCAAAAGATGTAAATGATGAATTCGTTGTACCTGTTGTAATTACAAAGGATGGAGCACCTGTTGCTACAGTAAATGATAATGATTCAGTTGTATTCTTTAACTTCAGACCTGACAGAGCAAGAGAAATGACAAGAGCATTCTGTGCAGATGATTTTGATGGATTTAACAGAGGAGCAAGAAAGAATGTTAAGTTTGTATGCTTTACAGAATATGATGTTACAATTCCAAACAAAGTAATCGCATTTAAGAAGGTTTCTCTTACAAATACATTTGGTGAGTTCCTTGCTGCAAACGGTAAGACACAGGCAAGAATTGCTGAGACAGAAAAATATGCACATGTTACATTCTTCTTTAACGGTGGTGTTGAAGAACCAAATAAAGGTGAAGACAGAATATTAGTAGATTCTCCAAAGTATGTTCCAACATATGATAAAAAGCCTAGAATGAGTGCATATACAGTATGTGATGAATTAAGCAAGGCAATTACAAGTGATAAATATGATGTAATTATATGTAATTTTGCAAATCCAGATATGGTTGGCCACACAGGTATTGTTGATTCTGCAGTTAAAGCTATAGAAGTAATTGATGAATGTGTTGGTGAAGTTGTTGAATTCGTTAAACAGGTAGATGGTCAGTTATTTATCTGTGCAGACCATGGTAATGCAGAGCAGCTTGTTGATTATGAAACAGGTGCACCATTTACAGCGCATACAACAAACCCTGTTCCATTTATCCTTGTAAATGCAGATCCATCATATAAGTTAAGAGAAAATGGCTGTCTTGCAGATATTGCACCAACATTAATTGAACTTATGGGTATGGAACAGCCTGCTGAAATGACTGGAAAGTCACTTATTGTTAAATAATATCAAACACTTGTATTTTCTATAAGAGTATGGTATTATAACTTCGTTCGTTTACAAAATTTGGAGGAAGATTATATATGTTAAAAGATATTTTAGTTGCAATTTTTGTTATAGTTGCATTAATTTTAGCAATAATAATATTGATGCAGGAAGGTAAGTCGGCAGGTTTATCAGGTTCTATCAGTGGTGCTGCAGAATCTTACTGGGGTAAAAATAAGGGTCGTTCAATGGAAGGCAAGCTTGAAAGAGCTACAAAAATTTTGGCGTTCTTATTCTTTTTCTTAGCAATTGTCATTAATTTAAAGATTTGGAGTTAATTGTGGTTATTACAAATTTATGATTTTGATTTAGCACGATTATATAATCAGACTAAATTATAAAAATTAATGGTAGTGTATTAGAAGTTAGGCATGGTATTGCATCAATGATGTTTATACCATGCTTTTTTATTGTTTTGTGATAAAGTGAAAAGACTCTTTGTTTGCTATTACATTGTTTATTGCACGAAAATATGGTACTATTAACATATAAGTAAAGTATGAGATGTATATTTAATATCTTTATTCCTTCTATGATTTGTGGAAGATAGGAGGAAATCTTGAAATGGGAAGGTGATATTATGGAGAAAGAATTATTAGAACAGCGAAAAAAGATTATCCTTGATATAATTAATGATGATAATTACGTGCCAATGAAAGCAAAGGAAATGGCCATTCTCTTAAATGTTCCAAGAGAAAACAGAGATGATTTGGTAGAGGTACTTAATCTTCTTGTTTCAGAGGGAAAGATTGGTGTTTCAAAAAAAGGAAAGTACGATAAATTAAGTAATAGAATCATGGTTGGAAACTTTGAAGGTAATGCAAAGGGTTTTGGTTTTGTTACCGTTGAAGGGGAAACTGATGATATATTCATTCCTGAGAGTAAGACAAATGGAGCAATTCATGGAGATACAGTACAAATTGCACTTCGACCATCAAAACATAATGATGGAAAGAGACGCGAAGGAGAGGTTATCAAAATAATTGCACATGCTGCAACTGACGTTGTAGGGATGTATCAGAAAAGTAAGAACTTTGGATTTGTAATTGCAGATAATCAGAAGTTCAATTGTGATATTTATATTCCAAATGGTAAGAGCAAAGGTGCCGTTACAGGACATAAGGTTGTGGTCAGAATAAATGATTTTGGTACACAGAGCAAGAATCCGGAAGGAGAAGTTATTGAAATCATAGGTCACATTAATGATCCGGGAACAGATATTTTAAGTATTGTAAAGGCTAATGGTATTCCGATGGAATTTCCAGAGGAAGTTTTAAAGCAGGTTGAGAGTATTCCTGATGAAGTAGCTCCAAAGGAATTTGGTGGAAGACTTGATCTTCGCGATTGGAAGACTGTTACAATTGATGGTGAAGATGCAAAAGATCTTGATGATGCAATTACATTAAAAAAAGACAAAGATAAATATGTTTTAGGGGTTCATATTGCAGATGTAAGCCATTATGTAACAGAAAATAGTCCACTTGATAAGGAAGCACTTAAGAGAGGAACTAGCGTATATCTTGTTGATAGAGTTATTCCTATGATACCTCACAAACTTTCAAATGGTATATGTTCGTTGAATGCCGGATGTGACAGACTTGCACTTAGCTGCATTATGGATATTGACTCAACAGGAAAGGTAATAGGTCATAAGATAGCAGAAACTGTTATAAGGGTTGACAGAAGAATGAGCTATACATCCGTTAAGAAAATTATAGTTGATAAGGATGAAGAAGAAATAAAAGAATATGAACCATTGGTTCCTATGTTTAAGCTGATGGAAGAACTTTCTGCAATACTCAGAGAGAGAAGAATGAAAAGGGGAGCCATTGATTTTGATTTCCCTGAAAGCAAGATTTATCTCAATGAAAAAGGAGAGCCAACAGAGATAAAGCCATATGAACGTAATACTGCTACAAAAATTATTGAAGATTTTATGTTGATTGCAAATGAGACTATAGCAGAAGATTATTTTTGGCAGGAGTTACCGTTTATTTACAGATGCCATGAAAATCCTGATTCAGAGAAGATGATTAAGCTTGGTATGTTTATCAGTAACTTTGGATATGGAATTAAAACAGGTGATTATGAAATACATCCAAAAGAAATTCAAAAGCTTTTAAAACGTATAGAAGGAAGTCCTGAAGAGGCGCTTATTAGCAGAATTACACTTCGAAGTATGAAACAGGCGAAATACCAGGCAACATGTTCAGGCCATTTTGGATTGGCTGCACAGTATTATTGTCACTTTACATCACCCATCAGAAGATATCCTGATCTTCAGATTCATAGAATAATTAAAGAGAATCTTCATGGTGGAATTGTTGAAAAGAGAATTAAGCATTACAATTCAATTCTTCCTGAGGTTGCTGATCATACCAGCCACACAGAAAGACGTGCTGATGAGGCTGAAAGAGAGACAGAGAAGCTTAAAAAGGCACAGTATATGGGTAAACATATAGGTGAAGAGTTTGATGGGGTAATTTCTGGCATCACAAACTATGGAATGTATGTTGAACTTCCTAATACAGTAGAAGGTATGGTCCATGTAACATCCTTGACAGATGATTATTACTACTATGATGAAGAACGATACGAGATGATAGGTGAAAAATCCGGAAATACCTATAAACTTGGTCAAAAAGTAAGAATTAGTGTATTAGGTATTGATATGATGAAACGAACAATCGACTTTGAATTGGTAAGTGAGGAAGAAACTTCTAATAATTCAGAGGACTAAATTGTTCTACTGTATAGGTAGAACGGAAAGAGGATTAAAATGGCTAAAGAGTCAACAAAACTCATTGCAAATAATAAAAAAGCCCATTACGATTATTTTATTGAAGACACATATGAAGCAGGAATATGTCTTCATGGTACAGAAGTAAAATCTATGAGAATGGGCAAATGTTCAATAAAAGAATCTTTTATAAGAATAGAAAAAGGCGAAGTGTATGTATATAACATGCATATTAGTCCGTATGAGAAAGGCAATATTTTTAATAAAGATCCATTAAGACCAAAAAAGCTTATGCTTCATAAATCTGAAATAAATAAGCTTAATGGTCAGTTGTCTCAAAAGGGATACACTCTTGTTCCATTAGAAGCCTATTTTAAAGGAAGTCTGGTTAAAGTAAAGATTGGACTTGCAAGAGGTAAAAAGAACTATGATAAGAGGCAGGATATTGCAAAGAAAGATATGAGAAGAGAAGCAGAAAAAGACTTTAAGGTAAAGAATCTTTATTAATGAATATAATATAATGATAGTAGGGTAAATAAGTCAGAACTCTTTTTCTACAAGCAGGAACGATTTCTGACTTTTGACCATTGTATCATTATATTTTAAGGGGAATACTATGGATGTAAATGAAAAGCTTGCTATGCTTGAAAAAAAAGTATTAGAAGAGATGCAACAGAAGAAAAAAAATAATATTCCAGAGAAATTTGGCATTGTTTTAGCAGGAGGAGGACCAAAGCCAGCATATCAGATTGGTGTGTTAAAAGCATTAGCTGAAAGAAATCTACTTGATAGAGTTACGTCAATATCAGGATGTAGTGTTGGTGCAATAAATCTATTATTATATGTATTAGGTGATATAGAGCTTGCAGAGACTCTATGGAATGATATTTCATACAGCAAATTCTTGCGTCTTGATTATGATAAGATAGATATGAAAGAAGGGCTGTTTTCCAGAGATGAACTTGTGGAATTAATGGAGCAGTATATTGATTTTTCAAAAATATCTCTGTGTGATAAGCCTCTTTATGTAACGGTTACGGAATTTCTGTCAGATGGATATAAAAGACCGGTATACATGCAGATTAACAATCTGACAAAAGAAGAGATAATTGATTTGATTCTTGCTTCCAGTGCAATGCCAATTATCTATGAGAATATTCATATGGAAGGAAGAAGATTTAAGGACGGTGGAATAACAGATAACACACCAATTAAACCGTTATATGACATAGGTGAGAAAAATATTTTAGTTATCAATTTGGATGAAGGAGCAACCATTGATAAAAGCAAATATGATGGGGTTTCTTTTATACATATAAAACCATATAAGTCTATTGGTGGATTAATTGATGGAACACTTGATTTTTCACGTAATGGCTCAAAATTCAGACAGGAGATTGGTTACCTGGATGCTGTAAGAATACTTGATAATGCAAGTGGTGAAAAGGTAGTATTTTCTGAAACAATGAATATTATGGCGGAAAATGATTATACTAGAGTAGTACAGAAATATAGCGCACTTTCAAAGGTTGATACATTGAATAAAGATATGGACAAAATCAATAATATGATGAGTAAATATGATAAATACTTTACTTGACACAGGTTATATTATTAGGTATTATAATATCCTGATGATTAAAATCCTTTGATATCAGGGGATGTAAAGGCTTCGACAGGGGTCTTGAAGATGGTGAAGCTATCCGTATGCAATGCGTTAAATGGCAAACTTAAATATAAACGCTGAAGAAAATTTAGCATACGCTGCCTAGTTTGCAGCTGTCTTAACTTAGCCTCCTACAGCTAGGATTAAGGCATCGACTTTGTAGGGAACATTATCTGTGATGCTTCTGGCAGGTAATAGATTTAGAAGCTACTAAATCGCTTAGGCTGTTAGTTTCCTAAGTGAGGAGGGAATGTAATATAACTGACTATGATAGTAGAAGAACATTGAATGGGCTTTTGGACACGGGTTCGACTCCCGTCATCTCCATTAATAACATGGAGCACGATAGTGCGTAATGTTTGTGTGTAAAATCGAGTAGGTGTCAGCCTACTCCATTAATTTTGGATATTTCGGCTTTGAAGTCTTAATTAGCTTGTCATAGCCGAAAATTCTTTGCTATTTTTCTTGATTTCCATTTTTATTGTTTGTTAATTTTGGATATTTCGGCTTTGAAGTCTTGATTTAGCCTGTTATAGCCGAAAAATCTTTATTATTTCTCTATTGTGTTGCTTGTTAATTCTGAGTATTTCGGCTTTGAAGTCTTAATTTAGCTTGCCATAGCCGAAAAATCTATGTTATTTCACTATTGTATTATTTGTTTCTTCTGAATATTTCGGCTTTGAAGTCTTAATTTGGCTTGCCATAGCCGAAAAATCTTTGTTATTTCACTTTTTTATGATTGTTTCTTCTGAATATTTCGGCTTTACAGTCTTATTTTAGCTTGTTATAGCCGAAAATTCCTTGATGTACTTTATTAAATGAAATTTTAATCTTTATAGGATGACAATAAACCAACAAACATACAAACCAACAAACATACAAACAATAAATAATTTGATATTCTTGGAAATAAGAATATAATATAGGTTAAGAATATAGGTTAAGAATATAATATAGATTAGGAATATTATTGTGAATGGTGAAATTGCCTATCAAATACAGCTAGGAGGGATAAGTTTGGAAATAATAGAATATTTTACAACAGAAAAGAAAGAGCATTGGCTAAATGAAATAAAAAGATGTGATTGGAGTGCAGGACAATACCTGTATTATCTTTTAAGTGAAAAAAAACTTAAACAAATGGTTGGTGAAACAGCACTAGTACCAATGCTTGTAGAGGGGGATGAACTAATTGCATTTTGTACCTTTGCTCCGTTGGATGATATACAGCCGACAAATTTATCGCCATGGATTGGATTTGTGTATACATTTCCTGATCATAGAGGAAATCATTATGCTGGAATGCTTTTAGATTATGCAGAGAGTATTGCAACCGTTATGGAGAGAGAATACATATATATTTCTACAAATCATATTGGTTTGTATGAAAAATACGGATATGAATTTTACAAAATGGAAAAAGATATCAATGGTGAGGATTCACGTGTATATAGAAAAGCTCTTGCAATAGAGGGAATAGAAAAGGACAGACGCTATAATAATGGTGCAAAGTGGAAGGCTAAGATTGTAAAGGCTGCAAGAAAAGATGTTGATATGATTGCGTTTTGTGGATTTTCCTGCAATCATTGTTTCCTTGGAGAATGGTGTGGAGGATGTCGTTCTGTATTTAGCAGCTGCTCATATGGGGCATTTCATGAGTCAGGAAGATGTCCAAATATTGAATGTTGTCAGGAGAAGGGAATTGACGGTTGTTATGAATGTAAAGAATTAGCAAGCTGTGTCAAAGGATTCTATAAGCCTGATAACGATGGTGCAAATGCATGCAAAGCACAGGCTGTGTTTATTCAGAAATATGGGAAAGAGAAGCTGTTTGAAGTTCATGATAAATTACACGAGGTTTATGATTTCAAAAAAACACAGGAGATACTAGGAACAAGTGTGGAGAATGGACTGAGGATATTGGAAGAGAACATGTAGAAATGGAAATAAATGGAACAGCACTTATTGGATACTAATTTTTTCTAACTCTACTTTCTGTAGGTACAAAAAAATATGGCAGGAAGGTTATTATTGTTTTGGAGGTGGAAAAAATGAACCAATATGTTACAGGTGCAGTTATCAAAGAACTGCGTGAAAAAAACAAAATAACACAATTACAATTAGCAGATAAGCTTGGAGTAAGTGACAAGACCATTTCAAAGTGGGAAAATGCCAAAGGATATCCGGATATCACATTGCTTGAGCCTATAGCATAAGCATTTTGTGTATCAGTTACAGAATTGATTTCTGGAAATGCCGTCTATAATTCAAATGTATCTGCAAATATGTTAAAATCCAAATTTTATATTTGTCCAATCTGTGGTAATGTGATTCATAGTATGGGAGAAGCAGTTATTCATTGTCATGGTAAAGCTTTATCCGGAGGGAAATGCAGAGGCGTTATTTAAGATAAGCGGAGTAAAAAGAATTCTATTCTATTGCAACCGAGATGGACTTTTCTATGTAGATATCGTAAATGGAATTAATAATAAAGTAAGTGACTGATGATTTACGTATTTTGTTGACATATTTTTTTATACATGATAGTATGCAAGCGAATACTTGCAAATGGAGTTGAAGAATATGTATGATGAAACCCAATTAAAAATTATGGATGCTACAATGACGCTTATTGTTGATAAGGGATATTCCGGTGCAACTACTAAGGATATTGCAAAATTAGCCGGAGTTAATGAAAGCACCATATTTAGACGATTTGATGGAAAAAAAGAAATAGTGATAGCTGCTATGGAATTGCCAAAGTGGAATCCTGGATTATCAGAGAGTGATTTTACATATCATGGAGATTTAGAAGAAGATCTGATTTTCTTTTCTAAGATTTATATGAACAAGGTAACACCACAGATGGTAAAGGTGTCAATAGGTCTTAGGTCAGCAGAACTACAAGATGCGGCTTTGCCAGGAATAATGAAAGTCCCTATGGTTTTAAAAAAAGTATTATTGAACTATTTTACAGAAATGATTGCAACAGTAAAAATGTGTAATTGCGATGTGGAGAGCGTGGCATTACAGTTTATTTCTATGAATTTTGGGTTTGTGTTTTTGGATGCTTCTTTTGGAAACAAATTGGTTAGTGTTTCAAAGGAGAAATATATTAGAAACAGTATCAAGGTCTTTGTATCTGGTATATGTGAAAAATAGAATACAGTTTGATTTTAACGTGCTGAATAAAAAAGTAGGCACGTTTAAAAATAGTTTATATGCAAGTGAACACTTGCAAAAAAGGAATAGAATACAAGAAAGGAAATGAATATGAGAGTAAAACAAATAAAGATTGAATTTCAGGTTACACCAGAAATAGAAAGATTTGTGTATGTATATTTAATCGAAACAGATAAAGGATGTGTACTGATTGATTCAGGGGTTGCGGGCAGTGAGGCGAAGATTGAGAAAGCTATATTAGAAAGTGGTTATCATCCTACTGACGTAAAAGCTGTTTTTTTAACGCATGCTCACCCGGACCATATTGGTACAGCAAATTATTTTCGTGAAAAATATGGGGCGAAGATATATGCCAGCGAAGGAGAACGTGCATGGATAGAGAACATTGATTTACAATTTAGGAAACGTCCAATTCCGAATTTTTATAGTCTGGCAGGAAAGTCCACTTTTGTAGATTATGTTGTGAAAAATGGAGATAAAATAAAATTGTCAGATGATATATATCTAGAAGTAATTGGAACACCGGGACATTCCGTAGATGAGGTGTCTTATCGTGTTGGAAATATTGTATTTATAGGAGATGCTGTACCGATAAGAGGAGATATACCTATTTTTATCAATTTACATGATACAAGAAATTCATTGTCTATTTTAGAAAAGCTTACAGATGTTGAGAAATTCTATCCGGCTTGGGACCAAACATATACATTAGAATTGATGAAGAAAAAAATAGTGGATGCAAAAGAAATTGTAAATCTATTGGAACACAGTGTTTGTGAATTAGATGATAAAATGGCTTTGCCTGATGTAGTTAGTCTTGTTTGTGAAAGACTGCATATGCCTATGTGGAAGACAAATCCCCTATTTTCAAAAACTGTAGAATGTTGTAGAAGGAGAAAATAGATATGGATTGCTGTTATTTTATTGTGGATACATACATTAACGAGAAAAATGGAAGAGAAATGTATGATGATTACATTCAAAAAGTTAAACCGATTGTTGAAAGCTTTGGTGGTGAGTATTTAGTGAGGACAGAGAAGATTTTTTCACTTCATCCGAAAAGGAACCCACAGAGAGTCATAATTATCAGATTTCCGTCCCGACAAGCATTGGACAACTGCTTTGCATCAGAGTCTTATCAAAAAATAATGTATAAGAGAATTAATAGTGTTGATGCAAGGGCACTGATTGTAGAATAAGAAGCAGATAGATAAGAATCTCTTACCATAGAATACTTGCTAATGAGGATATAAGTTTGTATAATTGTAATGAAGATGAAATTTTTGTTTCTAGGATTTTCACTAAAGAGAAAATATATTGTCAGGGGGAAGGATACAATTACATGAAAAAATATAATCCGGAAAAACTTAAGAAAACACATATATACCCATTAATAATTATTTTAATAATAGTTGTATTACTTGTTAGTATAGCAATATTGCTTATAGTCGGTGCAATTGTAAACAACATGACAAATGGTAAGGTAAGTCAGGGCTACAAGTGGGCATACGGATTCTATAGTCAGATTAAGGATATAGATATAGAAGACAAATCTGCTATGGACGAAGCATTTACAAATTATTCGAATATTGTAGATGATATGATGGGGGTAACCATTACAGAGGATGAAAATATTGTATATAAAAACGGTAAAATATTATATGATCTAAAGACAGATATTAAGGAATACATTCCGTTTGCTGATGTGTATGATAATGCGACAGAAAATGCTAAGATTTATCTGGATACTACGGATAATGCATTTTTTGAAAAATTATCTAATGGGGATATAGCATACATACAAGAGTCGGTAATTGATTCAATTAAATTATCAGATAGCATGGGTGAATCTGCAGGCTTTAATGAGGTTATGAATGTGTCTGTATTCCAGCAAACCTGTTATTATGGATTTGATAATGATGATGGAACGGTAACATATGTTACAATGAATCTTCACATTACAGCAATGGATGTGTTTTTTGTAGAATTGGTGTGCATAAGTATAGCTTTAATATGTTTAATTTTCTTGATATTTGTCATTTTTATGTTTGTGAGATTCGTGAGAAGCCAGAGAAGACTGTTGAAGTTATATTATGCGGATAAAGAGACAGGCGGTAACAACTGGTATTATTTCCTTGGGGATGCATTAAAGAAAATGAAAAAGTACAGACGTAAGTCTGTAAATATTGCCATGGTTCATATACGGATGGAAAAATATAGAAGTTATTGTTCGTGTTATGGAAACAAAGAAGGCAGAAAACTTGTCAGCGATTTTTATGATGTAATCAGAAGAAATGTTACAAAGAAAGAAACCTTTGCAAGACATGAAATGTGTGATTTTGGAATGCTGCTTTGCTATGAGAACAAGGAGCAATTGGTTGAAAGAATTGAAGAAATCATGAAGCAAATGGCAGAGGAAAGACCGAATGTTAAGCTTTATTTTAAGGCTGGAATCAATATTCCTGATGAGGAAAAAATTGAACCATCAGAAAGCTATAACAGAGCAACTATAGCAAGGGCAAAGATTGAAGAATTCCATAATGAAAGTGTAAGTTTCTTTACGAAGGAGATGGAAGAGGAACTTCTCTGGGAGCGAAAAGTGGAAAATGATATGGAGAGAGCTTTATTAAACCACGAGTACAAAGTCTATCTCCAACCAAAGTATTCTGTTGACAATGAAAAACTTGCGGCGGCAGAGGCTTTGGTTAGATGGGTTCACCCTACAGAGGGATTGATTGCACCATATAAATTTATTCCAATATTTGAAAAAAATGGTTTTATTACAAAACTTGATGATTATATGATTGCAGAAGTGGCAAAGTTACAGGCAGGATGGATTGAACAGGGTAAAAATATTGTTCCTATTTCTGTAAATGTATCAAGAGCACACTTTACAAGAGAAAATCTGGCAGAGCACATATGTGAGATTGTGGATTACTACAAAGTTCCACACGATGCTATTGAACTTGAATTGACAGAGAGTGCATTCTTTGATGATAAAGAGACTCTTATAGGTATAGTGAATAAGATGAAAAGTTATGGCTTTACTGTTTCTATGGATGATTTTGGTGCAGGTTATTCTTCATTGAATTCCTTAAAAGAATTACCTATAGATGTGGTAAAACTGGATGCAGAATTCTTTAGAGGTAATGACGAAGAAGGAAAAGGAAAAGTGATAGTCAGTGATGCAATCAGTCTCGCTAAAAAACTGAATATGCGTATTGTGGCAGAGGGAATAGAGACAAGGGAACAGGTGGATTTTCTTGCAAAGCAGGAGTGTGACCTTATTCAGGGATACTATTTTGCGAAACCAATGCCTGTAGATGAATTCGAAGCGAAAGTAGCCGAGGATGCATAGGAAAGGGATTGTTCAATTAATTAGAAATATATGTTACAATAGAAGTGCTTGTTTTATTAGAAACGGGAAGTTAAATAAAAATATTAATATTTTAAAATTATAAGGAGTCATATTATGAAAATACTTATTGTTGAAGATAATCAATTTGCAACAGAACTTATTGCAGGAATGCTTAAATCTTTTGAAGTTGAGTATGATACAGCGTGTGATGGAATCACAGCTATTGAAAAGTTTAAAATGTCGAAAAACAAGGAATATGATCTTGTATTTATGGATGTTATTATGCCGGAAATGAATGGGTTTGAGGCTGCCGAGAAAATAAGAGAATTAGATAGACCAGATGCAGTAACTGTTCCGATTATTGCAGTAACAGCATATACGTCTAATAAGGCAAAAAGTGATTTGAAAGCATCCGGTTTTAATGGAATGATTACAAAACCAATAAGTTTTGGTTCTGTAAAAAAGATGATTGAAAAGTATTGTGAACAGCAGGATGCTGAATTTGAATGGGTTTAAGAGCATCAGCTCATTATAATTTTATATAATTAAATATAAAGAAATATGTTTTACACCTGCATATAGCATAATAGCTATATTTTGATTTAATTCAGAATGAACATGAGTTTATATTAAAATGGAGTAAAAAACAACATAAAATAGCCTAATAAAACGTAATAATACTTGTGATATATTAATATTTATGATACAATATAAAAAGCTTATTATGTGTGA
>JBGVOD010000037.1:0-2050 GCA_045126215.1 Lachnospiraceae bacterium | reverse complement strand
CTTTATTTGTCCTTCTGCCCATTCTTCGTAATATATCATCATTTGCATGTTGAATAGGTAAATCTAAATAATGGCAAATCTTCTTTTCTTCTTTAATTGTTTGTATCAATTCATCATAGATTTCTTCCGGATAACAATACATAATTCTTATCATTGAAATTCCATCTATCTTGCACAATTCCCTAAGTAATATATGCAATGATTTTTTTCCATATAAATCAATACCATATACTGTAGTTTCCTGTGCTACCAGTATAAGTTCTTTTACGCCCTCAGCAGCTAATTCCTTAGCCTGCGCAATCAAATCTTCCATAGGAAAGCTTCTGTAATTTCCTCTGATTTTTGGAATAATACAATATGTACAATTCTTATTGCAACCATCTGCAATCTTAAGGTGTGCATAATGTCCACCGGTTGTAACAATTCTCTTTGTTAATTTCGGTAATCTTGTCAAATCAAAATTCCTATCGTCTATTTCTAAAACAGAATCCTTATTTGACTCTTTCTTTGCAAGCACATCTTTTATAACATTTACGATATTATCATAATTTGCTGTTCCAATCACAGCATCTACTTCTGGGAGTTCCTTTTGAATCTCTTCCTTATATCTCTGGGCCAGGCAGCCTGTAACAATAAGAGCTTTACATACATATTCAGTTTTTAGCGACGCCATTTCAATAATAGTATTAATACTCTCTTCTTTGGCATCATTAATAAAGCAACAAGAATTTACAACAACTACATCTGCCTCTGTCTCATCATCTGTAAATGTGAATCCTTCCTTACTCAAGAGACCTATCATTTCTTCTGAATCAACAAGATTCTTGTCGCACCCTAAAGATATAAATAAGATTTTCATATTTGCTCCTAAAAACTAGTTTTCAGATTCTTCATCATCACCAACGATTTTAACTTTTGATTTATATAATTCATCAATAGCTAAAGATAATGGCTTTCTGCCATTTCCAGGTACTAAAGGCTCTTCACCTGCAATAATCTGTCTTGCTCTCTTTGCAGTAGCCAAAACTATAGAATATCTACTCTGAACAACAGGCTGTTCTCCTGGTTCAACCTCGCTATTAACAACTGTCATTAAATCTGTATAAGATGGATGTAACATTTTATTCTCCTTCCGAAAAGATCTTCATATCTTCTCTAATATTATTTATTTTTTCAGTATTTCTATTTACACTATTATGCTCAGCCTGAATGATGTTATGCAATTCATCAACACAGCTTTCAATTTCGTCGTTAACCAATAAATAATCATATTTATCCATAAATGACGCCTCCACAGTTGCCTGTTTCAGTCTGGCATTAATAGTGTTCATATCCTCTGTTCCTCTTCCAACAAGACGCTTCTTTAATTCAGCTGCACTTGGTGGTGTAAGAAATACAAGCAAAACATTTGGATCTTTCTCTTTTACTTTAAGAGCTCCCTGAAACTCAATTTCAAGAATAACATCTTTTCCTTTATTTAGCTGTTCATCAACATATTCTTTTGGAGTTCCATAGTAGTTTCCAACATAGTTAGCATACTCAATAAGCTTATCTTCCTTAATCATCGTTTCAAACTCTTCAACAGTCTTAAAGAAGTATTCTTTTCCATCTACTTCCACGCCTCTTGGCTTTCTAGTTGTAGCAGAAATACTGAGTGCATAATTGTTATATTTTTCAATTAATCGTTTTACAACTGTACCTTTCCCAGTACCTGCAAAACCCGAGAGAATAATTGTAATACCTTTACTCATGATTTTAAACCTTTCATATTTGTATTATATATAATTATTCAATATTTTGAATCTGTTCTCTAACCTTTTCAATTTCTGTCTTTAAATCCACTCCGACATTTGTTATTTCAATATCACTAGTTTTAGATAATATTGTATTTGCTTCTCTATTCATTTCCTGTGCAATGAAATCAAGCTTTCTTCCGATACTTCCGCCCTCTGTCAGTGTATTCTTGGTCGTCTCAATATGGCTTCTTAAGCGTACCAGTTCTTCGTCCACACAGACTCTGTCAGCCATAATGGCCACTTCTGTCAAAAGT
>JBGVOD010000036.1:0-74208 GCA_045126215.1 Lachnospiraceae bacterium | reverse complement strand
TTTGATATTGAAAAAAAGTGTGGTCAAAGCATATCCTATCAATTAAGTTTCTTGATTGGTAATATTATTGGTTATCTGGAAGCGGAAAGTGTAAATTTAGAAGTATTAAAAACATTGCAAAGAAAAGTGAAATATGGTGTTAATACAGATACGGCTATTGCTATTTGCGAGAAAGTTTTTAATGACAGAATAATTGCAAATTATATTGTGAAAGAAATAGGGAATATTCGTTTGAGTGAAGATGAAATAGTAAATGTCATTAAATATAGGCAAACAGAGGTGGAAAATGTATTAGAACATTATCCTACATATTTTTCTGAAAGAATTACATTTTTAACAAGATAAATATATTGGTGATAATGCAGGTGCATCCGTTTGCAAAAAATGTAGTAATCATTTGTGATAGATAAAGACAGAATTTTTAGACTTGAATATGTTTGATTTGGTTCTAAAAAGTTTCATTCACACCCTTGACACGAGCGGGAACTGGAAAAACGTATGCGTCTGCATTTGCTATGCGTGAGCTTGGTTACAAGAGAGTGCTTTTCTTAGTACATCGTGGACAATTAGCAAGACAGACAAAGAAATCTTACCAGAAGGTCTTTGGTAAGAATATATCTATGGGATTAGTCGGTGCAGGTTATTCAGATTATGATGCAGATTATGTTTTTGCAATGGTGCAGACATTAAATCGTGATGAACATCTGCACAAATATAATCCGGATGAATTTGATTGCATTATTTTAGATGAAGCGCACCACAGTTCTGCAGATACATATCAAAAAGTAATGAATTACTTTAAGCCTAAATTATGGCTTGGTATGACTGCTACACCAGACAAGAGAGATGATGATGTGGCTGGTCGAAATATCTATGAAATATATAATTATCAGATTGCCTATGAAATCCGTTTGCAGCAAGCGATGGAAGAGGATATATTATGTCCGTTTCATTATTTCGGAATCAGCGATGTGTCTTTGGTAGATGAGAAACAATTGAAATCAAGAAAGATGGCAGATGGCGATTTTAATTTGCTTACAGGTGATGAACGTGTACGCCATATAATTGAGCAGGCGGAATATTATGGTTATAGTGGTGATAGGGTAAAGGGATTGATTTTCTGTAGTAGAATAGATGAATCTGAGGAATTGTCGCAGAAATTTAATGCATTAGGATATCGAACCGTTGCGCTAAATGGTAGTGCAACTGAGGACGAAAGAGCCAATGCATTTGAAAGATTGGCTATGGATGAAAAAGATGCATCGGATGAGATGCAGCCACTGGATTACATTTTCTCTGTAGAAATTTTAAATGAAGGTGTAGATATTGTTGAAGTAAATCAAGTAATTATGTTGCGCCCTACAGAGTCACCAATTGTATTTATCCAACAGCTTGGTCGTGGACTCCGTAAGGCAGAGGGAAAGGAATATGTAGTTATTCTTGATTTTATTGGAAATTATAATAATAACTTTATGATTCCGGTGGCACTATCTGGGGACCGTTCTTATAATCCTGATATCATTAGAAAATATGTTATCAGTGGTAATACTACGATTCCGGGAGCATCTACAGTACATTTTGATGAAATTGCTAAGGATAAGATTTTCTCATCCATTGATAGAATTAAAGGTATGAAATCCATTATCAAGTCTAGTTATAAGAATCTAAAAAATAGGCTTGGACGAGTTCCATATTTGATTGATTTCTACGAAAATGGAGAGGTAGACCCTCTTGTAATTATTCGCGAGTATAAGACGTATCAGGCATTTTTGGAGTCAGAAGAAAAGGAATTATATGTAGGTAAAATTTCTGAACAGGAATTGACCACACTAGAATATTTATCAAAAACGGTGTTGTCTGGTGCGAGACCATATGAGCTTGAAATATTAAAACGTTTGATGAAACATGAAGTAATTCATGTTGATGAAATGAAGGAAGAGTTACAAGTTAAGTATGGTTATGTTGTTGATATGGATTCCTTTACAAATGCAATAGATGTCTTACAAGGGCATTTTGTAAGTAAGGAAGAAGAGTATCAGAAGTATTGCCATATTGATATTGTAAATAATGATAGCGCAGGAATGCTGCGTAGAATGATGGGATTTGCAGAACGCCTACAACATATGGAATTTAACCGACAGGTAGATGATATCATTGAGGTCGGTTTGAGAAGATATGAAGAGAAATACCATGTTGGAAGAAGCGAAGACTGTCCATTTGTGTTGTATGAGAAATATTCAAGACGAGACGTAAGCTTATTGATGAATTGTGGTAAAGATTTGTCTTCTACAATGTACGGAATGAAACGTATTGGTGAGGATGTTTTTATCTTTGTTACATATCACAAGGAAGAAAGCGCTGATATGGAAAAAAGTTATGTGGATGGCAAACCAGATTATGCAGATGCATTTGAAGACAATGTAATCTTCAGATGGGATTCACAGATTGGTAGAGGTGTAGACAGTTCCTATATGCAAGATGTTTGTACCGCCACTAGAAAGCACTTGCTCGTGAAAAAGAGCGACGCTGAGACAAATTTCTATTACATGGGTATGTTTGATGTGGTTGAAGTTAAAGCAGATACTAAAAAGGATAATAACGGAAGAGATAGAGATATTGCAAAAGTAAAAGTGCAGATGCGCCATCCTGTAAGAGATGATTTATTACGATATTTACAGAGCAATATTCAGACAGAAGGAGATAAGGCAGTATGAAAACAATTAGAGTAGTAGCGGCAATTACAAAAGCGGTAAATGAGAACGGAGAAACAATCATTTTTGCAACACAGAGAGGTTACGGAGACCTTAAGGGTGGTTGGGAGTTCCCTGGTGGAAAAATTGAAGAAGGAGAGACACCACAGGAAGCATTAAAGCGTGAAATCATGGAAGAGTTGGAAACAGAAATTACAGTTGGAGAATTGATTGATACAATTGAATATGATTATCCAACATTCCATTTGTCTATGGATTGTTTCTGGGCGGAGATTGTTTCAGGAGATTTAGTCTTAACAGAACATGCAGCTGCGAAATGGCTTACAAAGGCAGAATTAGATTCTGTTGAATGGTTGCCAGCTGATATTACGCTGATTGAGAAAATTAGGGCTGCGATTTAGCGGGTATTATAACTATAGTTGTAAAAATATCGCAAGAGAGGTTTTTATGAGTTTAGATAAAAGCACATTGGATTATTACAATTCTAAAGCGAAAGATTTTGTCACTGATACAGTGGCGGTAGCCTTTACAGAGATGCAAGACACATTCTTAGAATATATCCCGAAAGGTGGAAGAATTCTTGATTTTGGATGTGGTTCCGGACGTGATACAAAGTATTTCATAAGTAAGGGATATGATGTAGATGCGACTGACGGTTCAGAAGAACTCTGCAAAATTGCCAGTGAATACACAGGTATTAAGATAAAGCAGATGTTATTTGAAGAATTGGACGAAGTTGAGTTATATGATGGTGTGTGGGCGTGTGCATCCATACTTCATGTGGAGAAAAAACAGTTGCCAGAGATTTTGAAAAAGATAGCTACTGCTACGAAAAAGGGTGGTGTTGTATATACATCTTTTAAGTACGGGAAATTTGAAGGTATTAGAAACGGAAGATTTTTCACGTATCTTACAGAAGAAAGCTTTGGAGAGATACTGAGAAGTGTTTCAGATTTAGCGATAGAGAAATTATGGATTTCAGCAGATGTACGAGCAGAACGAGGTGAAGAGCGATGGCTGAATATCGTATTGAGGAAGCTGGCTTAAGCTTCACAATTAATACAAAATATTATAACCAATTGGATATTGAGGGCTTTTCTCATATGATGAAAGACCCATCGTACTGCTATAAGTTTTATTGGCTTGAGGCAATTGTGCAATTGATTTCAGAAGGTGTGACTGAAACGACCTTTGATACCGTAATTGACGAGATGATTTGCAATGCTTGGTATTCTGTTAGAGAGTTTCACATACATCTTAGCGGTATGCAGTTAGATGGACAGGTGAGAGATGGTCTGGAGCGAGCTGTTAATAGATTATCAGAGCTTAGTAGTCTTCCAGCGAATGCTTCTAAGGTAGAAATTAAGAATGCCATCAAGGAGCATAATGCAGAGTTAAAGGTGGCAAAAGAGCAACTTACAAACATGGTGCCATATAGAGCACTTGCAGGATTCTTTGATAAAGCAGAGGAAGCAGCGGATTGGGGCAGTGTAAAAAGAATGACAGCGTATATTGAACGAATCAACAGAGACATTGTTTTGCTTCCATATACGTTAGGTGAGAGTAGTAAGTTAAAAAAGGAAATACGTTTCCAACCATCATGGATGGAAATGATACAAGATAATACGGTGGCGATACTTGGATGGATTCAGTATGAAAAAGTAAAATGGCTGCAGAATAATAATCCAGAAGTGCCGGGACTTATTTATAAGTTGGCACCGTTGGATGAAAAGATGCGTAAGCTGGGACATGTGCGTAAGTTATGGGATGGTATATTAGATTTGTGTAGTATAAATGATGTATTTACCGAGAAACCTATTGACCAGAGCAAATATGATGTGGACCATTTTATTCCATGGTCATTTGTAATGAATGATGAGTTGTGGAATCTGATGCCGATGGATTCATCACTTAATTCCTCGAAGAGTAATCGTCTGCCTGTGTGGGATGATTTCTTCGTTCGCTTTGCAAAGAATCAATACATAATGTATGAGATGATACACGAAAAAGAAGGAATTAGAAAGCTCTATGAGGCATGCTATAGAGATAATTTGCATTCTATTTGGGCAAATCAGGAATTGTACCGAAAGGGCAATTCTGATGTAGAGTTCTATGGCATCTTGGAGAAGAATATGAGACCAGTGTATGATTCCGCAAGACGTCAGGGTTATGATGTATGGGATAGAAGATTTGCTGGTTAAAGATGTGAAAATTCAGTTTGTTGGAGATAATTATAGCCGGTGCAGAACACACAAAAGTGTTCTGCATCGGCTAATTGTATCTATGAGTCCACTTCTGGTCCCGGGGACTAGAAGTGAAAAAGTCAACCCCAGGAGCAAAGGATTCTAAACTCACAAGAGCCTACTCCCATTCGGGAACCCAGCTTTTTTCCTTCAAAGTTGACTATGCATTAAGTATATATTTTTCGGTAATAAAGTCAAGATACCGGTGAGATTACATTAGTAATTTCATCGGTATTTTTTTGTTTCCTGGACTTCTAGTCCCCGGGACCAGAAGTGGACGAGCTACGGGTTATAGGGTGGATACCCTAGAGCAAATGACATAGAAATTTGGTATTTTCAGCCGAGTTGGATTGCAACTCTAGGCGTATCCTGTTAACCAGTCGCAAGTTGTATGCGTATGACAAACCAGAGTGGTATGACTTTTGTACAAAGTGCTAGAATCCTTGATTTTACTGGAGTTTTGGCATCCAACAGCATTGGAAGCGTCCAAAGTGGTTTGACCAAATGTCAAAGTAGTTTGGACAGCTTTCAGTGCAATTGAACAGAGTACTCTGACCTCATTTCCAGTGTGATTGGATGAAAGTCAACCTAGGCTGGTCACAAAATCAATGATATAAATTGTGAACTTTTTGTGAACATTTGCATGATTTTTTGCAACTGACGATTTCGAACCCTAAGTACTAGGTGAAAAAACAAAACGTGGGCTTATAAAAAGTTATGAGATTTTTTGCCATCAGCTTTTTATAGCCCTAGATATTTTCACAGGAGGTACAAGACATGATAGAAAAAGGATTTCATTGCTTTTCGAAGTACCATCGAATTTATACGTTTATTGGTACAGAAGAAAAGTCGTGGGAAGAGATTAAGAGACATTTAGTTAAAAATGTAGGGGTCAAGGAGTCTACAGCGAGAGCACAGATGCAGGTTGCATTAGCAAAAGAGAATTTGGTTGCGATAGAGGATGATGGACTTTATTGCTTAAATCCAGAGATGATTGCTGAATTGTTAAAGTTGCTTCGTCCACTTCATCCAAAGGTCTTACGAATAATAACGCAAAGTAGATTAAAAGGGCTTGAGGTAGCGGAAGAGGTTTGGAAGAAAAAGTATTACAAATTGTATTGTGAAAAACTGCAGCTAGAATACGGATTTCACGATGCGAAAGCAGAATATTATGGCAATCGTCATAATATACCAAATTCATATCAATTAAAAAACGAACATCTTAGTAAGGCGGTGCATGCACACCATGAATTGAATGATTTGAAGAAACGTTTGAAAGAGGAGGCGATTCATAAAGATGAGTAAGTATATGTATCAACATACAAAGCTCCCTGCTTACCTTCCAATGCCACGATTCCTGATAAATCTTCCCATCAGCAATACAGCAAAGCTGCTCTACATACAATTACTCGGGAAAGCACAATTATCCCAGAAGAACGCATGGGTAGACAGTCGAGGCAGAGTTTATTTTATCTATCCTATCAATCAGATGGCAGTGGATATGGATAGGAGTAGTACAACAATTAAGGATGCGCTAAGAGAGTTGGGCGCATCGCAGCTACTAGAGAAGATTCCACAAGGGCGAGGGCGACCGAACCATCTGTATCTATTATTTCCAGACGAGGAAGTAGGACAGATTACTGGCGTCGGGAAATCGCCCCCTGTAGGTCAGAAAACCGACCTAAACTATGGCGGAAAATCGCCCACTAGTAAATATATAAGTAAAAAGATAAATAACCCATTAAGAGATTACGATTACGAAGAGAAGGAGAGTTTTTAAAATGAATAGAGAGATTTATATAGCAGAAAACGGATTAGAGTATTGCACAATTTGTAAGGAGCCTTTGGAGCAGTTTCTGCCGGAGAAGATACAAGCAATCTTTGGAATGACAAAGCATCCAAGGCAGTGTGCATGTGTCCGTGAGCGTAACGCTCGCGAAGAGAAAGAACGAAAAGAGCGTGAGCACAGACAAACGGTTGAAAGCAATACTTCAGTATGTTTTGAGGAACGCACAATGAGAGAGTGGAATTTTGAAAATGATAATGGTGCGAATCCCTGTATGGAGTATGCAAAACGTTATGTAGAGAACTGGCGGGAGATGCGAAAGAACGGTCATGGACTTCTGCTTTGGGGTGGAGTCGGTAGTGGCAAGAGTTATATGGCTGCTTGTATTGCCAACGCACTCTTAGAACAAGAGGTGAAAGTTTTGATGACGAACTTTGCGACCATCATCAATGGGATATTTTCAGCCTCAGACAAAAATGATTATGTAAATGCAATTTGTGGTTACGACTTACTTATCATTGATGATCTGGGTGTAGAGAGTCATTCAGAGTATCGAATGGAAGGTCTATTCAATGTAATTGATAGAAGAGTGCGTTCTGGTAAGCCAATGATTATTACTACCAATCTAACTGTAAAAGAAATGGATGAGACGCAGGATTTGAATGAGTCAAGAATCTATGACAGAATCCGTGCAGTTTGCCAGCCAGTGCAAGTCAAAGGCGAGAGTCAAAGAAAAGCCCAAAGGGGCAAGATGATGAATAAATTCAGAGAGTATTTCCATGGAGAAAAGAGAGGAGGTCCGAATGAATAATACTTACAATATTCCGGTGTGGGAAAAGTACACATTAACCGTAGAGGAAGCTGCAGCATACTTCCGTATCGGAGAACATAAGCTACGTAATCTTATCAATGAAAATCGCAACGCGGATTACCTTCTTTGGAATGGAAATCGTGTGCAGATTAAAAGAGCGAAGTTTGAAAAATTCATAGATACATTAGAAGCAATATAGAAAAATCGAAAGGGTTGTGATATATTAACACTAAGCCATGTCACAGCTCTTTGAAAGGAGAATGATAATGAGTAATACAAAGAGACGTGACAATAAAGGAAGAGTGCTTCAGACGGGCGAGTGGCAACAAGATGATGGACGTTATGTGTATCGTTACACCACGCCCTTTGGACAGAGAAAATCAGTATACAGTTGGCGATTGACCGCTTCGGACCCAACTCCGGCAGGAAAGCGTAAAGAGAAATCTTTGAGAGAGAAAATCAAGGATGTCGAGAAACAGCTGAGATTGGAACTCTGTTGTGAAGATATTACGGTTTGCGAATTAGTTGAAAAATATCTAATGACCAAGACCGGAGTAAAGCACAGTACTCGTACCGGCTACAAATTTGTGCAAAACATTTTGGCAAAGGAACCCTTTGGACAAAGAAAGATTGCGACTATCAAAACATCAGATGCAAAGGTTTTTCTGATTAAAATGCAGGAAGAGGGCAGAGGATATAGCACCATTTGTACGGTGCGTGGTGTTCTTCGTCCAGCGTTTCAGATGGCGACAGATGATGATATGATTATCAAAAATCCATTTCAGTTTGAACTTCACACAGTTGTTGTGAATGACAGTGTCAAAAGGGATGCACTCACAAGAGAACAAGAGAGAAAGTTCTTGGAGTTTATTCAACAGGACAGACATTATAACAGATACTATGATGCGTTTTATATCTTGTTCAAGACAGGACTTCGTATCAGTGAGTTTTGTGGTCTGACGATTAAGGATATTGATTTTCGCAAGAAAGTCATTAAGGTTAATCATCAGCTCCAACGTACAAGCGAAATGAAGTATATTTGTGAGTCAACAAAGACAGGAAATGGCGTTCGTGATGTTCCAATGACACCGGATGTGGTGGATGCGTTCAAGCGTATTATCAAGAATCGTCCAAAGCCAAAGATTGAGCCAATTGTAGACGGATATTCAGGATTCCTCTTCTTAGATAAGAACGGAAAACCGAGGGTGGCGTTGCATTGGGAGAAGTATTTCCAACTCTCTGTAAGTAAATACAACAGCATTTATAAGGTGCAGATGCCGAAGATTACACCGCATGTGTGCAGACATACGTTTTGTACGAATATGGCAAAGTCCGGCATGAATCCCAAGGTATTGCAGTATATTATGGGACATGGAGATATCTCCGTAACGCTTGATACATATACGCATATCAAATCAGAAGATGCAATAGCAGAGATGGAAAGACTCGATTTATTGATGGAAAAAGAGGCTTAAACGAACAGAAGTTTTGACCCGGCAATAGGCGTTTTTGATATGTTAGTTTGTTACGGAACGCCCATCAAAGCCAGTGTTTATAAGGGTTCGTGAAAATTTAAGACAGTTGAAATTGCTGTCTTAAATTTTTGAAAATAAGCCAATTTTTAAGACAAACACCCGAGAAAATATACCCTATTTTGAGAAGAAATGACAAAACAGCAAAAATATGAAAAACTCCACAAACCCAGTATTTACGGGCATTTGAAAGGATTTGAGAACTTATGAAAGAACATATAAAAGTGCTATTCATCTGCCACGGCAATATCTGTCGTTCGCCAATGGCAGAATTCGTCCTAAAGGACATGGTAAAGAAATTAAACATCGAAGATCAGTTTTACATTGCGTCTGCTGCGACCAGTACAGAGGAGATATACAGGGGTATAGGTAATCCTGTATATCCACCGGCGAGAGCAGAGCTTGCAAAGCACGGTATTAGTTGTGAGGGGAAGTTTGCTGTACAGTTGCAGGCTTCAGATTATGATAAATATGATTATCTGATAGGTATGGATAATGCAAACATCAGAAATATTCAGAGAATGACAGGACACAAGGGTGGCAAGATAAAGATGTTGCTTCAATATGCTGGAATGGAGAAAGAAGTAGCGGACCCTTGGTATACAGGGAACTTTTCCGAAACATACAATGATATTGTAAAAGGATGTGGAGCGTTTCTTGATTTTTTGAGAAATGAGAAGTTAATTTAATGAAGTTTTTCTTTTAAATATTTATTTTATTTTTATTAAGTTACCTTTCTAATAAAATTCAATTATTTTTTATTTAATAATCATTTTTAATATTCATTTTCATTTTTTGAAAAAAACACTTGATTTATTTTCGTCTCTTTAGTATACTATCAAAGCAGTTTGCAATGGCTCATTGGTCAAGCGGTTAAGACGTCGCCCTCTCACGGCGAAAACTGGGGTTCGATTCCCCTATGAGCTGTTTTTTATGCGAAAAAAGTAATACTTGCTTTTTTGCGTAAATGATGGTAAACTACAAAAGTAATATTTACTGGCAACAGAGAGTGGGCATATGTCCACTCTCTTTTACATAATGTTAATAGTTCTTTGAGCTTGATTATTATGTAAATACGCTCCGTGGGATGCGCACGATGTGCCAGGGAAAACTGCTTTGCAGTTGCACGGTGGTGCGTAAAGCGAAGCAAGTCCTTCAGAGATTGAAGGATTTAGTGAGTTTTGAAAACAGGAGGTAGTTATGTCTAAAAGAGAAGAATATGAAAAAATGGCTGAAGACATAGTTATGCCGATTATCACATCGAATGGTTTTGAACTCGTCGATGTGGAGTATGTCAAGGAAGCATCTAATTATTATCTTAGATACTACATTGACAAAGAGGGGGGCATAACAGTTGACGATTGTGAGATTGTTAGCAGAGCATTAAGTGATATACTCGATGAGAGAGATTTTATTGAGGATTCATATATACTGGAGGTTAGTTCGCCAGGACTTGGAAGACCACTTAAGAAAGAGAAAGACTTCGCCAGAAGTATTGGTATGGAGGTTGAAGTACATTTATTCAAGGCGATTAACAAGCAGAAGGATTTTACAGGTATTCTTAAGGAATATACGGATGAGGATTTTACCATCTTAATAGATGATGAAAATACAATCAAGTTTGATAAAAAAGATGTTGCCCTTATTAGATTGGCATTTGATTTTTAAATTAGGAGGAAAATGAAAAAAATGAACAGCGAATTAATTGAAGCACTCAACACTTTAGAAAAGGAAAAGGACATCAACAAAGACGTATTACTTGATGCTATTGAAAATTCTTTAATTACAGCATACAAGAACCACTTTGATAAAGCTGACAATGTTAAGGTTACAATTGACAGACAGACAGGTGACTTTGCTATATATGCTGAGAAGACAGTTGTAGAGGCAGTTGAAAATCCAGTTACTGAGATCTCGCTTGATGAAGCTCACAAGATTAGCAAGAAGCACTCAGTTGGTGATATTATTAATGTTGAAATAAAGACAAAAGAGTTTGGACGTATTGCAACATCTGTTGCGAAGAGTGTTATTACACAGAAGATTAGAGAAGAAGAAAAACATGCAATCTACAGTAAGTATTACCAGAAGGAAAAGGATGTTATTACAGGTATTGTTCAAAAGAAGACAGCAAGAGGAACAGTTATTAATCTTGGTAAGTTAGATGCATTGTTACTTGATAATGAATCAATTAAGTCAGAGAATCTTAAAGTCAATGAAAGAGTTAAGGTATATATAAATGAAGTAAAGGAACCTGAGAAAGGTTCAGTACCAAAGGTAATAATTTCTCGTACAAATCCTGAACTTGTAAGAAGATTATTTGAAGCAGAAGTTGCTGAAATTCAGGATGGAATAGTAGAAATCGTTGGTATTTCAAGAGACCCAGGTTCAAGAAGCAAGATTTCAGTTAGAAGTTCACATCCAAAAGTTGATCCAGTTGGTGCTTGTGTTGGTGTGAATGGTTCAAGAGTAAATGCTGTTGTTACAGAATTACGTGGTGAAAAGATTGATATCGTAAGATGGAGTGATAATTCAGCAGTATTTATTGAAAATGCACTTAGTCCTGCAAAGGTTGTTTCTGTAGAAGCTGATGATGATGAAAGAACAGCAAAGGTTGTAGTTCCAGACTACCAGTTGTCACTTGCCATTGGTAAGGATGGACAGAATGCAAGACTTGCAGCAAAGCTTACAGGATTCAAGATTGATATAAAGAGTGAATCACAGGCAAAAGAATTAGAAGAAACTGTTGAAATTTCAGAAGAAGAGTCAACTGAAGAATAAAGGAAAATAAAACAGACGAGGTATTTATATGAGTACAGTTAAGAAGATTCCGATGAGAAAATGTACTGGATGCGGCGAAATGAAGCCAAAAAAAGAGATGGTACGTATTGTAAAGACAACAGAGTCTGATATCACACTTGACTTGACTGGAAAATTAAATGGTCGAGGGGCTTATTTGTGTAGAAATGCTGAATGTTTAAAAAAGGCATTTAAGACAAAGGGCATTGAAAGGTCGCTTAAGACACAGATTGATGATGAGTTAGTTAAAAAGCTTAGTAAGGAGCTAATAGATGAATAAAAAAATATTATCACTTATTTCACTTGCAACGAAGGCAGGAAAAACAGTAAGTGGTGAATTTTCAGTAGAGAATGCGGTTAAAGAAAAGAAAGCGGTTTTGGTGCTCGTATCAGAGGAGGCATCAGACAGAAGTAAGAAGATGTATAGAGATATGTGTGAATACTATCATGTTCCCCTTTATTTTCTTGGTTCAAAAGAAGAACTTGGACATTTCACTGGAAAAGAATTTCGTGCAAGTGTAGCCATTCTTGACGAAGGATTTAAAGATGCAATCATCAAACAAATCGAAATGGCTGTTAAGTAAGTTAGTACGGAGGTAGTTAGATGTCAAAACTCAGAGTATATGAGATAGCTAAACAGATAGAAAAAGATAGTTCGGAAATCATTGCAAAAGCAAAAGAATTAGGTATAGAAGTAAAGAATCATATGAGTTCTTTGACTGATGAGGATGCACAAAAGATTAAGGATTCATTTGGTGCTACAAAGGCAGAAAAGAAGTCAGAAGAAGTTAAGACTCCGGTAAAAGAAACTGTTAACGAAGAGAAAAAGGAAACTTCTGAAAAGCATGAAGCAAAAAAAGAAGATAAGAAGCCTTCACAGGTAAATGAATCTTCAAATCAGGATAACCAGAAGAAACATATTACAAAGGTATTTAATCCTCAGAATAGTTTTAATGGTAATAACCAGAATAATAACCAGAACAATAATCAGAAGAAGAACAAAGGTAACGGTCAGAAGGATTTCAGAAACGATAACGGAAATAATCAGAATCGTAACCAGAACGGTCAGAATAATCAAAATGGCCAAAACCGTAACCAGAATGGTCAGAACCGTAATCAGGGAAATGGAAATAATCAGAATAAAAATCAGCAAAACAACCAGAATAATTTCAAAAAGGGCAATAATGGTGGAGTAGGTAATCAGAATAAGAACAACCAGCCAAAGCCACAGCAGCCTAAGGAAGATGAAATTAAATCAATTGTTATTCCTGAAACACTTACAATCAAGGAATTAGCTGACAAAATGAAGATTCAGCCATCAGCACTTGTTAAGAAGCTTTTCATGCAGGGCCAGATGGTAAATATCAATTCGGAAATCGATTTCGAACAGGCAGAAGAGATTGCATTAGAATACGATATAATTGCTGAAATGGAAGAAAAAGTAGATGTAATTGAAGAACTCTTAAAAGAAGAAGAGGATGATGAAGAGACTTTAGTTAAAAGACCACCCGTTGTCTGCGTAATGGGTCACGTTGACCATGGTAAAACATCACTTCTTGATGCTATCAGAGAGACAAACGTTATTGCAAGAGAAGCAGGTGGTATTACTCAGCATATTGGTGCATATACAGTTAAATGCAAAGGTGAGAATATTACATTCCTTGATACTCCAGGTCATGAAGCTTTCACATCAATGCGTATGAGAGGTGCTCAGTCTACAGATATTGCTATTCTTGTTGTAGCAGCTGATGATGGTGTAATGCCACAGACAGTAGAAGCTATTAACCATGCAAAAGCAGCGGGTATTAGTATTATTGTTGCAGTAAATAAGATTGATAAGCCAAGTGCTAATGTGGATAAGGTAAAACAGGAATTAGCCGAATACGAACTTGTGGCTGAAGACTGGGGTGGTGACACAGTATTTGTACCTGTTTCAGCTCATACAAAAGAAGGTATTGATCAGTTGCTTGAAATGATTTTACTTACAGCTGAGATGTGCGAACTTAAGTCAAATCCAAACAGAAAGGCAAGAGGTCTTGTACTTGAAGCAAAACTTGATAAGGGTCGTGGTACTGTTGCAACTGTATTGGTTCAGAAAGGTACATTAAAAGTTGGTGATTCAATTGCTGCAGGTTCAAGCTATGGACGTGTAAGAGCAATGATAAATGATA
Organism: Lachnospiraceae bacterium; assembly: GCA_045126215.1. Taxonomy (GTDB): domain Bacteria; phylum Bacillota; class Clostridia; order Lachnospirales; family Lachnospiraceae; genus SVEL01. The sequence goes on along the minus strand of JBGVOD010000036.1, from coordinate 60,158 downwards.
AGGGCGAGAAGGTTAAGGAAGCTACACCATCTACACCAGTTGAGATTCTTGGTCTTAATCAGGTTCCAAATGCGGGTGAGATATTTGTTGCTACAGAAAATGAAAAGGAAGCTAGAAGCTTTGCTGATACATTCATAAAGGAAGGCAGAGAGAAGTTACTTGAAGGCTCAAAAGCAAAGGCTAAGATGTCGCTTGATGACTTGTTTAGCCAGATTCAGGCTGGTGATGTTAAGGAACTTAACATTATCGTTAAAGCTGACGTTCAAGGTTCTGTTGAAGCTGTTAAACAGAGCTTACTCAAACTTTCAAATGATGAAGTTGTTGTTAAGGTTATCCATGGTGGTGTTGGTGCAATCAATGAATCAGACGTTATTCTTGCATCTGCTTCAAATGCCATTATCATTGGTTTCAATGTTCGTCCGGATAATCAGGCAAAAGACATTGCTGAGAGAGAAAATGTTGACTTGAGATTATATAGAGTAATCTATCAGGCTATTGAAGATGTTGAAGCTGCTATGAAGGGTATGCTTGATCCTGTGTTTGAGGAAAAGGTTATCGGTCACGCAGAGGTTCGTCAGCTCTTTAAGGCGTCAGGTGTTGGTACAATCGCTGGTTCATATGTATTAGATGGTATGTTCCAGAGAGGATGTAAAGTAAGAATTACAAGAGAAGGAAATCAGATTTTTGAAGGCGCGCTTGCATCACTTAAGAGATTCAAGGATGACGTTAAGGAAGTTAAGGCAGGATATGAATGTGGTCTTGTGTTTGAAGGATTTAACGAACTTCAGGAATTAGATATAGTTGAAGCATATATTATGGTAGAAGTACCAAGATAAGATATATAATTATAGTGGTCGCAATATTATTTGCGACCATATTCCTAAGGGAGGAAAGATTATGCGTAAAAATAGTGTTAAAAATATTAGAGTAAACACAGAAGTTATGCATGCACTTGGAAATATTATAAGAAGTGAAATTAAAGATCCAAGAATTTCACCTATGACAAGTGTTGTTGCAGTAGAAGTTACTCCAGATCTTAAATATTGTAAGGCTTATATCAGTGTCTTAGGCGATGAACAGGCCAAAAAAGACACTCATGAGGGATTAAAGAGTGCTGAGGGCTATATAAGAAAGCTTTTAGCAAGCAGTGTAAATCTCAGAAATACACCTAAAATAACATTTGTAATGGATCAGTCAATAGAGTATGGTGTAAATATGTCAAAGCTTATTGATGATGTAAATGGTGTTGAAGACACGAATGATTTTGATGATATTGAAGATGATGTGGATAATTTCGAGGATGAAGAAGAAGTAACAGAATAAGCATTATCATATTGAAAGGATGTGTAGTGGATGAAAATCCATGAGAAATTAGAAAATGTAAAGAAACTTGGCATTGCCGGGCATGTCAGACCGGATGGAGATTGTGTTGGTTCATGTATGGCACTTTATAATTATGTGATTGATAATTATAAAGATATTGATACACATGTATATATGGAAAAGCCAACAAGTGAGTTTAACTATATTTCAAATATTGATAAGATTGAAGAAGAAGTAAAAGACACAGACTTTGACCTTTTTATTACTATTGATGTAAGTGATATACAGAGAATAGGCATTGCAGGTGAGACTTTTGAAAAATGTGACAATACATTATGTATTGATCATCATATTAGTAATCATGGAATTGCAAAAGAAAATGTCATTATTCCAAATGCCAGCTCGGCATGTGAGGTTTTGTTTGGACTCCTTGAAGAGGATAAGATAAGCAAAAATACTGCAGAATGTATATATACGGGTATCATCCACGATACAGGTGTATTTAAGTACAGCAGTACATCTGCTCATACTATGAATATTGCAGGAAAGATGATGGAAAAGGGTATTGATTTTCAGTACATCATTGATAATAGTTTTTATGCAAAGTCTTATGTACAGAATCAGATACTTGGTAGAGCACTTCTTGAAAGTATTGTATTTTTAGATGGTAAGTGTATTTTCTCTGCTGTGACAAAAGAGGAAATGAAATTCTATGATGTTACTCCAAGAGAGCTTGGTGGTATTGTTGAACAGTTAAGACTTACAGAGGGCGTTGAATGTGCTATCTTTATTTACGAGATAGGTGAGCTTGAATATAAGGTAAGCCTGCGTTCTGTTGAATACATTGACTGTAACGAGGTAGTAAGCCACTTTGGTGGTGGCGGACATGTAAGAGCTGCCGGCTGTACAATGAAGGGAACTATTCATGACGTTGTAAATAATCTTGCTGAATACATAGAAGACCAGTTTTTAAATGGTGTAAAGCATGTATAATGGAATAATAAATGTTTATAAAGAGGCTGGTTTTACATCCTTTGATGTAGTAGCCAAGCTTCGTGGTATTTTGAAACAGAAAAAAATTGGACATACAGGGACTCTTGACCCGGATGCAGTTGGCGTTTTGCCAGTGTGTTTGGGAAAAGGGACAAAACTGTGTGATATGCTTACTGATAAGAATAAAGAATATAAAGCAGTTCTTTTGTTTGGGAAAAATACAGATACAGAGGATGTTTCAGGTAAAGTTCTTGAAGAAATGTCATTTGATGATATGCAAAACATTTTGACTGATGACAAGGTAAAAGATGCAATTATGAGCTTTGTTGGTGAATACAGCCAGATTCCACCAATGTATAGTGCGATTAAGGTAAATGGTAAGAAATTATATGAACTTGCCAGAGAGGGTGTCACTATTGAAAGAAAGCCCAGAGAAGTATTTATATACAGCATAGACATAGAAAAGATTGAATTTCCAAGAGTTTATTTTACAGTTAAGTGCTCAAAGGGAACATATATAAGGAGTCTGTGCAGAGATATTGCAGAAAAATTATCAGTATGTGGATGTATGGAAAAGCTTACAAGAACAAATGTAAGCATATTCAACATTGAAGATAGTCTTACACTTTCAAAGATTGAAGAACTTGTAAAAAGTAATGAAATATCGTCGTATATTAAAAAAATAGATGAAGTTTTTGATGATTGCGAAAAGATTTATGTTAAGCCTCAATTTACAAAGCTTGCACATAATGGTAATGGACTGGCTATAGCGATGGTTAGTGATTTTAAAAAAGCTTCAGACGGTTTAAGATTTCGAGTATATGATGCAGAAGGAAGTTTTATTGGTATATATCAGTTTGAAGAGAAAGAAAATAAACTACGCATGGTGAAAATGTTCTATGATTTATCATAGGGACTTTATCTAAAATAGATGCATAGGCGATTTGAAATATGCGTAGCAGAAAGAGGTTTTATTTTGAAGATTGTAAGAAATCCTGAAAAAATAAAATTTAATAACGCTTCGGTTGCAATTGGAAAGTTTGATGGCCTTCACAGAGGCCATCATATTTTAATTGATGAGCTAAGAAAAGATAAAGAAAGAGGATTGACTACGGTAATATTTACATTTTCCAAGTCACCCTTAACTATTGAAGAAACATCGGATGTCAGATATATCCTTACAAAGGATGAAAAGTATCATTTCTATGAGCAGTGTGGCATTGATGTTGTTATTGAATATCCATTATGTAATAGCCTTATACATATGGATAGAGAGGATTTTCTTAAGAGTATTCTTATTGAAAAGATAGGTATGAAGAAAATAATCTGTGGAACAGATTTTAAATTTGGATATATGAGAAAAGGTACAAAAGAATATCTGATTGAAAATGCAGAAATGTATGGATATGAGGTAAAAGTATTTGAAAAGCTGAAGGAAGGCATTGATGATATTAGCAGTACTCTTATAAGAGAGCATATCAGAAAAGGTGAAATAGAAGCGGCGAATAAACTTCTAGGGTATCCATATATGATAGTTGGAGAGATTGTTCATGGAAATGAAATTGGCAGGACTATCAACTATCCTACAGCAAATATTATCCCTGACAGGGAAAAACTTCTGCCACCTAATGGAGTGTATTTCACAAGAGTTGATATTGATGGCGTTTCATATAAATGCATTACAAACATTGGAATAAAGCCGACAGTTACTGAAAATAAAATGGTTGGTGTTGAAAGTAATATTATCGGATACCATGGAGATTTATATGGCAGATCATTATGTTTTGAATTTATGCATTATCATAGAACGGAGAAAAAGTTTGAATCTCTTGATGAATTAAAAAAGCAGCTTGTTAGTGATGAAAAATGTTGTAAAGAGTATATTATGTAAATTTTTTAAGAAAATATATGAAAAATCTTATAAAATATTAAGAAAATGTTAAGTTTGGTTGACAAATAAAGAACTTTTTGATTATAATAACAGACATGTTGTGATAATTAACATTTTTGTAACAATTGAGATAAAAATTTAAGAATTATATATAAGTGTTTGGAAAAGATAATAAATGGAAGGAAATAGTTTTTATGAGTAAGAAGTATTCTCTACTTGGAATTAGTTCTTTAGTAGCATGTTCGCTGGTTGTTAATTGTTTTTTACCTGAAAATAAATCAGTAGAAAATAATAATGTAGTTGCGGAAGTAACAGATAAAACAGAGAATTCAGTTGAATGTTCTGGTCAGACAAAGGTTTTGACTGCTGGTGTTACATATTATTTGGACAAATTATCAGATGAAAATTATGATTTTAGTGAAATTACAGGAAATGTAAGTATTTCACAGTCGGGTATTTCAACTATTATGAACTCATATAATATGATGGTATCTAATGGAGCAGAGGCGAGTGTTGAAGATTTAGATATTGCAACACAGTTTGTTCCTGAAGGTTCTATTATAAATGGCTATGAAAATTTAGGTATTTCTAATGTTACTGACTATTTAAACGTTAGAAAGGGTCCAAGTACAGATGAAAAGATTGTAGGTAAACTTCCAGGAAATTGTGCTTGTGAAATTGAATCAGAGGAAAATGGATGGTATAAGATTAAGTCCGGTGAAGTTGAAGGATATGTATATGGTGAATATATACTTACAGGATATGAAGCTAATGTAAAGGCTATGGAAACAATGAAGACACAGCTTTATGTTAATTGTGATGTATTGAATGTAAGAAGTGAGCCATCTACTTCATGTAATGTTTCTACATCAGTAGCACAGGGAGAATATCTTGAGATTGTTGAAGAATTAGATGGATGGTATAAGGTAAATATTAATAACCTTACAGGTTATGTTTATGCAGATTATGTAGACAAGGTTAATACACTTCCTACAGGTGTTAAGATTGTGGAAGTAGTTGCCAATTCATCATATGGCCAGAATTCATCATCAAATGCATTTGTGCCATCAGGTCTTACATATTCAAATCTTGATTCAACTGTTTCACAGACAGCTGTTGATTTGATTAATTATGGTATGCAGTTTTTAGGATGCCCGTACAGATCAGGCGGAAATAGTCTTACAAATGGTACAGACTGTTCAGGATATGTAATGCTTGTGTTCCAGCAGTTTGGATATTCATTACCAAGAGCTTCAAGTGCATATTTAAATACAGGATATACATATATTCCAGTGAGTGAAGCAAAACCAGGTGATATTTTCTTATACAACTACGGTGGTGTAATTGGACATGTTGGTATTTATATTGGAAATGGACAGCTTATGCATGCATCAACTCCATCACAGGGTATCAAGATTGGTAGTGCATTCTATACACAGCCATACTGTGCATTAAGAGTTATTCCATAAAATATACAATTCAATATAATAAAGAAGAACATAATACTTGATTTTTTATGTAAATAATGGTATATTTCACAAAGAGTTAGTTTTAGCCTCGTTATTACGAGGCTAAATTTATGACTAAAGATATTGTGATTTACGAGGAGGAGTAAAGATAATGAAAAAGTTTATTTTGTTAATGGCTATTATTGTAGGAATAGGAGGAGCATATTTCTATAATTACATGGAAGATAGACAAAAGGAACCTGAAAAGTTTTATTCTGTAATAGTTGATATGGATAATACATCTATGACAGTATGTGTGATTAGAAATTCAAGAACATTAAAAATAAACGGAAAAAAACATGATATAACTCTTTTTAATGCAGCAGATTATAGCTACAATTATGATGATTATTATTACATACAGACAGATAAATTTACAAACTATACATGGAAGGATGCTACATGTAGTAGAAATGAATTTGGTATAGGTTCAATAATTATGGTAACTGTTGATGGAGAAACCTATAAAGAAATCGGTACCTCACAAACTGAAGAAGGCGCAAAGAAAAATGCTATAATTCCTCAAAATAAAGTTGTCTCAATAGAATTATTGGATGATTAGATTTATGATTTAGCGCAGAGACATAAAAAATAAAGCACTTGACCGAATGTGTATATTATGTTATAGTTTAATGGTATTTGAGCCGTTACCTAGTATTAGGAAACTCCAACCGATACCAAGTAAAGGGCGATTATTTAGATTATTTTAGGAGGTTTGAAACATGATTTCAAAGGAAAAGAAAGCAGAACTTATTAAAGCATACGGAAGAACACCAGAAGATACAGGTTCTCCAGAGGTTCAGATTGCTATTTTAACAACAAGAATTAACGAATTAACAGAGCATTTAAAGACTCATCAGAAGGATCATCATTCAAGAAGAGGTCTTCTTAAGATGGTTGGTCAGAGAAGAGGTTTACTTGACTACTTAAAGAAGAAAGATCTTGAAGGATACAGAGCTTTAATTGAAAAGTTAGGAATCAGAAAATAATAAAATTATTTCAGTAGACAAGGCCAATGGTCTTGTCTATTGTTATGATAAAAGTTATTCCTTAATTTTACTACGTATCTATATGAAGTATTTTTTTAAGGAAAGTAGATTATTTGCAGAAGAACCAAGCCGAGACCACTTAAAAGTATATAATTATTTATTTGAAATATAATAAGGTTTTGTATCCTTTTAAGTGTTTTCGGATCTTCTGCCAGATAATTAAAATAAAAAGGCAAAAGGAGAAAAGATATGTTTAAAAGTTTTGAAATGGACTTAGCAGGCAGAACATTAAGAGTTGATGTCGGCAGAGTAGCAGCACAGGCAAATGGTGCAGCATTTATGCACTATGGAGATACTGTTGTATTATCTACAGCAACAGCATCAGAGAAACCAAGAGAAGGTATTGATTTCTTCCCACTTAGTGTAGAATATGAAGAAAAGTTATATGCAGTAGGTAAGATTCCTGGAGGTTTCAACAAGAGAGAAGGAAAGGCATCTGAAAATGCAATCCTTACATCAAGAGTTATTGACCGTCCTATGCGTCCTTTATTCCCAAAGGATTATAGAAATGATGTTACAATCAACAATATGGTAATGAGTGTTGATCCTGAATGTAGTCCAGAACTTACAGCTATGCTTGGTTCAGCTATTGCAGTGGCTATTTCAGATATCCCATTTGATGGTCCATGTGCAACAACACAGGTTGGTATGATTAATGGTGAATTTATTATCAATCCAAATTCAGCACAAAATCAGGTATCAGATCTTAAACTTACAGTTGCTTCAACAAGAGATAAGGTTATTATGATTGAAGCAGGTGCAAATGAAATTCCTGAAGATAAGATGATTGAAGCTATCTATAAAGCTCATGAGGTTAATCAGCAGATAATTGCATTTATTGATAAAATTGTTGCTGAATGTGGTAAACCAAAGCATGAATATACAAGCTGTGCAATTCCAGAAGAATTATTTGCAGCTATTAAGGAAATTGTTCCTCCAGCAGATATGGAAGTAGTTATGTTTGCTGAAGAAAAACAGGTTAGAGAAGATAGAATTCGTGCTCTTAAAGACAAGTTAGCAGAGAGCTTTGCTGACAATGAAGAATGGCTTGCACTTATCGATGAAGCTGTTTATCAGTATGAAAAGAAGACAGTAAGAAAGATGATTTTGAAGGATCATAAGCGTCCAGACGGTCGTGAGATTACACAGATCAGACCACTTGCTGCAGAAGTAGATATTATCCCTAGAGTTCATGGTTCTGCTATGTTTACAAGAGGACAGACACAGATTTGTAATGTATGTACATTAGCACCTCTTTCAGAGGCTCAGAAGCTTGATGGACTTGATGAGACAGAAACTTCAAAGAGATATATGCATCATTATAATTTCCCAGCATATTCTGTTGGTGAAACAAAGGTTTCAAGAGGTCCTGGACGTCGTGAAATCGGACATGGTGCTTTGGCAGAAAGAGCTCTTATTCCAGTGCTTCCAAGCCCTGAAGAGTTCCCATATGCTATTAGAACAGTATCAGAAACATTTGAATCAAATGGTTCTACATCAATGGCTTCAACATGTGCATCATGTATGTCTCTTATGGCAGCCGGTGTACCAATCAAGAAGATGGTTGCTGGTATTTCATGTGGTCTTGTTACAGGTGAAACAGATGATGATTTCATCCTTTTAACAGATATTCAGGGACTTGAAGATTTCTTTGGAGATATGGACTTTAAGGTAACAGGTACAGATGCCGGTATTACAGCTATTCAGATGGATATTAAGATTCATGGTCTTACAAGAGAAATTGTAGAAGGTGCAATCGCAAGATGTAGAGAAGCAAGAATGTTCATTATGGAAAATTGTATGAGCAAAGCAATTGCAGAGCCTAGAAAAGAAGTTGGCGAATTTGCTCCAAAGATCGTTCAGATTCAGATTGATCCTGCAAAGATTGGTGATGTTGTTGGACAAAGAGGTAAGGTTATCAATGCAATCATCGAACAGACAGGTGTTAAAATTGATATCACTGATGATGGTGCAGTTTCAGTATGTGGTGTTGTAGCTGAAGATATGGACAAGGCTGTAAAGATGATTCAGACAATTGCTACTGATTTTGAAGAAGGTCAGGTATTTGAAGGAAAGGTCATCAGTATAAAAGAGTTTGGTGCATTCCTTGAATTTGCACCAGGCAAAGAAGGTATGGTTCATATTTCAAAACTTTCTAATGAAAGAATTAACAGAGTAGAAGATGTTCTTACATTAGGTGATGTGGTTAAGGTAGTATGTCTTGGTAAGGATAAGATGGGCAGAATCAGCTTCAGTATGAAAGATGTAAAGAATGATTAATCAATACGTATTAGATAATGGAATACAAGTAGTTCTTGAACAGAATAGACATTTTAATTCTGCATCAATAGGTGTATGGGTTGGAGTTGGTTCAAGAGACGAGGATAAAAAAAATAATGGCATTGCTCATATGATTGAGCATATGCTGTTTAAAGGAACCACAACAAGAACGGCAAGGGATATTGCGATATCCACTGCCGTTCTTGGCGGTAATTTAAATGCTTATACAAGCAAGGAGTGTACTTCATATTACTGTAAGACTCTTAAAGAGTACTTACCTATAGCCATAGAATTATTAGGAGATATGATTTGCAATCCACTTCTTGATGAAGAGGATATAGAGAAAGAAAAGGGCGTTGTCATGGAAGAAATCGATATGTACAATGATTCGGCAGAGGATTATGTACATGAGTATCTTCAAAAAAAGGTATTTAAGGATCATCCCCTTGGATATTTGATTTCGGGCAAGAAAAAGAATGTTAAAGCCTTTTCAAAGAGTGACATTGTGGAATTTATGGATGAATATTATGTTGGTAGTAACATTGTTATCTCTGTAGCAGGAAATTTCGATAGTCAGGATATACTTGAAAAAATAGAGAAGTCTTTTGCAAAAATTAAGAAGGGCAGTAAAAAAAATGCCCCCACATATGGCAGGAAAAAGCCTGTATATAAGCCAGTTATTTTTAGCAAAGAGAAGGATATAGAACAGATTCACATAAATATTGCCTTTGAGATTCCTTCATTTATTGATGAGAGCAGATATGAGTTTACTATTTTAAATGCCATTTTGGGAGGGGATGTAAATTCAAGACTCTTTCAGGAGATTCGTGAAGATAAAGGATTGACATATAATATATGTTCATATGGAAGCTCTTTTTCTGATACCGGATTGTTCCATATATATGGTGCACTTAATCCATCTCAAAAAGATACAGTAATTAATCTTGTTAAAAAGATAATTACAGATTTGCGTAAAGATGGCATCACAGAGGAAGAACTTGAAAATGCAAAGAAGCAGGTAACTGTTGAAATGACATTGAATCAGGATAATACTGTAAGTCTTATGAATAGCAATGCAAAGGCGATTATGTTTTATAATAGGATAATTCCATTTAAGGAAAGCATAAAAGGTATTCAGAAGGTCTCGATTGAAAGTGTTAATAAATGTATTAGAGATTATCTTGTGCTTGATAAGATGAGCCTTGCAATTGCAGGAAAGATTAAATAGATACAGGATTAAAAAACTATAGTTAGAGAGGTTAGATATGAAATTTAGACCTTGTATAGATATTCATAATGGTGAAGTGAAACAAATTGTTGGTGGTAGTTTAAAAGATGAGAACGATATTGCAAAAGAGAATTTTGTATCGTCCTATGATGCGTCGTACTATGCAAAACTTTATAGGGATAAGAACATTGTCGGTGGTCATATAATTATTTTAAATGGTGCAGATTCACAGTATTATGAGGCTTCACGCAACCAGGCAATCAAGGCATTGAATGCATATAGAGGCGGTTTGCAGATTGGTGGAGGAATTAATGCTGAAAATGCAAGGTTTTATATTGATCAGGGAGCTTCTCATGTAATTGTTACGTCTTATGTATTTAAGGACGGCAAAATTAACTATGATAATTTGAAAAAAATATCTGAGACAGTCGGAAAAGAGCATCTGGTTCTTGATCTTAGCTGTAGAAAGAAAGATGACTTATATTATATTGTTACAGACAGATGGCAGAAATTTACAGATGTGGTATTGTGTACAGATGTTTTCTATGAGCTAAAGGAATATTGTGATGAATTCCTCATTCATGCAGTAGATGTGGAAGGAAAGTCTAAAGGAATAGAAAAAGATGTTGCCATAATGCTTGGAAATCTTAAGGATATCAAGGCTACGTATGCAGGAGGCATAAGTTCATTTGATGACCTCAATGAGCTTATGGAATATGGTAAAGGAAAAGTTGACTTTACTATCGGAAGTGCACTTGATATTTTTGGTGGAAGCATGAAGTTTGAAGATGTTATATCATACTAAGTCTGTTAATGACTGATAAATATAGGATGTTTAAAGGTTTTTTGAACCTTATATCATATGATTATAAAAATAGTAAATTAGAATAAAAAGAAGAAACTTCCATATACTATGTGACAGAAAGTTAGAATGTATATGGAGGTTTTTTTATGTCAGATAAGAAGCGAAAAGACAATGACGATTCTATTGAGAAGTATGGACAGGCTGTTTTGGATGGAAATAGAAAGGATAAAAGAATTCAGCTTATCTCTATAATTGGTGAAATTGAGGGGCATGAAATAATGGGAAGTAACAGCAAAACAACAAAGTATGAGCATATTTTACCTCAATTAGCAGAATTTGAGGATGATGATACAAAGGATGGTCTTCTTGTACTTATGCAGACTTGTGGAGGTGATGTTGAAAGTGGATTAGCAATATCGGAAATGATAGCAAGTTTAAGCAAACCTACAGTGTCTCTTGTACTTGGAGGGTCACATTCTATAGGTGTTCCAATTGCTGTTTCAACAGAGTATTCTTTTATTGTTCCTACAGGAACTATGGTTGTGCATCCTGTAAGAATGACAGGATTGTTCATTGGTGCCCCTCAAACATACGATTATTTCAAGCTTATTCAGGACAGAATAGTTGGATTTGTATGTGAACATTCAGATATCACAGAGGATAGATTTACAAAGCTTTTAATGAATACAGGGATGCTGACAAAGGATTTGGGAACTATTCTTGTTGGAGAACAGGCAGTAAAAGAGGGGATTATTGATGAAGTTGGAGGAATAAGGGATGCATTAAATAAGCTTAATGATATGATTGACAAAAGGAAAAAGAAATAAGTTGAATTTACTTCTAATAAATAGTAAAATAAAACGGTATGTATAAAAATATTTATTGGAGGCAGTATGAATTTATTTGAATCAATTCTTATGGGAATTATTCAGGGTGTTACTGAATTTTTACCTGTAAGTAGTTCTGGTCACTTGGCTATTTTTAAGAATTTGTTTGGTTTACAGGAGGTTGGTCTTCTATTTGATGTATTACTTCATGTAGGCACATTAGTTGCTGTATGTATAGCATTTTACAAGGATATTCTTGAATTAATAATTAATGGATTTGGAATTGTTGTTGATGCGTGTAAGAATATAGGATATTTCTTTATAAATATGATAAAGAAAAATCAAAAAGAATTTAAAAAGAAAGATTATCTCAAAGTTATAAGTACACCATACAGAAGATTTGCTATGCTGGTAATTGTTACTACTATTCCAACAGGTATTATGGGTATTTTGTTTGATGATATTATTGAGGCTGCATCTACAGCTTTAATTATTCCTGGTATATGTTTGTTAATTACAGGTACATTGTTACTTATTGCCGATAATACACCAGATGGCAAAAAGAATGAGAACACAGTTTCTTATAAAAATGCTGCAGTAGTAGGTGTATGTCAGGGAATCGCAACTTTACCTGGTATTTCAAGATCTGGAACTACAATTGTAGCTTGTCTTGTAAGTAAAATGGATAGAAAATTTGCAGTAAAGTATTCGTTTATTATGTCTATTCCAGTTATTTTAGGAGCGGCAGTGTTACAAGTAAAGGACGTAACAACGGAATCAATATCAGGTGGTGAAATATTAAATTATATCATAGGTATGATAGTTGCTGCTGTTGTTGGATATATATGTATAAAGACTATGCTTAAGGTTGTTAGAAATAAGAAATTCTTCGGATTTTCTGTTTACTGCTACATAGTTGGAGCTATTGCAATATTTTCATATTTTTTGAAATAAAAGACATTATTAAATTTGGAGGAATTTAAATTTGGCAACTGGTAATACTAAAACTTCAAGAACAACTTCAAATAAAAAAAACAGTGCTAAAGTCACGAAGAATTCTTCAAAAAGTACAAAAACAGAAGTAAACAGCAGAGTAAAGGCATCGTCAAAAGCAAAGGGTAAGAATAATGCAGAGGACATAAGAGAGCCAAGAGAAAAATATGAACTGACGGAAAAGGAAAAGAATTTAAGAAATGAGATTTTTCTCATTGTTTCTATTGCGGTTACTATTTTATTGATGCTTAGTAACTTCGGCTTTTTATCTCCGGTAGGTGATTATTTAAGATACTTTATGTTTGGGCTTTTTGGCTTTTTAGCATATATTTTGCCTATTGTTGTTTTTATTGGAATAGGATTTTATATTTCAAATAAAAATAATAGAAAATGCATAATTAAGCTTGTATCCGGTGGTATGCTCTATGTACTTCTTGCAGCTCTTGTTCAGCTTGTATTTATGGACTATGATAGTGAAATATCAGTATTTGACTATTATGGATTATGTGGTAAAGAACTTTCAGGTGGTGGATTTTTTGGAGCACTTATTGAGAAAACGCTTCATTCGCTTATGGGAACACTTGGTACATATATTGTTTTATTCGTATTAATAATTATTGCAGTTGTTTTCCTTACTGAAAAGTCTTTTATTGGCGGAGTAAAGAAGAGTAGTAATGTTGTTTACGAAACCGCAAAAACTGAGACAAAGAGAATCAAAAAAACAGCTCATGACTATAAGGCAGAGAGGGCTTATCAAAAGAAAGATAAGAGAATGGATAATCAGGTTCGTGGTGTAGCTATTCAAAAGATTAAAGGCGATACAGATGAAGAAGATTATGATGTTCATGAGATAAATGATGATGTTATGAAAAATATATCTTCTAAAGATAAAGAGATATATAAAGGACATATAGAGCTTGATGAGATAAATAAAGAAGATGATGTTCATTTATCGACTTTGGAAGATGATGAAGAAGAGAGAGCACTACAGGCACATTATGATGCAATGGCACAAGCAGAACTTCATGTAGATGAGGACGGCTTATTTAAGCCAAAGGAAAGAATTGAAGTATCTGAATCAGCAAAGAATATTATGAGTAGGAAGGCATTTTCTACCGGAACGGTTAAGACAGCTTCTGATAGTAAGCCACCTGTTTCTACAACCACTTCAGTCAATATTAATACTGGTAGTGCTTATAGTGCAAATAATACTAATAATACTAATAATGCAAATAATACTACAAATAATAATGCTAATAATAATGTAAATAACCAAGTCAAAAAGATTAACAAGAACTATAAGCTTCCTAGTACAAATCTTTTGAATAAGAATACAAATACAGGTAATTCGGGAAATTCATCTAATCTTAAAGAAATGGCATCTAAATTATCACAGATTCTTGAGACATTTGGTGTAAATGCCCAGGTAGTTGATTATAGCAGAGGACCATCTGTTACAAGATATGAAATTCAGCCGGAGATTGGAACTCGACTTAATAAAATTACATCACTTGCAGATGATATAAAATTGAATCTTGCAGTTACAGATATAAGAATTGAGCCAATACCAGGGAAGACTACTATTGGTATTGAAGTTCCAAATGAAAAGAGAGAGTCAGTTCTTATAAGAGAGCTTATTGAATCAAAAGAACTTATGGGAAATAGTTCAAAGATTGCATTTGCAGCAGGTAAGGATATTGCAGGTCAGGTAATTGTTGGAGATATTGCAAAAATGCCACATTTACTTGTTGCTGGTACCACAGGTTCAGGTAAGTCTGTATTTACTAATTCAATAATTATGAGTATTCTTTTCAGGGCAAAACCTTCAGAAGTAAGACTTATAATAGTAGACCCTAAGGTTGTTGAATTTGGCGTTTATAATGGCATTCCACATCTGTTACAGCCAGTTGTAACAGACCCAAAACTTGCTTCAAATACTCTTAAATGGGCAGTAAATGAAATGTCGGAGAGATATAAAAAGTTTGCTGATTTTAATGTAAGAGACTTGAAGGGATATAATGAAAAGGTATCAACTCTTGGAAATGAAATGGGACTTGAGAAAATGCCACAAATTGTAATTGTAATTGATGAGTTAGCAGATTTGATGATGGTTGCCGCAAAAGAAGTGGAAGAGTCAATCTGTAGACTGGCACAGCTTGCAAGAGCAGCGGGTATACATCTTATCATTGCTACACAGCGACCATCTGTAGATGTTGTAACAGGTCTTA
This sequence comes from Lachnospiraceae bacterium, assembly GCA_045126215.1. Classification (GTDB taxonomy): domain Bacteria; phylum Bacillota; class Clostridia; order Lachnospirales; family Lachnospiraceae; genus SVEL01. The sequence goes on along the minus strand of JBGVOD010000036.1, from coordinate 45,033 downwards.
TAAAGGCAAATATACCATCAAGATGTGCACTTATGGTTTCATCAGGTGTAGATTCAAGGACAGTCATTGATAGTAATGGCGCAGAGAAACTTCTTGGAAATGGCGATATGTTATTCTACCCATCAGGATATGTAAAACCTGTAAGATTACAGGGGGCATTTGTATCTGATGAAGAGGTTCAAAGAGTAGTTGCATACTTAAAAGAACAGGGAGCAGATACAAATTACGAAAGCAGTTTAATGAACTTTGAACCATCACAGAGTGTCGGCGCTGGTGGACAAGCGGATGGAGATGGAAGAGATGATTATTTCTTTGAGGCAGCAAAGTTTGTTATAGAAAAAGAAAAAGCATCAACCAGTATGTTACAACGAATGTTTAAGATTGGTTTTAATAGAGCTGCCAGAATTATGGATCAGCTCTATGAGGCAGGGGTTGTAGGTGATGAAGAAGGAACAAAGCCAAGAAGAGTTCTTATGACACTTAGTGAGCTTGAACAAATGATGAATAATAATTAATATATACAAAATTTTATCTATGAAAGGAAGATACTATGAAAACAGATATTGAAATTGCACAGGAAGCTAAAATGTTACCTATTAAAGAGGTTGCTGCAAAGTTAAATATTACAGAGGATGACCTTGAATTATATGGAAAATACAAGGCAAAGATTTCAGATGAATATATTGATAGTGTAAAGGATAACAAGGATGGAAAGCTTATCTTAGTTACAGCTATTAACCCAACTCCAGCAGGAGAAGGTAAGACAACAGTAACAGTTGGTCTTGGTCAGGCATTCTCAAAGATGGGAAAAAAAGCTATTATTGCGTTAAGAGAGCCTTCACTTGGACCTTGCTTTGGAATCAAAGGTGGTGCAGCAGGTGGCGGATATTCACAGGTTGTTCCAATGGAAGATTTAAACCTTCATTTTACAGGTGATTTCCATGCAATTACATCTGCAAATAACCTTTTAGCAGCTCTTTTAGATAACCATATTCAGCAGGGAAATGAACTTAACATTGATACAAGACAGATTGTATGGAAGAGATGTCTTGATATGAATGACAGAGTTCTTAGAAATATTGTAGTTGGTCTTGGATCAAAGATGGATGGTGTTGTACGAGAAGATCATTTTGTAATCACAGTTGCATCTGAAATCATGGCTATTCTTTGCCTTGCAACAGATATGGATGATTTAAAGGACAGACTTTCAAAAATTATTGTTGCATATAATTATGACGGTGAGCCTGTTACAGCAGGTCAGTTAAAGGCTGTGGGAGCTATGGCTGCATTACTTAAAGATGCTATCAAGCCAAATCTCATCCAGACTCTTGAAAATACACCAGCATTGGTTCATGGAGGTCCATTTGCAAATATTGCACATGGATGTAACTCTGTCAGAGCAACAAAGACAGCCCTTAAGATGGCTGATTATGTTATTACAGAGGCAGGTTTCGGTGCTGATCTTGGTGCTGAGAAGTTTTTTGATATTAAGTGTAGAAAAGCAGGACTTAAACCAGATGCTGTTGTTTTAGTAGCAACAATAAGAGCATTAAAATATAATGGAGGAGTTCCAAAAGCAGAACTTAACTCTGAAAATCTTGATGCATTAAAGAAGGGTATATGTAATCTTGAAAAGCATATTGAAAACTTAAAACAGTTTGGTGTACCAGTTGTTGTTACCCTTAATTCATTTATTACAGATACAGATGCTGAAAATCAGTTTGTAAAAGAATTCTGTGAAAACCTTGGTTGCGAATTTGCAATTGCAAAGGTATGGGAGAAAGGTGGAGAAGGCGGTATTCCTGTTGCAGAAAAAGTACTTACAACATTAGAAAACAAGCCAAGTGAATTTAAGGTATTATATGAAGATGAACTTTCTCTTGAAGATAAGATTAATACTATTGCTACAAAGATTTATGGTGCAAATGGTGTAACATATGCTCCTGCAGCAAAGAAGGCTCTTAAGAAAATTGCTGAAATGGGATATTCAAATCTTCCGGTATGTATGGCAAAGACTCAGTATTCATTTTCAGATGACCAGACAAAGCTTGGCAGACCTACAGATTTTGAAATAAATATCAGAGAAGTTTACATTTCGGCAGGTGCTGGATTCGTAGTAGCAATTACAGGCGCAATAATGACAATGCCAGGTCTTCCAAAGGCTCCGGCAGCATATAACATTGATATTGATGGTGAAGGAACAATTACAGGATTATTCTAATAGATATCCGTAAAGAAAATCTTAATTTGAAAGAAGGTATATAATGGCTGAATTAATTAACGGAAAAGAGATTTCTGCCGCTATAAAAGAAGAAGTAAAAGAAAAGGTTTTAAAACTTAAGTCAGAAGGCAAAGAAGTGACTTTAGCTGTTATTCAGGTGGGAAATAATCCGGCATCAACAACATATGTTGGAAACAAGAAAAAGGCATGTGAATATGTAGGTATACGTTCTCTTGCATATGAGATTCCGGAAGAAACTACAGAAGAAGAGCTTTTGGAATTGATTGAAAAGCTGAATAATGATGAATCAGTAAATGGTATATTAGTTCAGCTACCATTGCCTGGACATATTAATGAAGATAAGGTAATTGAGGCTATTTCGCCAATTAAGGATGTTGATGGCTTCCATCCAATGAATGTAGGTGCTTTATCTATCGGAAAGCCTGGTTTTGTATCATGTACACCATATGGTATCATTGAACTTTTGAAAAGAAGTAACGTTGAAATATCAGGAAAACATTGTGTTGTTATTGGAAGAAGCAATATAGTTGGTAAACCAATGGCATCATTGCTAATTAGAGAAAATGGTACTGTTACTGTAGTTCATTCAAAAACAGTAAATATGAAAGAAATTACAAAACAGGCAGATATTCTTGTTGTGGCCATAGGCAAACCAAAATTCATTGATGACAGCTATGTAAAAGAAGGTGCAGTAGTTATTGATGTGGGTATAAATAGAGATGAAAACAACAAGCTATGTGGGGATGTTGATTTTGACAGTGTTTCGAAGGTTGCAGGAAAGATAACACCGGTTCCTGGTGGTGTGGGTCCGATGACTATTGCAATGCTTATGAATAATTGTTTAGAAGCATATCAATTTCAGAATAAATAATAGATAGGCGTTATTAGGGTGGTTTTATGTACGCAAATATTATAGTTGATATCTCGTTGGAAAAGCTTGATAAGACTTTTCAATACAAGATTCCAGATAATTTAATAGAGAAGGTATATCCAGGGGTTTCAGTTGTTGTTCCTTTTGGAAATGGAAACAGAAAGGTTGCGGGTATTGTACTTGCCGTTACAGAGCATACAGAGTTTGATGAGTCTAAAATAAAGGAAATAATTTCTGTAAATGAAAAAAATATTCCTATAGAGGCAACACTTATTAATATAGCTTGGTTTATTAAGGAAACATATGGTTCTACTATGAATCAGGCTCTAAAAACAGTTATTCCTGTAAAGGAAGTCACTACAGAAATTACAAAGAAAACTATTAAACTTATTGCAGATGATGAGAAAATTGAAGAGGCAAAGCTTATCTTCAAGAAGAAAAGAGCAACGGCAAGAATACGTCTTATTGAAGAACTTGAAAAGAGTAAAGTACTTGATTATTCGCTTGTAACAAAGAAACTGGGTGTATCAAGGGATGCAATTAATGCATTATGTAAGATGGGACTTATCACCATTGATGAGGAAAAACAGTATAGAAATCCTGTAGATTTCAATGAATTGCCAGCGTATGATATTGAACTTAATGATGAACAAAAAAAGGTAGCAGAGGATATTCTTGCATCAGATAAGAAAATTCATCTGATACATGGTATAACAGGTAGTGGCAAAACAGAAGTCTATATGAAAATTATAGAAGAAACTGTGAAAAATGGACAGCAGGCTATTGTATTAATCCCGGAGATTGCTCTGACATATCAAACAGTTATGCGTTTCTACAGAAAGTTTAGAGACAGAGTATCAGTTATCAACTCAAAGATGAGTAAAGGTGAGAGATATGATCAGTTCAGAAGGGCAAGGAATGGTGATATTGATATTATCATAGGTCCAAGGTCAGCTATTTTTACTCCTTTTGACAATCTGGGGCTGATAGTAATTGATGAAGAACATGAGAACACATATAAGAGTGAGAATGTTCCAAAATACCACGCCAGAGAGGTAGCAATATATAGGGCAGAGAAATGCAATGCAAAGGTTGTCTTAGGTTCAGCTACACCTTCAATTGAATCATACTATAACTGTAAAAAGGAGAGGTATGTTTTACATAAGCTTAAAAGCAGAGCAGTAGCGAAATCATTACCAAAGGTTTCAATAGTTGATCTTAGAGATGAACTGAAAAAAGGTAACCGTTCGATGTTCAGTTTTGAGCTTCAAACACTAATAAAGGATAGATTAAGTAAAAAAGAGCAGGTTATGCTTTTTATAAACAGGCGAGGATATGCAGGATTTGTATCCTGCAGAAGCTGTGGAAAGCCCATAAGATGTCCTCACTGTGATGTGGGACTTAATCTTCACAGAAATGGAAATCTTGTATGTCATTACTGTGGCTTTGAAAAACCAATGCCTAGGACATGTCCTGAATGTGGTTCAAAATATATTGCTGCATTTGGTACAGGTACTGAAAAGGTAGAGGAAGCCGTTAAATACACATTTAAAGATGCAAGAGTGTTACGAATGGATGCTGATACAACATCAAAGAAAGATGGCCATGAAAAGATACTTCAGGCATTTATGAATGGTGAAGCAGATATTCTTGTAGGAACGCAGATGATAGTAAAAGGTCATGATTTTCCAAATGTTACACTGGTAGGTGTAATTGCTGCTGATCTTTCACTTTTTTCAGCTGATTTCAGGTCAAGTGAGAGAACCTTTGATTTGCTTACTCAGGCTGCAGGAAGAGCCGGAAGAAGTGAAAAACAGGGAGAGGTGGTTATTCAGACTTATAGTCCTGAGGAATATAGTATTATATTGTCTGCAAAGCAGGATTATGAGACGTTCTATGAGCATGAACTTATGTATCGTTCTATGAATGGATATCCTCCTGTCATAAATATGATGGCTATTGTGATAACCTCAGACAATCAGCAAAGATGTAATCTTGCCAGCGAGATTGTTTCAAAGATGATAGATAATGTATCATCATTTGAAAATGATGGAATGAATGTTGAAAAGAGAGGTCCGGCTGATTGTAATATAAATAAAATAAATGACATATATAGAAAAGTTATTTATATCAAGAGTTATGATATAGAGGATTTAAAGAAAATCAAAAATATGATAGAGATTAATCGTATAGAAGGTGTTGATGAATCTTCGGTTGAGACTTTGAGAAAGGTAACAATACAGTATGATTTAAATCCGATGACATCATATTAGAATTGCAAGAGTTTCATCGCAACGAAGCAATTCGTGATATGAGTTAATGATAAAACATTAGAAAAATGGAGGTCATTATGGCAATTAGAAATATAAGAACAATGGGTGATGAATGCTTGCAAAAAGTATGTAAGCCGGTAAAAGAAAATAATGAAAAGCTTCAGATTTTAATTGATGATATGCTTGATACAATGTATGAGGCTGATGGTGTTGGACTTGCAGCACCACAGGTAGGTATTATAAAGAGATTGTGTGTCATTGATGTTGGCGAAGGACCAATTGTAATGATTAATCCTGAAATACTTGAAACAAGTGGTGAGCAGACAGGTACAGAAGGATGCTTAAGTGTACCTGGCAAATTCGGTATTGTTACAAGACCAAACTATGTAAAAGCAAAGGCACTTGATAGAGACTTTAATGAATTTGAAGTTGAAGGTGAAGAGTTGCTTGCAAGAGCCATTCTTCATGAAGTAGCACACCTTGATGGTCAGCTTTATGTTGAGGTTACAGAAGGTGAATTAATGGACAATAATCAGCTTGATGAATATTTAAAGGAACATGGTGAGCAATAAATGAAAATTGTTTTTATGGGAACTCCGGACTTTGCTTCTGGAGTTTTAGAGGCAATAATTGAAGCAGGGCATGAGGTATCTTTGGTCGTTACCCAGGAAGATAAACCCAGGGGAAGAGGCAATGAAGTTTCATTTACTCCTGTTAAAGAAACAGCATTAAAAAACGGTCTTGAGGTGTTTACACCACATAGAATCAAGAGTCCTGAATCTATAGAAAAGCTTAAACAATATGAAGCAGATGTGTTTGTAGTTGTTGCGTATGGTCAGCTTTTATCACAGGAAATACTTGATATGCCTAAGATTTGCTGTGTAAATATTCATGCATCATTACTACCAAAATACAGAGGTGCAGCCCCTATTCAATGGGCAGTAATTGATGGGGAAGAATATACTGGTGTTACAACACAGAGAATGGATATCGGTCTTGATACCGGCGATATTATTGAAGTAATGGAATATAAGCTTAAAGAAGATGAAACGGGTGGTTCTTTATTTGATAATCTTATGGAACTTAGCAAGAAGATTATTGTTTCAACTTTAGATAAGCTACTAAATGGAACAGCAACATTTACAAAACAGGATGATGAAAAATCATCATATGCAAAAATGCTTAATAAACAGCTTGGAAACATTGATTTCAATATGGAAGCTGTTGAAATTGAGAGACTCATAAGAGGCCTTAATCCATGGCCAAGTGCATATACAAAGATTAATGGAAAGACTCTGAAAATATGGAAGGCACAAGTTATTGATAAAGAGTTTGATGGCGAATGCGGTGAAATTGTCTTCGTTTCAAAGGAGGAGTTATATATTAAAACAAAGAAAGGGGCTTTGAGTATTATTGAGCTCCAACTTGAAGGAAAGAAGAGAATGTACATCGAAGATTTTCTTAGAGGAAATAAGATAGAAAAGAGCATGAAACTTGGAGGAAACTAATTTGTCAGAATCAGTTAATGCAAGAGAGATAGTTTTAGACTTACTTCTTGAACAGGAAAAAAATAATATACCTTTTCATATCATTTTGAGAGATACACTTAGAAAATATCAGTATCTTGATAAAAAAGACAGATCATTTATTAAGAAACTTGCAAAAGGAACTGTTGAAAAAAGGCTTTTGTTGGATTATATTCTGAATCAGTTTTCAAAGATGAAGACTAATAAAATGAAGCCGTTTATTCTTACACTTCTTCGTATGGAGACATATGAAATATTGTTTATGGATACCAAGTCTTTTGCAATATGTAATGAGGCAGTGTCTCTTGCAAAGAAAAGGGGATTTTTTGGACTATCTGGTTTTGTAAATGGTTTACTTAGAACTATTATTAGAGAGAAAGACTCGATTAAATATCCAGACAGAGATAAGGATATAAGAGAATATTACAGTATAATGTACTCTATACCAAAGTGGCTTGTTGGACAGTTATTTCACCAATATGGTGACGATGCAGTCAAGATTATTGAAGGATTATCAACTGAAAAAGGAAGAGTTTCTGTCAGAATTAATAAGAATATAGCCACGAAGGAAGAGGTTATTAATAGTTTAAAAGATGAAGATATTGAGGTAGTTGAATCATCCTTATATGATGGTGGAATATATATAAGTGGATTTGACTATATAGATAAAATTACTGCATTTAAAGAAGGCAAGATTACTCCTCAGGATGTGAGTTCAATGCTTGTTTCATATGTTGCATTGCCTTTGAAGCTTTCAGATGAAAAATATGAAGTTATCGATATGTGTGCTGCACCTGGTGGTAAAGCAATACATATGGCAGAACTGCTTAAAGATAAAGGGCATGTATCTGCAAGAGATGTTTCATTGCAAAAGGTAATGCTTTTGAATGAAAATATTGAGAGAAACGGTGCAAAAAACATTGATACAATGGTTCTTGATGCGACAATTACAGATGACAAATCTATTGAAAGTGCAGATATTGTTATTTGTGATGCACCATGTTCAGGAATAGGAGTAATTGCAAAGAAAAGCGATATAAAATATAATATCTCTTATGATAGTGAGAATGAGCTTTGTGCATTACAGAAGGAAATTCTCAAAAATGCAGTCAAATACCTAAAAAAAGGTGGAATATTAATATATAGCACATGCACAATAAATAAATCTGAAAATGAGGAAAATATGAAATGGATTATTTCAGAACTTGGACTCAAGGTATGTGATATTTCAGAATATTTTGCAAATGGGTTTCATGAAGATGAGACAAGAAACGGATATTTGAGACTGCTTCCAGGCATCGATGAAACGGATGGATTCTTTATAAGTAAATTTGTTAAAGAATAAATAAGGAGCGCTATGAATAAGATTGATATAAAGTCCTTAGATATGTCTGAACTTATTGAATTAATTGAAAAATTAGGTGAAAAGAAGTTTAGAGCCGGTCAGATTTACAAATGGTTACATGTAAATATGGTATCTGAATTTGATGAAATGACAGATATATCAAAGAGTTTAAGGGAAAAACTTCAAAATGAATGTTATATTTGTAAAAATAATATTGTAAGCGTCCTTACTTCTAAAGAGGATGGAACAAAAAAATATCTGTTTTCTTTAAATGATGGAAATATTATAGAGAGTGTATTTATGAGATATCATCATGGAAATTCAGTATGTATATCAACTCAGGTTGGATGTAGAATGGGATGCAAGTTTTGTGCTTCAACCCTTGATGGTCTTGTAAGAAATCTCACGCCATCCGAAATGCTTTCTGAAATTTATGAAATCATTAAAGACACTGGTGAAAAGGTTTCAAATATTGTACTTATGGGAAGTGGGGAGCCACTTGATAATTATGACAATGTAATAAAATTTCTTAGGCTTATCTCTGATGAAAAAGGGCAAAATATAAGCAGGAGAAATATTACATTATCCACATGCGGTATTGTTCCGAATATTAGAAGACTTGCTGAGTTAAATACTGGAACAACGCTTGCCATATCATTACATGCATCAGATGATGAGACCAGGAAAGAGCTTATGCCAATAGCAAATGCGTATACCATAAGTGAAATACTTGATGCAGTAAGGTACTATTTTGATAAGACAGGTAGAAGAATTACTTTTGAATACAGTCTTGTTGCAAATGTCAATGACAGTGAGGAAGAGGCAAAGAAGCTTGGAGAGCTTGTAAAGGGCATAAATTGTCATATAAACCTTATTCCTGTAAATCCTATAAAAGAGCGAGATTTCAAGCAATCCGAGCTTTCGAGAATTAGAAAGTTTCAAAATAAACTTGAAAAATACGGAATAAATGTTACAATACGAAGGGAAATGGGTAGAGATATTAATGGGGCCTGTGGACAGCTTAGAAGAAGTTTTATACAGGAAGAATTACAAAAAGAAAAGGAGGGAGAATAATGAAAGCATTTGCACTTACAGATGTAGGTAAAAATAGAGTTACAAATCAGGATTACGTATATTGCTCTGCAGATGCGGTAGGAAATCTCCCAAATATATTTATTGTAGCCGACGGTATGGGCGGTCATAAGGCTGGAGATGTGGCATCAGTTACTGCTGTTGATACAGTATTGAAAAGCATCAAGAATTCTACAAAGAAAGATGTTATATCAATAATTGATGAAGCAATATTTACTGCTAATGAAACATTATTTCAAAAATCGAATAACAATGAAGAATGCAAAGGAATGGGTACAACACTTGTTATAGCAACAGCTATTAATAATACTTTGTTTGTAGCAAATGTTGGGGATTCAAGACTTTATCTTATTGATAGTGAGATACGTCAGATAACCAGAGATCATTCTTTTGTAGAGGAAATGGTAAGCATCGGGGAGATAGATAAATCCGAAGCTCGTACTCATGAAAAGAAAAACATTATCACAAGAGCAATAGGCGTTGAACAGAAGACCACCGCAGATTATTTCGAGGTTCAGTATTCTGAAGGTGCAAAAATTTTGATGTGTTCAGATGGACTGACAAATATGGTTGATGATAAAGAGATTTTTAGTATTGTTAGTGAAACAAAAGATTTGAAAAATACAGTAATTAGGTTGATTGACAGAGCTAACGATAATGGTGGTAAAGATAATATCGCCGTATTGATTGTTGAGTTATAGTTTTTGTGTGTATTGAAAGGAAGAAGTTTTTATGATGATAAGAAAAGGAATGTTCATCGGGGATAGATATGAAATTATCGACAAAGTCGGTTCCGGCGGTATGTCAGATGTTTATAAAGCTAAAGACCATAAGCTTAATAGATTTGTCGCAATTAAGACATTAAAGAGTGAATTCAGTGATGATAAAAATTTTGTATCAAAGTTCAAAGTAGAGGCTCAGTCTGCTGCAGGACTTTCACATCCAAATATTGTAAATGTATATGATGTTGGAGAAGATGACAATTTATACTATATCGTTATGGAGCTTATTGAAGGTATTACTCTTAAGAAGTATATTGAAAAGAAGGGTAAGCTTCCAATGAGAGAGGCTGTAAGTATAGCCATCCAGGTAGCACAGGGTATAGAAGCTGCTCACAATAACCATATTATTCATAGAGATATTAAACCTCAAAATATTATTATTTCAAGAGAGGGTAAAGTAAAAGTTACAGACTTTGGTATTGCCAGGGCTGCATCTGCAAACACAATTAACTCAAATGCAATGGGTTCAGTTCATTATATTTCACCAGAACAGGCAAGAGGTGGATACATTGATGAAAAGAGTGATATTTACTCACTAGGTATTTCTTTATTCGAAATGGTTACAGGTGTAGTTCCTTTTGAAGGTGACTCTACCGTTCAGATAGCACTAGCGCATATTCAGGATGAAATGCCAGATCCAAGACAATATGTTGCTGATCTCCCTATAAGTGTTGTAAAGATTATTGAAAAGTGTACTCAGAAGAAGTCAGACAGAAGATATTTGAAGGTATCTTCACTTATTGCTGACTTGAAGAAGGCACTTGTTTCGCCAGATGAAGATTTCGTAGTTATTGCACCAGCTGTAAATAATGCTTCTACTATTATGATTACAGGTGATGAGATATCAGTTATCAGAAAAGAAGCTGAGGCTGCTGAAGCTGCTGCTAAGGCAGAAAAAGCAGGTGATTCAGGTTTAAGTACAGGTGAAAATCCAGAACAAGATGATGAAGAAGATGAAGTCGATGAGGATGATGATGAATTTGATGATGATGAAGATGATTCAAATCCAAAGCTTGATAAGATAGTTGCAATTGCAGCGATTTGTACTGCTATTATTGTAGTAATAATAGGTATCCTTATTGTCACAACATTAGTTAAGGATTGTGGAGGTTCAGACCTCCCAACTGAAAGTGCTGAGGCAACAACAGATGGAAAAACAACTATTGTTCCAAATGTTATCGATATGACTGAAGAGGAAGCTATAAATACATTGAAGGACGCAAATCTTGGATACAGAATTGTTACTGAAGCAAGTAATACAATTGAAGAAGGTCATGTAATTAGAATTTCTGAAAATGTTGGTTCAGTTGTATCAAAACAGTCAACAATCTTATTATATATTTCGAAGGGTTCAGAGCCATTTGCTATTCCTGCTGTAATTGGTATGGAAATGGATGAAGCAAAGACATTATTAACTGGCGATGAATATGGATTAAAGGTTGAAATAGAATATAAAGAGAGCGACGAAGATAAGAAGAACAAGGTATTGGAAACAAGTCCTAAGGCTCCAACACAGTTATCATATGGTGATAAGATTACTCTTATTGTAGGTATTGGAGTAGATACAAGTGATGTTGAAATTCCAAACTTAAAGAACTTTACATTGCAGGCTGCTAAAGATAAGTGTGAAGAGTTAAGTCTTGTACTTGAAGTGGGTGAAGAAAAGTACGACAATACAGTTTCTGCTGGAAAGATTATTAGCCAGACACCTATCGCTAATGGAAATACAATTCCTAGAGGTGAAACAATTACTGTTATTGTAAGTAAGGGAAAAGAACCAGAGCCAGAAACTACTACTAAACAGCCAGAGACAACAACGGAGCCACCAACAACAGAACCAACAACAGCTCCTAAGACAACATTAGCAGCAAGTGTATCAGGTCAGAAGTTTAAAGAAATTGCTAATGGTCTAAAGACAGATTCAAAATTGATATATGCATATGGATATATATATACTGACACTTCTGGAAATGAAATAAAGACTTCAAGAGTTGGTTCGACAGAATTTAATGGTATAGATGATATTACAAGAGATTCATATATTATCGACACACATGCATATTCAAATGTTGATACTACAAAGGATGTATATGTATGGATTGAAGTAAAAGATGAAGATGGAACAACATCTTCAGATAAAATTGTAGCTGAAATAAGATAAACTGGTGTTATATGACAGGAAAAATTATTAAAGGAATAGCCGGAGCCTACTACGTTCACGTAGTGGGCTTCGGAATTTATGAATGTAAAGCAAAAGGAATATTTAGACACAAAAATATAAAGCCATTAGTAGGTGACAATGTTGAAATAGATGTACTTGACGAAAAGGAAATGACAGGTAATATTATTGAGATTTATGACAGGACTAATGAGCTTATAAGGCCTGCCGTTGCAAATATTGATCAGGCACTAGTGGTTTTTGCTGTGAAAAGTCCTATGCCAAATTTGAATCTGCTTGATAGATTTCTTGTTATGATGGAATCTCAGGATGTTCCTACAATTATTTGTTTTAACAAGGTTGATCTTGTTAAAGACGAGGAACTTTTAGAACTTAAAAATATATATTCTTCAGCATCCTATGAGGTAGTATTTGCCAGTGCAGCAAACGGATATGGAGTGGATGTTGTAAAAGAAAAATTAAAGAATAAGACCACATCTCTTGCGGGTCCAAGTGGAGTTGGTAAGTCATCTATGATTAACGCTTTGATTCCTGATGTATTTGCAAAAACAGGTGATATCAGTAGAAAAATTGAGCGTGGAAAGCATACAACAAGACACTCAGAAATAATGAATGTTGAGGAAGATACATACATTATGGATACTCCGGGATTTAGTTCCATGGATATACCATCCTGCGAAAAAGAGGATCTTAAGATGTATTTTCCGGAAATCTATAGATATGAAGGTGAATGCCGTTTTAACGGATGTATTCATATTGGTGAACCTGATTGTAAGGTTAAGGAAAATGTAGCTACAGGTATAATTTCAAAAAGCAGATATGAAAACTATAAAATACTTTTTGATGAAATAAAATCTAAAAGGAAATATTAGAAAGGTAAAAATAATGATTAAACTATCACCATCAATTTTAGCATGCGATTATAACATTTTAGGAGCACAGGTTAAAGAAGCAGTAGATGCAGGTGCACAGTATATGCATCTGGATGTTATGGATGGCTTGTTTGTTCCAAGTATTTCACTTGGAATGCCTGTGATTGCCAGCCTTAGAAAATCAACAGATGTTATTTTTGACACTCATCTTATGATAAATGAACCTATAAGATATATTGATGAGTTCGTTAAGGCGGGTTCTGATATAATTACAGTACATGTAGAGGCATGTGAAGATGTAAAGGCTACAATCAAAAAGATAAAAGACTCTGGTGTAAAGGCAGGAGTTGTGATAAATCCTGCAACACCTGTGGAAGAACTTTTACCATATGTTGATATGGTAGATATGATTCTTTTGATGTCCGTAAATCCAGGCTTTGGTGGTCAGAAATATATTGATTCTGTAACAGAGAAGATTAAGGCTGTCAGAAAAATAATTGATGAATCTGGTAAGAATATTGAGCTAGAAGTTGATGGTGGTGTGAATATGTCAAATATTGATATTGTACTTGAAGCAGGAGCAGATGTTATTGTTGCCGGCTCGGCTGTTTTTGGTGGGGATATTACTGAAAATGTGAAGAAATTCCTCGAAGTATTTGAAAAATATAACTAGATTTTTAAAGCTGCTGGTATATTAAACTGATTGTTTTCAGTTAGGAATACAGTGGCTTTTTCAGTATTAGAGTAATAGGAGAAAAATATGAATGTAATAATTGTATCGGGTGGAAGAATTGATATTCCATCATCTAAAAAGAAAGCAAAAGAAATAATGAGAGAATCTGAGACATTTGTTATAGCCGTAGATGGTGGATTAAAAGCAGTAAATGAAATGGAAATTATGCCAAATGTTATTATAGGTGACTTTGATACTGTTGATAAAAATTTGCTTCAAATGTATGAAGATAAAGAAGATATTATAATAGTCAGACTTAATCCTGTAAAGGATAGTACAGATACAGAGGAAGCATTGAACTATATAATTAAAAACATAGATGTAAAAATGGAAGAAGAAGTTATTCTTTTTGGATCAACAGGAGGCAGATTTGATCATAGTCTTGCAAACTTATTTCTGATGAAAAAAGCTCTGCAGGAGAATATCTGTTTAAAGGTATATACAAAGGATAGTTTTATGTTTATGATTGATAGCGATTCTGTCATTGAAAGGGATGAAAACTATAAATATATATCATTTATACAGTTTGATGGACCTGCCAGAGGAGTAACATTAAAGGGATTTAAGTACAATATTGAGAATTTTAATTTTGATACAAAGGAAACATTCAGATTAGGAATTTCTAATGAGTTCGATGAGCGATTTGGAACAATCAAAATCATGTCAGGATGTTTGCTTATAATTATGTCTAAAGATGACCACGAACGCTAAAAACTAGACTGTCATTACTATGCAAATACAAGATAATATGCTAAAATAAAATAGTTGTGATGAAAAAATAGAAAGAAAAAGAGAATAGATATGCAGTTAAAAGATTTTTATTATGATTTGCCACAGGAACTTATAGCTCAGGATCCACTTGAGGATAGATCTTCAAGTAGATTAATGCATGTTGACAGAGCAACCGGACAAATATCACATCATATATTTAAAGATGTTAAGCAGTATTTAAAAGAAGGAGACTGTCTTGTTATAAATGATACAAAGGTTATTCCTGCTCGTTTGTATGGAGCAAAGGAAGGTACTAATGCAAAGATAGAGGTTTTACTCCTTAAAAGATATGAGAATAATGTATGGGAAACACTTGTGAAACCAGGCAAAAAGTGTAAGATAGGTACAAGGATAAGCTTTGGGAATGGGCTTTTATATGGTGTTGTTGAAGATGTAGTTGAAGAAGGAAACAGATTGATTAGATTTGAGTTTGAGGGAATATTTGAAGAGATACTTGATGAACTTGGACAAATGCCTTTACCACCATATATAACACATGAGCTTAAGGATAAGAATCGATATCAGACAGTATATGCAAAACATGAAGGTTCAGCCGCGGCTCCAACTGCAGGATTGCATTTTACAAAAGAGCTATTAAAAGAAATTGAGGATATGGGAGTTAAGATTGCACATATTACATTACATGTGGGACTTGGAACATTCCGTCCTGTAAAGGTTGATAATATTTTGGAACATCATATGCATTCAGAGTTCTATGTAATAGATGAGGAAAATGCAAAGATTATAAATGATACGAAGAAGAATGGTGGAAGGGTTATATCAGTTGGTACAACAAGCTGCAGAACACTTGAATCAGCTACAGGTGAGAATGGCTTACTTAAGGATTCAAGTGGTTGGACTGATATATTTATTTATCCCGGATATAAATTTAAGATGATAGATGGACTTATAACAAATTTCCATCTTCCAGAGTCAACACTTCTTATGTTGGTTTCGGCATTTGCCGGGAAGGAAAATGTATTTAAAGCATATGAAGAGGCTGTAAAAGAAAAATACAGATTCTTTAGCTTTGGAGATGCTATGATACTTATATAACCAAAAGATAAATTGGAGGATAATGGTATGCAGGAAAAGAGAAAATCACTCAGAATGGGGATTGATGTGAGCATTAAGCTTAACGAAGTGAAAAACTATAAGAAAATTGATGATTTATGTAAAAGTGAAATGGTTGTAAAACTTGTAAATGTATCAAGAGATGGTCTTGCATTTAAAAGTGAAGAGGAGCTTAAGCTTAATACATATTATGATGTTCATGTTGTTTTATGGACAAAAGAAACTTTCGATTCAGTTATAGAAATAGTAAGAATGGAGAATTTAAATGATGAACCGGAGACTCTCTATGGGTGTAGATTTATTGGTTTAAGACCTGCAGATCAGTTAAAAATCCAGATTCATGAAATTCTTACAACACAAGGAAATTTAGAAGAAGACTAGGAGCAAAAACAATGCAGACATACAGCGTCAGACCGATTAAAAAAAATAGCAAATTTACAGTTTCTGTACCAGGCTCAAAGAGTATTACAAATAGAGCATTGCTGATAGCAGCATTGGCAAATGGCAGAACAAAACTTAAAGGTACATTGTTTAGTGATGATTCAAGGTACTTCCTTTCATCATTAATTAGTCTTGGGTTTGAAGTAAATGTTGATGAAGAAAACAAAGAAGTATCTGTCGTTGGATGTGGTGGAGACATTGTTAAAAAAGATGCAGAGATATATGTGGGAAGTGCTGGAACCGCAGCAAGATTTCTAACATGTATGTGTGGACTCTCAGATGGAACATATGTTATAAATGCATCAGAACAGATGAAGAGAAGACCAATGAAACCTTTAATTGAACTGCTTATAAGCATAGGAGCAAAGGTAGATTTTCTTGGTGAAGAATATCATCTTCCTGTAAGAATAACAGGTGTAAAAAAGGTAAAACAGTTTGATAAATTAGATGTTGATTTGGATATAAGCAGCAGTACACAGTTTTTAAGCGCATTACTTCTTGCAGGAACAATGCTTGATTGTGATTTAAATATTCATATTACCAGTGAAAAGAAATATGGTTCGTATATTGGCATTACTATGGATATGATGAAGGAGTTTGGTATTGTAGCAGAGTTTGATGGTGAGACGTATCATATTGGAAAAGGAACAAGATATAACGCTATTGAGTACCAGATTGAGCCTGATGTATCCGCTGCATGTTATTTCTTTGGTATTGCTGCATTAACTGAATCAGATGTAATTGTAAGAAATATAAGAGAAGATTCAACACAGGGAGATATAAAATTTCTTAAGGTACTTGAGGATATGGGATGTGCTGTTAAGTTTATTAATGAGGGTGTCCGAGTAATCGGACCAAAAGATAAGCTTAAAGGCATTAATATTGATATGAATAATTTTTCAGATCAGACGATGACGCTTGCTGCTATAGCAGTGTTTGCTGATTCGCCAACAAAAATTACAGGCATAGGACATATCAGATTACAGGAGTCGGACAGATTGATGGCTATTGTCAATGAGCTTACAAAAATGGGGATAAAGACAGAGCATGGAGAAGATTATATTGTTATATATCCGGGAACTCCAAATGCATGTACTGTATCTACATACGAAGACCATAGAATGGCTATGGCTTTTACACTTGTTGGCATAGTAACAGGAAATATTATTATTGATAATCCATTATGTTGTAAAAAAACATTTGAAGAATATTTTGATATTATTGATGATATATGTAACAGATTTAACTAAACGAGGCAGAATTATGGACTTTAATCAATTTGCAAATAAAAGATATAAGTTTGGTATTGTTGGGCTGGGACTTATTGGAGGCTCCCTTGCAAAGGCACTTAGGGAAGCGTTTAATTCTTCTGTTATTGTTGCCTTTAACAGAAGAGAAGATCCAAGAAAAATGGCATATGAGGAAAAGGTAGCCGATATTGTGACAGGACAAATAGATGATTCTTTTAGAGACTGTGACTATATTTATTTATGTACACCAGTTGAGTATAATGAAGATTATCTGAAAAAGCTTATCCCATATATAGGTGAAAAAACTATTATCACAGATGTTGGAAGTACAAAGACAAGTATTCATAAAGAGGTTGAAAAGCTTGGAATTGAAGCACATTTTATTGGAGGACATCCTATGGCAGGCTCTGAAAAGACGGGATATGAATTCAGTAATTTATGGTTATTTAAGAATGCTTACTATGCTATTACGCCAACAGATAAAACAGATTCAAACAGATTAGAAGAGTTTAAATATATTGCAAAGATGATTGGAGCAAAGCCTGTTGTGCTAGACTATGAAGAGCATGACTATGCAGTTGCAGGAATTAGTCATCTGCCACATCTTGTTGCATCTGCAATGACTAATCTTGTACAAGAGAAGGATTCAAAAAATCAGATGATGCATAAGCTTGCAGCTAACGGTTTTAAGGATAGTACAAGAATTGCGGCATCATCCCCAGAAATGTGGGAACAGATTTGTATGACAAACACAGAGAATATTGTGGGTCTTGTAGATGATTATATAGCAAAATTACAGGAGCTTAGCAGTCATCTTAAAGAAAAAGATGGAGAATATATTCATAAGATGTTTGAAAAAAGCAGAGAGTATAGAGAGACATTTGGAAATAGACTTTCGGGTAATCCAAATGACCTATAAAAGATATATATTTATTGACAAAACGCTTCATTATGTTAAAATTTAAAACGATATGAAGTACTAGGAGGCAAATTATGTCAGAATTATACAACCACAAGGTTATTGAAAAGAAATGGCAGGAATACTGGCAGAAGAATGAAACATTTAAAACAGATGTTTGGGATTTTAGCAAGCCAAAATACTATGTTCTTGATATGTTCCCATATCCATCAGGTGTTGGTCTTCATGCAGGACATCCGGAAGGATATACAGCTACAGATATTATGTCAAGAATGAAGAGGATGCAGGGATATAATGTTCTTCATCCAATGGGATATGATTCATTTGGTCTTCCAGCAGAGCAGTATGCAGTAAATACAGGAAATCATCCAAATGGCTTTACTCAGGAAAATATTAAGACTTTTTCTAAGCAGCTTAGAGAACTTGGATTTGATTATGACTGGTCAAAGATGCTTGCTACATCAGATCCAAAATTCTATAAATGGACACAGTGGATTTTTAAGAAACTTTATGAAGCAGGATATGCTAAGTATATAGATATGCCAGTTAACTGGTGTGAGGAACTTGGTACAGTTCTTTCAAATGATGAAGTAATTGATGGAAAGTCTGAACGTGGCGGCTACCCAGTTGTTAGAAAGAATATGAAGCAGTGGGTTATTGATCAGCCAGCATTTGCTGAAAAGCTTCTTGAAGGTCTTGAAGAAATCGATTGGCCAGAATCTACAAAAGAAATGCAGAGAAACTGGATTGGTAAGAGTACTGGTGTAGAAGTAGACTTCAAGATTGTTGGTGGTGGAGAGTTTTCAATATTTACAACATGTATTGAAACAATCTATGGTATTACATTTATGGTTCTTGCTCCAGATGGAGAAATCGTTAAGAGCCTTATGGACCGTGTTGAAAATAGGGAAGAAGTTCAGGCTTATATTGATGAAACACTTAAGAAGTCTGATATGGATAGAACAGAACTTAATAAGACAAAATCAGGTTGTGAACTTAAAGGACTTAAGTGTATCAATCCTGTAAATGGAAAAGAAGTTCGTATGTTCATCGGTGACTTTGTACTTGCAAGCTATGGAACAGGTGCTGTTATGGCCGTTCCTACTCATGATCAGAGAGACTTTGAATATGCACAGGCACATAATATTGAGATGATTCAGGTTATTGATGGTGCAGATGTTTCAGAACACGCATTTGAAAAGCATGATTACCTTGGAAAGGGATGTAAACTTATTAATTCAGAAGAGTTTACAGGTCTCACAGTTGAAGAGGCAAAAGAGGCCATTACATGTAAGTTGGAAAATATGGGTGTTGCCAGAAGAACAGTTAATTATCGTTTCAGAGAATGGATATTTGCTCGCCAGAGATATTGGGGTGAGCCAGTTCCATGTGTATACAAGGAAGACGGAGAAATATATTTCCTTCCTGATGAAGAGCTTCCACTTATTTTGCCTGAACTTGAGGATTATAAGGGACATAATGGTAAGGCTCCACTTGAAAATGCAACAGAGTGGAAAAAGTACGATAAGAATGGTATAAAAGGTACTCGTGAAACATCTACAATGCCAGGTTCAGCAGGATCTTCATGGTATTATATGAGATATATTGATCCGGATAATGAAGAAGAATTTGCTAATCAAGAGCTTTTGAAGCATTGGTTGCCTGTAGATTTATACGTTGGTGGACCTGAACATGCAGTAGGACATCTTATGTATTCAAGAATTTGGAACAGATTCCTCTATGACAATGGTCTTTCACCAGTAAAAGAACCATTTAAGAAACTTGTACATCAGGGTATGATTCTTGGTGAAAATGGAATTAAAATGGGTAAGAGATTCCCAGAGTATGTAGTAAATCCAAGTGATGTTGTGGAAGAGTTCGGTGCAGATACACTTAGATTATATGAAATGTTTATGGGTCCTCTTGAAGTTTCTAAACCATGGAATCAGAATAATGTACAAGGTGCAAAGAGATTTATAACAAGAGTATGGAAGTTCTTTACAGAACCTGAGAATATAACAGACACAGATGATGGAAGTCTTACAAGAGTATATCACCAGACTGTTAAGAAGGTTACAAATGACTTTGAAGCTCTTGGTTTCAACACTGCAATAAGTCAGATGATGATTTTTGTTAATGAAGTGTATAAAGTAGGCAAGTGCCCAAGAGAATATGCAGAAGGACTTATTAAATTACTTTCACCAGTATGTCCACATGTATGTGAAGAAATCTGGGAAAAGATGGGTCACAATGATACAATAGCATTTGAAAGCTGGCCAACATATGATGAGGCTAAAACTGTTGAAGATACAGTAGAAATTGCAGTTCAGATTAATGGTAAAACAAGAGTTACTATTGATATTGAAAAAGATGCAAATAAAGATGATGTTATTGCAATGGCAAAAGAAGCTTTAGGTGATAAACTTTCTGGAAATATTGTAAAAGAAATTTATGTTCCAGGCAGAATTGTAAATATCGTTGCAAAATAGCAGAATACTAAAAGAGGCATATCGTATTGATGTGCTTCTTTTGGATTATAGGGGAAGGTTTATGAAAAATCCGTATAAAGTACTAGGTGTAAAAGAAAATGATAGTGAAAAGGTTATTAAAAAGAGATATAGGGAATTAATAAGAAAATACCATCCTGATGAGAATGTTGATTCAAAAAATGCGGATGAACTCAAGAAAAAATTTGAAGAAGTTCAGGAAGCATATGAAAACATATGTGATATAAGAGCAGGTAAGAAAAACAAATATATGTTTCAAAGCTATGATTATAATGGCGATGATTCAAAAGAAAATGGCTCAAAAAAGAATAATTCTAAAAAGAATAATTCTAAAAAAAATGATTTTAAAGAAAAAGATTTTAAATCAGATGATATTAAAGATAAAGAATTCGAAAGCACTGCATATTCAGCAAATGAATATACAAAATATAAAAGAGCAAATGATAATGAAAAATACTACCAAAACAAGACGGTTGCGGCTCTTTATGTGAAGGCTTCGGAATGTATGAGAAACTATAATTTTGATGCTGCAATATCTATTCTTGAATGTGTCGAAGAAAGAAATGCCATGTGGTATTATCTTATGGCAAAAGCATATCAGGGAATGGGAAAGAAACAGAAAACATATGATATGATAAAAATAGCAGTAGAAGCTGATCCTGAGAATAGAATGTTTAGAGAGTTTTTTTATACAGTCTCACCAGATACTATGTGGTATAGAAGGGTTAATTCATCAATAGATAGAGATCTTAGAATTATAAAAATAATATTATTAATCATTCTTATTATAGCTATTCTTTTTATGTGGAAAAATTTACAAAGAATAATGTAAAGCATATATTCAGATTTCCTTCTGAAATTAGTTTTTATTTAAATATTAGATTTTTGTTAATAAATAGTTCATTGATTATAAGAGAAAAAAATGGTAAAATACGAGGTTGTAGTTATTTGTTAGTTATAAAGAAGCTTTTTATAGAAAGGAAGTATTGTAATGGTAAAAGTTGATATTATTTCAGGTTTTTTGGGAGCTGGAAAGACAACTCTTATTAAGCACTTATTAGGACATGCATACAAAAATGAAAATGTTGTTCTTATTGAGAATGAGTTTGGTGAGATTGGTATTGATGGAGGATTCCTTAAGGACGCAGGTATTGAAATCAAGGAGATGAATTCAGGATGTATCTGTTGTTCATTAGTAGGTGATTTTTCTACATCTCTTAAAGAAGTAGTTGATACTTATCATCCAGATAGAATAATAATCGAGCCTTCAGGTGTCGGCAAATTGTCAGATGTCGAAAAGGCTATTAAAAATGTATCATCTGATTTAGATTTACAGATTTGCTACAAAGTTGTTGTAGCTGATGTGACAAAGTGCAAGATGTATCTTAAGAATTTTGGTGAATTCTATAAGGATCAGATTGAAAATGCAAATACAATTATTCTTAGCAGAACAGATATTGCAAAAGAAGGTAAGGCCGAAGAAGCTTTAGGGCTAATAAAAGAAATAAATGATAGAGCAGCAATAGTTACAACACCTGTAGCATCACTTGAAGATGAGATTCTTATAAAAGCATTAAGTAATACATCTTCAGCAGCAGATATGCTTAAGGAAGTTGAAGAAGAACATGAACATCATCATCATGAAGATGGAGAAGAATGCTGTCACGAACATCATCACCATCATGAAGATGGAGAAGAATGTTGTCACGAACATTATCACCATCATGAAGATGGAGAAGAATGCTGTCACGAACATCATCACCATGAAGATGGAGAAGAATGCTGTCATGAACATCATCACCATGAAGACGGAGAAGAATGCTGTCATGAACATCATCACCACCATGAAGACGGAGAAGAATGCTGTCATGAACATCATCACCACCATGAAGATGGAGAAGAATGTTGCTGTGGACATCATCATGATCACGAGCATCATCACCATCATGCAGATGATGTATTTACAAGCTGGGGAACAGAGACTACAAAATCATACACTAAAGCATCATTAGAGGCTATTTTAAATTCATTTGAGAAAGAGGAAAAGGGAACAATTCTTCGTTCAAAAGGTATTGTTAAAGATGCAGAGAGTGACCAGTTCATCTATTTTGATTATGTACCGGGACAGATTGATATAAGATATGGTGCAGCTGACTATATTGGAAAAGTATGTGTTATAGCTGCAGGATATACAGAGGAAGAATTAGAAGATATTTTTATGCGATAGAACAATGAATGTAGAGGAGTTCTTGAAAGAAAGGTTAGGTAACATATGAGCTTTGTAGAAAAAAAACAGGTATATGTAATATGTGGATTCCTTGAGAGTGGAAAGTCGCAGTTTATCAAGTATACATTAGGTCAGGATTATTTTCAGATTGACGAAGAATCTTTGTTGCTTGTCTGTGAAGAAGGTATGGAAGAGTATGAGGACGAGCTTCTTGCAGAGGCAAATACTAGGATGGTTGTCATAGATGAGGAAGAAGAGTTTTGTAAAGAAAAATTAGCAAAGCTTGATAGTGAATATAATCCTGAAAGAATAGTTATAGAATATAATGGTATCTGGAGTGCAAAGGATATCTCAAGTAAGCTTCCTGATAATTGGCAGATAGGACAGCAGATAGTTATTGTTGACGGTGTTACATTTGAAACATATTTCAATAATATGCGTTCTCTTTTTGCAGATATGATAAGAGGCTCAGAGCTTCTTATTATGAACAGATGCCATCAGGAGGAAAAACTCAATGGTTTCAAGAGAAGTATTCTTGGAATAAATCCAAATATAAGCATTGTTTTTGAAAATGAAAATGGTGAGGTAGATGTTCCAATTACAGATGAAGATTTACCATATGATGTACATGCCGATTTAATTGAGATAAAGGATGAGGATTATGGTATATTTTATCTTGATTTATGGCAGACACCTGACAGATATAATGGAAAGAAATTCAAGGTTAAAACAATGGTTATGAAAGACCCTACAATGTCAAAGAATTTCTTTGCAGCTGGAAGACCGGCAATGACATGTTGTGCAGATGATATTGTATATATGGGTATTATGTGTAAGACAAAAGAAGCCAGACGTCTTGAAAATAAAGATACTGTTATGATTATTGCTGAGATAAAGTTTGAATATAGAAATGAATATGGCAATGAAGGACCAGTGCTTTATGCTGAAAGCGTAGAAAAAGTTGAACCAATGAAAAATCCAATGGTAAGTATGGTTTAGTACGGGGTACAAGATGAAATTAAAAGCAGGTGTATTTATCGCAAAGAAAAAAAGTGGTGATATATATTATAGGTCGTCTATCACTTTTAAAAATAAACATATAAGTCTTGGGAGTTTTGAGACGGAGGATGAGGCTCATGAGGCATATGTTGAGGCAGGTATGTTGATAAATACTCCTGCTATTTCTTTGGATGATTATAAAACTAAAAAACGAATACTAGATTTTGAAAAGTGGGTATCTCTTATTAATTTCAGGGATAATGGGATGTATTTTAAAAATCCAATTTATCTAAAAGAGAAGTATTTTGAATATTACTATGACGATGAATGGCCATATAAATTTGATGTTGATGATTTGTTTTTTTATGCAAATCATAAGATTATGAAAAGAGGGAATCACTTGTTTGTTGCAGATTATGGAATGCAGATTAATATCCTTAACAGATATGGTATAAAAAATTTTGCTGTAGCTGGAAAAGATTATGAGTTTGTAAATGGTGACAATTTGGATTTCAGATATAAAAATATCAAGATAATCAACAGATATAATGGTGTAACAAAGGTTACTGAAAATGGCAGAGATACATATGTCACAAAAATTCATATAAATGGTGATTATATTGTGGGGAAATATAAAAATGAAGATAAGGCAGCAATAGCATATAATAAAGCTGTTGATATTCTTGAAAATAAAGGACTTAAAATAAACTATTCTAAGAATTATATTGAGAATTATGATGACAAAGAATACCAGAAAGTTTATGATGAAATAAAAATATCAGATAAACTTATTAATTTTAAGCTTGTTTAAGATATGAAGGTATGCTATTATAAACTTTGATTAAATTTCAAACCAAATGAGAGAAAGAGGTATAAACATGGAAGTAATGTATAAGAGCACAAGAAGCAATGAAACTGTAACAGCTTCACAGGCTATTTTAAAAGGTCTTGCTAGTGATGGAGGATTATTTGTTCCTGTAACATTACCTAAACTTAATGTTAGCATTGATGATTTAAAGACAATGTCATACAAAGAAGTTGCATATGCAGTAATGAAAGAGTTCCTTACAGATTTTACTGAAGAAGAACTCAAGAACTGTATTGAAAGAGCATATGATTCAAAGTTTGATACAGAAGAAATTGCACCTCTTGTAAAGGCAGATGGAGCATATTATTTAGAATTATTCCACGGACCAACAATTGCGTTCAAGGATATGGCTTTATCTATTTTGCCACATTTACTTATCACATCAGCAAAGAAGAATAATGTAAAGAATGATATTGTTATTCTTACAGCTACTTCTGGTGATACAGGTAAGGCTGCTCTTGCAGGCTTCGCAGATGTTGAAAATACAAAAATCGTTGTTTTTTATCCAAAGGGAGGCGTTAGTCCAATCCAGGAAAAACAGATGGTTACACAGAAGGGAAAAAATACTTTCGTAGTAGGTATTAAAGGTAACTTTGATCAGGCACAGAGTGGTGTTAAGGCAATCTTTGGAAACAAAGAACTTGCAAAAGAGATGGATGAAGCAGGATTCCAGTTCTCATCAGCAAATTCAATCAACATTGGTAGATTAGTACCACAGGTTGTTTACTATGTATATTCTTATGCTAAGTTATTAAACGAGGGCGAAATCGAATCTGGCGAGAAGATCAATGTTGTTGTTCCAACAGGTAATTTTGGAAATATTCTTGCAGCTTACTATGCAAAAAATATGGGTCTTCCAATTGATAAACTTATTTGTGCATCAAATGACAACAAGGTATTATATGACTTCTTTACAACAGGAAGCTATGATAAGAACAGAGATTTCATTCTTACAACATCTCCATCAATGGATATTCTTATTTCTAGCAACCTTGAAAGACTTATTTATAAGATTGCTGGTTGTGATGACACAAAGAATGCAGAGCTTATGAAGTCATTAAATACAACAGGTAAGTATGAAATTACAGATGCTATGAAAGCTGAACTTAAGGATTTCTACGGAAACTACTCTACAGAAGCTGAAACAGCAAAAGTAATTAAAGACATTTATGAATCAACAGGATATGTTATTGATACACATACAGCAGTTGCTGCAGAAGTATATAAGAAATATAAGAAGGATACAAATGATAATACAAAAACAATCATTGCTTCTACAGCTAGTCCATTCAAGTTCACAAGAAGTGTAATGAATGCAATTGACCCTAAGTATGATGCAATGGGAGATTTTGAATTAGTTGATGAACTTTCAAAGCTTGGTAATGTTTCAGTTCCAAATGCTATTGAAGAAATAAGAACAGCTCCTGTACTTCATGACACAGTTGTTGAAGTAAATGAAATGGAAGCTATCGTAAAGAAGTTCCTTGGTATATAATTGGTATATAATTCAAGTTTTTTGAAGGCTGTTGCTCTGACGATTTTAATTCGTCTGGGCGCAGCCTTTTTTCGGCTTTGAAGTCTTGTTTTAACTTGTCCTAGCCGAAAATCCTTATTATTTCTCTTGTTTTCTTTTTACTATTATTTGTATATTCTGATATTTTCGGCTTTATAGTTTTGATTTAGCTTACTATAGCCGAAAAATCCTTAATATTTATATTTTATATAGCTTGTTACACTAGATATTTTCGGCTTTACAGTCTTGAATTAGCTTGTGTTAGCCGAAATATTCTTGTTATTTCTCTTTTATGTAGCTTGTTACACTAGATATTTTCGGCTTTATAGTCTTGTTTTAGCTTGTGTTAGCCGAAATTTTTTGTTGAACCTTTTCAGAAACATTAATCTGTATAAAAACTCTAATATTTTAATATGCAAAATTTCACAAAAATATCACACAATGGGGATAAAATGTTATAAAATAGATTCATACATTAGTTTTGAAAGGTGAAAGATATGAGCAAAATACTTATTGTTGATGATGAGGAGAAGATTAGAGTAATTATCAAGAAGTATGCTGTATTTGAAGGATACGATATTGATGAGGCTGATGATGGAGCAAAAGCAATTGAAAAGGTAAAGCTAAATGATTATGATCTTGTTATTCTTGATATTATGATGCCTTTTCTTGATGGCTTTTCTACCTGCAAAGAGATTAAGAAGATTAAGGATATTCCAATTATTATGTTATCAGCCAGAGGTGAAGAATATGATAAGCTACATGGATTTGAACTTGGCGTAGATGATTATGTAGCAAAACCTTTTTCGCCAAAGGAATTGATGATGAGAGTTAATGTGGTTATTACCAGAAATAAAAAGAATGCGAAACATGAGATGTCAGATGAACATGTAGTATTTGAAAGAGAAGGTTTAAAGATTGATTTTACCAGTAGAATAGTATACATAAACAACGAAAAGGTTGATATGACTCCAAAAGAATATGACCTTTTGTTTTATCTTGTTAGAAATAAGGGAATAGCACTTACCCGTGAAAAGCTTATTACAGATGTATGGGGATATGACTATTATGGTGATGATAGAACACTTGATACTCATATTAAGTTACTTAGAAGCAGTCTTGGAGAATATAGGAAATTTCTCGTTACATTAAGAGGAGTTGGGTATCGCTTTGAGGCGTAATATTCTGCTTAAAGTAGAAAAAAGAGGAGTTTGGTTATGAAAATTTTGATGGTTAATGTTCCTTTTAGTGGACACGTAAATCCCACGTTACCATTGTCAAAGGAATTGGTTGAGCGAGGTCATAATGTTTCTTATATACTCACAAATCAATGGAAGGACAGAATTGAAGAAACAGGTGCAGTTTTTATACCGTATAAAGATGACGCTGATTATAATATTTCTTTTAAAAATGGAAAGCCAAAAAATTTCTTGAAGGCACTTAAAGCATGGAAATATGTCTATAATACTATAATGGATGTAGGCAAAGACTATGACTTGCTTATCTATGAGTTCTTTACTTTTACAGCTTTTGAAGCTGCTCAAAGGCTGAATTTGAAAGCTGTAAGGTTGTTTTCTACTTTTGCTGTAAGTAGAGAAAACATTGGTTCTATACTTGTAAGTGACAATAGACAGGTGTCTTTACTGAACAATAAGTTTTTTGCCTGGGTTGCAACAAAACTAGTTTGTGGGAATATTGAATTATCAACACAGAATATGCTTACAGAAATAACAGATGTTACTGTAGAACTAAATATTATATTTACGGCAAAAGAGTTCCAAAAGGACAGTAATTCTTTTGATGAACGATATGTTTTTGTGGGACCATGTTTGGGAGCGCGGTCAGGAAATATAGAAATTCCTTTTGATAAAATGAATGAGAAAATAATTTATATTTCACTGGGAACACTTCAAAACAATCATTTTCAGTTCTATAAAGATTGCATAGATTCATTTAAAAACAAATCTGATGTGTCGGTTATTATGTCGGTTGGAAAAGATACCAATATTGCTAAGCTGGGTATGATACCATCGAATTTTTATATTTATCCCTTTGTTCCGCAATTGGAAGTGTTAAAGAGGTCTGTATTGTTTATTACGCATGGTGGTATGAATAGTGTTAATGAGGGACTTGTTTTTAAAAACTCGCTTATGGTCATTCCTCTGGATATGGATCAGTTTGCTGTTGCAGACAGAGTAGCTGAACTGGGACTTGGTGCGAAGCTTAGAATGAATGATGTGACGGCAGATACACTTGGTGAGTTGACAGATAAAATTATGTCTGATTATAAAATGACTGAAAATGTAGAAAAGATGAGTAATATATTACAATCTGCGGGAAGTGTTAAAAAAGCCGCTGGTTTAATTGAGAGTTTAATATAATTTTACAATTTGATTTAGAAGGCTTATGACTATAGTCGCAGGATAAATGATATAAGAGGTAATTATGATAGAAAAAATTGTTTCTACTATGCTATTGGGGTAAGTGAGGAATGCATATATAACAAAATTCAAGGTGGAAAATGGAGAGTTTTCATTTGAAGATACAAAAATAAAACATAAAAGTGATTTGAAATGGATTGAGGGGAATAAAGAGTATTGTAGTACTTTGAGGTTTGTTTTCAACTTTAAAAATGGCAATAAATTTGTATGGTATATGGATGAGTCAAATGTCAAAGTGGATAGCATATGTGAGGTTAATATACAGCAAAAAAAGAAATGAAGGCAGCCTATGAGATAATTAAAAGGTGGATGGCATTAGGGTTAGGTTTCTTTATAAGTATTTTTTGTGGATTCTTTGGATTGGTATTTGAAGAAGGAAGTAAAGGGTATTTATAATTTAAATTAAAATCATACAGATGAAAGTGTGGGGTACAGAATTGAAGCGTAAGTTAGAAATTAAATGGAAAATATTTGTTTGTATGCTTGTATTTGTATTTGTACTTATAGGAATACTGTGGATATTTCAGACAGTGTATCTTGAAGAATTTTATAAGCATATCAAAATAAACGAACTGTATGATGCAGCTGAAAATATTAGTGAAGTTGTAGATGATAAGGAAATAGAGGATGCAATCAATACAATTTGCACAAGCTATGATATTTCTGTTGTTATCGTTGATGAAGATATGAATGAGGTAGTCTCTTCAAAAAAAGATATGCGAGATAATATGGAGATAATGAATAAGCTATATCTTCTAAGACTATACGAACATTCTTTATCACTAGGTGGTGAGTATTTTATTGACAATAAAAGTGATAATAGATTGGATAAAGAAGAATTTGATAACCAGTTTATGGATGATAGCCATATGCCTGATGATAATATGACAGGCGTAGATAAATTTAGTCATATGAATAATATGCCGGAAAAAATCAATATGGAAAGTGTAATGCTTGTTAAAATTCTGGATAAACAGGATGGCAGTACTTACGTGGCATATATATATTCTATTATCACACCAATCGGTGCAACCGTTCATACAATAAGGGTACAGCTTATATATATATCAGTTATTATGATATTATTATCACTCATTATCGCTTTCATCATTTCTATAAATATATCAAGACCAATAGAGAAGATTACAGAGTCTGCCAAGGAACTTGCCAAGGGAAACTACGATGTAAAGTTTGAAAAAAATGGTTATAAAGAAATAGTAGAGCTTTCGGAGACACTTGAATATACTACTGGTGAACTGGCAAAGACTGAAAAGCTTCAGCAAGAAATCATAGCTAATGTTTCACATGATTTGCGTACTCCGCTTACGATGATTACAGCCTATTCGGAGGTAATGAGAGATCTTCCTGGGGAGAATACACCAGAAAATATTCAGGTGGTAATAGATGAGGCAAACAGACTTACAAATCTTGTGAATGATATGATGGATATTTCTAAATTACAAGCAGGTGTAACTACGCTTGAACTAAAAAAGTATGATTTGACAGAAAGCATAAAGTCGGTAATCAACAGATACAGTAAGCTGGTTTTGCAGGATGGATATGATATTGAGTTTGACTATGATCATAATGTTTTTTGTGAAGCAGATGAATTTAAAATATATCAGGTAATTTATAATCTTGTTAATAATGCTATAAATTATTCAACAGATAATAAGACTATACGAGTTGTTCAAAAAGATTTTGGAAGTATTGTCCGAATTGAGGTAATAGATAAAGGTGATGGTATTCCAAAAGATAAGATAAAAGACGTTTTTGAAAGATATTATAAAATTGACAAGACTCATAAAAGAGCAGTGATGGGAACAGGACTTGGACTTTCGATTGTAAAAAATATATTAGAACTTCATCATGCGAATTATGGAGTGGATAGTGAGGTTGGTAAAGGAAGCACGTTTTGGTTTGAATTAAAAAAATAGTTTTCAGCTTGTGTTCAGAAAACTATCACAATAGAGCTTTATCATCTTTATTGTAAAGGAGATGAGGCAATGGCTATTGAAGTATTTAGCAGATATGAAAAGAAATATCTGATTGATTCTAAAAAATATAAGTACATAGTCGATAGAATGTCAAAGTACATGAGGCCGGATAAGTTTAATCTTGAAAAAGAATTTTATAATATTGCAAATGTATATTATGATACTGACAATGATGAACTGATAAGAAGGTCTCTTTCAAAGCCGGTTTATAAAGAAAAACTAAGGCTTAGAGGATATGGAATACTTAACGCTGATGACCTGGCTTTTCTTGAAATAAAGAAAAAGTATAAGGGCAAAGTATATAAGAGACGAACAAAATTATCCTTGTGTGAAGCAAATGAATTAATTCACAATGGGACTATTCCAAAGGACAAAGAGTATATTAATCAACAGATTCTTCATGAAATTGAATATTTTCTTAAATGTTACAGTCTTAGTGAGAAAGTATATATTAGTTACGATAGAAAGGCTTTCTATGCAAAAGATGATTTTGATTTCAGGGTAACATTTGATACGAATATTATGACAAGAAGAGATAATGTTGCCTTAGATAAAGTTTCGGAAAATAAACTACTTATAGGAAATGATCTTTGGCTAATGGAAGTAAAGAGTCCATTTGCAATACCTCTATGGTTTGCAGAAATTTTAAGTGAAGTAAATGTATATCCGGTCTCTTTTTCGAAATATGGAACTGAGTACCAGAAATATATTGTCGAAAAAAATAATTTGCTAAATAAAGGAGAAGAAAAACTATGTTTGAAACAATTTTTAAAACCACAACAATATCAACTCAAGAAACAATTATTTGTGTAATTGCAGCATTAATAGCAGGATTTATTATAAGCCTTGCATATTTGTTTGGAGAAAAGAAAGGAAAGACATCAAGCCATCTGGCATTTAGTCTTGTTATTCTGCCTGCAATTGTAGCAATTGTTATTATGTTAGTTGGCTCTGATATTGCAAAGGCTATCTCGCTTGGAGGCGTTTTTGCCCTTGTAAGATTTAGAAGTGTTCCAGGAGATTCACTTGATATAACAAATGTATTTTTTGCAATGTCTGCAGGGCTTGCATGTGGTATGGGATATGTAAAACTTGCATTATGTTTTTCGGTGATAATCGGTATAATATATGTTGTTTTATTGAGACTTGAATACGGAAAGAAGAAGTCTGTATCAAAAATTCTCAAAATTACTGTACCTGAAAATTTAAATTATATAGATGCATTTAAAGATATTTTTGCAGATTATACAAATGAATGTAAACTTTCAAAGACAAAAACAGCAAATCTTGGTACACTATATGAGCTTACATATTCTGTAGAGCTTAAAAGTGATATAAATGAAAAGCAGTTTATTGATTCTATTCGTTGTAGAAATGGAAATCTAAACATTTGTCTTTGCGAGGAAGATAGATCAAACATTTCGTTATAAATTCAAAATAAATTACTTTAATTTACTCCTCATTTATTATATAATAGCTTTCGATGTAGTCTTTTTTGATTTTGTCTGGAATATTCATAACTGTAGTTATGAGTAGAATGCGAAAGATATCAGTAAGATTAGTTATTTGAAGCATATATAATAAGTGAGGTTTTTTTATGAAAAAAAATAATTTTTTTGCTATGGTAGCAAGAATGAAATACATAAATAGATGGGGACTTATGAGAAATACCCTTAAGGAAAATATTGCAGAACATAGTCTTGATGTAGCAATGATTGCACATGCATTGGCAACTATCAGTAATATATATTTTGATGGAAAGGTTGATGCAGAAAGAGTGGCGGTTATTGCTATGTATCATGATACAACTGAGATTATTACAGGAGACATGCCTACACCAATAAAATATCATGCAAAGGCTATTAAGGATGCATATAAGGATATTGAAAAAACTGCAGCATTACAGCTTATTGAAGGATTACCAAAAGAACTTAAGCCTGTATATATGGATATAATGCTTCCAGCAGAAGAGGAAGAGGAGCTTCACACATTTGTAAAGGCCGCTGATAAGCTATCTGCATATATAAAATGCATTGAAGAAAAGAGAATGGGAAATAAAGATTTTGAGAAGGCTGAAAAGGCTACTTTAAAGGCCGTTCTTGCAATGGATATGAAAGAGGTACAGTATTTCCTTGATAACTTTATTCCATCATATAGCCTTACACTTGATGATCAGGCTTAGAATGAATTTGAAATGAAAGGGTTACGTTAAATGGCAAAATCATTATTTATAGCTGAAAAGCCAAGTGTTGCAGAAGAATTTGCTAAGACTCTTAATGTTGAGGTAGCAATGATTGATGGTAAACTTCAGGCAAAAAAAGGCTCAAAGGGAAAGGGTTATCTTGAAAATGAACAATATATTGTAACATGGTGTGTCGGTCATCTTGTAACAATGAGCTATCCGGAAGTATATGATGAAAAGCTTAAGAAATGGTCTGTTGAAACACTTCCATTTCTTCCAAAAGAATACAAATACGAAGTAATACAAAGTGCAAAAAATCAGTATGATATTGTTAGTGGACTTTTGAATAGAAATGATGTTGATACCATATATGTCTGTACCGACTCGGGACGAGAAGGAGAGTATATTTACCGACTCGTTGAACAAATGGCAAATGTTTCAGGAAAGACACGTAAGAGAGTTTGGATTGATTCACAGACTGATGAAGAAATAAAACGAGGTATTGAAGAGGCAAAAGATTTATCTTTTTATGATAATTTATCAGATGCTGCATATCTTAGAGCAAAGGAAGATTATCTTATGGGAATTAATTTCTCAAGGATTCTTTCTTTAAAATATGGATATGGCATAAAAAATTATTTAAATACAGACAGAGCGGTTATCTCTGTTGGCCGTGTTATGACTTGTGTACTAGGCATGGTCGTAAAAAGAGAAAGAGAGATAAGAGATTTTGTCAAAACTCCATTTTATAGAGTTATTGCATCCTCGGCAGTAGGTGATTTTAATTTTGAGGCAGAATGGCGTGTGAACGAGCTTTCAAAATATGCTGGAACACCACATCTATATAAAGAAAATGGATTTCTGACAAACGAAAAGGCGCAGGAATTGATTAATGATATAAAAGGGCTTGGGAATAATACATTTACAGTAATTAGTCAGGAGAAAAAGAAAGAAACAAAGAATCCACCTTTGTTATATAATCTTGCAGAGGCCCAAAATGATTGTTCAAAACTGTTTAAAATAAGTCCAGATGATACTTTGAAAGTGATTCAGGAATTATATGAAAAGAAGCTTGTTACATATCCAAGAACAGATGCAAGAGTTCTATCAACAGCCGTATCAAAGGAAATACATAAGAATATTTCAGGACTTAGAAACCTTGCATTTCTTAAACCTTTTTGTGATGAAATCCTAGAAAGTGGAACATATAAAAATATTGCGAAAACAAGATATGTAAACGATAAGCAAATTACAGACCATTATGCTATTATTCCTACAGGACAGGGATTCTCGGCACTTAATAGTCTGAATACATTGTCAAAGAAGGTATATGAGTTAATATGCAGGAGATTTCTAAGTATATTCTTTCCACCTGCTACATATCAGAAAGTGTCTCTTGTACTAGGGGCAAAGTTTGATGAAAATAGATGTGAGAATTTCTATGCAAGCTTTAAAGTACTTATGGATGAGGGATATTTCAAAGTGGCGAATGTGAAGAAAAAGAATCAAAAGTCTGCTGATGAGAATAATACAAATCAGAATACTAATAATGATTCAGAAAGTAAAAGTAGTCAGCAGGATGGTGACGATGGTGGCGAAGATATAAAGCTTGATGAAAACGTCATAGAAATGTTGAAAAAAATAAAGAAAGATGATATATTACCTCTGAATGATTTGATTATTAAAGAAGGAGAGACATCTCCTCCTAAGAGATATAGTACCGGTTCAATGATACTTGCAATGGAAAATGCTGGTCAGCTTATAGAAGATGAAGAGCTGCGTGCACAGATTAAGGGAAGTGGAATTGGTACCAGTGCAACAAGAGCTGGAATACTTACAAAGCTTGAAACAATACAATATATCAAATCAAATAAAAAAACACAGATTATTACACCAACACAGATGGGAGAAATGGTTTACGATGTTGTAGATTGTTCGATAAAATCATTACTTAATCCGGAACTTACGGCAAGTTGGGAAAAAGGTCTTACATATGTTGCTGAAGGATCAATTACAGCAGATGAGTATATGTCGAAACTTGAAAATTTTGTAATGAAACGTGTAGATGGTGTTAAGAAATTAAATAATCAGGGAATGTTAAAACAGTATTATGATAGAACATCCAAGTACTATTAATACTATGGGGCAAAGGTAATTGCTCCCAATATCTTATTATTGTTTGGATAGAAGAAAGGGATATAATATGTGTGGAATTGTAGGCTATGTAGGAAATAGAGATTGTGCTGATGTACTTATAGACTCATTATCAAAACTTGAGTATAGAGGATATGATTCAGCAGGTATCTCTGTATTTGAAAATGGAAATATTGTAACAGAAAAATCAGCAGGAAGACTTGCATTATTAAGTGAGAAACTTGAGAAAGGTCACAAACCGGATGGACATTGTGGTATAGGACATACAAGATGGGCAACACATGGTGAACCATCAGATATTAATTCACATCCACATAATGGTGCAAAGGTTTCAATAGTACATAATGGTATTATTGAGAACTATATTAAACTTAAGAAATTTTTGATTGACAAAGGATACGAATTCCAATCTGAGACAGATACAGAGTCTGTTGCAAAGCTTTTAGATTATTATTACAATGGAAATCCTGTTGAAACAATCAGAAGAGTTCTTTCAGAAATTGAAGGTGCATATGCACTTGGAATCATCTTTTCAGATTATCCTGATACAATATATGCTGTTAGAAAGGATAGTCCACTTATCGTAGGTGTAGGAGAAGGTGAGAACTTTATTGCATCAGATGTGCCTGCGATTATCCAGTATACAAGAGATTATTATTTGATTGAAACAGATGAAATAGTTACAATTACTAAAGATAAGATTGAAATTCGTGATAATTGTGACAAGATTATAGAAAAAGAACTTCAGCATGCTGATTGGGATGTTGAAGCAGCTGAAAAGGGTGGATTTGAGCATTTCATGCTTAAGGAAATCCATGAGCAGCCAACAGCTTTCAGAACAACAATCAAACCTCGTATTATGGATGGAATGCCTTTTATTGAAGAATGTGGTATTACAGTTGAAATGCTCAAGAATTATAGAAAGATATTCATTGTGGCATGTGGTACAGCAATGCATGCAGGTCTTGTTGGCAAGTATATCATTGAAGAACTTGCAAGAATTGAGGTTACAGTAGATATTGCATCAGAGTTCAGATATAGAAATCCTGTTATTGGAAAGGAAGATTTAGTAATCCTTATTTCACAGTCAGGTGAAACAGCTGATACAAAGGCTGTCCTTGAACTTGCAAAGAAAGAGGGAGCAAGTACACTTTCTGTTGTTAATGTTAAGGGTTCATCTATTGCAAGAGAATCAGATTTTGTGCTTTATACACATGCAGGTCCTGAAATATCAGTTGCATCTACAAAGGCATATATGGTTCAGCTTTCGATAATGTATCTTCTTGCATTTGAATTAGCATATGCAAAAGGAACAATAACAGAAGAACAATGCAGAGAATACATTAAACAGCTTGAAGAAATACCTGATAAGATAGAGGAAGTTCTTGAAATCAAAGACAGATGCCAGTTTATTGCATCAAGACTTGTTACATCAAATAGTTTGCTTTACATTGGTAGAGGTCTTGATTATGCACTGAGTATGGAAGGTTCTTTAAAACTTAAAGAAATTTCATATATTCATTCGGAGGCATATGCTGCTGGCGAATTAAAACATGGAACGATTTCGCTTGTAACAGAAAACATGCCTGTTATTGTTGTAGCTACACAGAGTAAGCTTCTTGATAAAACCATCAGTAATGTTAAGGAAGTAAAATCAAGAGGAGCAAAAGTATCTATGATATGTTCAGAAGAACTGAATGTTGGTAAAGATGTTGCAAATCATCTCGTGAAACTTCCAAAAGTTGATGATATATTTATGCCATTACTTGCTATTGTTCCATTACAGTATATTGCTTATTACACATCAGTTCTTAAGGGATGTGATGTTGATAAACCAAGAAATCTTGCAAAATCAGTAACAGTTGAATAGTGAATCTGTATAGGAGAAGAAATGGAAGAATTAAAGATATCTAATCTTTTTAGTGATATTAGTGAAAATACAATTGCATATAAAATATT
Organism: Lachnospiraceae bacterium; assembly: GCA_045126215.1. Taxonomy (GTDB): domain Bacteria; phylum Bacillota; class Clostridia; order Lachnospirales; family Lachnospiraceae; genus SVEL01. The sequence continues at coordinate 7,816 of JBGVOD010000036.1, read as the reverse complement.
CGAAGGAAAGACATATCCATGGGAGGTTCTTCCTTTGATAAAAGATTATATTATTGAACTTGGAAAAAACTTAAATAAGGATGAGTACAAAGAGATTTCAGAAAATATATGGGTTCATGTAAATGCAAAAGTTGCACCTACAGCATGTCTTAATGGACCTTTGATTATTGATGATGGAGCTGAGATTCGTCATTGTGCATTTATCAGAGGTTCTGCTATTGTTGGAAAAGGAGCAGTAGTTGGAAATTCTACCGAGCTTAAGAATGTTATTTTATTTAATAAAGCCCAGGTGCCTCATTACAATTATGTAGGAGATTCCGTAATTGGCTATAAGTCACATATGGGTGCCGGTTCTATAACATCAAATCTTAAATCTGATAAGAGCCTTGTTACAATAAAGGTTGATGATAAAAAGATTGAAACTTCTCTAAAGAAGATGGGAGCCGTACTTGGTGATGAAGTAGAAGTAGGTTGTAACAGTGTACTTAATCCGGGAACTGTTATAGGAAAACATAGCAATGTATATCCTTTGTCTATGGTAAGAGGATATATAAAAGATAATTCTATTTATAAGAAGCAAGGAGAAGTTGTTTCAAAGGCAACTGTTTAAAATAATGTGTCCGATATCAAAAGATAATGAAAAACTCAAAGTCTTTTTTGATAAATTGCAATGTATCTGGCAATATGCACGATTTGTGGTATTGCCATTTCTTTTGTATGTCATTGAAGAGTCATTCTATAAAATTTGCAATATAGACAGTAAAAAGCCACCTATAATAATGTCACATATTATAGGTTTTATTGTTGTGCTTGCAATGTATTATTTGTTTTTTGGTATATTCAAAAATTTTTATAAGACAACAATCATTATGAGTATTATTCTTTCTATTTTAATGCTTGTAAACCAGATAAAGATATTATATTCTTCAAATCCTGTATTTATTGGAGATATAAGATTTCTATCAACACCGGGAACATTTACAGATATTCTCAAGGAAAACTTTGGAGGAATATTGCTAGCAGTATTACCACCGTTTGTTGTGATGATATTGGCATTTGTAGGTGTATGTTATATTGCAAAGAAACAGAAATATGAAATTTCAAGCAGGTATAAAAGAGCATCAGTATCTCTGGTATCTTTTATGATAATTTTTATTTTAATTGGGCCTGTTACTCCTATAAATAATTTTATTATAGATAATTTCTTTTCAATTGATGAGAAGAAAAATGATAATACTGTATCAAATGTAAAGTATTACTATCAGCACAGTTTCTTTGCTGGAATGGTTGGAGAGTATTTAAACACAAAGCTTAGGGAACCGGAGGGATACAGCAAAGAAGAAATAGAAGAAATTATGTCGTCTGCAGATGATGTATCTAAGGAATATGGAAAACCTAATATTATAATGGTATTTTCAGAATCTTTTTTTGATCTGTCTGTTATTGATGAAGTGAAATTTGATAAAGAGATTACAAAGAATTTTAATGAACTTGCATCAAAAGGTATGAAGTTTGATATGATTTCACCTAATTTTGGAGGGATATCATGTAATCCTGAATTTGAAATGACAACAGGTGGAAGCTTGAAATTCTTCCCAAATAATTATATTGCATTTATGAATCTTTATACAACGGATATGTATAAGGGTAAGACTTCTGTATATAAAGAGTTGAAAAATAATGGATATTACACAAAGATAGCTAACTGCTGGAGTAAAAACCTATTCAATGTTGAAAATGTATATAATTATTTTGAAGTTGACGAAGTAGAATACCTTGTAAAGACGGATGAAAATAAAAAAGGAGGAAGAATATCAGATGACTATCTCGCTGAAAAAATAATTAATGAGTTCAATAATAAAGATGATAGTCCAATGTTTTATCTGGCGTTGACGGCTGAAAATCATATGCCTTACAAGGAAACAAAATATGACAAATACGATATTGATGTTACATCATCTTCTCTTAATGAAGAAGAAACAAAAATGTTAAAATCATATGCGCAGGGAGTGTACGATGCGGATTTACAATTAAAAAAACTGTATGATTTTATATGTGATTTTGATGAACCTACTATATTGATATTTTACGGCGATCATCTTCCTTTTTTAAAAACAGATAGTGGACAGGACTTGTATGAACATTTAAGCTATTTCAATACTGATGACGAACTGCTTAATACATATAGACTTTATAATACTGAATGTATAATTTTAGATAATTTTAATGCAAAATATGATGATATATCATATATGGGACCAGATCTCGTAATGAGCTATATAATGAATCATATGGATATTGAATTAAGTGATTATTATAGATGGCTTTATACAACAATCGATGTGCTACCGGCTTCTAACAAGTATGTTTCAGTTGATAAAGATGGAAACATATATAACACAAACGAGTTGCCTTGTGAAATGAATGAGATGTTTAAGCTACGGGAGAAAGCTAACTGGTATTCATTTGTGGATATATATGACAAATAAAATGATGTGAGTGTCAAAAGTCAGAACTCTTTTCCTGCAAGCAGGAACGATTTCAGACTTTTGCCCCTTATATCATAAAATATAAATATTTATGTATCTATTGAAGATGTTTTTATTGACTTTTTTAATGGGTTTTGAGATAATAAAGCCAATCGTTGATTTTTTTTATGTGATATTTTGTTATATCATTAAAAAAAGATGGCTTTATTTTATGAGTGTTTCAACGAAATAATTACTTAAAAGGAGAACTAATCAATGTCAACAAAGGCTTATTACAAGACAGAAGAAATCGGCGCTGGTAAAGTAGGTTTTTCTAAAACACGTTCAATTATCGAAGCTGCTTTCTATGGAAACAATGTAGTTAAAGTTAATACTCTTAAGGAAGCATATGAGCTTGCTAAGAATTCACCAGGTACAATCGTAACAGATATGCCTGTATACAGAGGCGAAGAGTTTGGTTTAGAAGCTGATGCAAAAGTTTTATTATTTAATGATGGCGCTGTAACAGGACGTTATGCTGCAGCTCGTCGTATCAAAGGCGAACCAGGTGTTGATGATGCAAAACTTGATAAAGTAGTTATGGATGCTGTTTATGAAACACGTTGGAAAACTATGTATCATGCAGAATGTTTTGTAGGTCTTGATCCTGAATTTATGGTAAAGGCTCACCTTCTTATTCCAGAAGGAGAAGAAAACATTCTTTACAACTGGATGATTAACTTCCAGTATATGTCAGACGAATACGTAAAGATGTATAAGAAATCAAAGGCTGTTGGTGATGGAAAAGAAGCAGATATCTATATCTTCTCTGATCCACAGTGGGTACCAGGTAACAGACCTGATGTAGACTACAGCTGCTTAAGCGATCCTCTTACACTTTGCTATTTTGATACAAACGAAAACTGTGCTGCAATCCTTGGTATGAGATACTTCGGTGAACATAAGAAGGGTACTCTTACAATGGCTTGGGCAATTGCAAATAGAAATGGTTATGCTTCATGTCATGGTGGACAGAAAGAATACTCTCTTGAAGGCGGCAAGAAGTTCGTTGCTTCAGTTTATGGTCTTTCTGGATCAGGTAAGTCAACACTTACACATGCTAAGCATGCAGGAAAGTATGATGCATTTGGTGGTATCAAGGTTCTTCATGATGATGCGTTCATCATTAATACAGATACATGTGCTTCAATTGCATTAGAGCCAACATACTTTGATAAGACAGCAGACTACCCAACAGGATGTCCTGATAATGCATACTTATTATCAGCTCAGAACTGTTCAGCTACATTAGATGAAGATGGAAAGATTCAGTTAGTAACAGAAGATATCAGAAATGGTAATGGTCGTGCTATTAAATCTAAACTTTGGTCTCCAAACCGTGTAGATAAGATTGACGCTCCAGTTAATGCTATTTTCTGGATTATGAAGGATCCTACAATTCCACCAGTAGTTAAGCTTAAAGGTTCAGCTTTAGCATCAGTTATGGGTGCTACACTTGCTACAAAGACATCTTCAGCAGAACGTGTTGCTGCAGGTACAGACTTAAATGCTATCCGTATCGTTCCATATGCTAACCCATTCAGAACATACCCATTAGTAAATGACTATGAGAAGTTCAAGAAGTTAGTAGAAGAAAAGAACGTTGATTGTTATATTGTTAATACAGGTGATTTCATGGGTCAGAAGGTTAAACCAGCAGATACATTAGGAATCCTTGAAACAATCGTTGAAGGAAAGGCTACATTCGAAAAATGGGGCAATTTCGATGATATCGAAATTATGTATGATTGGTCAGGAAAGACATCTGACAACTTCAAGCCAAATATGGATGATGCTTCATACAAGGCTGAATTAAAGGCAGCTATGCAGACACGTGTTAAGGCTGTTGAAGATTTCGCTACAAAGAAGGAAGGCTATGACAAGTTACCAGATGAAGCTTTAGAAGCTCTTAAGAAGCTTGTTGCAGCTCTTAACTAATTAAGATAGTTAAATTCTTTAATTATTTTACAAAGGACACTGGATTTATCCGGTGTTCTTTTTGCTTGCAACTCTTTTTATATTGTGTTACAATACTTTGAAAGTCAAAATATAAACTGAAAGGACTGTAAAAATGATAGTAGAGCCAAAAGTTAAAGGGTTTATTTGTACAACTGCACATAGAGAAGGTTGTAAAGAGAGCGTTAAGAGACAAATTGATTATGTAATAAAAAATAAAGCGGACTACAATGATTGTGTTAAAAATAAAAAGGTATTAGTAGTTGGAGCATCTACAGGATACGGTCTTGCATCAAGAATAGCATTATCCTTTGGATGTGATGCTGACACACTTGGTGTTATGTATGAAAAGGAAGCCAGTGGAAAGAGAACAGCAACAGCCGGATATTATAATACAGAGGCTTTTGAAGAATTTGCAAAAGCAAATGGAAAATATGCAAAAACAATTAATGGAGATGCCTTTTCAAGAGAAGTAAAGGAAGAAATTGTAAAAACTATTAAAGAAGATATGGGAAAGGTGGATATGATTGTATATTCACTTGCAGCTCCTAGAAGAACTGCGGCAGACGGAACAGTATATAAATCAGTTCTTAAAACTGTAGGTAATGATTTCACAGAAAAGAATTTAAACCTTAATGACAATACAATTAGTACAGTTACAATTCCGGCAGCTACAGAAGAGGAAGTTAACGATACTATTAAAGTTATGGGTGGCGAAGACTGGATGGAACTTATCGACTATTTATATGAACAAGGTGTATTGTCATCAGATGTAAAGACAATAGCTTATTCATATATTGGACCAAAGCTTACATATCCAATCTATAATGACGGAACAATTGGTCAGGCTAAAAAACATTTATTTAAATCAGCTGGTGATATTAATGAAAAATATGCTCCTAATGGAATAAAGGCATATGTTTCTGTAAATAAGGCAATTGTTACTCAGGCTAGTAGTGCAATTCCAATTGTACCATTATATTTTTCAATACTTTATAAGGTAATGAAAGAAGCTGGAAATCATGAGAACTGCATTGAACAGATGCATAGATTATTTAGCAAAAAATTTAATGACAAAGAAGTAATACTTGATGACAACGGTCTTATCAGAATGGATGATTATGAGATGAGTGAAGAGATTCAGTCAAAGGTCGGAGAAATCTGGAAGATAATAAATTCTGATAATATCAAAGAATATGCTGACATAAAAGGATTTTTTGAAGATTTTTATAATATGTTCGGATTTATGTATGAAAACATTGATTATTCTAAAGATATTTTGATATAATATCATATATAAATTTAAGAAGTCTTTTTGGACTATATAAGAGTTAGGAGAATATATATGATGTCTGATGAAAATATGGTTGATTGGGATATGCTTGATGAAAATTACTGCGAGAGTGGTAATGAAGTGAAGAGTTTGGAAGAATATATCGTTGAATGCGGTGTTGACGATGAAGATTCTTTTGGCGCCAGTCTGATGGATGCAGATAGAGATATCCTATTAAAAACTATTGAAGATGTAAAAAATGTCAGAAAGATGATTTCTGACGGGGTAACAGTTGATGAGATTTCTGATGCATTATCATTAGAGAAGAAGTATGTTACTGACATTGCAATTATTCTTAATAGCTCAACAGAGGATGAAGATGATATTGCAATTGCACATCTTGTATTAATATAATTTCCTTTTGGAAAAATTTTATTTCATAAAACAGGTCTGTTTCAGACCTGTTTTTTTGAGTTATTAGCTCGTGCCTCAAGTATTTTTGATATCTGCTTAATGGTATCAATCTTCTTTATATCATTTGGACTCATGTTCTTCTTAAGTTCATTCACAATCTTGTCTGTTTCTGAATCAGAGAAATTCACATGGTCCTTGCTACTTGCATAAGACACTAGAAAGTTTATAAGTTCTGTTGGCTTTTTATTCTGCGCCTGACTTAATACGGCATCAAGTGCTGCCTGTTTTTCTGGATTTATATTACTTGAATTCATAATATTTGAAATGTCTCCTTACTATTATTTTATATCATTAATTGTTTCCAATGCTGTAAGTGTCATAGTAAGATTCTCAAGCATATTTATCTGTGAATCATTTAGATATGCTCGAATACTATCTATGTAATCATTTAAACTGTTTATTTTTGTATCGCTGCAGATAGATACTTGATTGTGCAATGTCAGATTTATTGTGTTTGATAATTCTTTGAATTTAATCACGGTTGAAATGATACCACGATTTTTTTCAGACATTAGTGGAAGAGAGGCTTTGATAATATTGAATTCATTTGGTGAAACCAGTGCGTCTAATTCTGTAATTGGAATAACTTCTTTCATATTTCATTCCTTTTATATTGATTATTTGTTTTGACAACAGAATTGATTATCCATAGGTTTATGCTATATACATAAACCTGATGGATAACCTTTATTTTTTAGTAGTTATACTTTTTCTACTAAGTGTGTGGTTAAATATAATGATACCAGGGTCAAAAGGTCTAAACCCACATGAGCTTGCTAATAGTTGGGGGCTTTAGCCCCCAACATCATATAATATAAATCAGGGATTTATATTAGTAGCAGTTGTTTCCACAACTGCTGCCACAACTATTACCACAGCCGCTGCCAAGGAAGTTTGAACCTCCACAGCAGAGTAATAAGATGATAATTAATAAGCAGTTGTCACTACCGCATCCGCCATTTGAATAGCCACTTCCATTATTTCCACAGAAGAGAAGAATCAAGATTATAAATAAGCAATTGTTTCCTCCTTCACAAGGGAATGAATTGTTACAACAACTTGTAGCTGCTAAATCACTCATTAAGTGAACCTCCAATAATTTGATTTACAGTACATCATATGCGGTATTTTTTTGTGTGTTACAAAAAAATAATTTGTGAAATGATATACTGCCATGAAAGTGTGTTTAATTGACAAAGTAGGAATATAAAGGTAAAATTATTAGAGGATTTCATGTATATTGAAAGGTGAAGGATATGAAAAAAAACAACGTTTTTTATATACTCGTTTTATTTACGTTGTTGTCAATTTCCCTTACTGCCTGTGGAGATAGAGATAGTATTGAAAGTGTTGAAACTACAATAAATGAAAGTGCGAATGATTTCAGTACAACAACAAATAAAGTAACAGATATTGAAACAACAAAAAGGGATAATATAACTACAACCACAACGATTATAAATGAGGAAATTACAACCTTAATAGAGACAACTCCGGCTACATCGGTTATTGTTACTGCAGCGCCAACTACGATAAATACTGTTACAGAAACGATTCTTCAACCACAGACCACTACAGCTAAACA
>JBGVOD010000035.1:0-46279 GCA_045126215.1 Lachnospiraceae bacterium | reverse complement strand
AATGCTTCTTCGACATTTACGTACCAGTAGGCTGGAAAGAATCTTCCTGCATTGATAACTCCTTCTGCAAGGAATTGTCTTGGAACGAATATACCGCATAAAAAGCTGGAAGAAAGACCTATTATGTTTGCAAACATACCTACAAAGTTTTTGTTAGGTGTTAGATTTGAGAGAAGAAATGTAAATGCAAGACATATACATATGTAAATAAATGCATTTCCTATTCTAAATAGTCCTTCAATGTTAGTAAGTTCACTACCATATATTAAAAATGAAACGATAACATAGAATACTAAAAGTAATATAGCTACAAAACTTGCAGATAATGCTAATAATAAGTTTATTTTTAACTGTGACATATTTGAAAGAGCCATTCTTTTCTTTATTTCAAGCGAATTGAATGAGATAAGAATAGGAGTAATGCTCTCAATTATTATAGCAATCAATACATATGCTAAATAAAGATAGAAGTAATGAATCTTTGGAGTTGTATCTACTTCTTTATTGTTGTTGAAATTTATATCAAGTTCTGTAGTGATGCTTTCTAAAGTCTTTTCGTATGCTTCATCCTTACTAAGACCAGCAATTGTATATGCGTTGAAAGTAGTAATAAAGTTGTTTACTGTCAAGTCAACAAATTGTGCTGATATTGAGCTTGGAAGTTTATATGCAGTAATATAATTATTGTTTTCAACTTTTTCAAAAGAAGAAATATTTTTCTCAAAACCTTTATTTATAATGATTACATATTCTACATTTCTTGTATAAATATTGTCTCTTATGCTATCAATATCTTCATCAATATCAATCTGTTCGTGAACAAAAGTGATATATTTTGTTAGTGACTGACTAAGATCAGAATTGTCATGGTCGAATATTGCTAACTTAACAGAAGAAGATTCAAATTTATCAACTGAGTAGTCATTTTCCAGACTGGCTACAATGAGTGTTAACCCGAGAAAAATAACTGTATACAAAATAAAAACTCCTTTATTTTTCATGCAAATCTTAAAAAATGCTTTAAAGATTCTCATATGATTCCCTCCTTGTTAAGAAATAACTTGCGATACAAAGTACAACAGACATAACTACTAAGGTAATCATTGAAGAAATATATTTGTCATATGTATCGTATATGTTTAATGAGTAAAGAGCATCTGTGATGACTGTTGCAGGATTAAGTCTGTTTACAATAGGTGCTACTTTTTCAATCTGATATTTTAGTCCACCAATCATAAGTCCACTTAGGAAACTTAAGAAAAGTGAGATACCAGTATTGATTCCCATTTTCGCGTTTTCGCTTAACTTTGGAATTGAACCTATAAGAATACCCTGACTAATACCGATTAATGAACCAACGTAAGCAGTTACAAGGATAAGCCATGTATTTGGTGCAAGATTTAACTTTAATACGTACTGCAAAAATACTACAAGTAATGTATCTGAAAGTGCATGCATTGTAAATGTTGCAAAAAAGTCTCCTGCGATAATTGTCATTCTGTTTACAGGAACAAGATTTTTACGCATACCAGCTGATGAAAGATTAGCTTTCATTTGTGTAGCACATACCTGACCTGACATTGCTCCAAACATACAAGCCATGGCTATAAGTGAATAATAGTAGTCTGAAAAATTATCTGTATTGCCATCAGTAAGCTTTGCTTCACATATGTATGAAGTTTCATTAGCTGCTGCCTGCATAACATTCATAGTCACTTCAGGATTTGAAGTATCAATGTTTCCAAGAATCGACATCGTCTGCATATATTTATCAAGTACACATTTTAGAATACTTTCATATACACCATTCTGGTTGATTGTAAGACTTGGCTCGTTATTTTTAAATGTAATAATAGCTAAAACCTTTTCATTATTTAACATTTCACTTGCTTCGTCTTCATTTGTGTATGTAATATTTAACATTGCATCTTCATTATCTTTATCAGAGAGAGAATCAAGCATTGCTTTGAAATACGTACTGTTTTCTTTGTCTTCAATAATAACTGCAACATCTATAACTGAAAATTCTTCGGTAGATTTGCTAATATTACTAAATGCCGCAAAGAAGCAGATTGCAAGAATAATTGGAAAACAGAATATCCAAAATACTTCTTCTTTTTGTCGTATCATAGATTTTAATCTATATTTATATATATGAAAAAACATAAGGGCCTCCTAATCTCTTAATTCAGTGCCGGTAATCTCAAGAAATACGTCATTTAATGTTGGAAGTTCTGAGTAAACTCTTCCGAAGTTTAAGTCATTGTCTTTTAAGTAATCAAGAACACGAATTAAGTTGTGTTTGCCACCACTATAGAATATTTTAAGTAAGTTGTTTTCGTAGGTTAAATCGTAAACATGTGGAAGTTCTTTTATGGCTTCCTTTGCTGATTCAGGAAGATTAAGAATCTCAATATTGATTGTTTCATTGTTTTTAATCATCTTCTTAAGTTCCTTTGTTGTTCCGATAGCAAGATTCTTACCTTTGTCCATAATGGCAATTCTTGAACAAATCTGCTCAACTTCTTCCATATAGTGAGATGTATAGACAATAGTTGCGCCCTGGTTATTTAGTTCGATAATTCCTTCGAGAATTTTATTTCTACTCTGAGGGTCAACAGCCACTGTAGGCTCATCCATGAAAATAAGCTTTGGTTTGTGTGCAATACCACATGCAATATTTAGTCTTCTAAGCAAACCACCTGATAATTTTTTTGGATAGAACTTCACGAAGTCTTTTAAGTCTACGAAATTAATAGCATCTTCAACATATTGTTTTCTTGTTTCTTTGTCTTTGATATAAAGGCCACAGAAATAATCAATATTTTCATATACTGTAAGTTCATCAAAAACAGCTACATTCTGCATTACAACACCTATCTGTCTTTTGAGATCATAGCTGTCAGGTCTCATATCCTTGCCAAAAACTTTAATTGACCCCTTGTCATATGTAAGTAATGAAAGGATGCAGTTGATTGTTGTAGTCTTACCAGAGCCGTTTGGACCAAGAAGACCAAAGATTTCTCCCTCTTTAATATCAAGATTAAAATGATCAAGAGCAATAAGCTCTTTATATCTTTTCACAAGATTTTCTACTGTTATTACAGATTCACTCATATCCTACCTCCAAGAACCTTTTAATAATCAATTAATTATTATGTATTTTTTATCTTACATACGAAGTATACAATATGAAATTTTTTTTTATAAGTGAAAAAGGTCACAAGTTGATGTGACAAATGTCATATGATATAATTTGTGTACAAATATATATATGAGGAATAATAATGTGGTCATTAATTGATAGAATTATCATACTGCTTATTGGTTGTGGTGTGATTGAAATGAATTATAGAGAACGAACAGATATCGCATATTTTCTAGTTGGTATAATACTAATTTGTTTTTCATATCTTAATGAAAAATATTTGAAAAATAAGTACATTTATATCATCTATTTATTATGTATGCCGTTATGTTTTGCATTTACCTTTTCCTTTCCATATTTAGCACTTATTACGTATGGTGTTATTGCTGAATATTGCGAAAAAAAAGGTGTATGTGTAGCAGTTATTAGTGAATCGGCAGTAATTTTTTGTATAGCTTTTTTTATTAGGGATAAGCTCATATATACAAGTGAATACATAGATATTATGATAATAGTAAGTTTTGCATTGTTAGTGGTATCAGCAATGCTAGCGTATAAAACTGTTGAAAATACAAAAATGAATTTATCTATTAAAATCATGCGTGATGATGCTATTGAGAGAACTAATCTTTTGGTGGAAAAGAATAAATACCTGGCAGAAAATCAGCAAAATGAAATACATATTGCGACGCTTAGTGAAAGAAACAGAATTGCAAGGGAAATACATGATAATGTTGGTCATATGTTATCAAGATCTATTTTGCAATTGGGAGCTATAAGAACAATACACAAATCAGAGAGCATTGAAAAAGAACTAGAACCATTACAGGAAACACTTAATATGGCGATGAATAACATCAGAGAAAGTGTTCATGATTTGCATAAAGAAAGCTTTGATGTAAAAGATGCAGCAAGTAAAATCCTTGAAGATTTGAAGAATTTTAATGTTACATTTGACTGTGATTTTTCAAAGGCAGCTGACAAAGAGGTGAAGTACGCATTTCTTACAATATTAAAAGAGGCTACGACAAATATCGAAAAATATTCAAATGGTGATAAAGTAAAGGTTGCAATGCGAGAGTTAGAGGATTACTATCAGATGCTTATAGAAGATAATGGTAATAAACATGTTAATATAACACATGCAAATGCAGGTATTGGAATTAGTAATATGAAAGAAAGAGTTCAAAAATTAAAAGGAATTATCACATTCTCGGGAGAAAATGGATTTAGAATATTTATTTCTGTTCCAAAACAAAAATAGGATACAGGGATTTAAATAGAAAATACTGTGGAGGATAGTTATGAATATAATAATTGTTGATGATGATGATATAGTTGTAATGTCACTAAAAACTATTATTGAATCGAAAGGAATAAATGTAGTAGGAACAGGAAAATCAGGTGAAGATGCAGTTGCATTATATATGGAACATAAGCCAGATGTTGTTCTGTCTGATATAAGAATGAAGGGGATGGATGGGATAAGTGCAGCATGTGAGATTTTATCAAAAGATAAAGATGCCAAAATTCTTTTGTTAACTACTTTTTCTGATGATGAATATGTAACAGGTGCACTAAAGAATGGTATAAAAGGATACATTTTAAAGCAGGATTTTGATGGTATTGTTCCTGCTCTTAATGCAGTATATTCAGGTCAGAGTGTTTTTGGAGGAGAGATAATAAATAAAATTCCTACTATTGTAAGTGATAGTAAAAAAAGTGATAGAAATGATTTCTTTGAAACCAAGGGGATATCGGAAAAAGAGATGGAAATAATCGAATGTGTTGCAGATGGTCTGAATAATAAAGAGATATCAGAAAAGTTATGCTTATCTGAAGGAACTGTAAGAAATTATTTGAGCAACATACTTGAAAAGCTTGAACTTAGAGACAGAACACAGTTAGTAGTTGCCTACTATAAGGATAAAGAGTTAATTAGAATATAAACTACATTAGTTTGACTTGATTATATGAATTTTGTATTGAATTTATAGAAAAACACAGCTGGTTGTACTATAATGAATATGTAATTTTGTAATTATGTAATTAGGAGAAAAAAATGGAAGATAAGAATGAAATGCTAGAAGATGGAATAAATTTGTTTGAACATTCACTTACTGATTTTCAAAAATTAATGATGGAATACAGATGTGCAGTTAGAGAAGTTGAAACGAAACTTTATGTTCTTAACGATGAATATTCAGTTAAGTATGACAGAAATCCATTTGAAAGCATAAAATCAAGAATAAAAAAGCCAAAGAGTATTTTTGAAAAACTTGTAAAGAAAGGCATTGAACCAACTATAAATAACATTGATGAGAATCTCTCAGATGTTGCAGGTATCAGAGTAATATGTTCATTCCCAGATGATATATACAGATTGGCGGAACAATTAATTGCACAAGATGATATAGTACTTATAGAAAAGAAAGATTATATAAAGAATCCAAAGCAAAATGGATACAGAAGTCTTCATCTTATACTTGAAATACCAATTTTCTTGTCAGAAGGAAAGAAGTACAAGAGGGTTGAAGTACAGTTTAGAACTATAGCTATGGATTTCTGGGCAAGTCTTGATCATAAACTTAGATATAAGAAAGATACTGAAAATCAAGAAGCAATAGCAAATGAACTTAAAACATGTGCTGATATTATCTCAGATATTGATATTAGAATGCAGCAGATAAGATTTATGATTGAAGAACAAGGAAAATAATAATATTACGAGAGGTTAATATGGAAACAATAGAAAGAATTAAAACAAGAAGAACAATTAGAAAGTTTAAAGATGAAAAAGTACCAAGAGAAGTTATTGAGCAAATCGTTTCAGCAGCAGCATATGCTCCATCCTGGAAAAATTCCCAGACTACAAGATATGTTGTAATAGAAGATAAAGAGGTTATGGCAAAAATTATAAAGGATGGACTTATGGGACTTGAACATAATTCTGAGATTATAAGAAATACTCCGGTTTTAGTTGTGGTTACATCTATAAAGAATAGATCAGGATATGAAAGAGACGGAAGTTACACAACATCAAGAAAGGATAAATGGGAAGCCTTTGATGCTGGTATTGCTACACAGACATTTGTTTTAGCAGCAAGTGAATTAGGAGTAGGTTCCGTTATTATGGGCATTTATGACGAAGAAAAGATAAAAGAAATTCTTGAATTACCAGAAGACAGAGCAGTTTCAGCACTTGTTTCAATTGGATATCCGGATGAGAATCCCGTAGCACCAAAGAGAAAAGAAGTAGAAGAACTCATTGAATATAGATAATTGTTTGCTCATCCGTAAGATATGATATTCTAGAGGTTGAATGGGGGCTTAAGATGTATGGAAGTTGTTTTTGAATTAATATTTGAGTTTATCGCTGAATTTATCTTATCATTTGTATTTGATTCGGAGTTATATCTTAAGAAAAATAAGAAAACTTTCATCCTTCGAATCTTTTTGCTTGTAGTTGCTGTTGCGATAACAGTTGCAATAATTGCATTATTTTTCTTCATGGGGATAAATATTATGAAGGAAAATGTAGTTGGAGGATTGGTAATATGCATTTTGGGATTAGTATTGATGTTTGCATTTGCGAGAAATGTTAGAAAATCATATGTAAGTCTGAAAGAAGAAAAGCAAAAAGAAAGAGAGCAAAGAGAAAAAGAAGATATGGAGAATCAGATATGAGTGTAATAAGTATAGAGAATCTTACGAGAGATTATGGAGAAAACAGAGGTATTTTTAATGTATCTTTTGATGTTAAAAAAGGAGAGGTTTTTGGTTTTTTAGGACCTAATGGCGCCGGAAAGACAACCACAATAAGACATCTTATGGGATTTATAAAGTCACAATCAGGCAAATGCACAATAGATGGATATGATTGTTGGAAAGATAGGGAAAAGATTCAACAAATACTTGGATATATTCCAGGTGAAATTAGTTTTTTTGATGATATGACAGGAACAGAGTTTTTGAAGTTTGTTGAGAAATATAGAAAAAATACATCAAATAATAGAAAAGATGAATTGATTGAAAGATTTGAACTGAATACAAATGGAAAAATAAAAAAAATGAGTAAGGGAATGAAACAAAAGATAGGTATCGTTGCAGCATTTATGCATAATCCAAAAATAATTATTCTTGATGAACCTACCAGTGGACTTGATCCCCTTATGCAGAATCGTTTTATTGAGCTTGTAGAGGAAGAAAAAAAGAAGGGTAAGACAATACTGATGTCAAGTCATATGTTTGAAGAAGTAGAGCGAACATGTCATAGGGTTGGAATTATCAGAGATGGTAGAATGGTTGCATTAGATTCTGTTGAAAGTTTGAGAGAGCAATATGTTCGACCTTATACAGTAACGCTTGATACACCAGAATTAGCAAAAGAATTTGCAAAGGATTTTGGTGGCGTATGCGATGGTGTAAAAGTTACAGTTACAACAAAGCAGAGCCTTGAAGATATATTTATGCATTATTATGATGGAGGCGTAAAAAATGATTAATCTAACATTATATAAGCGTGAAATGAAAGGTAGTATAAAGCTTCTTATAATTTTTGCGATGATTATTACAATGTATGTTTCTATTATAGTAAAGATGTATGACCCAGAATTGATGGAAACACTAGACAGTTTTGTAGAAGTTATGCCTGAAATAATGGCAGCAGTTGGTATGAGTTCCGGCGCTACAAGTTTGTTAGGATTTATGATTTCATATTTATATGGATTTATTTTACTCATCTTTCCGATGGTATTTTGTATATTACGTGGAAATGGCTTAATAGCTAAATATGTAGATAAGGGCTCAATGGTATCGCTTATGGCTGCCCCTGTAAAAAGGGATACAATTGTATTTTCACAATTGTCAGTACTATGCAGTGGGGTATTCATGCTTGTTGCATATTCAACAGTAGTAGAAATAATTGTTGCAGAGATTTTTTTCAATGGGGAATTAGTTATAGCTGAGCTTCTTGCATTGAATCTTGGGTTACTATGCCTTCAGTTGTTTATAGCATCAATTTGTTTTTTGGCATCGTGTATGTTTTCAGATACAAAGTACAGTATAGGCTTTGGGGCAGGCATCCCCGCATTAATGTACATAATTAATATGCTTGCTAATGTTGGAGGAATGGCAGAAAAAGCCAAGTATTTTACGTTTTTTACATTATTTGATGCAGAAGGTATAGTAGCAGGAGCAAATAGCGCGATTTTGGGATGTGCAGTATTATTTGTAGGGGCAATAATTATTTTTGTAAGCTCAATTGTGGTTTTTAGAAATAAAGATTTGTATATATAGAGGTATATATATGTTTATAAATATAGATGCTTCAAGAAATCGATACGAACAATTAGTTAAATTGATACGACCAAATATAGCAGTCTGTTCATTTTTTATTATTGTGTCTCTTTTGTTAACAATATCAGGATGCAAGGAATCTGCAACAAATGACAAAATGAAGGATTATGGAGTGTTCTTGAGTCTGGATTCAGCGAGTATGGATAAAATTGCAGAATACAAGACTGTCGTAATTGATGCACAATATTTTTCTAAAAAAGATATAGGGTTTTTAAAGGCACAAGGATGCAAAGTATATTCCTATATCAATATTGGAGCAATTGAGAATTTTCGTGAATATTATGATACATTTTCGGGACTGGCATTGGGGGAGTATGAAAATTGGGACGAAGAACAATGGATGGATGTATCTTCCAAGGATTGGCAGGAATTTCTTGCTTTATTGGAAGAGGAATTATTAGATAAAGGAATTGATGGTTTTTTTGTAGATAATTGTGATGTGTATTATGAATATCCTTCAAATGATATATTCAAAGGACTTACAGCAATTTTACAACACCTTATGGAGTTTGATAAAGCGGTTATTGTGAATGGTGGTGACACTTATATAATGAAGTATCGAGAATGTTGTGGTTCACTTAAGAGTATCATGACAGGAGTAAATCAGGAATCTGTTTGGAGTAAAATTGATTTTGATACGGAAAAATTCTTGGCTCAGACGGAAAATGACAGGAACTTTTTTCAAGATTATATAGAACTATGTAAAAGTGATGGATTAGATGTATATCTATTGGAATATACCACTGATGATACTTTGAAACAAAAAATAGAAGAATATTGCAAAAAGAAACAGTTTCATTATTATATTTCAGATTCTATTGAATTGGATTAGCAAATAGAAAATTCTGCCACAAGAACAAATAGAGACTATTCAGCAATATATTCAAGATTAAAGGAGAAGAACAGTAAAGTATGAAAAAAAGCTTACTTTATTAGTCTAGGGTAAAGGGAGATGATAGTAATGAAAGAAAAAAATAATAAGCTTCTAAAGATAATAGGAATCGAAAGTCTGTTGATGATATCGGCTATATTTGTATCGTGTCTGGCTGCAATGATACAGCTTATTGGAAGAAAAAATATTGGTTATCATTCTTTTCTTTTTTCAGGTACTGATTATCAATATAATATATTTTCATATATTGCTGGAATTGTAATTTATTTTTCGTATGTAATTTTGATATACAAAAAGGTGCTGAAAAAATATATTAACATTCTTTCGGAATATAAAATTGGTATAAAAATATTGGTATGGTTTGTATGTGGTATTTTTTCGTTCATTATGTTTGTGGCAATGTTTATGGTTTTATTTTTAATTTTAGGATTGTCGGATGTAATGCATCCAGAGTGTTTAGTACTTGTGACTATTATCGGATGGCCAGCAATGACAGCATTACTCTTTGGCGTGGTTCTCATTAGGAATAGAAACTTAACAGTATAATATGAAGATACTAATTCTTTTTATTTAAATGAGGTGTAAATATGAAGATAAATCATGTCGCAATATGTAAAAGATCTGAAAAAAACAAAAGAGTTCTTTGAAAAGTATTTTTCAGCAAAATCCAACGATATGTATTATAAAAAAATAGTGAGTTCATAAAAACCCACTATTTTTTATAATAAAATAAGCGCGAGACGTCGCAAGAGGTCCAGTGGACCTCTGCCCTGCGACGACCGGAACGGAGTGGAGACCTCGAACTTCGAGGCCCTATATTTTTATAGAAGCGAGACGGGGCGAGTGGCGTCCAGTGGACGCCGTGGTACGAGCCGACCGAGCCGGCAGGCGAGAAACGAACCCATGTATCACATGGGTTCAGTGAGTGCTCGCACTCACTTTATTAAAAAAATAGTGAGTTCATAAGAACCCACTATTTTTTTTAATAAAATAAGCGCGAGACGGGACTCGAACCCGCGACCCCAACCTTGGCAAGGTTGTGCTCCACCAACTGAGCCACTCGCGCATTTTGTTTGACGTTTGTCGAACAGTAGATATATTATCATATGATAATATATCTGTCAACAAAAAAATAAAAATTTTGGATTGCATCAAAAATATATTATCTGGAATAGTAATTTGTTATTCTTCAACATGTTCCATACCTTTACTGAGGATAGATTTAATATGATCATCTGAAAGTGAATAAAAAATACTTTTTCCCTCTCTTCTGAATTTTACAAGTTTCATTTGTTTTAATAAACGTAACTGATGTGAGATGGCAGATTGGCTAATTTCAAGGACTTCACTAATATCGCAGACGCACATCTCAGAGTTAAGTAAAGCATATAAAATCTTTATACGTGTTGAATCGGCAAATACTTTGAAAAATTCAGCCAAGGAATAGAGCATATCTTCATCAGGCATATGCATAGCAACTTTTTCTACTATATTTTCGTGAACATGTACTTCTTCACATTCTATATCAGGACATCTTTTATTTGAAACCGTTTTCATTTTATCACCTTTTCCTTTTATGCTTTGTAAGTTAATTCTACAATAAAGTTGGTATCTCAACTCATATGAGTAATTGTTCATATGATACATATACTATCTTATATAGATATTAAAGTCAAGATAAGAAAAATTAATAAAATCAACAAATTGCAACTGTAATTGTACTTCTAAATTTAAAGTTTTGTCATATGATAGAAAAAAGAGAATGGAAGCATATGACAGAATTAATTATTAAATATTATGGTGATATAAGCAGAGTGACAGAACTTGCCAGTGATGTTACTCTGCTTTTGTGTGGTTATGCAATTATTACTATTGAAGAAGAAGACATAGTTGAACTTACAAATATACCTGAAGTAATATTTGTAGAATATCCAAGAAGAATTTTTGAAGAAGCATATGGGGACTATGTTTTGTGCCAGAATCCTATTCAGAATCGTCTTGGATTATATGGTGAGGGAACTATTGTAGCAATAATTGACACGGGGGTAGAAACCACCAACAAGGTTTTTGGAGAAAGGGCCATTCAGTTAGATACCAGTGGAAATATATATAGAGAAACACCGTCAGGTATTCTGTCGTTTCAACACGGAACAGCTGTTGCAAGTATTGCTGCAGGAGAATTTGAGTCAGGAGCAGGACTTGCAACAAGAGCTGAAATATTATCTGTTGCAGTTACAGAAGGAAGGGAAAGAAGCTTCTATAGAACAAGTGAAGTGATGAAAGCTATTGATGTAGCAGTAAGATATGCTATCCGGCAGAAGAAACCTCTGGCTGTAAATGTAAGTTTTGGAAATTCATATGGACCACATGATGGAACTGGTCTTTTGGAAAGATATATTGATTGTGTATGGTCTATATGGCGCTTATCAATAATTGTTGGTATGGGAAATGAAGGTGCATCAGACATACATTATGCTGGAAAATTCGAAAAACAAAGAGAAGGTATAGCGTATTATGATACTACTAAAAGTCAGGATATTCTTATTTCAGTTGGGGAATTTGAGAGGGAGCTTATTATATCCTTATGGAAAAATTTTGGGGATGATATGGCAGTGGAAATCTTTTCTCCTAATGGTGACTCAACGGGGATAATCTATGATGTTGAAATGGGCAATACAGGAATGAATAGCAATGTTACACGAATAAGCCTGTCAGGAACGACAGGGTTTGTAAGGTATCAGACGGCTACACCATATACTAGTAAATCTGAAATATATATTGAACTTACAAAAGAAAATGGATATGTTCCACAGGGGGTATATATCCTTCGTATTATACCCGGCAGCATAAAGTATGGAGTCTATAATATTTGGTTACCAACATCATCCAGAAACATATCTTTTTTTATGCCAGAAACGGGGGAAAGGACGCTTACAGTCCCAGCTACGGCATCAAGTGTAATATCTGTTGGTGCTTATGATTCATCAAATGAAGAGTATGCTTTCTTTTCAGGAAGAGGTTATGAATGTTTCTCATACGTAAAACCTGATGTGGTAGCCCAGGGGGTTATGGTACCGGCTATTCTTTCTGGAACAGATAATATTGCAATGTTTACTGGAACCTCTTTTGCAACACCTATAATTACAGGAGTGGCAGCAATGCTTATGGGCTGGGGAATCGTAGAAGGAAATGACAGGGAATTATATGGTGAAAAGGTAAGAGCGTATCTTAGAAAGTCTGCAATTCAGTTAAGAAGTGAGATTACACCTTCTGTAAGAACTGGATATGGAGTAGTATGTTTAAGTGATATGTTTTAAAAAAGTTAGTTGATATTAATTATAATTAGTGTAAAATAATTGTATGAAAATAGCCGAGAACACTCTCGACCAATTCTATGGGACACAGATTTTAAGATATATTAAATAATATATAGAAAGCTGGTAAATATGACAGGAGAAATCACGCTTAAAGATTTAGAAATAGGAAATACATGTACTGTTATTTCTGTTGGTGGGGAGGGAGCATTGCGTCAGCATTTACTCGATATGGGGATTATTCCGGGAGTAGATATTACGGTAATAAAGTACGCACCCATGGGGGATCCTGTAGAGATTAGGATACATGGTTATGAACTAACATTAAGGTTAGCTGATGCAGAGAAAATTTTAGTAGTTAAGAAAGAAAATGAGAAGGAACTTGATAATCTAAAGAAAGAAATAGATGATAAGAATCATATAAATTATCAATATCATACATGTCATCCTGGACTTGGTGAGGGAGGAAAATATCACAAAAAGGAAGATGAAAATCCGTTACCGGAAAATGAAACATTAACATTTGCACTTGCAGGAAATCAGAACTGCGGAAAAACAACATTGTTTAATCAGTTAACAGGTTCAAATCAGCATGTTGGTAATTTTCCGGGAGTTACAGTTGATAGAAAAGACGGTGTAATAAGAGGACATAGTAATACACTTGTTACTGATTTGCCGGGAATATATTCTATGTCGCCATATACAAGTGAAGAGATTGTCACGAGAGAGTTTATACTTGAAAATAGGCCAAAAGGAATTATTAATATTGTAGATGCAACAAATATTGAGAGAAATCTTTATCTTACAATGCAGCTATTGGAGCTTGATATTCCAATGGTTCTTGCACTTAATATGATGGATGAAGTTCGTGAGAATGGTGGAGCAATCAGAGTAAATGAATTGGAAGAGAGACTTGGAATACCTGTAGTTCCTATATCGGCAGCGAAAAATGAAGGAATTAATGAGTTGATAGATCATGCACTTCACGTAACAAAATACCAGGAAAAGCCTGGCAGACAGGATTTCTGTGAAGAAAGTGATAATGGTGGTGCAGTACATAGATGTTTACATAGTATAATGCATTTAATTGAAAATCATACAAAGGAAAAGAATATTCCTGTGAGATTTGCAGCGGCTAAGTTAGCAGAAGGTGATTCACTTATTCTTGAGAAGCTTGAACTTGACCAGAATGAAAGAGAAACACTGGAACACATAATTCTTCAGATGGAAAAGGAAAGAAATCTCGATAGGGCTGCTGCCATTGCAGATATGAGATTTTCATTTATTAATAAAATATGTAACAGTACAGTTGTTAAGCCAAAAGAGAGTAAAGAGCATATCAGAAGTACAAAAATAGATAAAATTCTTACAGGTAAGTATACAGCAATTCCTTCTTTTATCGCTATAATGGCAGCAGTATTTTTGCTTACATTTAACGTAATTGGAGCTTTTCTGTCGGATATACTAGAGTTTGGAATTGATTCCTTTACTGGCTTTGTTTCGAAAACAATGGAGGCTGCAAAGGTAAATGAAGTTCTGCAATCGCTTATTGTGGATGGAATATTTAATGGTGTTGGAAGTGTATTAAGCTTTATGCCAACAATAATTACATTATTCTTCTTTTTATCGATACTTGAAGATAGTGGATATATGGCAAGAGTAGCTTTTGTTATGGATAAAATGCTTAGAAAAATAGGTCTTTCGGGAAGAAGTATTGTACCAATGCTGATTGGATTTGGATGTACCGTACCGGGTGTTATGGCAAGTAGAACATTGCCATCTGAAAGAGACCGTAAGATGACAATTCTATTAACTCCGTTTATGAGTTGTTCTGCAAAGCTACCAATATATGCTTTTCTCAGTGCTGCTTTCTTTGGAAAATATGCTGGACTTGTAATGGTATTACTGTATTTTACAGGTATTTTAGTTGGAATATTAACAGCCTTGATTATGAGAAAGGTACGTTTTAAAGGAGAAGCTATGCCGTTTGTTATGGAGCTTCCAAACTACAGAATGCCGGGAATGAAGAATGTATTAAGACTTCTTTGGGATAAAGCAAAGGATTTTCTACAAAGAGCCTTTACAGTTATTTTTATTGCTACAATAGTGATATGGTTCCTGCAGACATTTGATATCAGATTGAATGTTGTTGAAGATTCGAAAGAAAGTATTTTAGCAGAAATAGCGGGAGTGATTTCACCAATATTTGCACCACTTGGTTTTGGCGACTGGAGATTTTCTACTGCTCTTATTACAGGTTTTATGGCAAAAGAGAGCGTTGTATCTACATTGAATATTTTATTTGGTACAACTGAGATGCTTGTTGCTGCGATTTCACCGTTAATTGCGCTTAGTTTATTGGTATTTTGTCTGTTATATACACCTTGTATTGCTGCAATAGCATCTGTAAAGAGGGAACTTGGAGGCAAAATGGCATTATTTATGGTGGCATTCCAGTGTGCTGTTGCATGGCTTGCGTCCTTTGTGATATATTCAATAGGTAGTATTTTTTAGGAGAAAGAACATATGAAACTTGTAAAGGGAAGACCGGAGAATATAGATAATAGATTAGATAAGGAAATAAGAACGTATGATTTACTAGATAGACTTAATATAGAATATGAAAGAGTGGATCACGAGGAAGCCAATACAATGGAGGCATGTAAGGAAATTGACGAATTACTCTCTTGTATGGTCTGTAAAAATTTATTTCTTTGTAATACCCAGAAGACAAAGTTTTATCTTCTGATGATACCGGGATATAAAAAATTTGTTACAAAAGAGCTTTCACATCAGATAAATAGTGCAAGGCTTTCTTTTGCACCAGCTGAGTATATGGAAAAATACCTTGACATTACACCCGGTTCTGTAAGTGTATTAGGTCTGATGAATGACAAAGATAAGGCAGTTACTCTGCTGATAGATGAGGATGTTTTGACGGATGAATATATAGGATGCCATCCATGTATAAACACATCCAGCCTAAAGATAAAAACAAAGGATCTTGTTGAAAAGATAATTCCTGCAATGGGACATGAAATAACATTGGTGAAATTATAGATTTTTTTTTATAAAAAATGCAACCAATCAAAATTGTTTGCGTCTATATATATGAAAGCACTTGATACTCCTATTATTACACAGAAATCTGTGTATAATAGGAGTTTAATAAAATTAGAAGGAGGAAAATGAGCGTGGAAGATTCCAAAATAATTGACCTGTATTGGGATAGAAATGAAACGGCTATTCAATATACAAGTGAAAAATATGGACATTATTGTAATACCATAGCTTTTAATATATTAAAAAGCAATGAAGATGTTGAAGAATGTCTCAATGATACATGGATGAAAACATGGAATTCAATACCTGATGAACGACCAAGTATATTTAAGGGGTTCTTAGGTGCAATTACAAGGAATCTTGCAATAGACAGGTATAGAAGGATGCATGCGAAGATGAGAGGTGATGGTGAAATAGAGTTAATATTTGATGAAATGGTAGAGTGTGTTTGTAAAGATACACCGGAGAAGAAACTTGAACATAAAGAGCTTTCAAATGCAATCAATCAGTTTCTTGAAAAAACAAAGGCAGAGTACAGAGTTATATTTGTCAGAAGATATTTTTATATGGAAAGTATAAAAGATATATCAAAAAAATATGGTATCACAGAGAGCTGTGTGAAGTCTGTTTTGTTTAGAGTGAGAAAAGAATTGAAAAAGCATCTTGTGAAAGAAGGTTTTATATATGGGTAGTGAAGAAAGAGATGACATCGATAAGATAATTGATGCCTTTGGAGATATTGATCCAAAATATATTGTTGAAAGTGATGAATATGTAGAAAAAGCCATCGCAAAGAGTAAAAGAAGAAAAAACAATATTATAATACTTACAAAATGTATGGCTGCCATTATACCTATTGTGCTTGTTATTACAATAGGGGTAGTCGTAATAAGAAGGTCATCCTTGCATCAGACTCCAACTGAAATAAAAGATAATGTTACAGAGGACAGCTATAGTAACGAGATGAACAATATTGTTAATGATGTTGATAAAGAAGAATCATTGGAGGAAGATGTATTTGATAATTCAAATAATTGTGAAGAAACTACAAGACAGAAAGAAATTATCTTATTTGAAGCATACAGTAATTATGCGGAGGGATATGTACTTACCGGATATTGTATAGATAATTTTGGCAATAAATTCTTATTTGATTTTTCTGATATGGAGGAGATGACATCTGAATATCAGATATATGATAATCTGAAAAAGTATATAGTTTCTTGTGATGATTATATTAAAGAATACCAGAAAAAAGATATTAATAAATTGCAGGAGCTAATCAAAAATGTAGATATTGATTTGAAATATGAAAGTGAACAACACGCATTTGATATGGGACAAAGAAGCATATATGTTGTAAAAAGATGCGAAAATAATGGAAAATTAACAGAAGAAATAGTTCTGATTAGTTCAGAAGGGGATACAAATAGATTACCACTTAATGAAACAGCAAATGAAATCAGGGATATAGTACTGGCTCATTAGTAGAAATGGAGATAAATATGAATAAAGATAATAAAATAAAAACTAAATTAATAAACAAAAAAATTTTCAAGAGAACCTTGGCTGCTATGTTGACTTTTACTGTATCTATAGGAATTGTAGCATGTGGAACGGATTCAGAAAGAGAAACTGCCATCAATGACGAAAAAGACATTGTCAAAAGCAATTTAAAAGTTTTGAATGAGGAACATTTGAAAAATCTTGATGATTCAGAATATGTTTCAGAAGATGATGTTGAGAGTGTATATAGCGAATATAAGAAGCATTACATTGATTATACATTGGAATTATATAATACAATAAGAAAAGATGAGAATATACCGGATGGTGACAAAATTAATGCTATGATTTCACCATATTCCATTGCTGTTGCAATGGGGATGACATCTCTTGGAGCAAGGGAAAATACAAAGGAGGAAATTGATAGTTTTTTATATGGAACTTTAGGTGGTGAAAATGGACAGAAATGTCTGAGTGTATATACAAATGGTCTTAAATCGTATAAAGATGTTACTTTTAGTAAGGCAAATTCTATATGGTTTGATACAGACAGTGGAATAAAATTTAACGATGATTATTTCAATAATGTATCTAATTTGTATAGATGTGAACTATATGGAACTCCATTTACAAAAAACACCAAGGACGATATAAATAATTGGATTAGTGACAAAACAAATGATATGATTAACGATGTTATTGATGAGATTGACGAATCATGTAAAATGGTTTTGATAAATGCGATTGCATTTGAAGCTTCATGGAAAGAGGAGTTTGAAACTGCGTATACAGCGCAAAAGGATTTTGAAAATAGCGATGGTGAAAATGTCAAAGTAGACATGATGAGCGGTGATGCAGATAAATATATTAAAGATGATATGTCTACAGGATTTGTAAAAAGATATAAAGAAGGATATTCATATGTTGCAATAAGACCAAATGATGGAGTTTCTGTTGACGAATATTTAGCTTCTCTTGATGGTGAAAAATTGCTTGAAATGCTTGGTGGAGCTATAGAAGCTGATGTGTTTATTGATATGCCAAAATATTCTTCTGATTCGAGGTTTGAACTGATAGATTCAATGAAAAAGATGGGAATTAATCAGGCATTCTGCCCTGCAGCAGATTTTTCAGGAATGTACACAGATAGTTGTAATGGTTTATATATTGGAAATGTAATACATCAGACACATATAGATGTTGATGAAGGCGGAACTAAAGCAGCAGCAGTTACGGTAGTTGAGATGGATGAGAATGCGGCATGTATAGAAGAAAATGATTTTTTTGAAGTAAATCTTGACAGGTCATTTATATATATGATTATTGATGATAGTACAAATCTTCCGATATTCTTTGGAATTGTAGAAAAATTATAAAATAATATAATATTAAAAGAGCTCTCAAAAGCTGTTGGTAAATTAAAACAACTTTTAAGAGCTCTTGTTGATTTTAGATTACTTTTTTTCAAACTTGGCAATATGTTCTTTTATTGCGTCAAAGCTTTCCTTACTAATAACGTGTTCAATACGGCATGCGTCTTCAGTTGCAATGTCTTCTGGAACACCAAGGGAGATAAGGATTGAAGAAATTATCCTATGGCGTTCATATACCATATTAGCAATGTTTTTTCCATCATCCGTAAGATAAATATAGCCCTGTTCAGTTACAGATATGTAGTCTTTTGTTTTGAGGTTCTTCATTGCTACGCTTATACTGGATTTTTTGAATCCTAATTCATTGGCAATGTCCACTGAACGTACAACTGGTAATTTTTGTGATAATATCAAGATTGTTTCTAAATAGTTTTCAGCTGATTCTGTATTTGTCATAATAAAACCCTTCTCCGAATAAATGTATTCTAATTTGCTTATTTTACCACATATTTTTTGTTAATTCAATTACCATAAAGGTTATTGACATCTAAGAAGAGTTAGATTATACTAACTGTATAATCGAGTTAAAGAAGGAGGAATAAAAATGAATGCAGGAACAATAATTGTTGCAACAATTTTGCTTTGTATAGTTTCATTGATAATAAGAAGAATGATTTTAGATAAAAAGAGTGGGAAGTCTTTGCAATGTGGTTGTGATTGCAGTAAATGTGGTAGTCATTGTGGTAAAATAAATGATTAGAGTTTGTGGGAAGATATTTAGATATATATTTAGAAAAATAATGACCTGGAATAGTATTTTGAATTATTGTTGACAAAATACATTCTGGGAATTATTATAATAAACATATGAACATATGCTCATATGAAATATTTTTATGAAAGGAAGTAAACAATATGTTTTTGGAAGTAAGAGAATTAAAGAAGAGTTTCGGTATAGGTGACAATAAAACAGATGTGCTAAAGGGGATAGATTTTGGAATAGAAAGGGGAGAGATTTGTGTACTTCTTGGACCTTCTGGCTCTGGTAAATCTACACTTCTTAATATCATTGGAGGAATTGATGATGCAGATAGTGGATACGTTTCAATCAATGGTGAAAAGACAGTAGATATGAATGAGAAGAAGTTGACATTATACAGAAGAAAACATTTGGGATATGTTTTTCAGATGTATAATTTGATACCAAATCTTAGTGTAAAGGAAAATATCGAGGTTGGTGCATATCTTGGCAGTAGTACATTAGAAATAGATGATTTACTTAAAACCTTGGGATTGTATGAACATAGACATAAGCTTCCAAACCAGTTATCAGGAGGACAGCAGCAGAGAACATCTATAGGAAGGGCATTAGTAAAGAATCCAGATATACTTTTGTGTGATGAACCAACAGGAGCGTTAGATTATAATACTTCAAAGGATATACTTAAGCTTATTGAAGATGTTAATAAAAAATACGGTAACACAATCATTATGGTAACACATAATGATGCAATTAAGAATATGGCTGACAGAGTAATCAAACTAAGAGATGGGGAGATTCGAAAGAATTACGTTAATACAGAAAAAGTTTCAGCAAAAGATCTTGAATGGTAATGGTGGTGATAGTATGAAAAATCCTTTAAATAAGAGAATAATAAGAGAATTTAAAAGTGATTTTGGTAAGTATGCAGTGATTTTTTTGTTGTTAGTTGGAACAATAGGTTTTATTTCAGGATTCCTTGTTGCAGGAAGTAGTATGAAAACTGCACTGGATAACAGTTTTGAAGACTATAATATTGAAAATGGGCATTTTACAACATTTATAGAATTGGATGATGAAACAATAGAGTATATAGAGAAATCAGATGTAAAAATATATAAGGATTTTTATTATGATTTATTAATGTCTGATGATGAAAAAACACTTCGTATATACAAAAATAGGGAAGAAGTTAATAAGGTTTGTCTTATGAATGGAGAAATGCCAGATAGTGGAGAAAAAATTGCTCTGGATAGGATGTTCGCTGAAAACAATGATATTAAAATCGGTAATCAGATTACAGTTGCAGGACAGATTTTTACGGTAAGTGGATATGTTGCGTTATCAGATTATACTGCGTTGTTTTCAGATAACAAAGATACGATGTTTGATTCGCTTCTTTTTGGTGTAGCTATTGTAGATGAAGAGGGATATACAAGATTAGAAGGTGAAAAATGTGTATATAATTATGAATTCAAATACACAGATGAACCTGATGATGAAAAGGATGAAATGGAAATAGCACAAAATCTGGCACTTACAATAAACGAACGAGCTATGCTTGATTCTTTTGTTCCAAGGTATGCCAGTCAGGCAATTAATTTTGCAGGTGATGATCTTGGAAAAGATAAGAGTATGATGTTGGTTTTACTTTATATTCTTATGGCTATTATGGCATTTGTATTTGCTGTAACAATCAACCATACTATTGTTAAAGAGGCTACAACAATAGGGACACTTAGAGCATCAGGATATACAAAAGGAGAGCTTCTTAGACATTATATTGCAATGCCTGTAATAATCACAATTATTGCAGCTGTCATAGGAAATATCCTTGGTTATACAGTGTTTAAGAATGTTATCGCGGATATGTATTATGGTAGTTATTCTCTTCCAACATATGTAACAATATGGAATGGAGAGGCATTTGTGCTTACAACTGTGTTGCCTGTTATGATTATGATTGTTATAAATATATTAGTGATTTCACGTAAGCTTTCATTATCACCACTTAAATTTATAAGAAGAGACTTTAGTGGAAATAAAAGAAAAAAAGCAGTTAAACTACCTAAGTTTAGCTTTTTTAACAGGTTTCGACTTAGAGTAATTCTTCAAAATATTCCAAACTACATAACCTTATTTGTTGGATTATTGTTTGCAAATATTTTACTTATGTTTGGACTTATGATGTCACCGATACTTGATAATTATAAGGATGAAGTTTTAGAAAGTATGCCATGCAGCTATCAGTATGTTTTGGTAGCTCCTATTGAAGTAAATAATAAGGATGCAGAGAAGTTTGGTGTGACAAGCCTTGTATATACTGATGATGGCAGGAAGGAAGAAATATCAATAATTGGAGGAAATGATAATAGTAAATACATAAGTGATAAACTTCCAGATAACAGTGAAGGGGTGAGTATTTCAGATGGATTTGCCCAAAAGTTTGGAATAAAAGTTGGTGACAAAATTTCTTTGTCAGAAGAATATGGTGATGAAACATATGAATTAAAGGTTTCTAAAATTGTGGGATATCCATCATCATTATCCGTATTTATGTCACTAGACAGTTTCAATAAAATGTTTGACAGAACTTCAGATTATTTCAATGGATATTTTTCAAATGAAAAGCTTGATATAGATGAGCATTTACTTGCTAAATGTATAACTAAAGATGATATGACGAAAGTTTCGAGACAGCTTGAAGCATCAATGGGGGAAATGTTTATATTAATATGTGTATTTGCAATTATATTATTCATTATTCTTGTATATTTATTGACAAAACTTATACTTGAAAAAAATACACTGCCGATATCAATGGTCAAAATATTAGGATATTCAAATGCTGAGATAAGTAGCTTATACATTGTTTCAACTAGTATAGTTGTTGTGGTTTCAGTTGCTATAACTACTTTTTTGTCAGAGATGATTATCAAATATTTGTATATCTTAATTATGAAAGATATGACAGGATGGCTGACATATTATATAGCTCCAAAGGTATATGTTGAGATGGTTGTTCTTGGAATATTAGCATATTTAGTCGTTGCATTTTTACAATATAGAAAAATAAAGAAAATCCCAATGAGTGAGGCACTGAAAAATCTTGAATAAATAGTACAAAAGTATCAGATAAAATAGAGATATAATACTAAATACTACTTTATTTTTTTACATAAATTTCGTATAATTGTATTAATTGTAGAACGTGTATAAAATAGAGGTGTAATGTATGAGAGAATTATCAAAGGCTGAAATAAAACTTGCTTTTAATTATATTCAGAGTATTATTGATGTATTTTCGCCATGTATGGACGATTATTTGTATATATATGACATTACGAATGACAGTTATTATATATCAAAAAGTGCTTTGGAAAGATTTGCTATACCAGAGAGTCCCTTTCAAAACTTCAATCTTGTTCACAAACAGTTTATTCATCCTGATGATCAGGAAAAGCTTATTGCAGATATTCAAAAAGTAGTATCTGGAAGTGTTAATGAACACTGTATGACATACAGATGGATTGGAAAAGACGGAGAGGCTATATGGATTAATTGTCGTGGAAAAGTTGTATATGATACAGATGGTGATCCTGTATTTATGATGGGATGTATAAATGAAGTTGGACAGAAACAAATTGCTGATAATGTAAGTGGTTTGCTGGAAATGAGTGAAGCTATGAGCCAGATTGAAAAGATGATTTTTGATTTTGAAGATGGCTTCATTATGAGAGTTGGAATCGACGATTTCAAGAGCATAAATGACAAGTTTGGTGCAAACTATGGCGATTTAATTCTCAAAAATGTTGCAGAATGTATAAACGAGGAATTATCACCTAACCAGAGTGTATATAAAGCAGTATCAGATGAATTTATTATTATTGATGTATTAAGTAAAGACGAGGGAGAAGCAAAGAGACTATACAAAAAGATAAGAATGCAGATAGATAAGAGTATTGAAAAGAATGATTATAAAACGATATATACAATATCTGCAGGGGTCGTTTTTGGAAAAGGAATCAAGGAGTATAGTCTGGATGAAGTGAAAAAAATTTCTACTTTTGCATTGAGCGAAGCAAAGAACAGAGGAAGGAATCAATTGTATGCATTTGAAGCCAATGACTATGAGGCATTCTTAAAAAAGAGAGAAATTCTTGTGAAAATGAGAAAAGCTGTTTCAACAGAATTTGAAGGATTTGATTTGTTCTTTCAGCCAATTGTTCAGACAAAAAATGAGCAGATATTTGGAGCAGAAAGCCTTTTAAGATTTTGGACAAGTGATAAGAGATTGATTTCTCCAGCAGAGTTTATTCCTGTTTTGGAAGAAAGTGGTCTGATTATTCCAGTTGGAAAATGGGTAATAGACAGAGCACTTTATATGTGTAAGGAAGTTCAAAAGACTGTTCCGGATTTTAAGATAAGCGTAAATATTTCATATGTTCAAATACTTAAAAGCAGTGTGTTCAAAGAAATAAAGGAGGCTTTGATAAAATATGATTTAAAGCCAAGTTCTCTTATAGTTGAATTGACGGAGAGCGGTTATTTAGAGAATTCTCCTGCTGTGCGTAATGTATGGAAAGAACTGAAAAATCTTGGGGTTATGATTGCGATTGATGATTTTGGAACAGGCTATTCAAATCTCTCATCAATTGGAAATATGCTTCCGGATATTATAAAACTTGATAGAGGATTTACTGTAAAGGCATTACAGGATAATTACGAATATAGAGTTATGTCACATGTTGTTGAACTTGTGCATAGTATTGATTTGAAGATATGCGTTGAAGGCATAGAAACTGCCGATGAGCTTAAAAAGTTCGAAGGCTTGAATGCAGATTGTATACAGGGATACTATTATGGAAAACCATGTTGCAGTCAGGAGTTTATGAGTAAATTTATTGAGACAAGATAATATAATTACGGGAACTGTCGCTTGGCAATGTTGCTAATGCGGCAGTTTTTTACTTTATAAAATAATCATGTTAAAAGGTGACTTTTAGAATGTTAGCTGACATATTGCACAAAGTATATAGTCCTTTGCTCCGTGTGCATATGCCAATATAAATTTATAAATATACCTTTTTGACATCGTTATCTTATAAAGTAAAAATACTTTGTGAGAATGCGAGAGTGGGCTTGTAGATAAAAAACGGTTTAAAAAAATAGAATATTATGGTAAAATATTATGTTGATTATATAAAAACATGTATAGAAAGAGGATTAAATGAAATTACTTTTTGACGAAGAAAATACCAGCAGAGTTAGACAGAATTATAATGATAAAAATTCATATGACAAATATGAGATACAGTACAGAAATTTTGAAAAGAGAAGATTTAAGGAAAATGAGGATATAGAAGTTTCTGATAAAGATGGTTCATATTACACAAATGTTAATGAATATCTTGACAGTAAGGGATATTTTAACCCTGATAATATGAGCAAGAAGGATAAGAACAGAGCGGAAAACAGCTTTGATAACAAATCAGAAGAATCAAATCTATATAGCATGGGAGAAGATGTGGTTTCATCACAGGTTTTACGTGCTATTACAGAGATTGGATTTACAAGTTTTACACCTATACAGCAACAGGCTATTCCAGTTGTTATGAGTGGCACTGATATAATAGGACAGGCTCAGACCGGAACGGGAAAAACAGCGGCATTTGGAATTCCACTGATTCAGAAGATTAATCCAAAAGATGATTCAGTACAGGGACTTGTACTTTGTCCAACACGTGAACTTGCGATTCAGGCTGCTGATGAAATTAGAAAATTCGCTAAATATATGCATGGAGTAAAGGTTGTACCAATCTATGGCGGAGCCGATATAAATAGACAGATTAGAGCACTTAAAGCAAAGGTATCAATTGTTGTGGGAACTCCTGGACGAGTTATGGATCATATGAGAAGACATACTTTGAAACTTGGTGCTTTGAAGATGCTAGTTCTTGATGAAGCAGATGAAATGCTTAATATGGGATTCAGAGATGATATTGAGACAATATTAAAAGAAATAC
This sequence comes from Lachnospiraceae bacterium, assembly GCA_045126215.1. GTDB lineage: Bacteria > Bacillota > Clostridia > Lachnospirales > Lachnospiraceae > SVEL01. Next base: position 20,839 of record JBGVOD010000035.1, on the reverse strand, counting down.
CAAGTGAACATCAGACAGCACTTTTTTCGGCTACTATGCCACCTGCAATTTTAGAGATAACAAAGACATATTTAAAAGAAGATGCAAAGCTTATTAAAGTTACAAAGAAAGAACTTACAATGCCTTCAATTAAACAGTATTATTATGAAGTAAATATACATAATAAAAATGAAGTAACGGCAAGATTATTAGATTATTATGATCCAAAGCTTACACTTATTTTCTGTAATACAAAGACTATGGTAGACAAGCTTTGTGATTACTTAAAAGAAAAAGGATATAAGGCAGAGGGATTGCATGGTGATTTGTCACAGTATCAGAGAGATAAGGTAATGAAAGGCTTTCGAGATGGAACTACAAAGATTCTTATTGCAACTGATGTTGCAGCAAGAGGTATTGATGTTGATGATGTTGAAGCTGTTATTAATTATGATATTCCTCAGGATATTGAGTATTATGTACATAGAATTGGGCGTACAGGACGTGCAGGCAGAAAGGGTAGAGCATGCACTCTTGTAGTTGGAAAAGAAATCTTTAAGATAAGAGAAATTGAAAAAATCTGTAAAACTAAGATGGTTGTAAGAGAAGTACCATCAGTAAAAGATGTAAAGGGTGCTAAGGCTACAAAAGTATTTGAACAGATTAATAAGATTATTGATGAAGAGGATTTATCTGGAATACTTCCACTTCTCGAGAAAAAGCTTGAAGAAAGTGGTAATACTGCAATATCTATCGCTGCTGCACTTTTGAAATCACATATGGGTGAAGAGCCAAAAGAGATTGTTATTGAGAAATTTGTTCCAAGGAAACCAAAGTATGGTAGAGGTTTTTCAGATTATAGAGATGATAGAAATCAAAGAGGAAGATCATATAGGGGAAGAAATAATGATGGAAAGTCCTATGGAAACAGAACAGGAGAAAAATCTTTTGGAAATAGGAATGATATGGAAAAATCCTATGGAAGTAAAGCATATGGAAATAGCAGAATAAAGTTTGATGATAGAAGAGATAGCAAGAATTACAAAAATCAGAAAGAAAATGCTAAAGATAATCATTCAAACAGAGATGGAAGAAATAGAAATAAAGAAGCAGGTAAGAAAAGAAGAACTTCAAAAGCTGACTAAGAAAAAGGAACTTTATAAGCTGACTAAGATAATAAGGAGTAGAAGATGATATTAGGAATTGATTTAGGAACTACAAATAGTTTGGTTTCATATTTTGATGGTGAAAGTTCAAAAATTATTCCAAATAAACTTGGAGAAAATATTACACCTTCAGTGGTTGCAATAGATGATAATGGTCAGGTGCTTGTTGGAAAAACTGCAAAGGAATATGGATTTATTCATCCTGAAAGTGTTGCATCTGTCTTTAAGAGAACAATGGGAACAGACAAAAAATATAGTCTTGGAGGGAAAGAATATACTTCGGAAGAATTATCTGCATTTGTACTTCGTTCCTTAAAAGAAGATGCAGAGGCATTTCTTAATGAAAAGGTTGAAGAAGTAGTTATTTCTGTGCCTGCATATTTCAACGATAAAAGACGAAAAGCAACAAAGAGAGCAGGAGAATTAGCTGGTCTTAAAGTTGAGAGAATTATTAGTGAGCCTACTGCGGCGGCTATAGCATATGGTCTTCTTAAGGAAAATGTAAACGCAAGCTATCTTGTATTTGACCTTGGTGGAGGTACTCTTGACGTATCTATTCTTGAATTATTTGATAATATTCTTGAGGTCAGAGCTGTGGCAGGTGATAATTATCTTGGTGGAGAGGACTTTACTGAGGTTCTTATGACAAGATTTATTGAAAAGAATGAAATAGCTTTGGAAAAGCTTACAGAGAAAGAATATATTATTATCAGAGATGCGGCAGAAAGAGCAAAACTTGATTTATCAAAAACAAATGAAGTAAGTTTTGAAGCAACTATTTCTGGAGAGACAAAGTCGCTTACAATAACAGCAGATGAATATGAAAAATTATGCGAACCGTTGCTTGATAGAATAAAGAAACCAGTTCAAAGAAGTTTGGCAGATGCTCATATTAAACTGTCTGATTTGAATGAAATAGTGCTTGTTGGTGGAGCAACAAAGCTTCCACTTGTTAGAAACTTTATCACAAAGTTGTTTAAAAAATTCCCGGATACATCAATTAATCCAGATGAAGCAATTGCGATGGGAGCTGCTATTCAGGCTGCTTTGAAGGCTAGAAATGAAGCAGTAAAGGAAGTTATTTTAACGGATGTCTGCTCCTTTACATTGGGAACGGAAGTATCTGTTGAGAGAGCGAATGGCTACTATGAAGCAGGACATTTTCTTCCTATAATTGACAGAAATACTGTTATTCCTGCAAGTAGGACAGAAAGATTGTATACACTTAGAGATGATCAGACAGAAATCAGAATAAAGGTTCTTCAGGGTGAAAGCAGATTTGCTGAAAATAATCTTCTTCTTGGAGTAATGAATATCAAAGTTCCTAAAAACAAAGCAGGCGAGGAAGCGATAGATGTTACTTATACGTATGATATCAATTCACTACTTGAAGTTCAGGTCAAGATTGTATCTACGGGAGAAATCAAAAAGCAGATTATCAAGGGTAAGGATAATGAAATGACTCCTGAGGAAATTCACGATAGAATGAAGGAACTTTCATATCTAAAAATTGCCCCAAGAGATCAGGAAGAAAATAGACTTTTACTTCTGCGTGGTGAGAGACTTTATGAAGAGGCCAGTGGAAGAGATAGAGAAATGATTGATATATGGCTAAGAAATTTTGAAGATGTTCTTAAGAGGCAAAACAGAGAAGAAATTGAAGAGTCCAGAAGAGATTTAAAAGAAAAATTTAAAAACTTTGTAGAAAACAGATATTAATGATAAGGATTATTTGAGGAAACAGAGTATGGAAAATTTACAGGCATTTAGCATTTTAGGTATTGATATTACAAAGGATGAAAGAGTTATAAAAAGTGCATATAGAATGGCACTTACAGCTAATAATCCTGAGGAGAATCCTGAGGGATTTAAGCTCCTTAGAGAGGCTTATGAGGCTGCACTTTCATATGCAGCCACTACGGATGAAGACCAGTATACAATAGAAGATGGGACAGTTATGGGCTTGTTTAAAAAGGCATTAAATGAGCTGTATATGGATTTTGAAAGTAGAATGACACTCTCTAAATGGGAAGAACTTTTGAATCATGAAGTATTTGATGACCTTGAATATAGTGATGAGGCAAAATGGGTACTTTTTTCATATCTTTCAGAGTACTTCAGAGTAAAGTTTGAAGTATATCGACTTCTTGATGAACGTTTTGACGTAATTGAGAATGAAAAAGAATTTAAGGAGAGACTTCCAGAGGGATTTGTTGATTATATTATTAGATGTATTAAAGATACAGATGATAATGATGAATTCTCGTATAAATGGATAAAAGGTAAGAAAAATGCAGATTATGACAAGTATATATCTGAGCTGATTGAGTTCTTTGAGCGTGTTGAGAGAAAAGATTATGAAAAGATAGATGATTTGGATAGTCTTGTTACATCTCTTGATATGTCAGGTATATGGCATCCTTATCATGATGTATATAAGGCAAAGTATCTCTTCGAAAAAGGAAGAATTGAAGAAGCAGTTGCGATTGCCAAAGCATTTCTTAAAAAGCCGGAATGCGAAGAAAGTGTAAGGTCACATACTGTTGCTCTAGAAGTTATCTTTGATAGTGGGGAAGAGGAATTTGCAAAAGATGAATTTTTAAAATTAACAGAAAGCGTAAAAGGACTTTATGTGGCAGAAAAATGTCTTATGAAATATTATAATGACAGAGGACAGTATTTCGAAGCTCTTGAGCATTATAACAATGCTATGCGTTACTATGGAAATCAGGAATTAGCTGAAGAAGGCAAGAAAATTGATGCATGTTTCGTTGAAAAGTGTAGAGAAAAGATTAAAACGGAAATATTAGAAGAAAAAGAAGCAAATCAATTTGCATATTCTTTATTACACATTAATGCGCTTGAAGAAGGAATAGAATTTCTTACCTCAAATGAAGAACATTATGAAAAAATGGACGACTATCATAAACTTCTTGCAGCATTTTATGCAGGTTTGAAGGATATTAAAAAAGTTTTGTCTGAGGCTGATAAATATATAGAGAATCAGGATAGAATTATTGAAGGCAAAGAAAATAATGAATCTGAAAATTCATCAGAAGAAACAACAGGTGATGAAACAGAGGAAGAACTAAAGAAAAAAGAAGAAGAAAAGAAAAATAAAATAATAGATGCTAAGTATGAAAAAGCATGGGCAATTTCATTAAAGGCAAGAATGTATCATGTGAAGTACAGATCCTTTATGAATGATGAAAATATGAAGGAACGTAGAGAAAGATGGGATGCAAGAAAGAAAGCACTGGAATATTATTTAGAAGCAGACAGCGTCATCGAAAATAATATAAATATTAAAAGAAACATTATCTCTTTTGCTACTGATGTTAATATGCAGCAAATTGCATACGATTATTGTATGGAGTATTTAAAAGAGTACCCAAATGAGTATTCAGCTCTTTATGAATTGCAAAGAGCATGTGTTGAATTACATAAGGGTCAGGAAGTAATAGATTTACATTTCAGATTGAATGAAATGTATAATAAAGATCCATATGTGTATACAAGAGCGATAGTTACATTCCTATACTATCATCAGATAGATGATGCAAAAGAAGTGATTGAGAGAGCTAAGGCAGCTGGAGCTGAATGTTTTCTTTTAGAAGTGCTTGAAGCAGAAATTGAATTTGAAGAAATTATATATTCAGAAAATCATACAAAGGATGATTTGAAAGCAGTACTTAGAAGGTTTAATGATATTATCAATGAAACAGAAAAACTTTTTGTAATTATTAGAAGAGAGAAAGACAGACAGAAGTTAGATGAATTCCTTCAGGAAAAGATATATGCAATGGCCGAGATATACTATATGAGAGCCAGAATCTTAGTTGATAGTAATGAAGATAATAAAAAGGTATATAAGGAACTTAGAAAGGCCATTACTATAAATGACAGAAGAAAATATCATATGCTTATTGCCTCACTTGCAGATGAAGATGATGATGCAGAGCTTGCAGTAAAAGAACTGGAATTCATTGGCGAAGAGTACGGATATGAAATAGATGTGTACGGAAAACTTGCACATGCAGCAGCTATCCTTCCTTTGAACAGAGGTGGAGATAAGGTATTTGAGTATATTGAAAAGGCAAAAGAGCTTGGTGCTGATTCAAATTACGCACATAGAATGTTTGCTGAAACATATTACAGATATGCATGGAATAAGAAAAAATATGAATATCTTAATTTATCAAATGAGCATTGGAAACGTGTATATGAGATAACACCAGAAGATACTGCTGAAGCAACATATTATATTGCCAGAAATATGAATCTTTTAGGTGATTATCAAAATGCATACAGATATGCACATGAATCTGATAATGCGCAACCAACTGAAAGTGCAAAAAGGATGCTTTCTACTGCTTGTATTGGACTTGGAAAATATAATGAGGCAATTAATCTGTTTTATACGCTGTCGAATTCTTCCGAGGATGCATTTTTAAAGTCATTTTTTAAATTAAATGTGGCAAAGATATACGCAAGGATGGGAGAATATGATAAAGCAGTAGCAGGATATGATGAATACCTGGATAGTGTGGTTGATAAGAGTTTCCAAAACACAATGGTCAAGAATTGTATGATGTTTGGAAAATTTGATGATGCCAGAAGACTTGCAAAAAAACATCTCGATTATTGTGTTTATGCAGATGAAATAGCAATAGGATATTCATATTTCTTTGAAGCAAGAGACATAAATACATTAAAAAAAGCAGAACAATATGCAAATACTGTAATTGAAAAGTGCAAAAAAGACAATTGCGACTGTGATGAACATGAATTGGCAAAGGCTTTGGCAAATGAATTGTTGGCAGACATTCTTATATACAAGAAGGGAAATGTATTTGAAGGTTTAAAAAAGAAATATGCAGCATCCAGAATAATCCAGAATAGCAATAGAAAAGGTCGCTATGATGCAGATAACAGAGAACGCTATATGGAAATGCTTATGCTTGCATATGAAACATGTGACCATTATAGATTCGACGAGTATATGAGAAGAGTAAAAAGGAAAATTATCAATTATTCATCAGCAGGATATGTTGACAAGGCTGCAATTAAATGCTATACAACAGATGCATATGCAGAAGGAAATGAAACATTTCTTGATACATGCTACGTTGTGAAATATCTTTGCTATGAAGGCAGACATAAAGAGGCAGAAGAGCTTATTAGAAACAGATTATCAAGACCGGAAATACAGAATTTTGTGACAAAGGCAGAGGCAGAGTCAGCAAGACTTGAAACACTTGGTGTTTATTTTGAAACACTTGGTGACGAGCAGAATGCAATGAGATATTTTGCAGAAGAAAACAGACTGTATGGTATGAGTAAAGTAGCTATGCTCAAAGTATATGGTATTATAACAAATAAATATGATTCTATAAGAAAAAGAGGTCAGATATCGGGCCAGATAGTAAAGATGATACGTGCTGAGGTGAACATATCAGATGAAAAGAGTTATCTGGAGTTAGTTTATGTCAGACCAAGCTATCCAAAAGAGAATACTCATTATTATGTCTACGAGAAGTATTATACAAGCCAGGTCATTATACCATTGAGTCAGGGTGAGCTTTTAAGAATGCTTTCTAATAATTATCAGTTTAAAGGTAAGTATATTATCACAGCTCCTGAAAAACTTGAAACTTTAAAGAGAATGATTTCGGAACAGGCAATACTTGGAGAAGAAATAAATACAATGAAGACTTTTAATAAAGAACTTAGAAATAAAATTGCAATGTTATTATATGATGCAATTAAGGATGGTTCTTATGAAAAGGATATACCTATTCTTGAGACATACTATCAGGGAGAAGAGTTTACAAGGTATGGAATAAATTATAGATTTATAAAAGGCTCAAGAATGGATACAATCGTTGAAAGAGTAGCGTACGATATTGTTCATATGTATGATGATAACCTTCAGGGGTCTGAAATGGCTGTAAAAAGATATAAAGATTACGAGTAGAGAGTAGAAACACTAATATCCTTCAAAAGTCACAAATGCCTATATTTTTCGTGCAATATGTAAAAGTGTATTTAGAAAGATACCTTTTGACACTATAATATATATTAAAAAAACACAATAGGTAGTGCGAAATTTAATCACAAATATTAAAAAAGTACAATAAAAGTGGTTAAATTTAACACTACCTTTATTTTTTTATTGTGTTATTATTCAAACATAAGATTACATGACTAAAATGAAATGCAGTCTTATATTTGAATAATAAAAGAAAAAGGAGGAAACATCATATGAAGAACAGTAGCAAATATGAAAGAGCATATTTTTTACCAGAAAAACCAACATATGAATGGGTAAAGAAAGACTATATTGATCATCCACCAATCTGGTGTTCAGTTGATTTAAGGGACGGAAACCAAGCGCTTATTGAACCAATGAGTTTAGATGAAAAATTGGAGTTTTTCAAACTCCTTGTTGATATAGGATTTAAGGAAATAGAGGTTGGATTTCCAGCAGCATCTGAAACAGAGTATAAGTTTATGAGAACTCTTATTGAAAGAAATATGATTCCGGAAGATGTAACAGTTCAGGTATTAACACAGGCTAGAGAGCATATTATCAGAAAGACGTTTGAAGCTGTAAAGGGAGCACCGCATGCAGTTATTCATCTCTATAACTCTACCAGTGTGGCCCAGAGAGAACAGGTGTTTAAGAAGAGCAAGGAAGAAGTTAAAAAGATTGCTGTTGATGGTGCAAAGCTTTTAAAACAGTTAGAGGCAGAAACAGAGGGAAATTTCTCTTATGAATATAGTCCTGAAAGCTTCTCGGGTACTGAGATTGATTATGCTATAGAGGTGTGCAATGCTGTAATAAAGGAATTAAAACCAACAGAGGATAAGAAAGTCATTATCAATATTCCAACTACAGTTGAAAATGCTATGCCACATGTATTAGCCACTCAGATTGAATATATAAATAAAAAACTTGTAGATAGAGATAAAGTAATACTCTCATTACATCCACATAATGACAGAGGATGTGGTGTGGCAACAGCAGAATTAGGATTGATTGCGGGTGCAGACAGGTTAGAGGGAACACTTTTTGGAAATGGTGAGAGAACAGGAAATGTAGACATAATAACAGTTGCTATGAATATGTACTCTCATGGTGTTGATCCAAAACTTGATTTTTCAGATATAAAAAAGATTAGAGAAGTTTATGAAAGATGTACCAGAATGACAGTTCCTGTACGTCAGCCATATTCAGGCGATTTGATTTTTACTGCTTTTTCAGGATCACATCAGGATGCAATATCTAAAGGAATTGCATACAGAGAGGAACACAAGAAAGAAAAGTGGGATGTACCTTATCTTCCAATTGATCCGAAGGATATTGGAAGAACATATGATGCAGATGTTATAAGAATAAATTCACAGTCTGGAAAGGGCGGAGTAGCATATATTCTTAAACAGAACTTTGGTATTTCTATGCCGGATAAGATGAAAGAAGAGGTTGGATATACCATAAAAGATATATCTGATAAAGAACATAAAGAGCTTTCGCCTCTTGTAATTTACGATATTTTCAAAGAAAAATATATATATAATCATCCATATTTCAATATTGATGAATGCCATTTCAGACAGGAAAATGGTATTATGAGTGAAGTATCTATTATTCATGAAAATAACAGACACGTAATACTTGCAAATGGTAATGGACGTTTAGATGCGGTTTCAAATGCCATAAAACAGTATTTTGGTATTAGCTATGAACTTTCGATATACGAAGAACATGCATTAACAAAGGGCTCGTCGTCAAAGGCGGTATCATATGTTGGTATTGTTTATAATGGAAAGCTATACTTTGGAGTAGGTATGGATGCTGATATTATTAAGGCATCTATAAATGCTTTGGTTGTGGCTGTTAATAGAATTGGCGAAACACATCAGTTTACAAAAATGGATGAAAGAATGTCAGAGATTCTTAATTATATTCAGGAAAATTATAAAGAAGTTACGTTGGAAATGCTTGCTGACAGATTTCATTTGACTACACAGTATATAAGCAAATATATAAAAGAAAAATCTGGAAAGACATTTGGAGAAAATGTAAAGCAAATAAGACTCAAAAAGGCAAAAGCATTACTTAAGAGTGAAAATACAACTGTAGAAAACATTGCAATAAGTGTGGGATATGAAAATCCCGGACACTTCAATAGAATCTTCAAAAAAACATATGGTATGACACCGGTACAATATAGAAACAGTAGTAGATAAAATTCGAAAAGGTCGATGAAGTCAGAAACACATTGACTTTAGACAAAGGGTAGTTCACTAATTGACTATATATGGCAGATGGTGTATAGTGTGTGGGTAAAAGGTATTGAAAGGAATAACGATATGAAGAAAAAGATTTTTATTGATGGTAGTGAAGGTACAACAGGACTTCGTATTCATGAAAGATTTCAGAATAGAGATGACATCGAAATATTAAAGATATCATCAGAACTTAGAAAAGATATAAATGAAAGAAAGAGACTTATTAATGAGTCTGACATTACATTTCTTTGTCTTCCGGATGCAGCGGCTATGGAATCTGTTAGTTTAGTGGAAAATGAAGATGTTATTATTATTGATACATCTACAGCTCATAGAACAAATGAGGGATGGGCGTATGGATTTCCTGAATTATCAGAGGCTCATTATAATGCAATAAAGAATTCTAAGAGAATAGCTGTTCCGGGATGCTATGCTTCTGGCTTTATATCACTTGTTTATCCATTGGTTGCAGAAGGTATTTTGCCAAAAGATTATCCTGTAAGCAGTTTTGCTTTATCGGGATATAGTGGAGCCGGAAAGAAAGCAATAGCTGTATATGAGAGTGAAGACCGTCCATCACAGTTTTCTTCAGGAAGAGAGTATGCACTGACACAGCAGCATAAGCATTTAAAAGAGATGCAGAAGATTACAGGGCTTGAGAGAACACCATTATTTTCACCAATAGTAGATGATTATTATAGTGGAATGGTTGTATCACTTCCATTATTTACAGATATGCTTGCAAAGAAGATGGGAGTAAATGAACTCTTAGATTTCTATGCAAACTATTATAAAGGTCAGAAATTCATCGAAGTATCAAAGGCTGATGATGAAATAGCGGCAACTGGATTCCTTGCTGGTAATGAAAAATCAGGATGGGATGGACTTAAGATTTATGTAACAGGAAATGATGACAGAATAGTTATTTCATCACAGTTTGACAATTTGGGTAAAGGTGCATCAGGTGCTGCAATTGAATGTCTGAATATAGTACTTGGCGTAGACCCTGCAAAGGGATTGAATTTATAATTTTACATCTTTCTTTGTGGAATTTTTTCTAGTCGCTTATCTGCTTTAGAGTGGATAAGCGACTTTTTTGCACTTTTTTATTCATTACAATTATTTGTGTGGTTCGGTATAAAAACAGAAATATTGATAATACTAGTATTAGTATTAGTATGTATTTTATTGAGGGGAGCATTTCTATGTATGACATTATAATAATAGGAGCAGGACCTGCAGGAATGGCAGCAGCTATATATGCAGCAAGAAGTGGTAAAAGTGTATTAATTATTGAAAAATCAATGGTAGGTGGGCAGATAATCTATGCTCCAAAGATAAAGAATTATCCGGCAATTAGTGAAATATCAGGATATAATTTTGCAATGAATATGCTTAATCAGGCATTTAGTTATGGTGCAAAGATAGTATATGAGGATGTAGTGTCCATTGTTGAACAGGAATATATAAATGAAAAAAAGTATAAAAAGGTAATAACAAACAAAAACAGTTATGAATGTAAAAGTATTATTATTGCAATAGGATTATCGAAGAAAAAACTAAATGTGACTGGTGAAAGTAAGTATGATGGTAAAGGTGTTTCCTATTGTGCAATATGCGATGGCGGATTCTATAAGAATAAAGATGTTGCGGTTGTGGGAGGCGGAAATACAGCAGTTAGTGATGCGATTTTTCTTTCAAATATTTGTGGAAATGTATACATTATTCATAGAAAAGAAAGTTTTCGTGCAGAAAAGAAACTTATTGAAAGTATGGATAGCATAAAAAACATACATCAGATTTTAAATGCAAATGTTGAAGAAATTCTAGGTGATGAAAGCGTCTATGGAATAAGCGTAGAAGTATGTGAAAATAGAGATGAAAATAATAAATATAATGATAAGAATAAATATAAGTGCAGACAAAAAATAGATGTGCAAGGAGTGTTTATAGCTGTAGGACAAATACCATCAGAAATGGATAAAAATGAAAATTATAAAGGAATTACTTTGGATAAAGATGAAAGGGGATATATTTTATCAGATGAAAATTGTAAAACAAATATTGAGGGAATATTTGTTGCCGGAGATATAAGAAAAAAAGAAATACGACAATTAACAACTGCCACATCAGACGGCACCATCGCCGCACTGCGGGCAGTTGAATATGTTAATAATTACTATTCTGTCATATAGCCTACAAGGACTCCACCCTTCTCAGCGTAATAAGAACATAAACCATTATTAGGCATAATATCAATTACGCAGTTAGGATATTTTTTAAGAATTGTTTCTTTGATTTTTGCAGCAGCTTCTTCAGCAGCATAATGTGAAAGTGTTACAAGCTTTCCACAAAAACCAAAAGATTCCATATCTGAAATAAGCTTATTGATTGCTATATTGAAATTTCTTGCCTTATGTCTGATTTCAAGGGTACCGGTTTGACTTGCAATACCTACGATTCTAATTCCAAGAACACCAACAGTAGCTGCAACAAATTTATTTACACGACCATTTTTTACGAAGTTATCAAGGTGGTCAAGAATGAAACTTAATTTGATTTTTGGTAACCCTTTTTTGAGTTCTGCTCTCACATCTTCAAAAGAGAGACCTTTTTCTATAAGTGCTACAGCATATTTAACCATCATAGCAATGGTTGGACCTGCTGATAATGTATCACATATCTCAATGTTCTTTTCAGGATGTTCCTCAAGTTCCATATCTCTTGCGATAACTGCACTATTATAGCTTCCTGATAATCCGCTTGTAAGTGTAAAGACGATAATGTTATCGTATCCTTCAAAAGTTGATTTATAAGCCTCCGGAGCTGGACAAGCGCTACCTGTCTTGCCGTCATATGCATATACAGCATCCATAAGTTCGTCTGGAGATAGATTTTCATCATCAACATATTCTGTATCACCAACACGTATTGTGAGAGGTACTGATTTGAAATCTACAGAATCAGATTTTAATTTTTTTAAAATGCATCCTGAATCGGCTACAATTAACCATTTCATGTATTATGTCCTCCTAAGCAAAAGCTATAGTATATATAGCTAAAAGTAATATGATAAATCAATAAGGTATCTTTTGTATTTGTCATAACTAAAAGAAAATATAAAGATTATCAAATGTAGTTATTAAAACCATATTAAAAGATAAAGCGTAACTTGTCAACACAAACTTTAATGTGTATAATTGTAGAAGTGTGTACTATGCAAGATAGGAGAAAAATATGATATTTGAACAGTCAGATAAATATAATGAAATAAGAGATTTTGCGTTTCCAAAATATAATGAAATTACTGATATAGGGTTATATCTTGAACAGGTTTGTAAGATTGTGGAAAAAAGTTTAGAGCCATTGTTTGGAACTAATGATACAGAAAAATGGTTAACACCTGCAATGATTAGTAATTATGTTAAACAGGGAGTTATTGAGAAGCCTGAAAATAAAAAATATGATAGAGACAGAATAGCATATCTTATATTTGTTTGTACATGTAAAATGGTTTTGTCATTGTCAGATCTTAAAAGATTTATTGGAGTTCAGAAGAGTGTTGAAAATCTGGAACTTTCATATAACTTTTTCTGTGAAGAATTTGAAACTGTTTTAAAACATGTATTTAGTGAGAAATATGGTAATGGAGAAAATTTTGAAGATATTAAATCCAAAAAAAATGAGGCAAAGATAATAAGAGCTATCTCGTATTCGGTTGCACATAAAATATATTTAAAAAAATATGTAGAGTTTCTTAAGGAACAGGAGAAATAAATGTATAACTTTAAAATGACTATTTCTTATGATGGTGAAAGATATAATGGTTGGCAGAAACAGGGAAATACAGAGAATACAATTCAAGGAAAACTCGAAAGTATTCTATCAAAATATTTTGAAGAAAATATAGAAGTAGCCGGTTCCGGTCGCACAGATGCAGGTGTGCATGCAATGAATCAGATTGCAAATTTTAAAGTTCATGAAAATAATAAGAATATTAAAACAAATTTAAATGATAATACAGTGGATGTTGTAAGGATAAGAGATGAGATAAACAGATATCTCCCAAAAGACATCAGCATAAAGAAGGTTGAAATAGTAGATGAGAGATTTCATTCAAGACTAAATGCAAATTCAAAGCATTATAGATATACTGTTGATTGCGGAGCAGTTGCAAGGGTGTTTGAAAGAAAATATGTGTACAGAATGGAAGAAAAACCAGATGTAGAACTTATGAAAAGTGCTACATCTTATTTTGTTGGTGAACATGATTTTATGGCCTTTCAGGCTAATAAAAAAATAAAAAAATCTACTGTAAGAAATATAGAGAAAATTGATATTACATACAAAGAAGGAATATTGACTTTTGATTATTTTGGTGATGGTTTCTTGTACAATATGATACGAATTATTACAGGTACTTTGCTTGAAATTGGACTTGGGAAAAGAAAAATTGATGATATTGACAGAATATTTGCGTCAAGAGACAGAAGTAAAGCAGGGTATTTGGTACCTGCATCAGGATTGATGCTTATGGAAGTATTTTATGATTAGATATGGAGATGTTTTTAAAGATTAGATGCATAGGAGTTTTTAAGATTATATGTATAGGAGTTTTAAGATTATATGTATAGGAGTCCTTACTGATTATACAAATAGGTGTTCTTTAATAACTTTTGACACTTGAATATTATTGTATTATAATTTCTCTTGTATTTCATACAACAAATAGATATTAATTGTAAAGGAAGAATTAGAATGGGTACAAAAATCAGAACACGTTACGCTCCAAGTCCAACAGGTAGAATGCATGTAGGTAATCTTAGAACTGCATTATATGAGTTTTTGATTGCTAAACATGAAGGTGGAGATTTTATTTTAAGAATCGAAGATACAGATCAGGAAAGATTTGTAGAGGGCGCAACTGAGATTATTTATAGAACGCTTGAAGGAACAGGACTTATACATGATGAAGGTCCTGATAAAGATAAAGGATATGGTCCCTACGTTCAGAGTGAGAGACAAGCTACAGGAATGTATCTTAAGTATGCTAAAGAGCTTGTTGATAAGGGTGAGGCATACTATTGTTTCTGTGATAAGGAAAGACTTGAAAGCCTTAAACAGGAAGTTGCCGGAAAGGAAATTATAGTTTATGACAAGCATTGCCTTCATCTTTCAAAGGAAGAAATTGATGCAAAGCTTGCAGCAGGCGTACCTTATGTAATTAGACAGAATAATCCTACAGAGGGAACAACAACTTTTGTTGATGATATTTATGGAGAGATTACAGTAGATAATTCAGAACTTGATGATATGATTCTTATTAAGTCTGATGGATTCCCAACATACAATTTTGCAAATGTTGTAGATGATCATTTAATGGAGATTTCTCATGTTGTAAGAGGAAATGAATATATTTCTTCTTCACCAAAGTATCAGAGACTTTATGATGCTTTTGGCTGGGAGTCACCAAAGTATGTTCACTTACCACTTATTACAGATGAGACACATAAAAAGCTTAGCAAGAGATGTGGACATTCCTCATATGAAGACCTTCTTGAACAGGGATTTGTTTCTGAGGCTGTAGTTAACTTTATTGCTCTTCTTGGATGGAGTCCGGAAGATAATCAGGAAATATTCACATTAGAGGAGCTTATTGAGAAATTTGATTATCATCATGTAAGTAAATCGCCGGCAGTATTTGATATGGTCAAGCTTAGATGGATGAATGGTGAATATATTAAGGCTATGGATTTTGATAAATATTATGATATGGCGCTTCCATACATAAAAGAAGTTATCAAAAAAGATTTGGATTTAAAGAAAATAGCTACAATGGTTAAGACGAGAATAGAAGTATTTCCGGATATCAAGGATCATATTGATTTCTTTGAAAATGTTCCAGAGTATGATTCAGAAATGTATGTACATAAGAAGATGAAGACTACAAAGGAAAGTTCTTTAGAGGTATTAAAGGAGCTGCTTCCTGTTTTTGAAGAATTAAATGATTATTCCAATGATAGCTTATATGCTGCTCTTTGCAAATATGTTGAGCAGAAAGGCTGTAAAAATGGGTATGCTATGTGGCCGGTTCGTACAGCTGTATCAGGTAAGCAGATGACTCCTGGTGGCGCAACAGAGATTATGGAAGTCCTTGGAAAAGAAGAGTCAATTAAGAGAATTAAAGCTGCAATTGAAAAACTTTCTTCTGAACTTAATTAATCAACTTTCGTTTTTGGGACGTAGAAATTTTAGGAAGGAGTTACACCATTATGGAGTACAACAATTCTCAGAAAATGGCTATAGCGCATTTTATGGGACCGTGTATGGTTCTTGCCGGACCAGGTAGTGGAAAAACTACTGTTATTACACAGAGAATAAAGTCATTAGTGGAAAATAATGGTGTAAATCCATCAAATATATTAGTCGTAACCTTCTCAAAGGCTGCTGCTGTTCAAATGCAGGAAAGGTTTAATGCTTTAATGTACAAGAATGTACCTGTTACATTTGGAACATTTCATGCAGTTTATTTTAAAATAATAAAATATGCATATAATTACAATGCAGCAAATATTTTACGAGAAGAAGAAAAGTATGATATATACAGAAATATTATATCAAAGATAGATATAGAGATAGATGATGAGAAAGAGTTTATATCTGAAATAATAAATGAAGTCAGCCTTGTAAAGGGTGAAATGATGGATATAAATCATTATTATTCAAGGAACTGTCCTGAGGAAGTATTTAGAAAAATCTATAGTTTATACAACAAAACATTGATAGACATTAATAAAATAGATTTTGATGATATGCTGACAATGTGTTATGAATTGTTGGTAAAACGTCCGGATATATTGAAACTTTGGCAGGAAAAGTATAAATTTATACTTATAGATGAGTTTCAGGATATATCAAGAATTCAGTTCGAGATAATAAAGATGCTTACATTGCCTGAAAATAATATTTTTATTGTGGGTGATGATGATCAGTCAATTTACAGATTTCGAGGTGCCAAACCTGAGATTATGCTTAATTTTGACAATGTATATAAAGATGCAAAAAGAATCGTTCTAGACACAAATTACAGATCAAATAAAAGTATTGTAAATAAATCGAAATTGCTTATAGGTAATAATCGCGTTAGGTTTCAAAAAGATATAAAACATATCAGAGAAGAAAATAATCCAATTAATATAAAAGAATTTAATACACAGATTGAGGAGTGCAAATTTATTATTGATAAGATTAAAGAGCTTAAGGAACATAATGAGAGCTATAATGATATTGCAGTAATATATAGGAATAATGCAAATCCAAGATATCTTGTGGGAAAATTACTCGAATACAATATTCCCTTTAAAATGAAAGATATTGTGCCAAATATTTATGATAATTTTATGGTCAGAGATATTATTTCATACATTAAGATTGCAATGGGTGATGACAGTAGAAAAACATACCTTAGTATTATCAACAGACCGAAGAGATATATTGCAAGAGATGCTTTTTCAAATCCCACGGTTGATTTAGATGATATAAGAGATTATTATTCCGATAAATCGTATGTTGTTGAGAGAATAGACCATTTTGAATATGATATAAGAATGCTTCATAAGATGACACCATATGCCGCCATTAACTTTATACGAAAAGGGATTGGGTATGATGATTTTATTGAAGAATATGCAGACTTTAGGAAGATTAATAAAGAAGAATTATTTGATATACTTGAAGAACTACAGAGTATTGCAAAGAATTATAAAACATATGAAGAATGGTTTTTACACATAGAAGAATATACACATCAATTAAAAGAACAATCAAAAGAGAGAATGAATATAGAAGAGGGTGTAACGCTCACGACTATGCATAGCTCAAAAGGTTTAGAATATCGAAATGTGTTTATTCTGGATGCTATTGAAGGTGTTACACCTCATAAAAAGATGATTCTTGATTCAGATATTGAAGAAGAAAGAAGATTATTTTATGTTGCAATGACCAGAGCAAGAGATAACTTATTTATTTTATATATAAAGAACAGATTCGGTAAAAAGGCTGTAAGGTCTAGGTTTATTGAAGAATTAATTTTAAAATAATAAATTTTTTATAGTATTTTTTATTATTATTTGGTACTATACATATGAGTATTTAAGAAAGAGGTAGAAAAATGGGAAAAATAAATGACGAAAATGATGATGAAATGTATGTAACACTTGAACTTGATGATGGTTCTGAAGTTGAGTGTGTTGTTATTACAATATTAGAAGCTGATGGAAGGGATTATATTGTATTACTTCCTGAGGATGGAAAAGAAGCAGAGGAAGGCGAAGTATTTTTATACAGATACGAGGAAGACGCAGATGGCAATCCAAATCTTACAAACATTGAATCTGACGAAGAATATGAGATAGTTGCAGATAGATTTGATGAATGGCTTGATTCACAGGAATACGATGAAATCGTTGGAGACGATGCTGAGTAATGAAAGGACTTATTCACGTATATAAAGGTGAAGGTAAAGGAAAAACAACGGCTTGTGTTGGTTTGACTGTTCGGGCAGCAGGGCGAGGAAAGAATGTTATATTTTTGCAGTTTCATAAAGGAAATGAAACGGGAGAGATAAATATTCTTAACAATCTTTCTAATGTAACAGTTATAAGAAACACAAAGAATTTTGGCTTTTATAATACATTGTCTATTGGAGAACAGGAAGAACTCATAAATATGCAGAATAATAATTTTGATAGAGCTCTTTCAATAATAAAAGACGGAAAAACTGATATGTTAGTGATGGATGAAATTTTTACAGCATGTTGTTATAAAACTATAGATGTAGAAAAGCTAAAAAATTTTTTGGTAAATAAGCCGAAAGAATTGGAAGTTGTTATGACTGGCCATAATCCCGATAGTTTCTTTTGCGATATAGCTGATTATGTTACTGATATGAGATGCGAGAAACATCCATATGAAAAAGGAATATGTGCTAGAGTAGGCATTGAAATGTAAGAAAAAAGATGCATTAAAATGCTACTGTATAAAAAACATTTAGAAGGATATAGATATGAAATCATCTAATGAAAAGAAATTTTTGATAAAAGTTATAGCTATAGTAGTTGCGATTTGTGCAATTGATATTATCCTTATTGGTGCACTTGGTGGGTTTGAAGACATAAGATTTATAGGTGTATTGCTTGTTGGAATGTTATTTATGGCTGGTATTGTTGTTATGTTTACAGCGATGAATAATACAAGAAAAAAAGATCCTATGCAGGATAAGCAAAAAGATGACAAAAGTTTTTAATTAAAATAAAAGAGACTGTCTTTTTTGACAGTCTCTTTTTATGTGGCGTTCTATTGTTAAAATGTCTTAACTTTTTCGTAAATACTCTTAGCTGTTAAGCCATATTTCTCTAAAAGCTTCAATGCTGGACCTGACTCACCGAATGTATCATTTACGCCAATCTTTAATACTTTTGTAGGCGCATTTTCGCTTAAACAGTCACATACTGCACTGCCAAGACCACCGATTACTGAATGTTCTTCAACAGTAACAACTTTTTTTGTCTTTAATGCAGATTTGATTACAAGTTCCTCGTCTAAAGGCTTGATTGTATGGATATTGATTACTTCGGCATCTATTCCATCTTCTGTAAGAAGTTTAGCAGCCTCTAAACTTTCATTTACCATAAGTCCGGTTGCAATGATAGTTACATCTTTACCTTCTTTTAGTGTGATACCTTTTCCAAGCTTGAATTCATAAGTTGCCTTGTCATTGATGACTGGAGTAGCAAGACGTCCAAATCTTAAATAAACAGGACCTTCATGTTCATAAGCAGCTTTTACCGCAGCTCTTGCCTCTACATCATCACATGGATTGATGACTACCATACCTGGAATAGTTCTCATAAGGGCAATGTCTTCATTACACTGGTGAGTAGCACCATCTTCACCTACAGAGATACCTGCATGAGTAGCACCTATCTTAACGTTGAGCTTTGGATATCCGACAGAGTTACGAATCTGTTCAAATGCACGACCGGCAGCAAACATTGCAAAAGAGCTTGCAAAAGGAACTTTACCTGTTGAAGCAAGTCCGGCAGCGATACCAATCATATTTGCTTCAGCAATACCACAATCTATATGCCTTTCAGGATATGCTTTCTTGAAAATGTTTGTCTTTGTAGCTTCAGCTAAATCTGCATCTAATACAACTAAATTATCATGGGCAGCACCAAGTTCTACTAAGGCGTGACCATAGCTTTCTCTTGTAGCAATTTTCTTTACATCTGACATAATGCTGCACCTGCTTTCTCTAATTCTTCCATAGCTTTTTCGTATTGTTCATCATTTGGAGCTGTACCATGCCATGATACATTATTTTCCATAAATGAAACGCCTTTACCTTTAATTGAGTTGAATATAATTGCAGTAGGCATTCCTTTTGTATTTCTTGCCTCTGTTAATGCAGCTCTGATTGCATCAAAATCATGGGCGTTAACTTTATCTATAACATGGAAGTTGAATGCTTTGAATTTGTCTGCAATTGGATATGGAGAACAAACGTCCTCAATATTTCCATCTATCTGTAATCCGTTGTTATCTACCATAACTACCAGATTATCAAGCTTTTTATGACCAGCAAACATTGCGGCCTCCCAAACCTGACCTTCTTCAATTTCGCCATCACCAAGAAGAGTGTATGTTCTATAGCTGTCACCACTGAGCTTGGCTGAAAGTGCCATACCAACTGCTGTTGATATACCCTGTCCTAAAGAACCTGATGACATATCGATACCTGGTATATGTTTCATATCTGGATGACCTTGAAGATATGAACCAATCTGACGAAGAGTTAATAAGTCTTCAACAGGGAAAAATCCTTTCTGCGAAAGTGTTGCATAAAGACCTGGTGCAGTATGACCTTTTGAAAGTACAAATCTGTCACGATCAGCCTTTTTTGGATTCTTTGGATCAACATTCATTTCTTCAAAGTAGAGAAAAGTAAAGATATCAGCAGCAGAAAGTGAGCCACCTGGATGTCCGGCTTTCGCACTGTGTACTGAACTGATGATACCTTTACGAACCTCATTTGCCAGTTTTTGAAGTTCAACGTTATTCATTTTGTTTCCTCCGTAATGATAATTTGGGTGAATAAACCCTCGTTTATTATATAAGCAAGTAGATTTTTTTACAACCTTATTTTTAAAATACTTGTTTGGAATTGTATGAAAAAGAATATACAAAAATATACAAAATTATATAAATAGAGTAAAGATTTTGTCAGTTAAATAGAAAATAAAAAAGAGAGTAGTCTTGACTCCTTTGATATAATGGATTCGACTAAAAAAACATAATAAAGGAGACTACTCTCATGACTATTGTATCATTATTAGACG
>JBGVOD010000034.1:0-38763 GCA_045126215.1 Lachnospiraceae bacterium | reverse complement strand
CGTGAACAGATAAAAATATTGTAATAATGTTTTGACAAGAAAATGAAAGATATGTAAGATATAAAGAAAAAAGTTAAAATCTAGATATCTAAGGGATTCCCTGATTACTCCTAACTGACAGTAAATTTACTCTATCATTGTACATTTACAAAAAAAGTAGTATACTATTCATAGTTCATTTTAAGAAAGGTCGTGAATAAAATGGGGAAAAAAGTGGATGTAAAACTGCTGCATTCCTTATCAAATATGCAGAATGTTGATTATTCGGGAAGTCCAGAGTTAGATGATATTCATAATCGTCTTGTTAAAGGAAGAGATACTTTTGCAGGCATATATGAACTTGATGTAAATGCTGTTTCTGAAATTAGTGAATTGGACTTAGAAATCAAGTTCTATACTGAACAGCTTATGAAGATTGCAAATAGCTTTTCAGAGGCGACAGGTAGCATTTATTTAGCAGCATCTGATTCAACACAGGTGGCAAGCGTTGTTGCAGAAAGACATGAAGATCTGACAAATACCATTATTACAGTATCGGAAGAGTCTGGAAATGTATACAAAAAGATTGATTCGAGTCAGCAGAGTTTGACTGAGATAAGAAAACTTTCAGAGAACACTATTACGATGTCTGAGAAGATGCATAATGATATGAAACAGCTGACAAAGATTATTGACAGCATGAATGAAGTAATTGTATCTATCAATGCTATTTCTTCACAGACGAATCTTCTTTCACTTAATGCATCTATTGAGGCAGCAAGAGCAGGTGAGGCAGGTAGAGGATTTGCTGTTGTTGCTGATGAGATTAGAGCATTGGCCGATGAGACAAAGAAACTTACAGATGATATGGGCTCTTTCGTTGCCAGTGTTCAGACTGCAACAGAAGCAAGTTCAACAAGTGTTGAAAATGCTATTGAATCATTAGGAGAAGTAAATACTAGAATCAAAGATGTATGGGCTCTTAACGAGGAAAATCAAAAACATATTGCAGGAATTACAGAAAGTATTAGTAATCTTGCAGCAGTCAGTGAAGAAATTAGTAGTTCAATGGCTGAAATAGAGTCTAGAGCTAATGAAATCGAAAATTCCTGCGAAGTGTTAAAAAATGATACAGAGGCAATGAAAGAGATAGGAAATAATTGTACAAAAGCGGTAATGCCTTTAGAAAGCATTGAAAAAGGTGTAGACAATATATTACAGAAGATGGGAGCTATGTCAGTTGATGCATTCTACACATTGTCAAAGGAAGAACTTGTACGTTATATTGATGGAGCCATTGTGGCACATAAGAACTGGCTTGTTAAACTTGCCAATATTATTGAAAATAGAGTGATTGTACCTATTCAGATAGATGGTACCAAGTGTAAGTTTGGTCATTTCTATTATTCAATTGAGTTTCCATCACCTGAATTAAAAGAAATTTGGAAAGAGATTGGTGAAAAACATAAGGCACTTCACAAGATGGGAGAAAAGGCAATTGCAGCTGTCTTTGCAGACGATATTGCAAAAGCCAGTCAAATACATAGTGAGGCAACAGAATTATCAAAACAGCTTGTCAGCAAGCTTGAGTACATTCGTTCAGCAGTTTAAATACATTCATTCAGTAGTTCAAATAGGCGGTTCATAACACAAGAGCTTCTATGTTAAATTATTTAAAGGTATGTAAGTATATAATCATATTAAATGATTTTAGAGTCCCAAGGTAAAATACCATGTTATACTAGTATGGCAAGGTGTTTTGACCTTGGGACTTTTTGAGTTAATTAAAGAATATCTGGGAAATTTCGGCTAGGACAAGAAAAAACAAGATAGTAAAGCCGAAAAACCAGAGATTATTAAGAAATCAACAAGTAGGAATAAGAGAAAAAATCAGGAAATTTCGGCTAAGACTATGAAAAAAGGAAATGTAAAGCCGAAAAACCAGGGAATATCAAGAAATCAACAAGTAAGAACAAGAGAAATGAACACAAAATTTCGGCTAAGACATGAAAAAACAAGATAGTAAAGCCGAAAAACCAGGAAATATCGAGAAATAAAAAAGCAAGAATAAGAGAAATGAGTACAAAATTTCGGCTAAGACAAGAAAAAACAAGGATGTAAAGCCGAAAAACCGTTGCAAATAAAAAAATCAAGAAGTAAGAACAAGAGAAATGAACACAAAATTTCGGCTAAGACAAGAAAAAACAAGGATGTAAAGCCGAAAAACCAGGGAATATCAAGAAATCAACATGTAAGAACAAGAGAAATGAGCACAAAATTTCGGCTAGGACAAGAAAAAACAAGATATCAAAGCCGAAAAACCAAGGAATATCAAGAAATCAACAAGTAAGAACAAGAGAAATGAGCACAAAATTTCGGCTAAGACAAGAAAAAACAAGATATCAAGGCCGAAAAACATAAAATATCAAGAAATCAAAAATCAAAAAAGATTAAGGATTATTTAATAATTCCCACGCTATAGTATAATCATCATAGGGAAAGAGAGGCAAAGAAATGATCTTTAACATACTTAAGAAAGATTTAAAACGTAAAAAGACAATGAACATAATATTGTTACTATTTATTATTCTGGCAACAATGTTTGTATCAAGCGGACTTGGAAATATTATATCTGTAGTAAATGGTACGGAGTATTATCTTGAAAAAGCTGATATTGGTGATTATGTAATAATAACCCAGAGAGATGTATCTAATCTTTTTGAAATTCTTGATAATGAGCCGGCAGTAAACTCATACAAATATGAAAATGTAATATTTGGCTCAAAAGGAGATTTAAAATCAGGTGATAAAAAACTTGAGATTAAGAATACGCTTATTATTCAGTCAATAGATGATGCAAAAATAAATTATTATGATAAAAATAATGAGATAATAAATGATATTCCAAGAGGATGTGTATATGTATCTGGAAAGTTTTTCGAAAAGAATGAGATGAATAAAAATGAAAATCAGGATGTTACATTATCACTTCAAAATATAGAGCTAGAGGTTAAAGTAATTGGAAAGGCTAAAGATGCGCTTTTAGGTTCTGATTTTATGGGAAATACAAGAATTCTTATGAATGATGAAGATTTTAAGATATTTAGTGAAAGTAAATCACTTGAAGAATATAAAGGAAATATATTTTATATTAATTCAGATGATACAAAGGCAGTTTCCTCATGTTTAAGCGAAGCAAATAATATTTTGTTTGATGGTGACAGAGCACTAATTAAGATGTGCTATGTTATGGATATGATAGTTGCATTTGTTATTGTAGTACTAAGTATTTGCCTTATTCTTGTATCTTTTGTAATACTGAAATTCACCATTTCATTTACAATTACAGAAGAATATAGGGAAATAGGTGTCATGAAAGCTATTGGTATCACAAATACAAAGATAAGAAGTCTTTATCTTGTAAAGTACCTTGCACTTGCTATATTGGGAGCAATAATTGGGTTTGTCGCTAGTATTCCTTTTGAAAAAATGCTTATTAAATCCGTTAGTGAAAATATGGTACTTGGAAGTAGTGGCGGAATATACATAAATGTAATAGGCGTAGCAATTGTCATTCTGATAATTATATTTTTTGCATATGCATGTACAAGAAAAGTCAAAAAATCCACTCCTGTGGACGCCATCAGGTCAGGGCAGACAGGCGAAAGATACAAAAAAAAATCAGTATACAGAATTGGCAAAAGCCATGTTAGTACGAAACTCTATATGGCTATCAATGATGTTATTAGCAGTCCTAAAAGATTTCTGGCTATTATGATATCTTTCTTTTTATGCTCAGTATTTACACTTGGACTGGTGATTGTTACTGAAACAATGAAGAGTAAAAGTCTCATTGATACTTTCTGTCAGGAAAGTGATGTATATATAACAGATATTGAAGAAATAATGAAAAACTGGAACAATGATGGAAGAGAGGGCATGATTGAAAGACTGGAAAAAATCGAAGAAATATGTAGTGAAGAAAATATGCCTTGTGAAACCTCAATTGAGCTTCAATTTAAATATAAGGTCATGTTTGATGGAAAATCATATAACATATCATGTCAGCAGGGGATGAATACACTGGCAGCAAACTATAAGTACATAGAAGGAACAGCGCCTGTAAATGACAATGAAGTAGCAATAACAAAGCAGATATCGGAAAAAATAGGTGCAAAAATAGGTGACGAAATCACAATTGATTTTGCAGAGGGACAGAGAAAATATGTTGTAACAGCGTATTTTCAGACAATGAATCAGATGGGTGAAATTATCAGATTAAATGAAAATGCACCAACAAATTTTACAAATATTTCATCGGCAATGGCATTTCAGCTTAATTTTACTGATAACCCATCAGAAAAAGAAATCAAGGACAGAATTGAGAGATTAAAGATAATTTTTGATAATGAAGATATATATACTGCTGCTGAATACTGTGCAGATTGTATTGGCGTTGTAGATACTATGGAAGCTGTTCAGTATTTGCTCCTTACTATAACTATTATTGTAGTTATACTGGTTACGATTTTACTTGAACGAACATTTATTTCTGATGAAAAGGGACAGATTGCATTGCTCAAAGCAATGGGATTCACAGATGGAGCAATTATAAGATGGCATGTATACAGATTTGGCATTGTCGCCATTATAGTTGAAATTTTATCTGTGATACTGGCAAAACCTATTACAAAATTATGGTGTGATCCTATATTTGGAATGTTGGGAGCATCTGAAATTGATTATTATATTAATCCAATGAAAACATTTATTATGTATCCGGGAATAATTTTCCTTGTAACCATAGGAACAGCATGGATTACATCATTGTATACTAAGAAAATTAAATGTGCAGATACGGCGAATATTGAGTAAGAAAGATAAGATTTGAATATGCAACATGAATATGATAATTGCACATGAGAATTTGTAGTATTTTGTAGTATTTTGACAAAAACAGCCTATATTAAATTTGTAAAAGAATAGGCGGTAAATCACAGAAGAAAAAAAGAATTCAGGCATGAAAGAGCAGGAGAAAACCGGCCTAAGAAAGAAGAAAAGCAAGAACAAGAAAGGAAAAAGGTAATAACTATGGCAAAAATATTAAATGTAAAAGATTTATGTAAAACATATATTGTAGATAAAAGACAGAACAACGTACTTAAAAATGTCAGATTTTCTGTTGAAGAAGGCGAGATGATAGCAATTATGGGTCCTTCAGGCTCTGGAAAATCAACACTTTTATATTCTGTATCAGGTATGGATAATGCAACTAGTGGAAGCATCGAATTTGATGGAAAAGACATAATGAAGTATAGTAGTGAGGAACTGGCAAAGGTTAGACTTGATGAGATGGGATTTATTTTTCAGCAGATGTATATGATGAAAAATTTAACAGTCTTAGATAATATTCTATTGCCTGCATTTGAAAGTAAAAAAAGTAGTGAAACAAAAGACGAAAAGATTAGGCGTGGAATAGAAATAATGAAAAAGCTTGATATTATTGAGATAGCAGATAATGATATTAATGAAGTGTCGGGTGGACAGCTTCAAAGGGCATGCATTGCAAGAAGTATGATAAATTCACCTAGAATTATATTTGCAGACGAGCCTACAGGAGCATTAAACCGTTCATCGTCAGAAGAGGTAATGGAAGAACTTATTAAAATAAATAGAGAAGGTACAACCATTATGCTTGTAACTCATGATGTTAAGGTTGCTGCGAAGTGTGAAAAGGTGCTCTATATAGTTGACGGAAATATAAAAGGAGAGCATAATATTGGTAAATATACAGATGAGAATGATATGCGTGATAGAGAGCGCTCTCTTAATAACTGGTTATTAGAACTGGGATGGTAAGAGAAATCTGTACATAAAAGACGTACATGATTAGACGATAAGATAGTATAACAGGACGGTAGGATAATTTGACAGTAATAGATGTATTGATTGTAGAAGATGATAAAGATATTGCGACACTTTTAAAGGATTTCCTTGAAGCAAAAGGATATATTGTTAATGTGGCACATGATGGTAATAAGGCTTTGGAGCTATACGAAAGGTATGGAGCCAAACTTGTTATTCTTGATATAATGCTTCCGGGACTTGATGGATTTGGTATTCTTACAAAAATACGTGAGAATAGCAACACACCGGTTATTATTGCCAGTGCAAAAGACACAAAGGAAGACAAGCTTAATGGTATCATTGCTGGTGCAGATGATTATATTGATAAGCCGTATGATATCGATATTTTACTTGCTAAAATAGACGGAATCTTTAAAAGAAGATATGCAACTGATGTTCTTTTAGAAGGTGATATCAAAATTGACAAGATAGGACAGGCGGTATACTACAAAGAACAGAAGCTGGATGTAACAATTAAGGAATACGAGCTGTTACTGCTTCTTATAAGTAATAAAGGTAAGGTATTATCAAAAGACTATATATTTAATGAAGTCTGGGGATACGATAGTGAATCCGAGATTCAGACTGTTACAGTACATATCAAATGGTTAAGAAGCAAAATTGAAAAGGATCCTAAAAATCCTAAACATATATTGACAGTGTGGGGTGTTGGGTATAAATTCGAGGCGTAAAATAATTTTTTGTAAAATACATTTTTTTGATTTTGTAGTTCAGATTATTAAAGACGAAAGATTAAATTTAAGGTTGTAATCATTAAATTCTATGCTATAATGTAATTACAAAAGGCAATCGCCACAGAGTGGTTGACAAAGTAATATGAGAAAACCTTCCCTAATCGGTCAAAGTACAGGGAAGGTTTTTGTTATTTTAGTGACAAATCAAATAAATGAATGTCAGTAGTGCTAAGAGAAGATAAAAAGCATGGAGCGTTGTGGACAGAAAATCTAATAGGAAAATCAGGCAAACCGTATGAAGAATTTTAATAAACTATTTATAGGAATAATATTTGGAATAATAATTACGATTATAGGCGTTAATCTCTTTCTTGTAGCAAAGTACACGGGAGATGAGGGACGCCCTTATTTGGTTGAGATAAATAGAGCAATTAATGAGATTGAAAAACTCCAGCAAGATGATATTTCCAATAAATCAGAGAATAACAATTTGAATGATACTGAACTAAATAAATTAGAGATTAACAATTCAACCGAGGTTGAATCAGAAAAAACAGGAGACATAGAAATAGATATCTCAAAATACACATATATTAAAAATGTTAGTATCTGCAAGTCTGAATCAGATATTGTATTAACAAGTAAATATGATTATTGCTTAAGGGTAATAGATGGAAATATATATAGATTTGAATATGTTGTAGAAAATGATAATAATATTGATGCAATATTAATTATTAATGTGATAATGATTCTGGCTTCAATAGTGATAATAGCTATTTTAGTGTATATAAGATATAGAATAATTGTACCATTTCACAAGTTTGAACAGGTGCCATATGAATTGTCGAAGGGAAACTTGTCTATTCCTTTAGAAGAGAGACAGACGAAATATTTTGGGAAATTTATATGGGGAACTAATGTATTACGTGAAAATCTTAAACAGAGACGTGAAAAAGAATTGAACATGCATAAAGAAAAGAAGACACTTCTTTTGTCCCTGGCTCATGATATCAAGACACCATTGTCTGTAATAAAACTTAATGCACAGGCTACTCAGAGGAATGTATACAAAGACAAAGAGAAATTAGAAGAAGTGACAGATTCTATCATAAAAAAAGTAGACGAGATTGAAAATTATGTTTCTCAGATTATTGCAGCATCAAAAGAAGATTTTTTGGAATTTTCAGTTAAGGAAGAAGAGTTTTACCTAAAGGAAGTTATTGGCAGAATATCAGCATATTACAAAGATAAGCTTTCGAATTTAAAGACAGTTTTTTATATTGAAGAATTTGATGACTGTCTTTTATCAGGTGATAGCGACAGAGTAATTGAAGTTATTCAAAATGTTATGGAGAATGCTATAAAGTATGGTGATGGCAGAAAAATATCCGTATCCTTTGATGAAGAGGAGGATTGTAAACTTATCTCTATACGAAATACTGGAAATACATTAAAAAAAGAGGAAATCATACATGTATTTGATAGCTTTTTTAGAGGCTCAAATGTCAATAATAAACCTGGCAGTGGATTGGGATTATATATTGCCAGAAGACTTATGACTATGATGAATGGAGATATATATGTAAATTCCAGTGGTGAGGATTTTGTTGTAACAATCGTTATAAGAATGGTCTGAGAGTAAATAAAAATGGCTAACTTAAAATGGAGTAAAAAAAGTTTAAAATAAAAATGGATAACTCAAAAAAGGAGTAAAAAAAGTTTAAAATAAAACAAGGATAAAAAGATCAAATTAAAAACGAAAAGAGAGGATAAAAAATGCAATTAAGATTTTCAGATATTGATTTAAAAAAATTGGAGGAACAAGGATATGACAAGATACTTATTACAAGAAATGGACAGTTATTTCTGGCTGGAGGGACATCGAATATTTCAGTATATAATGATATTTTGAAGGATATGCTTATAAAAAAACAAAGTGGAAATGTAGATATTTGGGAAATAGAAGTGGAGTAAAAATATAAAAGTACTATTCCCTTTTTGCATAATTTAACATTTTCTGACAAAATTTTCTTTATATTTCATGTATTTTTCAGAAAATTTTAATTTTTTGAGTGGAAATATTTCGAAAAATGCGATAGCATTAGATTGATTTTGTTTTTTTCGGAGGTAAATATGGACATTTACAATCTTTTCTCCATGCTTGGAGGAATAGGACTTTTTCTTGTAGGTATGAACATAATGTCAACAGGTTTAAAAAATGCCTGTGGCGATAATCTGCAAACCATTCTTGGATATGCAACAAAAAATAAGTTCATAGCAGTGCTCGCAGGTCTTGGAATGACAGTTCTGATACAAAGCTCATCAGCTACTGATGTAATGGTTATCGGTTTCGTTAACTCAGGTATTATGACCATTTCTCAGGCCATAGGTGTAATTATGGGTGCCAATATCGGTACGACAATTACCGCTCAGATTACCGCTTTTAATCTTAGCTCATATACACCATTGCTTCTGTTTATTGGAGCAATAATGTTCCTTTTCTTAAAGAATAGTTTTACCAAACACATAGGTTCGGTTATTATGGGATTTGGTATGTTGTTTTCAGGTATTAGTATCGTTAAGGAAGCTATCAAACCGCTGTCTGAAACACAGGAGTTTATAGACTTCATTACTACATTAAACGCACCTGCTTTGGCGTTATTATTTGGTATAGGATTTACAGCTCTATTGCAGAGTTCATCTTCATCAATTGTAATTTTTCAGGCATTTGCAGTTCAGGGAATTTTACATTATGATACAGCAGTATATCTGGTAATAGGTGCGGCAATCGGTTCTGTTACACCAAACTTACTTGCATCTCTTACAGCAAACAGAGAAGGTAAGAGAACAGCTATACTTAACCTCTTATTTAACGTAATACGAGCAATTATACTTATAGTCCTTATAAATGTTTGTCCATTTATTTTAGATTCAATTAAAAAACTTTCTCCAAATGATATCGGTCGTCAGATTGCAAATACACATACAATTTTCGCAATTATTGCAGTTATTATTGTTTTACCATTTTCTGGACTTATCATTAAGCTTGCCAAAAAGATTATTCCAGTCAGCGCAGAAGAAAATGATTTACAGAAAGATAGAACTCTTAATTATATGACTCAGCTTTCAAAACTTGCACCTAGTATTGCCATTCATCAGGCAAAACGTGAAATTACTCGTATGGGTAATATTTCAGCTGCAAACCTGGAACGAGCACTTGATTGCTTTTTTGACTATAGTTCTTCAAAAGCAAAAGCTGTTCATGACAACGAAGATACAGTTAATATTTTAAATCACTCAATAGCTGATGCCATGATTGAACTACGTACCCTTGATTTATCAGGTGACAACCTACGTCGTTTTTCTATGCTATCTATAGTAGTCACAGATATTGAAAGATTGTCTGACCATGCAGAGAATATTGTTGAATATATTGAACAATTAAATAGCAAAAAAGTTACATTATCAGATGATTCTATTGCAGAACTTAAAGAGATGGCTTCGGCTACAATTGCTGCTGTAAAGTTATCACTTGATATTTTTGCAAAGGAAGATTATTCAAAGCTCGATAGAATTGAAGAATTAGAACAGCAAGTTGATGATTATGAAGATAAACTTGTAAATAATTATGTAAGCCGTATGACAACGGATACAAACCCTCTTGGAAGTATTATTTTCTCTGATATTGTAACAGATATGGAAAGATGTTCAGATCACGCTATTAATATCGCATATTCACTAAAAGAAAGACCTAGTGATATGTAGGGTGTGATATGTAGTACATAATTTGAAGTATATGATTTGAAGTATATGATTTGCAGTACTTGGTGGAATATAGAGCAGATGTTTAGTAAAACACCTGGTGGAATATTTGTAAATATTTATTTAAAAAGGCTTAGCACCGATAATAGGTGTTAAGCCTTTTTGTATAGAGAGTTATTTTGTATTATTTGCTTTATAGTAGAACTCCACATAGGGATGAAGATAGTACAAGTCAATTATCCGAGCATTTATAGTGTGTGAAATAGCAAGATTTCGGCTAAGACAGTTCAAAAAGAGTAACTAAAGCCGAAATTCTTGCAGTTAAAAACAAAAAAAGTAAAAAAGCAAAGATTTGTGGTATAAATTGTAAATATAAAAAGAATATGATAAAATTTTATTGTTTAGTAATAATACTGCGCATTAAATCAAGTGCTGTTGCACATCACAGCAATAAACAATGCGCATCACGGCAAATATAATATTTTGCCACCAAAACAAAGGTTAGACTACAGGAGCAACAAAGGCAAATAAAGGTTAGACTAAAAGACCAACAAAGATAAACAAAGGGTAGAGGGAAATGAGAAGTGAAGATATTTTTATTATGAAAGATAAGGTTGCAACCTTCGGAAATGTTTACAAAGAATATTTCAGAGGACATTTGAAAGATGAGAATATTCTGTCAGATGTTACACAGTCATATTGGCAGAGCATGTATCTTAGCAGACAGAGACTGAATAAGCTTGGTATAGGGCTGGATATGGAGATTGAAAATACAGACAGAGGTATTATTGAAACTGCCAGCTATGATAGTGATGGAAAGAGCAAGGTTGGAACCTTTAAGCAGCCTGTAAAGATTAGAAAGAGATACTTTCAGAATGGAAATCAAATTGCTGCTAAAAAAGAAAAAAAACTTAACATAGCAAGTGTAATTAAGTCTGAAGGTAATGAGACGGGATATGCATGTCCAAACTGTGGTAGCTATTTACCTATTGAGACATACATTGATGGTTGTGATTTTTGTGGTTCAAAGTTTGAAATAGATGATTTTAGAGAGAAGATTTCTTCGTATAGTATAGAGGAAGATTCCAACAGAAAGACCAAGGGTATATTTAAAAAAGTATTCTTTGGTGTGTTAGGTGCGTTTCTAGGATTTATTGCATTACTTGTAATTGCAATAGCTATTTTAGTAATATCATGTATATTGGGAGTTGGTATGAATGAATCAACCGAAATGGTTATAGGTATGTCATATCTTATTTCAATCAAGATGATACCAGTTGCTTTTTACATATTACTTGCATATTTAGTATTATTTTTCGCTTTATGTGGAAGATATGTAAAGCAGAGTTTTAGGCGAGTTGATGATACCAATGCTCTACGAGATTTAAAAAGAATGAACAAAAATTTTTCTGCAGAAAAGTTTGCAGAGAATCTGGAATTTAAGCTTAAAAATATACATTTTGCAGAAAATGCAGAAGAAGTAAATGCTTTCGCCAACTTTGATATGAGTAGTGTTATAAGTGAATATTCTAATGTTGTTGAATGCAATTTGGAGAATATAGCATTTCTTGACTTTAGGAAGATACAAGATCAGGACTTTGATGTTGTATTCAAAGTAAGAGTTAAGCTTACACTTACAAGATTTGTGAATGGGAAGATTAAAGAAGAGGGCGAAAAAGTGGTAATGCTTATTAAAGCAAAGGAGAATACACTTGATTACAATCTTGAAAATGTAAGAATACATAAATGTGGTGGATGTGGAATGAATGTCAGCCTGTTAAATGGTGGCGTTTGTGAATTCTGTGGGAATAAGCTTGACTACAAGCAGTATAGCTTTATTATTGACAGCTATTATTCAAACTGTGATACGAGTGTTGAAAAGACTGGCTGTAGTGCAGGATATGCAGATAATAAGAGAGTAATATTTGGAAAAGAAAAGGTAAAAAGTCTTGCAGTAAAACTTAGAATAAGAATGGGAGCTTTTATAGCTGTTGCAACAGTTGCTGCATGTACAGTTTTTTACGTCAGTACAGCAAAATACCTTTATGTATACTTCCATTATGATGAGTACATAGATAAAATAACGGAAGGATACAAGGATATAAAAACTATTAATGAAGTAGTTGATGATATTGAGGTGATTAAAGAAACCCAGGATTCTTTTACAGTAGAATATACATGCAAGGGATATTATCAGGGAGCCAGTGAAGCTTATGAAGAGTATCTTTTAGATGAGGGTTTTGAATTCTATCATAATTTTGAAGAAGAAAAGTTTTTGGTTAGAAGAACCGACATTGGAGAAGATATAGGGTTTGAGTTATACATGTGTGTATCTATTAAAAAAGAAGGTAATCAGTTTGTAGTAAAGTATGAAACGGAAGAATACGATTATTTATATGGAGAAGAGTAGAAATGTTATATAACATATATTATGAGATAGCATCAATATTTTTTGTATCGATACTTTTGATATATTTAATATATAGATATCCAAATGCATCCCTTGTAAACAAAAGATTCAGAAATCTGACAACATCTGTTTTGATAGCTGACTTGATGGATGTTATTTCGGCAGTTACTATAAGTTATCCGCATCTGGTTCCAAAGTTCATAAACTTGATTTTGGCAGGTTCGGCATATATAGCAACGGCATTTGTTTCATATTGTTTTGTCAGATATGTAGATGCCTTTCTTAAAAGTGCTGCAAAGTGCAAATGGATTATAAAGTTAAATAAAATTATAGCATGTTTTTTTATTGTATTTAATGCAGGAAGTATACCATTCGGATATTGTTTTTATTTTGATGAAAATATGAATTATATGCATGGAGATCTTTTTGTAGTATCTTCCGGAATGTTGCTCTATTTTATTATTTCGGGTGGATTTTTACTGTTAATAAATAGAAAACAGCTTGACCAGAAACAGTTTTATTTCACAATATTGTTTTTAGTTATTGCGGCAAGTGGTGAGCTTATTCAAATGCTTTTTATTCCAAATCAGCTGGTAGGACTATTTGCAACATCCTTAGCCTTGTTCATTATTTTAATATCCCTTGAAACACCTGACTATCAGGCACTTATGGATACAATGGATAAGCTTGAGCAGGCGAAAAATGAAGCAGATATTGCTAATGCATCAAAATCGAGATTTTTAGCAAATATGTCCCATGAAATCAGGACACCTATCAATGCAATAATTGGTATGAATGAGATGATTCTTCGTGAGGAAAAAGATGAGGAAATAAGACAATATGCAACAGATGTCAAGAATTCGTCTATTACATTACTTGGAATAATCAATGATATTTTAGATACTTCTAAGATAGAATCAGGTAAAATGGAACTTGTTCCTACAAAATATGATTCTAAAACTCTTATTAAAAACATTATTAATATGATTTCATACAGAGCAAAGGAAAAAAATCTTCGCTTTGATGTGCAAGTTGATGAAAATATACCATCAATACTTTATGGAGATGATGTTCGCTTAAAGCAGATAATAGTAAATATTCTTACAAATGCTGTAAAATATACAAAAGAGGGTAGTGTTACATTTATTGTAAATGGAACTAAAGAAGATGATTTATACAAATTACATGTAGAAGTAACAGATACAGGTATAGGTATAAAAGAGGAAAACTTAGACAAAATATTTGATGCTTTTGAGCGTGTAGATGAATCAAAAAATAAATACATAGAGGGAACCGGACTGGGAATGAGTATAACAAAACAGCTCATTACCCTGATGGGCAGTAAGATAGAGGTTAAAAGTGTATACGGAGAGGGGGCCACATTTGCCTTCGATGTAGTACAAAAGATAATTGAAGAAAAACCTATTGGAAATATTTTTGAGGAAAACAAAGATACTTCAGGTAACTATAATGTAGAAAATAATTTTGCCAATGCAAAAGACAATGCACAGGGAAGTGTACATAGTAGTGTGCAGGAAAGCATACAAGGAAATACAAAAGGCAATGTACAAGAAAACTTACGAGGAAAAATCCTTGTAGTAGATGATAATGAACTTAACAGAAAGGTTATTATTCAGCTTTTAAAGAAAACTGAACTTACTATTAAAGAGGCTTCGTCAGGAAGAGAAGCTCTTGGAATTATTGAAAATGAACACTTTGATATAATATTGCTTGATCATATGATGCCGGAAATGGATGGCATAGAAACTATGACTGAATTGAAAAATTCTATGGCGGATAAGATTGAGAATACTAAAGTGATTGTAATGACTGCAAATAGTATTGTAGGCGCAAGAGAAGAATATATGGAAGCCGGATTTGATGATTTTATTTCAAAACCAATATTCCCCGAGGAGCTTGATAAGCTTTTAGAAAAATGGTTATAGGAAAATTATAAAAATTGTGAGAAAATAAGCATATAGAAAATAGTTATAGAAAAATAGTTATAGGAAAACGATAGAATAAAGTTGTAAAACCATAAAATTTTTTATAAAATAGTTAAGATGTGTGAATTTGTTTACAGCTTTGCTGTTATCATAATTCCGCGAACATTCTTTGTAAAATAAATCATAAGGAGAGAAATGATGCAGAGGGCAGAAGATGAAATTACAAAACAAGAACTTGATAGAGCTGTAAGTATAGTAGGAAAATTAAGTGAATATTATAAAAGTAAGGTGGTTGGACAGCCATATCTTGGATATTCCATTCTTGTAGCTATGCTTACAAACGGACATATTCTTTTGGAGTCAGTTCCGGGACTTGCAAAGACTACAGCTGCGAAGGTTATGACAGATGCAGTTCATGGCGAATTCTCAAGAATTCAGTGTACACCGGACCTTTTACCAAGTGATATTATTGGTACACAGACATTTAATATGTCAACTAATACATTTGAAACAAAGCTTGGACCTGTTTATGCAAACTTTGTATTGCTTGATGAAGTTAATCGTTCAAGTGCCAAGACTCAGAGTGCTATGCTTGAGGCAATGCAGGAACATGAAATAACTATTGGAGGAAAGACATTTAAGCTTCCTGAAGTGTTTGTAGTAATTGCAACACAGAATCCTATAGAACAGGAAGGTACATATGTGCTTTCAGAGGCACAGCTTGACAGATTCCTTCTTAAGGTTAAGCTTGCATATCCTAACACAGCAGAAGAGATGGAAATACTTAACAGAATTGAAGGAGACGTTTTCAAAGATGCACATTCAGTAGCAACAATTGATGATATTGTATTTCTTCAGAAGCTTTGCAAGAAAGTATATATAGACCCTTCTATCAAGAAGTACATTGTTGATATTGTACAGGCATCAAGAATGACTGACAAAATACTTAGCAGGGAGTTATCACAATACGTATCGATGGGAGCAAGTACCAGAGCTGCCATATCGTTTATGGAGGTAGCTAAGGCAGTTGCACTTATCAATGGCAGATCATATTGCATACCTGATGATGTCAAATCAATGAGATATTCTGTACTTAGACATAGAATCATGCTTAACTTTGCTGCAATGGCAGATGGAATAAAAGAAGAAACTATTATTGATGCTATTATAGGAGCTGTTAAGACACCATGAGAATGAATTATATTTCTAAGGTTCAGTCGAATCTTAAGGGAAATACAAATATACAGACTAACAGGGCTACATCCAGGATTCTAGATGGTTCATATCATTCTATATATAAGGGAAGAAGTATGAATTTTGACGAGCTGCGTGAATATGTAGCAGGTGATGATATTAAGGATATGGATTGGAAAGCCTCAGCAAGAAGTCAGAAACTGCTGGTAAGACAATACATTGCAGAAAAAAAACACAATATCATGCTGGTTGTTGATACAAATAAAAGAATGCTTGCTGACACGGTAAAAGGACAGGAAAAGAGAGAAGTAGCACTTATTTGTGCAGGTACTATTGCTTATCTTGTTAATAAAAACGGGGATTATGTAAGTGCTACATATTCTACAGAAAGACTTATCAATCATTTTCCTTTTAAAACAGGACTATTTAATATTGAGAATATTCTTGCAAATTATCACAAAGATGTAACGCTTAATAATGAGTCGGATATTAACAAGCCGCTGGAATATATAGTTAGAAACTTCAGAAGGAAGATGATTATTGTAATCATAACTGATTTAGAGGGAATAAGAAAGATGTCTGAATCAGAGCTTAAAAAACTTCTGTTGTTACATGATATATTATTGGTAAATATAAGTGATGCACATAAAAGTGGATCCGATGTATATGATGTAGTGGGTGAAAGTTATTTATCAGATTATTTCACGGAAGATAAAAAATTATCAAAGATTGAAGCGGAGAAAAAGGCACAAGTACATGAGTACTGTAAGAATAAGGTTAAGAAGCTTGGTATTGCCTCTGTTACAATTGATGAGACAGAAGACATTGAAGAAAAAATCATAGAATTATTCGGTAAACATAAGGGAGAAAAGAGATAATATGGAAACATCAGTTGGATTACAAGAGCCATTTTCATATGAATTATGGCCAGTAGTTGTATCATTTCTGTTTGTACTATTTATTATTGTTTTTTTTGTTGTAAGCTTTGTTATGAAGAAGATGAAGAATGGCGCAAATGGAAATGTACCGGTTGTTCAGTATAGAAATCCAAACAGAATTGCATATATAAAGTCAAAATACTTAAAGGAAATTAGCAAAATAGAAAATGATTATGAGCATAATAAAATTTCTGTTCGAACTGCATATCAGAAAATGAGTAAATGTATTAGAAAATTCGTACATGAAATGACGGGAATAAGAGTTCATAATTATACTCTGCAGGATATAAAGGCCCTTAATATGCCATTACTTGAGGAACTTATAGAAGAATATTATGCACCGGAATTTGCAAAAAGGTCAGAAGGAAATACAAAATCATCATTAGAGAAGACGAAAAGGGCTATTGAAAGATGGAATTAAGAAACACATATGTCATTTTCATAGGAATAGCAGTTTTAGTATCTTTATTCGTATTTTTATTTATTAAAATAAAAAAGAAAGACGAATACAAGGGTGGTAAAAAGATTGCAAATACTTCGTATATAGAAAATGAGCCATATTATAAGAAGAAAATATTAAAATATAAGATTTATACAGTTGTTGTTTTTGTAGCATGCATGCTTTCAATAGCTGTAGCATTTGCGATGCTTACAAGACCTTACAAGACAGAGATTAAAGAGAAAGAAAAAAATACTCGAGATATTATGCTGTGCATAGATATTTCAACATCTGTAGATTATCTTAATATGAATCTTGTAAGTGAATTGAAAGAAGTGGTTAATAATCTTCAGGGTGAGAGATTTGGAATAGTTATTTTTAATACAACACCTGTACTTATGACGCCACTTACAACAGACTACGGATATATTATAGAACAGCTTGATATGATAGAAAAATGTCTTGATGCAAGATTAAACTATGATATAGACTGGGAAGATGATGATGCCTGGGATGAATATTGGTATATGGATGAATATATTTCCAGTGGAACACTTGAGGGCTCTGAGGAAAGAGGTAGTTCCATAATAGGCGATGGATTGGCGGCAGCAGCTATTGATTTCAAGTCAACAGATGAAGATGAACGTACAAAGATAATAATTTTTTCTACAGACAACGATCTTCAGGGATCACCGATATACACTTTGGAAGAGGCGGCAAGCCTTTGTAAAAAGAAGAATATTCTTGTGTATGGCATTGGAACAAAGGAAATGTATCAGGGATATATGGATGAGATGGAAAGAGAAGTCGAAAAAACAGGCGGAAAGTTTTATCTTGAGGAAGAATCCGGAACATTTAAACAGATTGTCAGCGAAATTGAGAAAACCAGCAAAAGTCTTGTCAAGGAAAATACTGAAATAATAGAGATAGAATTAGTTAAGGTGCCATTTATTATTTTGGTATGTGTTGTATCTGTAATGATAATATTTATAAAAGTAACGAAGAGATAAACAGAGGGTAATATGATAGTAAATCCAATTATTCCAATATGGCTCATGGCAATCATATGTGTTGCACTTTTAATAGTGAAACGCAAAGGAATATGGCCATATATCAGACAAATTATAATTATAGCATTATTGTTTGTAATCAATTTGAGAATTATGATTGCCACAGATGATGTAAAAATAGAAACACAGGATATTGATGCAAATATTCTTTTTGTTATTGATAACACTATAAGCATGGTTGCAGTAGATTGCGAAGATGAAACAGAAAGATTAGAAGCTTTAAAAGATGATTGTTCGTACATAGTAGATGAATTACATGGTGCAAGGTTCGCAGTTATGACATTTGCAAATAGAGCAAATATTGTGATGCCGTATACAGACAATGTAGATTTTGCAAAAGATACTATTGATTGCATTACTGTTGTTGATGAACTTTTGGCAAAAGGAAGTTCAATGAATGTAAGCAAGGATATGATGATAAAAATCCTTGAAAGAGATTCTGAAAAAGAGGATGGTAAGACATATGTGTTCTTTATCAGTGATGGTGAAATCACAAATGATGATGAACTTGATTCTTTTGCTGAGATTGCTGAATACATCGATGGCGGAGCAGTATTTGGATATGGTACAGAAGAAGGCGGCAAGATGTATGTTTCATCATATTGGGATGACGAAAAGACAGTATTGGAGGAAAGCTATGGAAAGGCAGCAATCTCCAAAATTGATGAGGATAATCTTAAAAGTATAGCTTCTGATATGGCAGTAGACTATATTAATATGACTGATAGCGATGAAATAGATGAAGTAATTGATAAGATTGTAAAGGATGCAAAGATTACTGATGGTGATGGAAGTACAGAAGGATATGCAGATATATATTATATATTTGTAATACCATTGCTCTTATTGCTGATTTACGAGTTCATTGATTTAAAAAACAAACTAAAAATGAATTAAAGGTTGTAGATTTTGCATAGAAGGGAAGCGAAGGATATATGAAGAAGATATTAGCAGGAGTAGGTTTTGTTTTTACAATACTGTTTCTTGTCTTATTGATTAATTATGTAAAAAATGAAAATTTAATAGATGATTACAACAACGAGATTTATTCTGAGAATAATATGTCGTATCTAGGCTTTTTACAACCATATATAGCACATTATAATCAGGGAAATATGGAGTATATAAATGGAAACTATGATAAGGCTGTTGAAGAATATAAAAAAGCATTAGAGTCAAGTCCTTCATTTGAAAGAGAATGTCTTACAAGAATCAATCTTGCATTATCAATGATTGCACCAATTGTTCCGGAAGAGATAACAGAAGAAAATATTGAAGAGACTATAAAAATATTAGAGGATGCCAAAGCTGTTTTGATGGAACATGGATGTGCAAATGAAAATGATAGTGATGGACATAATGAGGATGCACAGCATCTAAAGGAAGATATAGATAAATTCTTAGAACAGCTAAAAGAGCAGAATCAGTCTGGCAATAATGGAAATGGTGGTGATGATGACAATCCACAAGAAAATGGTGGAGATGATGATAACAGTGGGGATGATGAAAAAGAAAAAGAGTTAGAAGAACAACAAAGACGTGCTGAACAGAGTAGATCTGGTGCTATGCAGGAACAGGAAGATTATAGAGAAAATGGATATGAATATAATTATTCTGACTTCGAGGGAAAGAAATGGTAGGTGAAATGCATGGAATCCATAGGGACAATAGTTCAATCGCAATTATCAATAGAGAGAACAGTGCTTGCAAATAAAAGAACATTAATGGCATATTTTAGAAGTGCGGTATCTTTGATTGTAGCAGGTGCAGGCCTTATGAAATTTATCCAGGATCCTATATGGTGTATAATAGGAATTATTTTTATTATAGTTGCACCTGTAATGATGACTATAGGAATAGTTGATTATTACAGAGTAAAGAAACTGATTGATAAAGAGTCTGTTTTTGTACAAAAATTCAATGATGAAGAAGAAGATTAAGCGCGAAGATAAAGATTAAATATAAAAATCAAATATAATGATTTAATGTGAAAACTGTTCACAAAAATAAAGTGAAACAATCGGACGTTTTTTCATATACTGTATGGAGACAATTATGAAAAGGTAAATGATTTGGATAATAAAAATGAAGCTTGTTGCTACATGACAGACAGCCTTGGAAGACCGATTGCAAATGATATGAATTCATTAACTGTTGGGCCGGGTGGTCCGGTATTGCTTGAAGATGTGCATTTTATAGATAAAATGGGGCACTTTGATAGGGAAAGGGTACCTGAAAGAGTTGTACACGCTAAAGGTACAGGTGCTCACGGATATTTTCAGGCATACAAAGATTTTAGTAAGTATACAATGGCAGATTTTCTTAACAGAGCAGGCAAGAGGACAAAGGTATTTGTGAGATTTTCTACAGTAATTGGCTCTAAAGGTTCAGCTGATACTGTGAGAGATCCAAGAGGATTTGCAGTGAAATTTTATACAGAGCAGGGTATTTACGATATTGTTGGTAATGACCTGCCTGTATTTTTTATTAGAGATGCAATAAAATTTCCGGATGTAATTCATTCGTTGAAACCACTACCTGACTCAAACCTTAAAGACCCTCAAAGATTCTGGGATTTTGTGTCACTTACACCTGAAGCAACACATATGATAACATGGCTTTACAGTGACAGAGGAACCATAAAGGATTATACAAAAATAGACGGATTTGGTGTAAATACTTATATATGGGTTAACTGTAAAGGTGAAAGGGTATATATAAAGTATCACTGGAAGACAATGCAGGGTCTCGAAACTATTGATAGACACGAGGCAGAAAGACTCGCAGGAAGTGATCCTGATATATCTACAAGGAATCTTTACAATGCCATCAAATCAGGCAACTATCCAAGCTGGCAGCTGTGTGTGCAGATAATGAATAAGGATGATGTGACAAAATTGGAATTTGATCCACTTGATGATACGAAAACGTGGCCGGAAGATAATTTTCCATTGATTCCTGTAGGCGTAATGACGTTATATGAAAATACAAAGAATTTCTTTGCAGAAACAGAACAGGTGGCATTCTGCCCTGCAAATATTGTTCCGGGAGTTGAACTATCAGCAGATAAAATGCTACAGGGAAGAAGCTTTTCATATATAGATACACAAAGGCATAGAA
Organism: Lachnospiraceae bacterium; assembly: GCA_045126215.1. Lineage (GTDB taxonomy): Bacteria > Bacillota > Clostridia > Lachnospirales > Lachnospiraceae > SVEL01. The sequence continues at coordinate 17,300 of JBGVOD010000034.1, read as the reverse complement.
TAGGACCAAACTTTATGCAGCTTCCTATCAACAGGTCAATTTCTAAGGTAAATAACAATCAAAGAGATGGAAATATGACATATTATGCGAATCCAGAAGTTATAAATTATTCTCCAAATAGTCTGAATAATAATAATCCAAGACCGGCAAATATTAATATACCATCTCCAGAACATGTAAAAGGCTATATTGTAAGGACACCTATTATCAAAACAGATGATTTCACACAGGCGGGTGAAAGATACAGATCACTTAATAAGATAGAAAAGAAGCATCTTGTAAATAATATTGCAGTAGAGCTTGTAAAATGTAAACCAGATATTATTGACAGAGTCTTGGGCTATTTTGGAAAGGCTTCAGAAGAGTTTAGAAGAAGTGTCATTGATGAAATGAAAACTTGCCATTACACATAAAGTTGTGATATAATATTACCTGCATTATGGGCAATTATGCGTATGCATACAAAAATGGAGGTCAATATGCTAAATAGTGACAGGATTATCCTGATGACAAAACTTGCATTATATGAAGAAAAAGAAGGAAAAAAGAGCATAATAAAAAGTAAATATTATAAAGACGATTATATTGGATTAGGTCTGCTTAATTCAGGAATAGTGGCTACACTGGCATATGTTTTGTTTATTGCAGTCATTGTTTTTGTTAATATTGAAGAAGTAGTTGCATCTCTTCCGACATATGATTTTATGAAACTGGGAAGAATCATATTGGTGTCATATATAGTATATATGATAGTTTATCTTGTTATTTCTTATGTAATATATAAAATAAAATACAGCCAGATATCATCAGAACTTAAAGAGTACGATTCAAATCTTAAAATGCTTTATCAGCTTTATAAGGAAGAGGGTAAAAGAAATGTTGAAGAGTCAGAATCAATTGAAAGTGAAAGAGATTTTGTGGAAGATTATGATGAAATCAGTATGGCTGATATGGAGGAAGAATAGATGCTTAAGTTATTAATGATAAGAGAACAGATTAAAAAGATATATGGAAAAAACAATCTGTTTTTAGATCCGGTTATAAAGTTTATCATTGCATTGGTGTCAATGATTATTATTAATAAAAATATTGGAGTAGTATCAATACTTAAGAATCCTGTAGTTGTTATTGCGGTATCGATTGTATGTGCCGTTTTACCAAAGACACTTATGGTTATGCTGTTGATAATTGTTATGCTTGCTCATATTGCAAGTATTTCAATTACATCAGCAGCAGTAGTTGCTGTAAGCTACATAATTATGTATTTACTTTTCTTTAGGTTTACAGCAAAGTACTCATATGTATTGTTGGCTATGCCATTATTATTCTTTGTGAAAATACCATTTGTAATGCCGATATTACTTGGACTTTCAGCTACACCGATTGCAATTATTCCTATGATATTTGGAACACTCATTTATTTTTATTTCAATTATTTTGCACTGAATTTGGATAAGCTTATTTCCACATCATCGGATGATGCAATGACTATGATGACTACTATGGCAAGCAGCATCTTTGGAAATCCAACGTTTTTCTTTACAGTTGGTTCATTCGCAGCAGTTGTTATATTGGTATATATTATCAAAAGAACGTCAATTGATAATTCATGGATGATTTCGGCAATAGCCGGTGGAATACTTTCAATGCTTTCAATTGTTATTGGATGTATTATTTTTGATATGAAGGATGTTTTTTCGATAGCAGGTGTAATAATAGGTGGTATTATAAGTACTATTATTGCATGGTTTATACAGTTCTTTATACATTCTGTTGATTATAAAAGAACAGAGATTACACAGTTTGAAGATGATGAATATTACTATTATGTAAAAGCTGTACCAAAGATTCAGGTATTATCACCTGAAAAGAGTATTAAGAGAATTAATGCAAAAAAAGCAAGTACAAAAAAACGCAAATAATATATTTGATGTTATAAAATTTTAATATATAAACTAACATGGACAATGAAAGGAAGTGAATAAAGTGCTGGCTAACGTATTACAATCTATAAGCAAATATATGCCTGTAAGTGTGAAAATAACAGATATCATAGAGATTATTCTTATTGCGATAGCTTTTTATCATGTATTAGTTTGGATTAAGAGTACAAGAGCTTGGTCTTTATTTAAGGGAATTATAGTTATACTAAGTTTTACTTTAGTGGCGGTATATTTCCAGCTGAATACTATCCTTTGGATTGCCGATAAGACATTAAGCGTAGGTATTATAGCACTTATCATCGTGTTCCAGCCGGAACTTAGAAAAGCTCTTGAACAGTTGGGAAAGAAGAAATTTTTGTCTAATCTTTTTTCACTTAGTGAGAATAAAAATGTTTCGGAGAAGTTTTGCGACAAAACTATCAACGAACTTGTAAAGGCATCTTTTGATTTAGGTAAGACAAAGACAGGTGCGCTTATTGTAATTGAACAGGATATCGATTTGGCTGAATATATTGCAACAGGTATTGAATTGGATGCTGTTGTTACCAGTCAGTTACTTATAAATATTTTTGAACATAATACACCATTACATGATGGTGCTGTTATTATGCGTGGAGATAGAATAGTTTCTGCGACATGTTATCTGCCATTGTCGGATAATATGGGACTTAGCAAGGAACTAGGAACAAGACATCGTGCTGCCGTAGGTATAAGCGAAGTGACGGATTCCTTTACAATTATTGTTTCTGAAGAAACAGGAAAAGTTTCGGTAGCAACCGGTGGCGAGATTATAAGAAATATTGATGGAGAAAAACTTAGAACACTTCTTGTTAAACTTCAGAATAAGATTGTAGAAAACAGGAAGTTTAAGATTTTTAAGGGAAAACGAGGTCAAGATGAAGAAGCTACTAACGAATAATATTATTTTTAAAATTATATCAGTAGTATTTGCGATTGCCCTTTGGCTTATAGTGCTGAATCTTGATGATCCTAATACTACGAAAACGGTTTCTAATATACCAGTAACCATTACAAATGAAAGTGCAATTACAGGTCAGAATATGGTATATAAGATTGTGCAGGGTGATGTTGCAAAGGTTTCGGTTACAGGACCAAGATCTATTGTGGATAAGCTTACAAGCTCAGATTTTGTTGCAACTGCTGATTTCAATTTGCTTTCCCAGACAAATGCAGTGCCTATAACAGTTGAGTTAAAGAAAGAATACTCAAATAGAGAGAATGTTACAGTTACAAACAAAACATATTCTATGAGACTTGAGATAGAAGAAATAGAAGAAAAAGAATTCGAGATAAAGGTGAAAAATACAGGCGAAACAGCTGAAAACTATGTAATATTCAATAATACTTTGTCTGACAGAACAGTAGTTGTATCGGCACCTAGATCTCTTATGAATACAATTGCAGGTGTAGTTGTATATGTAAAGGCAAATGGAAATACTTCAGATTTTCAAACGGAGGCAACATTTGTATATCTGGATTCAAGTGGAAGAGAGATTAAAGTTTCACAGGATGATATTAAAACCAATATTGATTCTGTTGTTGTTAACAGTAAAGTTTTGTATTCAAAAGATATAGCAATAGGAGATAGCTTTGAAGAGGTACTTGTAGATGGATATTCAATTGTAAAAAAGGAATATTCAGAACAGACTGTTAAGCTTGTAGGAAATAAGAGCACACTTGAAAATATGGGTTCTCTTAATATACCTTCTGCTTTACTTGGTTTTGATGAAAATAAAAAGGATTATTCTATTGAATGTGATATTCAGTCTATATTACCTGAGAATATATATGTATATGAATCAGGCAAAAAGATAAATATTTCATTACACATTGATAAAACGACAGTTAAAACATATGTTATAGATGTAAAGAAACTTGCACTTACAAATATTCCGGAAGGATATGATGCATCAATTGTTTCAAAGGGAACATTCACATATGAACTTTCAGGATATTCAGATGTACTTAGAGATTATAACACACAGGATACTTACAGTGTGTCACTTGAAGGACTTACAGAAGGTACAGCATCTGTTCCTGTTACTATTGAGGTATATGATGGCATACAGCAGGTGGGTGAATGTCTTGTGGAAGTAAGCTTGAAGAAGAGTGATGATGAAACAACTACAGAAACTACTGAGGGAGTTACATCAAATAGAGAAGATGAAACAACTACTTCTGATAATAGTCAGGGACATCTTGAAAATACAACAAGTGCTAATAACTAACGTAGGAGAATTATATTATGGTTAGTAAAAAAGTCATAGTAAAAGAAGATACAGGACTTCATTTGAGACCGGCTGGTGAATTATGCAAGCTGGCAATAAAATATCAGAGCCATATTACATTTAAGTGTAGAAATTCAATTGCAAATGCCAAGAGTGTTATCAGTATTCTTGGTGCATGTGTAAAACAAAATGATGAGATAGAACTGATATGTGAAGGTGAAGATGAACAGCTTGCGCTGGATGAAATTTCAAAAGCTATAGAAAATGGATTTGACATATAAGGAGGACCTATCAATGGGAAAATATTTTGGTACAGATGGTTTCAGAGGAGAAGCAAATGTTTCACTTACTGTGGAGCATGCATTCAAAGTTGGAAGATATCTTGGATGGTACTATGGACAGGATAAGAAGGCTCAAATAGTAATTGGAAAGGACACAAGAAGAAGCAGCTATATGTTTGAATACGCTTTGGTTGCAGGACTTACTGCATCAGGTGCAGATGCATATCTTCTTCATGTTACTACAACTCCAAGTGTATCCTATGTTGTACGTACAGAGGGATTTGATGCAGGTATAATGATTTCAGCATCACATAATCCTTTCTATGATAATGGTATAAAGGTAATAAACGGAAAAGGACAGAAGCTTGAGGCTGAAGTTGAGGAAAAAATCGAGAAATATATTGATGGTGAGACTGAAGAATTACCATATGCTACAAAGGAGAATATTGGTAGAACAGTAGATTTTTCAGCAGGAAGAAACAGATATATCGGATATCTTATTTCCATTGCAACAAGATCCTTCAAGGATAAGACAGTAGCTCTTGACTGTTCAAATGGTAGTGCATCTGCAATTGCCAAAAATGTATTTGACGCCCTAGGAGCAAAGACAATTGTTATAAATAATAACCCTGATGGAACTAATATTAATACAAATTGTGGCTCTACACATATTGATGTGCTTGCAAATTTTGTAAAAGAGAATAAAGTTGATGCCGGATTTGCATATGATGGTGATGCAGACAGATGTATCGCAGTTGATGAAAATGGAAATATTGTTGATGGTGATTCAATAATGTATGTATGTGGAAGATATATGAAGGATCACGGTCTTCTTGAAGGCAATACTGTTGTTACTACAGTTATGTCAAATATGGGACTTTATAAGGCTTTTGATGCTGTCGGAATCAGAACAGAGAAGACAGCTGTAGGTGATAAATATGTATGTGAAAATATGATGACTAATGGCTATTGCCTTGGCGGTGAACAGTCAGGACATATTATCTTTAGTAAGCATGCAACAACAGGAGATGGAATCCTCACATCATTGAAGATTATGGAGGCCATGATTGAAAACAAATCGACACTTTCTAATCTTACAAAGGATTTAAAAATATTCCCACAGATTCTTGTAAATGTAAAAGTAACAGATAAGAATCTTGCAATGGCTGATGAAGAAGTGCTTAAGGCTGGAAAAGAAGTGGAAGAAGAACTTGGCGACAGCGGAAGATTATTACTTCGTCAGAGTGGAACAGAAAATCTTGTAAGAGTAATGGTTGAAGCTGAAACAGATGAAATCTGTAGCAAGATGGCTGGCAAGGTAGTTGATGTAATAAAGGCAAGAGGATACGAGGCAGACAGATAATGAAAGATGTATCGGTTGTTATTCCTATATGCTGTCCGGATAGGGAACTTATTACAATAGTTGATAGACTTATTAGACAGACATATAATATTAAGGAAATAATACTTATAAATACTAAGCGATGTTTTGACGGATCCCTTCTTGTGCTTGATGAGATAGAAGAGAGACTAAAAGCAATAAACAAGGAATCAATACTTAAGATATATGAGATAACAGCAGAAGAGTTTGATCATGGTGGAACCAGAGACATGGGATTGAAGATGGCATCTTCAAGATACGTTATGTTTATGACACAGGATGCAGTACCAAAAAACTCAAAACTTGTTGAAACATTGATTTCCAATTTTGATGATGGGTCAGTAGCTATATCTTATGCCAGACAGTTTCCAAAGGATAATTGCAGATATATTGAAAGATTTATCAGAAAGTTTAACTATCCTGAATATAATATTAGAAAAACAAAAAAAGATATAGATACAATGGGAGTTAAGGCATTCTTTAATTCAGATGTATGTGCAATGTATGACAAAGAGAAGTATGAGATATATGGAGGCTTTCCGGCGAAGATAATTTTTGGTGAAGATGCAGTTGCTGCATATAAAGCACTTGAAAATGATTTTTGTGTAGTATATTCTTCAAAGTCAAAAGTATTGCACTCCCATAATTATTCAATTGTTCAAAATTTTCAAAGGAATTTTGACATAGGAGTGAGCCAGAAACAGCTTGATTATATTTATTCGAAGGTTTCATCTGAAAATGAAGGAATAAAATTAGTTAAAGATACAGTAAAACATCTGATTACAAAGAAAAAATTTTTTGCAATTCCTGGATTCATTATTCAGAGTGGTGCAAAATTTATTGGATACAGATTAGGTAAGATGTATACATTGCTTCCAGATAAGATTGTGGTTGCATGTTCAATGAATAAAGGATATTGGAAAAGAGGTAACAAAAATGCTTAATTACAACAGATACAAAAGAAATCCGGTAGTAGATTATAAAGAAAGAGAATGGCCAAACAAGGAGATTCAAAAAGCACCTGTATGGTGTTCTGTTGACTTAAGAGATGGAAATCAGGCACTTATTGAGCCAATGGTAGTTGAAGAAAAGATAGAATTCTTTAATTTACTTGTAAAGCTTGGATTTAAAGAAATAGAAGTTGGTTTCCCTTCTGCGTCACAGATTGAATATGATTTTTTAAGACAGTTGGTAGACAGAAAGTTGATTCCTGATGACGTAGTTGTTCAGGTACTTGTACAGTGTAGAGAACATCTTATTGAAAAGACCTTCGAGGCATTAAAAGGCATTAAAAAGGCTATAGTACATATTTACAATTCGACATCAACACTTCAAAGAGATGTTGTATTTAATAAGAACAAAGAGGAAATCAAGCAGATTGCAATAGAGGGCACAAGACTTGTAAAGAAATATGTAGAGGATTTTCCAGGGGAAATCATTCTTGAATATTCTCCGGAAAGTTTTACAGGTACAGAGCTTGATTATGCACTGGAGGTATGTACCGCTGTTCAGAAAGAATGGGGAGCTACAAAGGATAAGAAGATTATATTTAATCTTCCAGCAACAGTTGAGATGAATACTCCAAATGTTTACGCAGATCAGATTGAATGGATGCATAAGCATTTTGAAGATAGAGAAAGCATTATTTTAAGTGTACATCCACATAATGACAGAGGTACAGGTGTGGCTGCCGCAGAACTTTCATTACTTGCAGGCGCAGACAGAGTAGAAGGAACACTCTTTGGAAATGGTGAAAGAACAGGTAATGTTGATATACTTAATATTGCATACAATATGTTCTCTCAGGGAATTAATCCTGAACTTAATATTGAAAATATAAATGAAATCATAGAAGTATATGAGAGATGTTGTAAGATGTCAGTTGGTATGAGACATCCATATGCAGGTAAACTTGTATTCACAGCATTTTCAGGCTCACATCAGGATGCTATTAATAAAGGTATTCAGGCAATGCACAGCCGAGGTGGAGATAAATGGGAGGTACCATATCTTCCAATTGATCCTTCAGATGTTGGTAGAGCATATGAACCTATTGTAAGAATTAACAGCCAGTCAGGAAAAGGTGGAGTTGCATTTGTAATGGATACTTATTTTGGATATAAGCTTCCAAAGGGAATGCACAAGGAATTTGCAGATGTTATTCAGGTAATTGCTGAAGCACAGGGTGAAGTTTCACCAGATACAATAATGGAGAAATTCAGAGAAGAATATTTGACTTACAAGACAGAGAGAGAATATCCATTTGAATTTACAGGCTGCAAGTTCGAAGATGTAGATGATCAACCTTGTGGAGATACACGTGTAAAACTTAATTTTAAATATAAAGGTGAAGAGAAATATGTTGAAATTACAGGAAATGGTCCTATAGATGCAGTTAAGGAAGCTCTTCATACAGAGACAGGTGTGAACTTCAAAATCGTTGATTATTCAGAACATGCACTTGGTGAAGGTTCAAATGCAAAGGCTGCTGCATATGTGAATATTATTGATTTAAATACAGGAAAAGCGACATATGGCGTAGGCCAAAGCACAAATATTACAAGAGCATCTGTAAGAGCCGTATTTAGTGCTTTAAATAGACTTAATAGACAATAAAAAAATTGATATTTTGTTTCTTTTTACTAGTTGCGATAAAGCCAAAGATGTATTATAATTTTAATGTTATTGGATGATTAGGATATTTTGAATATATAATTATTATAGAATGCGAAAATAAAATGTCAGCGATGCTGATGTGCATTTTATAGCAAGAACACTGAGGTGTTAGTGAATCGAAATATACATAATAAAAGCTGAATTTAGATTAATATAAGGGTAAAGGAGATAAGGTAATGGCTATTTTTGAAGCAAAACTCAGCAAAGAACAGTTTGAACTTTTAAACTATTTGATTACACATGTAGAAAACGATAGAACAGGTGTGGAGATTAGTGCGGAATGGTTTAGAGTTAATAATATTGCGATTGATGAAGTTTATAGTCTTTCAAACAAGAAGATGATTGAAGTTCATGGAAATGAAATCATTCTTACAAAGAAAGGTGCTGCTGCGCTTGATTCATACAAGGTTAAGAGAGCAGTTATTATGGCAGCTTCATTTGATGCAAATCTTATTCCTATTACAGTTAATACTCCAAAGGCCATGATGAAGGTTAATGGTAAGAGAATTATTGAAAGAACAATCGAAATTTTACAGAAGGCAGAAATTGAAGAAATCTTTGTAATAACAGGATATTCAAACGATGTTTTTGATATAATTAAGCCAAAGTACCCAAATGCTACATTTATCAGTATCGAAAGATATAGTGAATCAAGTACTGTAGCAGCCGTTATGACAATTAAAGAGTTCATAAAGAATGCCTACGTTATAGATGGAGGTATTTTAATTAATAATCCTGATATTATCAGAAAATATGAGTATGGTACATGCTACTACGGAACATACGTTGAAAATACAAAGAACTGGTGCTATGACGTTGAGAGAGGTATCGTTCGTGGTATTAAGATTGGCGGAGACAAAGGTTACGAAATCGCAGGTATCTCATATTGGTCAGAGGAAGACGGAAAGAACTTGTCATCATGCTTAATCAAGGCGAATAATACAGCCGATGGAAGAAAGGCAGACTGGGAAGAGATTCCTCTCACACTATTTAAGGATGAGTTTACAATAGATATCAGAGAATGTAAGATGGGTGATGTTTCAGAGATTACATCACTTGCAGATTTGGTTAAGATTGATGCATCATATAAGGCAAGATAGTGAGGGAGAGAACTAATAATGGAAAAGTGTTTAAATGATAGCGAAATTATTGAGGTAGTTAAAGAATATATTGATAATGCTATATATAACTATGCAGTAATGATTGATGGAGAATGGGGTAGTGGAAAGACATTCTTCGTTAAGAATAACCTTGTAAATGCTATTGAAGCATATGAAAACGAAAAAGTAGAAAGAAATTATTTATATAAGCCTCGTAAGGTTTTGTATATTTCTTTATATGGTATTTCATCAACAGAAGAGATTTCAAACGAAATATATATGTCATTATATAAATCAATTGGAAGCAACGATGTTAGTGAAGTAAGATATGGTGTAAAGGTTGTAACAGATATAGCAAAGACTCGTTGGGATGCAAACTACGATGAGTTTATTAATAACTTTTCAAACTTCGAAGGATATATATTTATCTTAGACGATTTGGAGAGATGTAACTGCCATATAAATGAAATATTTGGTTATATCAATGACCTTGTTGAAAATCAGGGATTAAAGACAATCATTGTCTCTAACCAGAAGGAAATAGGAAAGTTCAAGGAAGAAGAAAACATTGGACTTAAGTATTTACTGAGTGCAAATACAAATGTCGACTTTGGCGAACTTGATGAAAGCTTTGTTATGGGAAATCCTGATGAAAAGATTACCATTTCAGAGCTTCGTAGAAGAACACAGTTGTTATGTGATGAAGACAACAGTGCATATCAGAAGGTAAAGGAAAAGCTTGTTGGTTTCACAATTAAATATGAACCAGATTACAAGAAGGTTACAAAGGAAATGCTTCATGAGAATATTTCAAATCCTGACCTTCAGAATATTCTTCTCGATTTAAATGAACAGCATTGTGCATTTGCTATTGAGAAACAGCATACAAACCTTAGAACATTCCAGTTCTTCATTTCAAAGGTTATCGTTTTATATGAAAGTATAAAGTGGTTAAAAGATAGAAAAACAAAGCTTCTTAAAGATATGATTAACTACAGCTTTAGTATTGCAGTTGCTTACAAGCAGGGTACATACGAATGGAAGTGGACAGAGAATACTGTATATATGGAGATAGATTCTTTTGAAAAGGCTTCAGAGCTTGGATATCAGATAGCATTCAGATTCATTGATGAGTTTATGATTTACTCAAAGTGTAATCAGGAAGAAATTGATAACGATATCAAGTACTATCTTGCAAAAGAGTATGAGAAGGAACAGGATCTTAATAATCCGATTGTCGCATTAGATAATTGGTGGCAGAAGGATGAATCAAAGATCAGAAGAGCTATTGAAGATATTTTTGCAGGACTTCAGATTAATAAATTTGAAATCAAATCATATCCATCTATTATCTACAAGATGATTATTTTGTGTGATGTTGGATTTGAGACTGATCTTCTTGTGAATATCATCAAGCAGATGGTTACAAATATTAAAGAATCAAATGAGGTTAAACTTGTATTAGATGAAGGTAACATTAGCTTCGATAATACAAATCTCAAGGCTGATTATGAAATGACAATTAAGCCAATAAGAATCCTTATTGATGAAAAGAATAAATCTACAAAACAGAATTTCATTAACGATCTTCTTTCAGATGAAGATTCATGGGGTTCAAAGATTTATGAGTATGTTAAAGAAAACAGACATGAAATCGCTACAGATAACATTACATTTATCTCAGAGATGGATGCAAATAAAGTTATTAGTATGATTAAGAAGTCTAATAACAGAAATATCTATGATTTCAGAAAGGCCCTTTATGAAGCATATAAGGCTATGGGCAATAGAGTAAATGATAGAGATATTGCTACAATCAAACAACTCTATGATGGACTTAAGTCAGATAGCACTCAGGGCTATGATTTGATTAAGGTAAGAAATATGGTTACTTTGATTCAGTTCTTAGGCGTGTTACTTCAGAATGATGCTAAATAGAACATTAGTAAATGAAATGCTAGTTAATGGAATGCTAGTTAATAGAATGCTGTTAATAGAATGCTGTTAATAGAATGCTGTTAATAGAATGCTGTTAATAGAATGCTAGTTAATAGAATGCTAGTTAATAGAATGCTGTTTATAGAATGCTAGTGAATGAAATACTAGTGAAAAATGCTAGTAAAAAATGCTAGTGAAAAATGATGATCAGAGGCACATCACTCTTGTATAAGTGTGATGTGCCTTAATTGTTATGCTTGAGAGGAATACAATGCTTGAGAGATGTGATGTGCTTGTATTTTGCTGGAATGCAGGAATATCTTTACGAATTCTTGCTAAAATATGAATATAATTTGATTATGCTGCAAATTTACGGTGTGGAAAGAGGAAATCAATAAGAAACCCGTATATCCAGAAAGAAACAAGAAAAACAAGATAGGAGTCGGAGAAATTTACGGTGTGAAAAGAGGAAGACAATAAAAAACCCGTAAATCCAATAAGCAGAAAGAAATATGACATGATGAATTCTGCAAATTTACGGTGTGGAAAGAGGAAATCAATAAAAAAACCGTAAATCCAGAAAAGAACAAGAAAAAACAAGATAGGAGTCGGAGAAATTTACGGTGTGGAAAGAGAAAGTCAATAAAAAAACCGTAAATGAATTAAAAAATAGGTATATCAAGAGAGATATTGTAAAAAAACTTGAAAAATGAATATAAAAGTAATATAGTGACTTATACAATGAATATATTAATAAAAATATCAATTATATTCTAAGTTCTAATTATTTCTATACGATGAAATTTTATTCCCATACTTAAGAAAAATTAATATATAAGGAAAAAGAAAGAGGGGTATTTTTGAAAAACTATATTAGATTTGTAGAAGAAGAAAAAAGGGAAATTGAAAGAATAATTAAGCAGATTACAAGAGAGCTAAGTAATTGCCCAGAAGGGAAAATAAATATTTCTCATTCACATGGTAATGTACAGTATTATTTTGTAAATGAATCAAGTGGTAGTAAATCAAGTGATAATGAACTAAGTGTGAATAAAGTAGGCGATTATAAACAAAATGATAACAAATCAGGAAGATATATTCGCAAGAAAAATATTGATTTAATACGCAAATTAGCACAAAAAACATATGATCAAGATGTATTAAAAGAACTGATAAAGAAACAAAAAAATATTGTTACTTTTTTAAATTCGTATAGGACTAATGATGATATCTGTAATGAGGTTTCTGAAGAGAGAAAAAAACTTATTATTCCATGGGTTTATGATGAGGTAGAATTCAGGAGAAAATGGGAGGAAGAAGAGTATATGGGAAAAGGTTTTGATGATAATGTACCAGAAATATATACTGAAAAGGGTGAGAGAGTACGATCAAAATCTGAGAAGATACTTGCTGATAAGTTTTATGCAATGGATATACCATATAGATATGAATATCCAATTGTTTTAAATGGTATTAAAATTTATCCTGATTTTCATGTGCTTAATGTGAGAGAACGCAAAGAATATATCTTTGAACATTTTGGAATGATGGACATACCTGAATATAGTGAAAATGTCGTAAAGAAAATTAATACATATGCAAGAAATGGTATAGTAATAGGGGAAAAACTGCTTTTTACCTGCGAAACAAATGAAAATCCTATTGATATGAGAAGTGTTGATAAACTCATAAAACAGTATTTGTTGTAGAATTAGAACATAAAAAGTATATTGCTATGCAAAAACTTGTATGTAGTGACGGCTTAGTTTTTTGGGGAGAGGAATAGGTGGAAAAAGGATAAAAGTACTAGAAAAAAACTTTTTATTAGATTAACTGCAAATTTAAAATACCGATATACATAGTACCAAGAGAAATTGAAATTGTGATATTAAGTTAGATTAATATTGTAATATCAAGTAATACCATAGTAGTATCAAGTGAAATTGGTATGAGTCATTAGTTAAATGGAGGTGCAGTTATGATTATAGCTAAAAGTGATGTATTAATGTCGTCAAATAGAAAATTTTCTTCAGTTTCGTATAGTGAGACAAAAACAAAAATTAGTCAGATTGGTGCCACGGACGAGCAAAAGTATGTGATTATAAACAGTCAAACTAAGGTAAATAATATTAAAGGATCAAAGAAAAAGAATAAATCAAAAGAGGATATTGGTTTACAATTGCTTCTTAGAATACTTGAGGCTATTGACAGAAACAGAAAGAACAAAAAGGGAAAAAATAGTGAAAATAATGATATAAACACAGATTTATTAGCAAACAATAAATGGTATGATGATATTGGATACACAGGAAGTATAGGAAATGCTAATAGTATAGGAAATGCTAATAGTATAGGGAATGTTAATAGTATAGGTAGTGTTAATTTCACAGGAATATCTTTGCAGTTTATGGGGATTCAAGTTTCGAATAGTTCCCTGGTTCAAAGAGATGATGGTCAAGTGGGAACATTGTTTAGAAAAGAAACATATATAAAGAAATCATATGAGGAAACTGAAAATACAGCATTTAATGCTACAGGTTCTGTTGTTACAAGCGATGGAAGACAACTTAATTTTGGAATATCTCTTGAAATGTCTCGTTCATTTTGTAGTAAATATGAAGAGTATATAAATGAACCATATATATTTACTGATCCACTTGTTATAAACTATGACACAGATGTAGCATCTATATCTGATTACAAATTTTTCTTTGATTTAAATGAAGATGGAGAGAAAGAAAAAATATCATTTGTAGGAAAGGGAAGTGGATTTCTTGCGATTGATAAAAACAATGATGGAATAATAAATGATGGGGGAGAGTTGTTCGGAACCAAGTCAGGAGATGGTTTTAAAGATTTGTCAGCTTTTGATAAAGATGGAAATGGATTTATTGATGAGGCTGATGATATATTTGATAAACTAAAAATCTGGATTAAAAATGAAAGTGGAAATGATAAACTTATAGATTTAAAAGAACTTGGAATTGGAGCTATTTTTCTTGAAAATGTTAATACACAATACAGTCTTAACGATGAATTAAATAATACTCATGCTATTATAAAAAAAACAGGGGTGTTTATAAAAGAAACAGGAAAAGTAGGAACAGTACAACACTTGGATATGAAAATATAAAATTAAGAGAAAACATAATTTAAAAATTAAGAGAAAATATAATTTAAAAAAGTAAGAGAAAAATATTATATATAAAAAAACATGAGTAATGAAAAAAATAAACCTATAACCATAAAGACTTGATTATAGGTTTATTTTAACTTTAAACTAAAGTTCTATTAATTTTATTTATAAAAAACATATTGTGAAAATGTGATGGATGTGTAAAAACACTTCGTGATTTCCTATTCATTTATTTCATTCTTAACCTTATCAAACTCGTCCAAAATTTCCTGTTCAGGCGCTTTGGTCAAAAGACTTACAACAACAATCATTAAAGATGCGATGATGAATGCTGGGAGTAACTCGTATATATCAAATGCCCCACCAAGAGGACGTACAAGGTATTTCCAGATGAATACTGAAGCACCGCCTGAGATAATACCTGCAATAGCACCATACTTGTTTGAACGTCTCCAGAATAGTGCAAACAAGACTACCGGACCAAATGCAGCACCAAAGCCTGCCCATGCAAACGACACAATCTTAAATACTGAAGATTGTGGATCCCATGCAAGGATTACTGCAATCACAGAAATCACTAATAATGTGATTCTGGCAATAATCATACTAATCTTTGGAGTAATCTTCTTGTTTAAAATCTTGCCAAAAATATCTGATGAAACAGCTGAGGATGCAGCAAGAAGCTGGGAATCAGCTGTTGACATTGTAGAAGCAAGAATGCCTGCTAAAATAATACCGGCAAGTAGGGCAGGGAAAATACCATGTGTAGAAAGAAGACTTGCAATCTTGATTATGATATTTTCTGAATTTGAGCCAGAGAGTGTATCAATAGCACCATTTTTACTCATTGCTAAACCAACAACACCAATGAATATTGCAACAGCAAGTGAAATAACAACCCATATAGAAGCAACTCTTCTTGAAAGCTTAAGTTTTTTATGGTCTTCAATTGCCATAAATCTTAAAAGAATATGTGGCATACCAAAATATCCAAGTCCCCAGGCAAGCGTTGAAATTATTGTAAGGAAACCATAATTACCTGCTGTACCAAGCTCTGCATTGAAAGTTTCTGTAAGTGAAAGGAAGCCTGGAAGGTTGCTGGCATTGTCAATAACAGCATCAAAACCACCTGCAACATTTACTCCGAAAATCAATACAATAATAAGAGCTATTGACATAATGATACTTTGCATAAAGTCTGTTGTAGAAGCAGCAAGGAAACCTCCAAGAGCTGTGTATGCAACAATAATAATTGCAGATATAACCATAGCAACATAATAGTCGATGTTAAACAAACTTGAAAATAATTTACCACATGCAGCAAAACCAGATGCTGTATATGGAATAAAAAATATAACAATAATAATAGCAGAGGCTATTACAATAACACCGGATTTGTCGCGATATCTGTTACTGAAGAATGAAGGTATTGTAATAGAATTTCCTGAAATGTGGGAATATTTACGTATTCTTTTGGCAACAATAAGCCAATTTAAATATGTACCAATTGCAAGACCGATAGCAGTCCATCCTGCGTCAGCAATACCCGATATATATGCTACACCAGGAAGCCCCATTAATAACCAACTACTCATGTCAGAAGCCTCTGCACTCATAGCTGTTACGAAAGGCCCCAGCTTTCTTCCACCAAGATAGAAGTCATCTGAGCTTTTGTTTTTCTTTGAGAATCTGTAACCAATAAATACTACTACTGCTAGATAGAATATTATGGCAATTAAGATACAAATATCTGCTTGTGTCATAATTTTTCCTCCGAAATATAAATAATATAAAAATGTGATTGTAATGCTATAAATTACTACATTAAATGCACTCTGATATATTATCATAGTAAGAGTTAAGATTTCAATAATAAGATTAAAATTGAGTTATGTTGAGTTATATTTGTTATGTTGAACTATGATGACAAGAAATTTTCCACTTGAATATATACTGAAATATATGTATAATCAACCCATAGATAGTTCTCTATTACTCTGGTAGAAAGGGTTATGGAGAAATGAGCAGAAGATTCAAAGACTTAAATTTAAACAGTTCATTCCTTTTTTCAGCTGCATTAGGAGATTCGGAAATATGTAAGCTGGTATTGGAAATTATACTGGGACGAAAGATATCAAAAGTAAGTGTAAAGCCGGAAGCTAGCATAATGTTGAATTCGGAGGCGAAATGGATACGTCTTGATATTCATGCAAGTGATGAATTTAGTGTAAACTATGATATAGAATCCGAGAATTATGATAAAGAAAATATAGCAAAAAGAAGTAGGTATTATCAGTCGGAGATGGATGTAGCATCATTAAAACCAGGTGACAAATATAATAAACTACCTGATAGTTTCATAATATTTATATGCACTTTTGATCCATTTGACAGAGGGAGATATTGTTATACATATATAGAAAAATGTGTAGAAGATGGTGAACCTTTAAATGATGGAACAGTAAAAATATTTTTAAGTACAAAAGGTAAGAACAGAGATGAAGTGCCACAAGAACTGATACATTTTCTGGAATATTTTGAAAATAGCACAGATAAATATGTATCAGAAGTTGGAGATGAATCTATAAAGAAACTG
>JBGVOD010000033.1:0-21173 GCA_045126215.1 Lachnospiraceae bacterium | reverse complement strand
GAATGTTCATATCTTCCTCCTAAACTACTGATTCCAAAGCAATTTCCATCATTTTTGTAAATGAATTCTGCCTTTCAGCTGCTGTT
This sequence comes from Lachnospiraceae bacterium, assembly GCA_045126215.1. Classification (GTDB taxonomy): domain Bacteria; phylum Bacillota; class Clostridia; order Lachnospirales; family Lachnospiraceae; genus SVEL01. Next base: position 21,087 of record JBGVOD010000033.1, on the reverse strand, counting down.
GTGATTTCATCTGATATAAAAGAATCCGAAATCGTAAGAAGACATGCTGCCTTTTTATTAAGTACATTAGCATTATGGAACAATGCAAAGCTTTCCATTTCTACACACAGTACACCTTTTTCATCACGTAATCTTTCAAAATATGATGAATCACCACTCCTGTAAAATACATCAGAAGAATGAACTTTACCAACATGTAATGGAATATTAAGTTTCTTTGCAATATTAATAAGCTTATTATTTAATTCCTCTGATGGATATGTTTCATCCTTTTCATAGCCATTTTGTGTCTTTGCATATGACGACTCAGAATACGCTGATGTAACTAATACCACATCATAAACATTAAGCTTTTCACTGTATGCCCCTGCACTTCCAATACGAATAATATTATCTACATCATACATTGAAAATAATTCATATGAATATATCCCAATAGAAGGCATACCCATTCCCGAACTCATTACAGATATTTCTTTTCCTTTATATTTGCCTGTATATCCCAAGTTATTTCTAACATCATTAAACATAATAACATCAGACAGATATGTTTCAGCAATCTTTTTTGCTCTAAGTGGGTCTCCTGGCATTAATACTGTCTTTGCTATTTGCCCTTTTACGGCATTATTATGAGGTGTTGGCATAATAATCACTCTCCTTTTCGTACAAAAAACAATAGTATATATCGCATGGACTAACGTCTTACGTGTCCTTATTCTCCTTATATCGATGTCCACAAATGCACATCATCGCAAGTATAATTATACCATATTATTATCAAACTGCAAACTGACTATTGTAAAGATTTGCGTAAAATCCCTTTTTCTCCATCAGCTCATCATGATTTCCTTGCTCAATAATATTACCATTTTTCATTACAAGAATAATATCAGCTTCTCTTATAGTTGACAATCTGTGTGCAACGATAAAACTCGTTCTTCCCTTCATAAGTGTATTGAACGCTTCCTGTATCTTTATCTCTGTACGTGTATCGATAGATGATGTTGCCTCATCTAGTATAAGCATTGGTGGTTTTACAAGCATAACCCTTGCAATACATAAAAGCTGTTTCTGACCCTGCGAAAGACTTCCTCCATCTTCGCCGATGACAGTATCATAGCCATTTTCAAGACGCTTTATAAAACTATGTGCATGAGATGCCTTGGCAGCAGCTATAACTTCTTCCATTGTTGCATCAGGCTTACCCATCATAAGATTTTCCTTTATTGTACCTGACTTAAGCCATGTCTCCTGCAACACCATACCATATGCATCTCTGAGACTCTTTCTTGTAAGGTTATATATATCATTTCCTGACACCTTAATCTCACCGCTATCAATATCATAGAATCTCATGAGAAGATTAATAAGTGTTGTCTTTCCACAGCCTGTCGGTCCAACTATAGCAATTCTCTGGCCTTTTTTTGCGGATAAATTGAAATCTGTAATAAGTTGTCTATCCTTAACATAAGAGAAGTATACATTTTTTATCTCAATATCCCCATTTACCTCAAATGACGATATAGCATCTTCTTTATCTTCATTTTCTGCCTTTGCCTCAATTAATTCAAATATTCTTGCAGCACAAGCAAGTGCATTCTGCAATTCTGTAATAACACTTGATATTTCATTAAATGGTTTTGTATATTGATTTGCGTAATTTAAAAAGCTTGATAACTGGCCAACAGTTATTCCACCGTTCATAGCATAAATACCACCTACAACCCCTACAAGCGCATATACTAATCCATTGATAAATCTTGTACATGGATTTGTAAGAGATGAATAAAAAACTGCCTTTAATGATGTTTTTCCAAGTCTTTCATTTATATCATCGAAACGTTGCTCCACATCCTCCTCTTTACAGAATGCTTTTACAACCTTTTGATTTCCGACCATTTCATCAATAATAGATGTCTGCTCTCCTCTTAATTCACTCTGCTTTTTAAACAACTTGTATGTTCTTTTTGAAATAAAGTTTGCTACAACCAGTGACAATGGAGTGATTACTACTACCAAAAGTGTAATCTTAAAACTTATAGTCATCATAAAAATAAGTGTTCCAAGTATTGTAATTACTCCTGTAAAAGCCTGAGTAAATCCCATAAGAAGACCATCTGCAAATGTATCAACATCTGCAATAACTCTGCTTACAATATCTCCATGCTGGTGTGTATCAATATATGATAATGGAAGTTTTTCTATTTTAACAAATGCCTGATTTCTTATATCCCTCACAACATTATATGTTATTCTGTTATTGCATATATTCATAAGCCACTGCAAAAGAGAAGTCAATAAAACAACAACAATAATCTTTATAATTACAACATATAATCCATCAAAATCAACATGCCCTTTTGAAATTATACAATCAACACCATTACCAATGAGAATTGGAACATAAAGAGTCAAAGCTACTGTAATTGCAGCAAATACAAGCGATAAAATCAATAATCCCAAATAGTGTCTTATATATTTTAATACTTTTAGAAGTGTATCATTCTTTTTTTTCATGACTACGCCTCCTTTATTTTAAACTGTGAGTTATATATTTCTTTATATACATCACAGTTTTTAAGCAATTCCGGATGAGTACCAATACCTACTACCTCTCCGTCATCAAGAACAACTATCTTATCCGCATGCATAATAGATGCAGCCCTTTGTGAAACAATAAAAACAGTTGGTTTAAATGACAGTTCTTTAATAGCTTTTCTAAGAGCTGCATCTGTTGCATAATCAAGTGCAGAAGAACTATCGTCAAGAATAAGTATTTCCGGTTTCTTAACAATGGCTCTTGCAATTGTAAGTCTCTGTTTTTGTCCACCTGAAAGATTTTTTCCACCCTGTTCAATCATCTCATCAAGTTTCCCCTCTTTTTTCTCTACTATATCTAACGCCTGTGCAACTTTCAATGCTTCTCTTATTTCATCATCTGATGCATTTTCATTTCCCCATTTTATATTGTCTCTTATTGTACCCTTAAACAATACTGCCTTTTGTAAGACCATTCCAACTTTATCTCTAAGTTCCTTTTTCTTATAGTTTTTTACATCAATACCATCCACATATACAGCACCTGATGTAGCATCATAAAATCTTGGAATCATATTAACAAGTGTGGATTTACCTGAACCTGTACCACCAATTACGCCTATAGTATCTCCTGGCATTACAGAAAAATCCACTCCACTTATTGCTTCTTCCATTCCATCTTTATATTTAAGTGAAACATTTTTGAATACAACTGAATATTTGCTATAAATATCAAAGTTTTCATCTTTAGTGGTTTCATCAACTTCCAAAAGGCTGTTATTTATTTCAAATATTGCCTGAACTCTATTACCACTAGCAACAGCTTTGGTAATAATTATAATAAGATTTGCAAGTTTTATAAGTTCTATCAATATCTGTGACATATAGTTTACAAGTGCGACAACCTGTCCCTGACTTAAAGCCCCTGAATCAACTCTAATAGCTCCTGTATACAATAATCCGGCAATACCTGCATTTACAATAACATATGTTATTGGATTTGTAAGTCCTGAAATCTTAGCTGTCTTCTTCTGAATAAATGTAAGCATTTCATTACTTTTCTCATATTCAGCTATTTCTTCTTCCTCCTTTGAAAAAGCTCGTATTACTCTTGCACCTGTAAGATTCTCTCTTGTTCTTAAAAGCACAGTATCAAGACCATTTTGAACCTTTTTAAACATAGGAATTGTAACATACATAATAGTAAACACTACAATAGAAAGAAGTGGTATTATTACAACAAATATCAATGCAGACTTAACATCTACTGTAAATGCCATAATCATAGCACCAAAAACAATAATCGGAGATCGTAAAAATAGTCTTAAAACCATATTTACACCATTTTGAAGCTGATTTACATCTGATGTCATCCTTGTAATTAAGGTGGATGTACCGATTTTATCTATCTCCGTAAATGACAATCCTTCAATATGTTTAAACAATTCATGTTTTAGCTTTGTAGAAAATCCAACTGCGGCCTTAGCCGAAAAATACTGTGCTGTAATAGAACATATAAGCCCTATTATACCTAATGCTATTAATATTGCTCCCATCTTCAATATATGGTTAGAATCATCATTTCCTATACCTTTATCTATAATTGATGCCATTACAAGAGGCACAAACAATTCAAAAGCCGCCTCTAATAATTTAAACAAAGGTGCAAGTACTGTTTCTTTTTTATATCCATTCAAAAAACTCAATATATGTTTCACGACTATTTCCTCTATATACTACAATTATATTGAACTAAAAGCGTTTTTACTTCATAAGGAATAACTCTCTTATAAAGTGAAAATAGATAAAACACCTTAATTTAAGGTGTTTATCTATTGCTTTACATATTATATTTCTTAAAGTATCACTGGTTTATTTCATAAACTGCTACGCTCTTCTTTGGAATAGTAAGAGCATCACCATTCTCTGGAAAAACAAGCTTTCCTGAAACACCTTTAACAGGTAAATCAAATGTATTTGGATTGTATATTACTAACAATTCTTCATTGATAGTATATGCAATACAATTCTCTTTCAAAGAATCCATCTTTATGAACTTTAATTCATTTTTTCCATCAACATTGCTTAATATACTATATTTTTTTCTAAAGTTAATTAAAGATTTGTAATAATCAACAATATCCCTGTTTTCATATGCTCTATCCCAATCAAGCTGATTAATCTCTATTGGTGAAGTAAAGCTGTCTCCTATACCATACTTTGTTCTAAGAAACTCTTCACCTGCTAAAAAGAATACTAAACCAGGCGCAGTAAATACAATACCAGCAGCCAGCTTGTTCATATCAACAAGCTCCTCTCTTCTGCCATACATTGACTCTTCACCGACAACTGACATATATATCTCTTTATTTTCAATATACTTCTCATATGAGTAATCTGTTTCTATCTTAGCATTATCACCTGTTGATAATATAAGCTTGTCATACAATGTGTAATTATCATGGGCAGATATATATGACACACGATTCTTTAACGTTAATGCGAGTTTCAAATCATCTACATATTCTTCACTTTCATCATCAGTTGCATTTACATATGCTGGTTTATTTTTTACAAAAACACTACCTTTTATTGAATCTCTTATATTATCTGAGAAAATATAAATATTATCTGCAAGGTAAGAATCATTTTTTGAAACTGCAGGTATAAATCCATCTTCCATAGCAGAGTCAGCTGCCATCCATGGTTCACCATAAAGAATTATTTTTTTACCATCAGGTATATTTTCATCAATAGCCTTTCTGATGGAATTCATTGTTTCAGTATCATGAAGTCCCATTAAATCAAATCTAAATCCGTCAATATGGTATTCTTTTGCCCAATAAAGAATAGAATCTATCATATATTTTCTATACATTTCATGCTCTGATGCAGTTTCATTACCACATCCAGAACCATCAGAAATAGAACCATCTTCATTTAGTCTGTAATAATAATATGGCACAGTCTTCTGGAATGCCGTATCAAGAATATAAGTATGATTATAAACAACATCCATTACAACACCAATTCCGGCTTTGTGTAACGCCATAACCATTTGTTTAAACTCATTTATTCTGACTCTTCCATCAAATGGATTAGTTGAATATGAACCTTCTGGAATATTATAGTTCATTGGATCATATCCCCAGTTATATGCTGTATCATCTTTTGTATTCTTTGCTTCATCAATTGAACCAAAATCAAAGGACGGTAAAAGATGTACATATGTTACACCAAGCTGTTTTAAATAGTTTACACATGTTGGGAAACCTGTATTTTTATCTCCCATTAACCATGTGTCCAGTTCAGTAAATGCAAGATATTTTCCTCTATGCTCTGGCTTAACACCTGAATTAGCATGCGATGAAAAATCCTTGATGTGAACTTCATATATAACAGCATCTGATTTCTCAATATCTAGTCTCTTATCCTTATCAAAGCCTTCTGGATCTGTCTCTCTTAAATCAACTATCATGCCTCGCTTACCGTTTACACCGCAAGCCTTTGCATAAATATCTATTGTTTCATTTGTAACACCATCTACCGTAACTGTATAGGTATAAAAACAGTTTTTCAAATCTCTTAATCCGGCAGAATTGAAAGAGTATACACCTTTATCTCCTCTTTCCATCTTAAAGCTACCAATCTTTTCCCCTTCTTCTTCCTCACTGCCTGCAGTATAAAGATTCAAAAGTACTTCACTTGCTGTTGGTGCCCAAACTTTAAAAACAGAACCATCTTTAGAATACGTAACACCTAAATCTTCGCCATCATATAAAAATTTTTCTTTAAAACTATCTGAAATATAATATTTTTTTAATTCTGCTGCTGTCATTTTTCCTCCTGCTAAATACATATGATACCATGGTCAAAAGGTCATACGTTTCATGCTTGCATGAAAAAGTATGACTTTAGTACCCGCAAAATATGAGAAAGTAGCCCGAATAGGGGCGGATTTCGAATATTTTTTAGAATTGCGGGAGCACAAGGTGCGGAGCAATTCGTAGGTATCATGGGGTAAAAATACCTTTTGCCCCCAACATCATACATATATATTTTTTACATTTTTTCCAACATTTCATATACACGAAGTATTTCACCAACGCTCCATGCTTGTGCGAAACATCCCTTTGATTCATATGGATACAGACCACTATATATTTCAGCAATATGGCCTATACAACCTTCTCTTAGTCCTGCTTCCATACCATTCAATTCCCTTTTAACTATTTGTTTAGCAGCTTCTTTATCATCTGCCCATTTAAGATATGCTAAATAATATGCACCAAGTGGAAATCCCCATGTAGTACCCTGATGATAAGCCATATCTCTATCAAAATGTCTTCCACCATAATATGGCTTAAATTCTTTATCCTTTGGAGATAAGCTTCTAAGTCCAAGTGGTGTATATAACTCCTCAAATACCTTTGAAATAACTTTATCAGCTCTGTCTTTTTCAAGCATTGAAAATGGCATTGATACTGCCCATATCTGATTACATCTAACTTGAGTATCATTAGGAGTATTTGAATATAAATCTTTAAGACATTCCTCTTCTTCGTTCCAAAAGTTCTCATTAAAGCTCTTCTTAACTTTTTCTGCCAATTCCTTAAAGTTGATAATTGTTTCTTTTTTGTCAAGTAACTTTGAGAACTCGTCCATTATCATTAAAGCATTGTACCAATATGCATTAATCTCAACAGGCTTTCCATGTCTAGGCGTTGGTAAAATATCACCAAATCTGACATCCATCCATGTAACCTGCCATAGTCCCTCTCCCGCAGATATCAGACCATCTTCATCCATTTTGATTCCATAATCAGTACCTTTCATATACCATGAAATAATATCTTCTATTACAGGATAGGCCTCTTTTACAAACTCAATATCTTTAGAATTTCCATAGTATGAATAAACTGCATTTACAAATAACAGTGACGCATCAACTGTATTATACATAGGATTATCCTCACCCTCTGGGAAAAGGTTTGGCATAATACCCTTATGACAATACTTCATGAATGTACGTAAAATACTTTTTGCATCATCAAACTGCATTGTAGATATTGTACAGCCAAATAATGCTATCATTGTATCTCTTCCCCAATCCTCAAAAAATGGGAAGCCTGCTAATATAGATTTACCCTTTGTTGATTCTCTATATGTTACATAATCATTAGCAGCCATAACAAGAGTTTTTGCATTCTCATCTTTAAGTCCTGCTGTATTTATAAGCGCCTGCTTTCTTTCAATCTCTTCTCTTATAAGAATATCAATATCATATTTATTATTTGTTGTACTATATATGATGCTATATTCTCCTGTACCATTAAAAGAAATGGTATGATTCTTTGCTACTGCACCGACACCATATCTTCCATCTTTTGCATCAGTCTCAAAATACAAATCTTCAATATACTCTGTATCAAATGTCGAAACCTCACCATTTGTTGCATAATATACTTTTATATTATTTGCGCTAAGACTATTATCTTCTGTGTTTATTGTAAATACAGTTCTTGTATCAAGTCTTTGTCCCTTTGATACAAATTGCTGCCATGGTGTTACCTCAAGCTTTACATCTTTTGATGTATGATTAATTATTTCATACTTGATTCCAAGTGTATTCTCACCATATTTCATAACGATTGTCTTAATTACTTCAACGCCCTTTACAACATAATGATAACATGGCAAATATTCAAAAACGAATGAATTAAGATATAAATTACCCTTTTCGTTTGATGTTGAAGTTACAAAACGCGATGCATTCAAAACTATCTCTTCATTACCAACTATTAATTTTTCATAAACATTTTCAATAATCTGGTATCTCTTATTTGGCGCTGTAAGTGCAGCCATAAAAAGAGTATGATCACATCTCGCATTTGTACCAGCTATTGTAAGAGACGAAAAACCTCCTAATCCATTAGTTAATAAATAACAATTTTCCTCTGCTCTCTTTATATCAAACAGATCGTTTTTTCCATAAATAAATTTCATATCTGCTCCTCACACTACATATATTCTATTATATTGTACTGTGTTTTTAATAGAAATACAAACAATTTTTATAAAAAAACTGCAATTAGTTTTTGCTAATTGCAGTTTTATATCTTATTAGAGTTTTTTTATAAAGAAACCTTTTGACACCCTAACCCTATATAGAAAAACTTTCATATCATTACTTCAAAAAGGCAATACCATATGCAGGTAATGATAGTTTTTCACTATCAAGCTTTACTTCATTTTCGATATTTGTTACAAGGGATGCTACCATCTCTTCATATCCATATGTTGATTTAGAGAAATCGATTGTTTTATCTTCTTCAGATAAATTAATAAGAATATACATTGTTTCATCTTTATATTCTTTCTTTAATACACAGATTGTACTATCTTCTAAATCTGTAATTGCATATGTTCTTCCTTTTGCAATTTCTTCATATGTTCTTCTTATGTGAAGCATATTCTTGTAATACCACAATATAGAATTTTTATCTGCTAACTGTGACTCAACATTTCCAAAATCATGTGTTATTCCAGAATCCATTGCAGCTGGACCAACTGTAGTCTCACCACCCTTAAAGTTTGACCATGGCATTGGAGCTCTCTTGTTTTCGTCCTTTGAATTATTACCAAACATACCTATTTCTTCACCGTAATATACAAATGAACATCCTGACATTATCTGATTAATAGCTCCAGCTAACTTTATTTTATTCTCATTTCTACTTACAAAACCAGAAATACGACCTGTATCGTGATTGCTTAAAAATGGTGCATTTACCATATTTGCATTCATTTCATAATATCCTGCTTCGCAGCTCTCAATATCTTTAGCAAGTTTTTTACCTTTTTGAGTATTAATGTCTTTTATAAGATTTCCACCTGCATTTCCAAATGCATAATCAAAAATACTCTCAATACCACTCTCATAGTATTTCTTAATATTATCATAAGAATCCCACACTTCTGCAACAATATATGCATCTGGTTTTACACTCTGTACATATGTTTCAAACCAGTTAAGAACTTCAACATTTTTTACAACAGAACCTGAAGTATATTCTTTTGCAGCATCAAGTCTGAATCCATCAACTCCAAGATTAATCCAATATTGAACTACCTTTTCAATCTCAGCTCTTACAGCCTCATTATCAAGATTTAAATCTGGCATTTCACTCCAGAATACAGATTCATAGCACCATTTTGTACCACTTATTTTTGTATGTGTATTAAAATTATTTACAGTATCATTTTTCTTAAAATTATAATAATTGGCATAAGGACATTCTTCAAAATCAGGCTCTTCATCATCGCCTAATGATTTATAATAATCCACGGCAGTTGTAAACCATTCATGTTTTGAAGATGTATGATTAAATACTAAATCAATAATGACATTAATATTTCTTTCATGACAAGCATCAATAAAATCAATAAAATCTTCCATTGTTCCATATTCAGAATCAATAGACATATAATTTACAACATCATATTTGTGATATGTAGTTGACTGCATTATAGGCATTAACCAGATTCCATTGAATCCCATATCCTGAATATAGTCAAGTTTTGATGTTAATCCTTTAAAATCACCAATACCATCACCATCACTATCTGCAAATGAATATACAAATACTTCATAATAGTTTCTATAATGGTCTTCTTTTGCATATTCATACTCAACTGATGCCCATTCACTTGTTTTATAATATTCTTCCGGTGTCATATCAGCAACATTTACACCAGGGGTTGTTTCTTCTTCACTTCCACTATTACAACCAAATAAGGTTGATATTGTGATAACACTAAATAATGAAACAGAAATTATTTTCTTAAAAATTTTTCTCATATTAAAATTCTCCTATAAAACTAAAATCCGAAAAAGCAAAATTTGCATAAATGCAAGTTATTTTTCTATTTCAGAAAAAAGAGTATGTTTCACTTTATAAAAAGAAATCTCTTATAAAGTAAAACATAAGGGAATGTTGTAAAACATTCCCTTTAAATTTAATTATCAATTATAAATTGCTAAGATTAACCCTTAACAGCACCTGACATACCATCCTGATAGAACTTCTGCATTAAAATGAAGATAGTAGCTATTGGAATAGAAATCAATACAGCACCAGCACAGAAACTGTTGAACCACTGTACAATATATTCCTTTTCAAGCATGTTCCACAAACCAATGGCTACCGTATACTGCTTTGACTGAACACCGCAAATAACCTTTGAGAAGATGAAATCAAGCCAAGGACCCATAAACGATGTAAGTACTGTATAAACGATGATTGGCTTTGAAAGTGGCATAATAATCTTTGTAAACACCTGGAACTTTGTAGCACCATCAATACAAGCAGCTTCATCAAGTGACTTTGAAATAGTATCAAAGAAACCTTTTGCAATATAGAATCCCATACCAGCACCACCGGAGTATACAAGGATAAGAGCAACTCTTACCATATTACCTTCTGTTAAACCTACAGCTTTTAAGATGTAGTAAACAGCTACCATAGACATAAATCCTGGGAACAGACCAAGAATCATACAAATATTCATAATTGGTCTTCTAACTTTGAATCTAAGTCTTGACATAGAGTAAGCTACTGCCAGCACAAAGAACGATGAAATTATACAAACAATTACAGCAATAATCAATGTATTCATAAACATTTGAGGAAAGTTAAGACCTGATGTGTCTGTGAAAAGTTTTGTATAGTTATCAATTGTAAACTTATCTGGAATAAGCTTTCTTGGATACTGACCTTTTTCAGCTCTGAAACTTGTAATAACAACCCAAGCAACAGGAGAAACCCAAATAATAGCTAAAATTGATAAGAAAATATGTGTTATTACATTTAACACTGTACGTTTTACTTTTGCAGATGTATATTCTACACCGCCTGATCTTCTTTTACTCATTTTACTGGAATCCCTCCTCGTCCTTATATGATGCTGTATTTCTATATGTTAAAATTGAAACAATAGAAAGGACAACGAAAGTAAAGATACCGATAACCGCACCAATATTGTACTGACGTTGATCGATAGTCAACTTATATAACCAAGTTACAAGTAAGTCTGTCTTACCTGATGTGTTACCTACTGGTGTAGGAGCACCACCTGTTAATAAGTAAATTACGTTAAAGTTGTTTACATTTCCTGTAAATGTTGTAACAAGATATGGTCCCGTTACGAATAACATATATGGTAATGTAATCTTGAAGAATGTTGTTACAGCATTTGCACCATCAACCTTTGCTGCTTCGTAAAGGTCTGCTGGAATATTCTGTAAAATACCTGTAACCTGAAGCATTGTGTATGGAATACCAACCCAAAGGTTAACAACTACAACCACAACTCTTGCCCACGTTGCATCTGTTAAAAATGGCAATGCATTATCAATTACTCCCTGATCCATTAACATTAAGTTGATTGGACCATCAATCTTAAGAAGTGTTCTGATAATAAGTAATGATACGAACTGTGGTATAGCAATTGACAAAATGAAGATAAATCTCCAAAATGCTTTTAATCTAGTTCCTTTTCTATTTATTATAATAGCAAGTATCATACCAAAGATGTAATTTAAAAATGTGGCTAATACTGCCCAAATTAATGTCCATCCTAATACAGACCAGAATTCTTTACCTACTGATCCTTCCAAACTAAGAACCTCACCAAAGTTAGCTAAACCAACCCAGTCAAAAAGTTCTTCATGTTTACCAATCTTAGAATAATTAGTAAACGCCATACTAATCATATAAATAAGTGGCAAAATAGTAAATACAAGTACACCTGTAACAGGAAATGCAAGAAGTAATCTATGAAGCTCACCATCAAATAAACTCTTAATATCATCTAAGAAAGAGTTTACATGTTTGCCTTTTTTTGCAAGCACTTCTGCTTTATATGCACACTTTAAGTTTGCTCTCCAAAAAACGAAGAAGACAACACAAACAAGTACAGACGCAATGCCGTAAAGTAAAATTAATTGTGATTTATCACCCTGTACATATTCAAATACTCCCAAATCATCGTTCCAAACTTCCTGGGTTGGAGTGTCACCAAGAGTTCCAAGTAAAGACATATTATGAATTCCATATTGAACAAGGAACCATATAAATGCTATCTCACCTGCTAAAAATATTAAACCTTTAATAAACTGTTTTCTAACAATACTACCAATACCCATAATTACCATTGAAAGTTTTGTGAATATATCACCTTTCACAATGGCTTTAGTTGCTGTGTAATCATTGTTAAATTCCTTTGGAGCATTAAGCGCCTTTGTTTTCTTTTTCACAACACTACCTCCGTAGAAAATTTCTCCATGGTGTGATAATCACACCATGGAGTTTGTTTTTATATTTAATATTCTAATACCGAATATTATTCAGCACTCATAGCTGCTTCTAACTTTTCTGTTAAAAGATCCTGTAAAGCCTGTACCTGCTCTTTGATGTTTGCAGATGTTGTGTCTTTAGAAATGATTGACTGTGTAAGTGCTTTTGAAGCATCCCACCATGTAGCATCTCCTAAGTATGTCTGCTGAAGAATTGAAGCCTTATCAAATGATTCATTCTGAGCGATAAATATTGGATCACTTGAGATAACTGGATCTTCAAGTAAAGCTGTGTTACATGGAACAACACCATTTAATTCATAATGAGCCTTCTGAGCATCTTCTGAAGCTAAGAACTTAGCAAGTTCTACAGCAACTTTCTGTTCCTTACAGTTAGGGTTAACACCGATTGCCTTTGAACCAGCGAATGCTCTTAACTGTCCATCACCATTTGTTGTGTTGATTGTAGGAATAGCTGCTACACCAAGGTTATCACCAAGGAATTCTTTAGCACTGTTTAAATCCCATGAACCTGAGAAAACAGCTGCTGCCTGTCCGTCCTGAAGCAATGCAACACCTTCACCTACCATAAAGTTAGGGTTGTTAACAAGACCAATCATATATTCACCAGCTTCATAACCGCCTTCATTTGCTAAATCAAAACCTGGGTCAGAGTCTGGTCCAATTGTACATCCTGTTGCAAGGAAAAATGACTGAATGTACCAAGAGTTCTCAAGTGGGAAAGCAACCTTTCCTTTTTCAAGCATTGTATCTAAATTCTTAACATCATCTTCTGAGAAAACTGTCTTGTCATAGTACATAAACCAAATGTTTGTTGTAAAAGGAATACCGTATACAGCACCATCAACTGATACAGAATCAACGATTGTATCTGAGTTTGTATTCTTTACATATGTTTCTGTGTCCCCGCCAAGTCTAGCGATACCACCACAGTTAATCAATGTTGTTAACTGGTCATTAGCGAACATGTAAACATCAGCTGCTGCTGTTGGATCTGCAGAAACCTTTGTACCTGCATCACCTTCTGAACATGTTTCATACTTAAATGTGATATTCCACTTTGGATGTTCTGTGTTGAACTTTTCACACATTGTCTGTAACCACTTACCATTTTCTTCCTTCTGTTCGTTTTCTGGTGACCAAACAGTAAGTGTTAATGTCTTTTCTTCATCTTCTGCAGCCTGTGAGCCGTTATTTGCACTTGTTGTTGTCTTTTCATCTGAATCGCCACAACCAAAAAGTGCTGTTGCACATAATGCTGTTGTCATTAAAAGTGCAGTCAATTTTCTTGATCTCATAATTTTTCCTCCTATATTCAATCAATCATCTGTCGATTGTTTTTACTCTTTAGATTATATGTTCTTGCAACATTTATGTATATATCATAAATATTAGAAATATGTTGTTTTTTTAAAGAGTTATATATTTTTCACAAAAAACCTTAATTTCATACATTGATTTTCCATATTTTATAGGTAATTTTGAATAATACATGTCTAAAAAAAGGAAAAATTGTTGACCAAATTATTTATTTCCATTTGTTCTGAATTTTTGAGGACTTACCCCAAAGTATTCTCTAAAACTCTGACAAAAATACGAAGTATTTGGATAGCCTACTTCTGCACTTATATTTACAATCTTCATATGTGAATTTTCAAGCAGATCTTTTGCCTTTTCCATTCTTACAGACTTAATAAATTTACTAAGATTCTGTCCTGTCTCTTTTTTAAATACGCAGCTCAAATAGCTTGGTGCCATATAAACCATTTCAGCCAGCTGTTCAACGCCTATTTCTTCTTTATAATTGTTGTATATATATTGTTTAATATGCTCAACTTCTCTATGGACTACTTGGTTGTTGCCATTAAAGTTTTCTTCCATCCTCTGAATATTTATATTCATTATTTCCTTTACAGCTCTCAAATCAACTGCTCTATATAATTTGTCAATTTCATTATTCAAATCCACTTCATTTACATCAGGCAATACTTCATAAAAGCTTTTTAAAATACTTGAAAAAATAAATTTAATATAGAGCTGTGATAAATTCTTTCTATTTCCATAGCGTTCCCATAGCATTTCAAAATCTGATTTCATATTATCAATATCTTTAAGTTTAATGTCCTGTTTAATTCTTTTAACAATAGAATCATCATCAGAAGGAACAAATATTGGCGACTCTTCTGTCTTTGTTTTATAAAAAACTTTACTATCACTTTCATAAAACTTATTTTCCATAAGTTCTTCTGCTTCTTCCATAGCAATTGAAAGATTATCACATTTTTCTATTTTTGAAGAAATAGCCAGAAAACATTTCTTACAATATCTTACAGAAATCTTATTTCTTATTAGCTCACAATCATTTATCAGTTCTTCATCAGTCTTTTCAGATGTATATACCTCATCTAAAAGCAAGACTGACTGATGAGCATTAAGGTTACAAT
This sequence comes from Lachnospiraceae bacterium, assembly GCA_045126215.1. Taxonomy (GTDB): domain Bacteria; phylum Bacillota; class Clostridia; order Lachnospirales; family Lachnospiraceae; genus SVEL01. The sequence goes on along the minus strand of JBGVOD010000033.1, from coordinate 5,727 downwards.
ATTTTGCAACAATACCATTTGTACTTAATAAATTTTCAATTTCACTGATAAATTTTTCATTTACTTTATTAAAGAACTCTTCGTCAAATTCTATTAATATTAATTGTTTATATTTATCATAATCAGCACGTTCAATTTTTTCTTCTCCCTCTACATATATCTCGCTAATCTTCTTACCATATATAAGACTAAAAATCACATGTTCTGATATAAATTCTTTATTCATTTCAGACTGTTCATTAATTATCTTATTCTCTTCGCATTTATCGATAGCGCTTTCTACAGCTTCTATCAGTTCTTCCTTTTCATATGGCTTATGCAGATAGTCAATCGCTCCCATCTTCATTGCCTTTTTTACTGCCGAAAAATCATCTTTGCTACTCATAAAAACAAATTTTAAATCTTTATTTATTGTCTTTATCTGTTCAACAAGAGTGAATCCTTCATCTTCACCATCCTGTATATCAAGCTCTGTCAATACAACATCAACGCAATTGAGTGTTGCAAACTCAAGTGCTGCATTAATATCTGATACCTTTGTAACTGCAATATCGTATCCTAAATCATCAATAATATTTCCTATACTTTCTCTGCTATTTTTATCTGGATCTACCACTAATAATCTGTACATAAATTCACCATTTTCTATATATAAATTCTGTGTTCAATCATTTTAAATGCATATGTTTATATTATAGACATATGCATTTAATTAATGTGTATTTTTGATACATAAACTATTATATCAATTTTTTTAGATTAGTATAAATTATATAATAAACATATCAATTTTTCAAGATATTTTTTGCAAATCTAATAAATCCGACATATTGTATTAGTATATAGTCCTTTGCTCCGATTTTCCGCATATAAGAGTCACAAATCCCTATATACTTAATACAATATGTCAGAATAAATTTGCAAAAACTTACAGCACATCTAACCAAAAAATCCTGCTAGAGATATTTACAAATAAATATCTCTGGCAGGATAGTTTGCAAAAATTATAGAATACTAAAAATTAGTTTAACTTCCAGATATCTCTGTTATATTCTTCAATTGTTCTATCTGATGAGAAGAAACCTGCATTTGCAATATTCATAAGAGCTTTTCTAGACCAAGCCTTCTTATCCTCGTAATCCTTTAATGCAACTTCTTTTGTCTTGATGTAATCCTTAACATCAAGTAATGTCATAAACCAGTCTTTTACGATAAGTTCATTGTGAAGTCTTGAAAGCATTTCCTTATCACCAACTGCTAACATATCATCACATACGATGAAGTCAACTAACTCTTTGATCATAGCATCTTTTGAGTAGAAGTCATTTGATACATAATCAGCCTTAGCATAATGTTCAATAACCTGTTCTGAGCTTTCACCAAATGTATAGATATTTTCTTTTCCAACTAATTCAGCGATTTCAACATTTGCGCCGTCCATTGTACCAAGTGTAACAGCACCATTAAGCATAAACTTCATGTTACCTGTACCTGATGCTTCTTTAGAAGCAAGCGAAATCTGTTCAGAAATATCACAAGCTGGAATAAGCTTTGCAGCCTTAGAAACACAGTAGTTTTCTACCATAACAACCTTTAAGTATGGGCTAACTTCTGGATCTTTGTTAATAATTTCCTGTAAACATAAAATTGTATGGATAATATCCTTCGCAATAATATATGCAGGAGCTGCTTTAGCACCAAAAATAACTGTGATTGGTGTAGTTGGCTTATTACCCTTCTTGATTTCAAGATACTTGTAGATAACGTATAATACGTTCATCTGCTGTCTCTTGTACTCATGAAGTCTCTTAACCTGAATATCAAAGATAGAGTTCTCATCAATATCAATATTCTGTGTAGCCTTAATATAATCTTTGAAGATTATCTTATTTTCTTTCTTGATTTCAAAAAGTTTATTAAGAACTGTTTCATCATCTTTGAACTGTTCTAACTTCTTAAGTTCTGTAGCATCCTTCTTGAATCCGTCTCCGATAAGACTTTCAATGTAAGCAGAAAGACCTTCATTACAATGTAATAACCATCTTCTGAATGTAATACCATTTGTCTTATTGTTGAATTTTTCTGGATAAATCTTGTAGAAATTATTAAGTTCTGAATTCTTAAGAATTTCTGTGTGAAGGTATGCAACACCATTTACACTGTAGCCATAGTGGATATCCATATGTGCCATATGAACTCTGTCTGTATCATCAATGATATAAACCGACTCATCATCAAATTTGTCTCTAACCTTTTCATCTAACACCTTGATAATTGGAACCAACTGTGGAACAACCTTTTCAAGATATGAAATTGGCCATTTTTCAAGAGCTTCTGCTAAAATTGTGTGGTTTGTATATGCACAAGTCTTAGATACGATTTCGATAGCTTCATCCTGATCGATTCCTTCAGCTGTTAATAATCTGATAAGTTCTGGAATAACCATTGATGGATGTGTATCATTAATCTGAATTGCAGCATACTCATATAAATCATGAAGATTAGATCCCTTTGACTTAGCTTCTGCAAGGATAAGTCTTGCACCATTACTTACCATGAAATATTGCTGATAAATTCTAAGAAGCAAACCAGCTTCATCACTATCATCTGGATATAAGAATAGTGTAAGGTTCTTTTCAATATCTTCTTTATCAAAGTTGATTGAATCACCCTTTACAATTGTCTCATCTACTGATTCAACATCAAATAAATGTAATTTGTTTGTTCTGTTTTCATAACCTGTTACAGCAATATCATAAAGTCTTGATGTTACCTTGCAATCACCAAACTCAACTTCATATGTTGTATCAGTTTTTGTAAGCCAGCTGTTTTCTTCAATCCATGGATTTGGAGTTTCTTTCTGCTTACGATCTGCAAATACCTGTTTGAATAAGCCTAAATGATAGTTAAGTCCGATACCATCACCGTTAAGGCCAAGGCTTGCCATAGAATCAATGAAACAAGCTGCAAGTCTACCAAGACCACCATTACCTAAAGATGGTTCTGGCTCGATTTCTTCTATATCATAGATGCTCTTTCCGTTTTCTTCTAATTCTTTCTTGATGTCACCAAAGATTCCAAGGTTAATGAGGTTATTTGATAAAAGCTTACCAATTAAGAATTCAGCAGAAATGTAATATACTTTCTTCTTTCCATCATTGCTAACCTTACCATTAGCCATTTCTTTTGTCATTTCTAAAAGAGCAACATAAATCTCTTCATTTGAACAATCGCTAATAGCTTTTCCGTACTTCTTGTTGCAAAATTCCTGTAACATAGTTACCTCCTAAAAAAAATGTGGTTATAATTTAGCTATATGTTCTTCATACGAATAGCATTATATTATCATATGTTGTAGCATTCTTGTATGATATTATTGTTTTTTTGTACAATTCTATCAAATTTCACACATAATAGCCTCATATGGTCTGAGTTTTACATCTGATAATGATATTTCACCGAGCGGATAATTTGAAATAATCATCTTCTTCATACTAAACTCAGGCAACTCAACTGCTATTTCTCCATCGCTGAAGTTACATAAAACTAATATCGTTTCACCGCAGTACTCGCGGGTATACGCAAAAACATTCTCGTTTTGCATCAAAACAGACTTATAATTACCCTTCCTGATGCAAAGACTATTCTTTCTTATTTTAATCAAGTTTTTATAAAAATGCAATACTGAATTCTCATCCATCTCTGCTTTTTCCACATTAATCTCTTTATAATTGGGATTTACAGCAATCCATGGATTACCAAAAGAGAAACCAGCATTGATAGAATCGCTCCACTGCATAGGTGTTCTGGCATTATCCCTACCTTTTGCATAAATGGATTTCATTACTTCTTCTTTAGAATATCCTTGTTCAATTCTTTCATTGTACATATTCTTTGTTTCTACATCTCTATAATCAGAAATATCATCAAATTTCACATTAGTCATACCTATCTCTTCGCCCTGATAGATAAATGGTGTTCCCTTCATACCATATAAAAGTGTAGCAAGCATCTTTGCACTTTCAACTCTATATTTTTTATCATTACCAAAACGTGATACAATTCTTGGTAAATCGTGATTACTCCAGAACAATGTATTCCAACCTTCATCATATTCTGTCTGCCACTTTTCAAATACCTCTTTCAAATCTATAAGTTCCATTTTTTTCAAATCCCATTTATCTTTACCTGGAACTTGATCAAGCGCACTATGTTCAAACTGAAAAACCATAGATAATTCTTTATTTTCAGGTTTTGTATATTTCAGTGCAACTTCTGTATCGGCAGCCCAGCACTCACCAATGGTGACAATCTCTTCACCATCATTATTTGCGTTGAACCCTTTAGTATAAAGTTCTTTGATATATTCATGAAGCTTTGGTCCATTAGCAGTAATTTTTTCATCAGGTTTCTTTCCTAATAATTCAATCATATCAAGTCTGAATCCTGACACACCTTTATCAAGCCAAAATCTAACCACTTCAGATATATTTTCTCTTACCTTTTCATTTTCCCAGTTTAAATCTGGCTGTTTTTTGCTAAAAATATGAAGATAATACTGACCTGTTACTTCATCTAACTGCCATGCACTTCCACTGAATACAGACTTCAAATCATTTGGCTCTTTTCCATCAACAGGATCTCTCCAGATATAATAGTCTCTGTACTCATTTTCTTTAGATTTTTTTGCCTCAATAAACCACTCATGTTCATCTGATGTATGATTAAATACCATATCCATAATTATACGGATATTTCTTTTCTTAGCCTCACTAATAAGTCTATCCATATCATTCATATCACCAAACTCATCCATTATAGACATATAATCTGATATATCATATCCATTATCATCATTTGGAGATTTATATACGGGACATATCCAAATTGCATCAATACCTAACCATTCAAGATAATCAAGTCTCTCAATAATTCCTTCTATATCTCCAATACCATCACCATCACTATCCATGAAACTCCTTGGATATATTTGATAAATGACAGCATTTTTCCACCAAACTTCGTTTGACATTGTAACCCTCCATACTAGTTTTGCATTAATTTATATATTGTTTATATGAAAATAGTTTAACTATCTTGCAATTATAACACACATTATAATATAATACTATTAGATTTTTTGAAGAGTTCTTGAATGTTTAGGAGAATATTATGAATATACTTGAATATGAAAACTATAAAGAAAACAAAACTCATGGAAACAATACATTTCCATATGTAACATATGTTTGTTCTATCCCTATTGATTTTACATGCGTTCCCAATCATTGGCATAATGAATTTGAAATAATTTATATCAAGAAAGGAAAAGGCTTGATTTCTATAGATTTAGACTACTATGAAGTAAAAGAAAACGATATTGTGCTTATCCTTCCCGGTCAGTTGCATTCTATTGAACAGGATAGTATTAATGTAATGGAATATGAAAATATGATTTTTTCTATGGATTTATTAGAATCAAAACATAATGATGTATGTTTTGATAATTATTTTTCTCCTATGATTAAACGATTGATTCAATTGCAAAGCATTCTAAACAGGGAAAACTGTGAATATTATGATAGTTTATCATCGTGTCTTGATAATATTGATGAAATTTGCCGTCACTTTGACAAAGGATACGAACTTGCTATAAAAGGAAACCTTTTTATATTTTTCTCTACACTATTTAATAAAGTTCCAAAAAATGATATACCTGTTAAAAAG
>JBGVOD010000032.1:0-18477 GCA_045126215.1 Lachnospiraceae bacterium | reverse complement strand
CAGAGGTAATATCTAATTATATTAGTAATGCGGTAAATCATATTGATTTTGAGAGGATAATATACATTGATTTTGAAAGAATCGATAATGACAAGAGAGTAAAAATAAGTGTTACAAATACCGGAAAAAATATTCCTGATGGTGATATTGAGAAAATATGGGACAAATTCTACAAAGTAGATAAGGCAAGAACAAGGGAATACGGTGGAAGTGGAATTGGATTATCTATTGTGAAGGCTATTATGGAGAGATTGTCTCAGGAATATGGAGTTGTTAACTATAATGATGAAATAAATAATACAGAAAATAGTGAAAGAGTACAGTTTTACTTTACTGTTGACAGTGACAGAAGTGTTTTATAATTGGGCTTAAAAGCCATCATGAAATGGAATAAAACTTTTGTTTAGATGTCAAAAAAACTTGAAGATTAACGAAAAAAATGGTAAAATTTAAACAGATATTAATTTGAACTGGGAATGTGATTATGAAGAAAAACAGATTACTTTTTATTTTGATTACTATAGCCATATCTTTTGTATGTATGTTTGGATGTGAAAGTGTAGATATACCAGAAGAGGATGAAGGTGTATATATCGCATATATGGTTAATTCAGTTATCAACCATGATAAAAATTACATATTAAAGTTAAAAGATGTTGAAATTGAAACTGAGTCGACAACTGTATGGCATTCAGAAGATGAAAATGTGACGAATCAGACTGAAACATCAGGTTCAAATGGTGGGTCATCACAGGAAGAAGAGACGACTGTAATTAATGTAAATACAGATATTAATTCTATAGTTCAGATTCCAGGTATAGATATTACATACAACAGCTATTTGGTGTGTACTTCGTATCCTGAAACTTCTGATGCAGCATTTATTATGAAGGCTGTGAACGGAAGCAGCTTGATTGTTTTGAAATTCAATGTTGCTAATACAACCTCAGAGGACATAAATATTGATTTCTTAAGTGAAGGATACAAATTTAAAGGCATATTTAATGGTACGGTAAAAGCAAACTGCCAGACTACATTGTTGGATAATGCACTTAATACATACAATAGTACAATAGCTGCATCCTCTAGCAAGGAGCTTGTACTAGTATATGAGGTTAGCAATAGTAGTATAAGTTCTGTTTCAACTATTAAGCTTGAGATAAGTAAAGGTGAAAAAAACGAAACGATTATTATAGAAAAATAGTGAAATTGTTTGAATTTTATGGTATTATATAACTATATAAAACGTAAAGGACAATAAAATATATATTAGGAGGCTTCTATGGAAACAAACATTTTACTTGAGAATGGTACAAATGAATTGGAGATACTTGAATTCACAGTTGGAAATAACCACTATGGTATAAATGTAGCGAAAGTACGTGAAATTATTAGCTACCAGCCAATTACTCCGGTTCCAAATTCACACAGAAGTATTGAAGGTATATTTATGCCGAGAGATACAATAATTACAGCTATCAATCTGGAAAGACAGCTTGGTATGTTAGATACACCAGTTAAGCCGACGGATATGCTTATTATTACGAACTTTAATATGCTTAATATAGCATTTCATGTTCATTCAGTACTTGGTATACATCGTGTATCCTGGGCAGACATTATAAAACCTGATGCAACACTTAGTTCAAATAATCAGGGACTTGCAACAGGTATTATTAAGGTTGATGGAAAATTAATTATTATCCTTGATTTTGAAAAGATAGTGACAGATATCAGTCCAGAAACGGGATTAAAGGTATCTGAGATTGAAAGACTTGGAACAAGATCAAAGAGGGAAGAGCCAATACTTATTGCTGAGGATTCTGCATTGCTTAGCAAGCTTATCGTAGAAAGTCTTTCAAAAGCACAATATACTAACATTATTGTTACCAGCAATGGACAAGAAGCATGGGATAAGCTTAATGAATTCAAAGAAAAAGGCAATGTACATGATAAAGTAAAATGTGTTATCACTGATATTGAGATGCCTCTTATGGATGGACATAGACTTACAAAGCTTATCAAGACAGATGATGTACTAAAAGAGATACCAGTTGTCATATTCTCATCACTTGTAAATGATGAGATGAAAGCAAAGGGTGTTGCTCTTGGAGCAGATGCACAGCTTTCAAAACCGGATATAGGAAATCTTGTAAAGATTATTGATGAATTGTTAGCATAAATAATGTATAATATATAGCAAAAAGTGCGTTTATGTGCTTTTTGCTATAACTATGTTAAAATATATATGATTGGAGACATTATGAATATTTCAATAAATGAAACAAATAGTATGTTTACAGATGCAGAAATGGTACTTGTGGGAATTGGAAAAGAATTTGATCCCGATATAATAGATGTTATTAAGGAAAATGAGATTTATAATAAATTTGAAGATGAGATTTCTGGCCTTGGTAGCATTGAGAGTACTTTTGCAGAACATGCAATTTATTATCATGAACTTACAAATGGTAATAATAATGTGATTAATAATGCTCTCTTGTCATTAAACAAGCTTGCAAAAATGCTTGATGGAAAGAATTATTTCGTTGTTTCGACCTGTACAAACAGTATTCTCAAATATTCTGATATAAGAGAAGACAGGCTGGTTCTTCCTTGTGGTGATATTACAAGACTAGAGTGTAGTGGGGGATGCAATGAAACAGTAATAGATGGTAGAGAACAATATGAAAAGCTTTACAAAAGATTAAAAAGCTGTTTTGAAAATAATGAATTCGACAAATCATTTATTTTATCAAATATTCCAGTGTGTGAGAAATGTGATGCCGTTATGGAGGCAAATACATTCACAGGATTAAGTTATCAGGAAAATGGATATTTGGATAAATGGGAATTGTATCAGAAGTGGCTCACAGGAACAATGAATAAAAATCTTTTAGTGCTTGAGATTAGTGTGGGATTTGAGACACCAACAGTAATCAGATGGCCATTTGAAAAGATTGTCATGATTAATAACAAGTCAAAGATGATAAGAATAAACGAAAAGTTTGCAATGGTTACACCTGAGATTGCAGACAAGACATATACATTTTCAATGAGTGGACGAGAGTTTATTGAGGAGTATAGATAAGAAAATACAGGAAAGGAGAAAATCACATGGGAAATGAGAATCTTAATTCAGATGAAGACTACCTTGACAGACTTTTAAGATCTGTATCAGGTGATAATAGTGATGATAATGAAATAGATACTGAATTAGATTCTGGTGATTTTGATGCTGAAGAAGACTTCGATTTTGATGAAGAGATTAATAGCCTTGAAAAATCATTAGATATTGATAAAGAAAAAGATTTTGATATTTCAGAAATATTTTCAGAAAATGAGATGCCAGATAATACAGTGTTTACAGATATAACACCTGAAAGTACACCAGAAAATATAGTGTCTACAGATACAACAGCTGAAAGTACACTGGAAAGTGCAGTGGTTACAGATATAGAAGATGAAAGCACATCAGATAATGCGGCGCTTACAGATGATACTCAAGAAGAAAACATTTCTTTAGAAGAAGATACAATAGATGTTTTGTCTGATGAAATGGATACATCTGTGTCAGATACATTTGAAGAAATAGAAGAACCTGCACCAGATATAAATGAAGAGTCTATTGCTCCAGAATTAGATGAGGATTTGATGGCTTCTATTGATAATATGATGAATCCGTCAGATGAATCGGAAGGAGAAAAAGAATCTGTAGATGAGGCAATATCTGTAAATGACAGCTTGTCACCGGAAGATGATATACAGGGATTAATGAATATATTATCTTCAGGAAATGAAGAAATTGACGAAGCGGTAGATGAAAAACCTAAGAAAAAGAAGAAAAAATTCAGTCTTTTTGGAAGAAAGAAGAAAAAAGATAGAGAAGAAACAGATGAAATAGAAGATATGGAAGCTGTTGATGGTTTACATAGTAAAGATGATGAAAATCAGGAGCATTCTGATTACTCAAATGGTCTTGTACCTGATGATATTCCTGATAGTATGCCGGATTTGGCTGAACTTGGAATATCTTTTGATACATTACAGAAGGTAGATGAAGAAGAGACAGGCGATGCATCAGGTCTTGATGATATTTTTTCTCTTGCAGAAGAAGAAAATGGTTATGATGAAAATGAAGAACTCATAAAGCAGATGGATAGAGGAGAAATTGACGAAGAAGAGCTCCTTGAAGATACTAAGAAAAAGAAGAAAGAGAAAAAGAAAAAGGAACCAAAGCCAAAGAAACCAAAGAAAGTAAAAGAAAAGAAGCCTAAAAAGGTAAAGGAAAAGAAAGAAGACGTTATTATTCCAATACCAAAGGTATTTCTTATTTTTGCATTTTCTTTCTTGGTTTTATTTATAGTTATACTGATATTTGGTGGTAATTTTACCCATTATAATACTTGTGTAAAAAATGCTACAGATTACTATGTAGATAAAAAATATAGTGAAGCATACAGTGAGATAAGCGGACTTGAAGCAAAGAAAGAAGATGAAGCATTTTTCACACAGCTTGAGACAGTTATGTTTGTAATGAGACATTATGAAACTGGACGAAATCTTGTTGTAATCGGTGATTACGAAAATGGGCTTGATGCACTTTTAAAGGGTGTTAAGACCTTTGATAAATATCAGAATGTTGGAAGAGATTTTGATTGCTATGATGATATGGCATATGTACTTAGTTGGATTGATATAGAGCTTGAAAGAGTATACGGATTGACAGAGAGTGATGCAAGAAATCTTAACAATATTGAAGATAGAGAAGAATATGCATTTGAAGTAAGAGTAATTGCCAAGAATGCCAGATTAAACAATAACTCTGAGAACAAATAAGTGATAGAATATTTTTTGTTTTATTACATAAGATAATATAAATACTTGACGTACGGTTTTCTGTACTGTAAAATATATGTACAGAAAACTGTACATTTTTTTGGAGGTGTTGTTATGCTAGCTGTTAATTATACAAACTTACGTGACAATATGAAAACATATATGGATAAAGTTACAGATGATTATGAAACAATGATTGTAACACGAAAAGATAATAAGAATGTTGTTATGTTGTCTGAGGAATCATATAACAATTTAATTGAAAATGTTTATATAATGGGAAATAAAGCAAATTATGATTGGCTGATAGAATCTAAGGCACAGCTTGAAAGTGGTAAGTTTGATGTGCATAATCTTGTAGAGGTATCTTTGGATGAATAAAATATTTACTGATAATGCATGGAAAGATTATATTTATTGGCAGACAGAAGATAGAAAGACATTGAAGAAGATCAACAGTTTGATAGAAGATATATGTAGGAATGGAAATGAAGGCATTGGAAAGCCTGAGCCACTAACAGGAAATTTATCAGGATTTTGGAGTAGACGAATAAATGATAAAGAAAGAATAATATATAAGATTGATGATGAGAATGTATATATATTAGCTTGTAGATATCATTATAGTGACACATAAGAATAAAATAACAAATAAAAAACATCAACGGAATGAATTAATCTATTGATGTTTTTATTTGTTATTTTATGTGGGAATATAAGACAAATAGACAATGTGTATAGAATGTGATATTATACTAAATGGTATGTATTTAAGGTACTTAAATGCTTGATTTGAAAGGATTTGATAAAATGATAGCTATAATAGATTACGATGCAGGAAATCTGAAAAGTGTTGAAAAAGCATTACAGTTTTTGGGAGAGGATGTAAAGATTTCAAGAGACAGAGATGAAATTTTAAGTGCAAACAAGGTCATTTTACCTGGGGTAGGAAGCTTTGGTGATGCAATGGGGAAGCTTCATAAATATGATTTGGTAAAGACAATAAATGATGTTTGCGAAAAGAAGACACCATTTCTTGGTATTTGTCTTGGATTACAGCTATTATTTAAGGATAGTGATGAAACAAAAGGTGTTCCGGGATTAGGTATACTTGATGGCAGAATAATCAGAATACCTGATGCAGAAGGTTTAAAGATACCTCATATTGGCTGGAATTCACTGGAGTTAATGAATAATGGAAGATTATTCGAGGGAATAAACAACAATTCATATGTGTATTTTGTACATTCGTATTATTTAAAAGCAGAAGATGAAAGTATTGTAAAAGCAAAAACAAATTATAGTACCAATATTCATGCATCTGTTGAGAAAGACAATATTTTTGCATGTCAGTTCCATCCTGAAAAGAGTGGAGACGTTGGACTTAAAATATTGAAAAACTTTGCTGCTTTATAGGAGGATTAACAAAGATGCACACAAAAAGAATTATTCCATGTTTGGATGTAAATAACAATCGAGTTGTAAAAGGTATAAATTTCGTAAATTTAAGAGATGCAGGGAATCCTGTAGAAGTTGCAAAGGCATATGACAAAGCAGGTGCAGATGAGCTTGTATTCCTTGACATTACTGCTTCAAGTGATGGTAGAAAGACTGTTGTTGATATGGTTAGAAAGGTAGCTGAGAATGTATTCATTCCATTTACTGTTGGTGGTGGTATCAGAACAGTCGATGATTTTAAGGAAATACTTCGTGAAGGAGCAGATAAGGTAGCTGTTAATTCTGCTGCTATAAATGACCCGGAACTTGTTGCAAGAGCTGCTGACAAGTTTGGCAGTCAGTGTGTTGTAGTTGCTATTGATGCAAAGAGACGTAGTGACAATACAGGATGGAATATATATAAAAATGGCGGCAGACTTGATACTGGAATTGATGCATTAGAATGGGCAAAGAAGGTTTATGCTCTTGGAGCAGGAGAAATATTGCTTACCAGTATGGATTGTGATGGTACAAAGGAAGGCTATGATATTGAACTGACTAGAAAAATATCAGAATTAGTCGGAATACCTGTAATTGCATCAGGTGGTGCCGGTACAAAGGAACATTTCTATGATGCACTTACAGATGGAAAAGCAGATGCAGCACTTGCAGCATCATTATTTCATTATAAAGAACTTGAGATTATGGATTTGAAAAAATACTTAAGAGATAAAGGTATCTCTGTAAGAATGTAGGAGAATTATGTCAGCAATAGATAATGACTGGTTAAAACCACTTGAAGGTGAGTTTAAGAAACCATATTATAGACAGTTATATAACAAAGTTGTGGATGAATATAAGAAGTATCCTATATTTCCACCTTCAGATGAAATATTCAGTGCCTTTAAATTAACACCCCTGAAAGATGTTAAGGTGGTAATAATAGGACAAGATCCATACCACAATGTAAATCAGGCACATGGATTGAGCTTTTCCGTAAAGCCGGGAGTAGAAATTCCTCCATCATTGCAGAATATATATAAAGAGCTTCATGATGATTTAGGCTGCTATATTCCAAACAACGGATATCTTGTTAAATGGGCTAATCAGGGAGTGTTGATGCTTAATGCTGTATTGACTGTTAGAGCACATGAGGCAAACTCTCATAAAAATATTGGATGGGAACAGTTCACAGATGCAGTGATGAGAGCGTTAAATGAAGAAGACCGACCAATAGTCTATTTGCTTTGGGGTTCATATGCTGCGAAAAAAGCAGAGGTAATAACTAACCCAAAACATTTGCTCCTTAAAGCACCACATCCAAGTCCTTTGTCAGCATATAAGGGATTCTTTGGATGCAAACATTTTAGTAAAACAAATGAATTTCTTGATGCGAATGGATTAGAGACGATTGATTGGCAGATTGAGAATATATAGGGATAATTTTTTATAGCAATTATTTATTTTGTAAGAAGTTAAAATGGTCTTATCATAAAAAAATATTATGTACAAAAAAGTACGAAAATAATTTATAGAGAAAATTAAATTAGAGTTGTAATATACTGAACAAGAAAGATACATATAAATTTAAATTATTTAAAGTACGGAGGAAAATATGATAAGAAAAATATGTTTATGTTTAGAATTTTTAATGATATTGATTGTATGTCTGTCTGCTATATGTATAAATGGCTATGCAGCAACTGCGGATTATTATTATGAGAATGAGTATGGACTCAAACTTACAGAAGAGCAGTATAATGAATTAGCCGAATATTTAGACGAGTGTGAAATAAACAATTTATATCCAGAAGAGTATGAGTATATGATATCAAATTCATTAGAAAACTGCATATTGGGTTCAGAAACTACATATGTTGAGAGTACATATACAGAACTTGAAAATGGTGAAATAGAGTGTAAAGATAGAGTGTTGAAAAATGAAGAGTTGGTTTCAAAATTATTTGAGGATAAGTTTAATAAGAATAATCCTATGTTAATGAGAATTTCACCTAGACCTTCAGATTCTGCTCAAACAACTATGAAAAAACTTACAATGACAATGACTCAGGTGCAGGCATCTCATAAAAAAGCCATATTTACATGTGAATGGTTATCAATTCCAAAAGTAAAATCATTTGATGTTATCGGTATGAGGCCAGAGCAAACAGCGATGACAATTGACGGATTTGAAACTACAAATGTACAGGGACATCAGTACTATGATGGAAATACAATAGCTTATGGTCCTAACAATGGAAATATAAAATATACAAGTACAGGACTTGGTATTTCGATGAATATTGTAGATAGTGTGTCAACTAGTCTTAAGTGTGATTTTGCGGTAACATTTGGATCTGGCGCAAGTATTTTTACTGTACATGGTACATACCAACATGCAGTAACAAATGTAACTTTATCAGAATCAAAGAATTATACAATTATGGCTACGGGTATGGGAAATGTATTGAATTTTGCATCGTCTGTATGGAATAAATACGATAATTCACCAGAATTGTATGTAATAGGAATAGTACCAAGTGAACTGAACAATTAAATTGAAGAAAAGTTTAAAGTATTAATATGTGTAAATTATTGGAGAAATTATGAAAAGAAGGATTATTTTTATTGTTTTTGGTATATTAACTGTGACAGCAGTAATAATATTACTATTATGTACTGTTTTTAAAGAAAAGAAACTATCAAACAACATAGAATATGAGACGGGTTTTGGATATCTCCTTGAGCAGAAACATCTAGATTATTTAGTGGATTTTAATTATATACCTTCAGAATATGATCCTATGGAAGAATTAAATAGTTTGACATATGAAGAGTTAAACATGCTTTTTCTTGGTACTGGCTTTGAATTATATAATCAATCAAGTGGCTTTGAAAAATTTGGCTGTTATTATTCTTATGGTGAAGATGTTGATGTAAATGATTATGGACATTATTACACAAATAGAGAATCTACTAGTGAAAAATGTATTTCCATTGAAGAAGCGTATGAGATTAGAGAAAAGGATATGGATATGCGTCTTGAAGATTTCTTTGATTTTAAATATGAGATATTTGATGAAGGTAATGTAAAAACTTATGAACTTCCGGTTGAGGGATATGGATATCTTTACTTAGTTGTGTCCTTTATAGAAAATGAAGATGGTACTGTACATATCAAACGTGCTCCTGGTTTTGAAAGTAGAATTCCAGGAAATTTTAGTCGATACTCACTTCTGTATGGTAGAACAAGATTTGATACATGTTATAATATGGAACCGAGAATGACAGATACAGACAAATTGGGATATGGTATTCAGTATACTTCAGTTACAGATAAAACTTTGGTAATAGAATTTTTTAATTGGTTTGATAAAGTATTGTATATAAATAATTCTCATGTAATATATAAAAAGGATGGAAACGAGTATGTTAAACTAGATCAATTTACATATGAGACAGATTATTATACAGAGGTTTCACCAATGTTATATGTAACATATTTATATGTTAACTATAACGAAGCAAAGGATTCGCTTGAGCCGGGAGATTATAAGTTAGTACTTGATGAAGATGACTATAATCTGGAATTTGAGTTTACAGTAGAGTAAAAAAATTGTAATGTATCTTTCTAAAAAGTATTAGTCGTTATATAAAACGACTAATACTTTTTTTGTTATGATTAATTAATAATTCGCATTTGTTGTTAAAACATAGAAAAATACTTTTTGTATATATATTGTCATCCTGAATGTAAATTGAACCATGGTATTTATGCATTATTGTTGTTATATTTATAAGACCTATTCCGCTGCCACCGGTATCCGGATGAGTAGTAGTCTGTGACAAACCATAATTGAGTAAGATTTTATCTGCAAAAGGAATACCAGTATCATATATTTTTATTATAAAGATGTTATTATTTATACTGAAATTAATGGATATTTTTTTATCTTTAGAAAGTTTTGTAGCATATAGTCCGTTTTCTAATAAATCTGCAACAATTGAGCATAATTCATCTGTAGTTATTTTATATATTTCAGAAATATTATTTTTATGAAAATTTTCATCAAATGTTACTTCTAATGTTGTGCTCATTGTTTTTGAACGAAGATACATATATTTAAGAAGTGTATCAAGTTTTGAAATCCCAGAATTAAAAGTGATGTTATCATTATATGAAGGCGGTACAATAGATAAATTCCTGCTTTTTTCATATTCTTTTAAATCTTTAAGAAACGTTTCTGTTCTTTTTAGAAATTCCTGATTATTATTCTGTTGATTCAGATTATTTATTATGTCAGTTATAAAAAGAATCATAACAGGAATCATTTTGTTGTCCTGATGTATAATACTGGATAACCTTTCATTATCTATACTATACGAATCTATGATTTTTTTTTGGTCATCAATTATCTGATTGGTTTGAAGTGTATTTCTATCAAAAACTTTCTTAAGATATGCATGTTTAAGAATTTGTACTGACCAAAGATATATAATTATACATATTATGGATGCTGTTATTATAAAAACCATAAAATAAGGATTGGATATGTTTTTTGTTGAAAAAAAAGATGTTGTCATTAAAAAAAATAAAACATATGATAATTCCTACGTTGCTCGATACATTTGAAGTTGCAAGTAACGAAAATCCTTTTTTGAATTTTTGAATTTTAAAAAATAAATATATTAACGTAAGCTGTAAAATTCCAAGAATAGTTCTTATAATATAGTATTTTATTTCTGTATTTCCAGATTTCAATATAAAAGCACACATTGGAGAAGTAATTAAAGTTAAGATAAATAGTGAACAATATGAAAATGAAAGTGAAAAAATCGAGGCTTTTATGCTGATTTTAAATGATACTCCAAAAATAAATGCACATGCTATTACGATAGAAAAGTACAGAAATAATGTACAAAGAATAGATATCTTTGTATACAGAAAAAAGGCTGGAAAACCTAATGCAACTGATAAGAAAATATATGTAGCTTTATTTTTTATAGTGCATTTATAGCCTAATATTTTTTGAAATGAATAAAAAGCAACTATTAAATCAAAAATATAAGTTATTATTTTGGATGTCATATAGTTTATCTCCTGTACAAAAAGTTACGAAATAAAATCAATTTGGTGTTAATTCTTGAATTTATTTGCAAAGAAGTAAATAAATTCTAGAACAGTAGGTGTACCGTCAGAACGAGATATTCTGGCGGTATATATTGAAAAAAGGTCATCTTGATTAGCTGTTTTCCACGCATAATCAATAGCATATTTCATATCATGTACTATTGCCTGTTTTGTTTTCTTATATTTTCGAGACAAGATGTCTTCATAATTGTTTGAATCACCTTGGATGATTAGTTCAATTGCATCTATCAGATATGTATATCCATTATGCTTATTTGAAAAATTAAGTGAATTTAAACTATGAATAATGTTTGAACGTATAGCAGATTGATATTTTATTGTGTCGTTATTACACTTTATATTAGCAGATAAAGACATATTTGAAGAATTTATAATATCCTTTAATTGCAAAATAAATGATATAACATATTCTTCTGAGTAGTCAGACTGATGCTTGTACAAAATATAATCAGCACCTAGTTGTCTCGCATATTCGTAAGTTTTTTGACTTGAGTTATTAGTTGTAACCATTATATAAGGTTTTTTCGATAAATCTGAAGATGATATATTTGATAATACATCTAAACCACTTCCTTTTCCTAAATGTAATTCAAGATCTGCAATTACAACATCGGGTCTAAAGGATAATATTTCATTTGTGGCAACAGAAGCATCATTAGAATAGCCGATTAATATGATGTCATCTTTTTCTTTTATACTATCTTTGAATTTTTCAATGATCATTTTATCATCTTCAATAATGTATACAGATAAGTTACTCATAGTTACTCCTTAAAATTATTTAAAATAATTATATCAAAAAAGAGAAAAGAATTATATAAAAATATAGAAAATTGTACAAAAAAGTACGAAAAAAATATATAGAAAAATAATATATAGAGAGATAATCTTATCTTTATAAGAGGGGTGTTTTAATATAACTAAAAAAGGAGGTGAATTAAAACTAGTAAAAAAATTTGTTTTAAACAGTAAAACGGTAAAAATGATATTATTTTTTTAGGAGGAAAAAGTATGTGTAAAAAGATTAAAAAATTTGTTGTATTGTTATCTGTAGTTGTGTGTGTTATGGGGTTAAATTTTGATGCATTTGCTGCATATGATAATCAAGATTGGCATGTATCAGCATATAATCCTGGAAATGTAACAAAAAATTGTTATGTACCTATGTATGTTTCTACAAAAAACTATTCTTGGGTTGTTTCTAGTGTTACACCAGGAAGTTATAGTACAGTAAGACTTTTCGGTTCTAATTGTGATATTATTATGCTTAATAATGTTTCAAATTATATGACAGCAGTTGGTACGAAGTATTTTAAAGTTTCAAATGTGCAAACAACATCTACAAATCCATATGCTATTCTGGGAATTGAATTAACTTATGAAAATTATGTAACTTATTATGGTGGTAAAATGAAGATTGTACAGTAAAGAGGAGAGAGATAAATGAAAAAGAAAACAAAATCATTTTTTATATGCTTTGTATTAGTTTCCATATTTGTATTACTACTTGTTTTATGTGGAGAAGAAGGGGATGATAATACTGAAAATAAGGATAAAACTCAGATATCAAAAGTAAGAAGTGAAGCGGAAGAATATCTGTCCGGTAAAGATATTGAACAGTATAGCAATCTGAATTTTGAGTGCAAAACTATAAATGTGCCAGAAACTGATGAAATACATTCTTTATATGTTTACCCTGAAACAATAAGTCAAGTGTCACCAACAAAGGAAAATATTTCTAAATTAGTAGAAATATTGAAAAAAATTATAGGAAATGATTTTGTTTTCGAAAATGTATATTTTTATGATGTGACGGAATCAGACACAGATAAGGCAAAGATAGTAGCGGACGATTATGAAAGGTTGTCAATTTATGACGTGTGCCCTCCTTTAATATATTCTGATTATGATAACTTCAAAGAAGTAGAAATAAATATGAATTGTATTTATGCAACAAAAGGAAAGATAGGAAAATATGTGAATGCACACAATGCATTTATAGGAGATGAAGATTTTACATATGTGAAATCATATATCTGTGCTACTGATGATTTGTCAGATAAATACAAGTTGTTAGATGGCGAAAAAAGTATTGAAGAAGCAAAAAAAGAGATAGAAGAGTATTTTGATCAGATCACTATTATAGATAATAGCGATGTAAATATTAAAAATAGTGTTGTGTCAATTGATGTATATAAGATACCAGATGAGGATATATATGTATATCATGCAGATAGAACATTTTCATATGACAATATTAATTTTAAAGTTATTAGATCAGGTAGAGCTACGTCATCGATGATGGGAAATGAAACTGGTATTATGGCAGAAGCATTTATGATTGAAAGTGGTAGTGTAGATGTATTTTTAGGAATTATGAATACATATTCAAAAGTTGAAGAAAAAGAGAAATATATTGATATAGTGTCATTTGAAAGTGCGGTATCAAAGGTATCAGAATTTCTTGCAAATCAAACGGTATTCAAGGTAAAGGGAGTATCTATAGAATATAGATTATTTTATGATAAAGATGTAGATTATTTAGAGGCTGTACCATATTGGTTATTTACAGCTGAAAATGAAACGGACAAGAGTACTACATATGTATATGTTGATTTAAATACAGGGGAAACAACTGGTAATACAGTTAAGTAGGTAAGATATATGGTCTTGTTTTTTAGAAGTACTTTACAGGAGATAAAAAAAATAGTAACAAGTGCAGGTTTCTGGTTAGCAATTATATTTTCATTAATTTTGATGATGACATATGGTATATATACAGACAATACAGGAAAATCATATAATATTATTAGTGTGATATTTAATATTGATTCTTCAAAATATTATGAAATGGGGATTACAAGACAGAATGTGTTTGTTACTCTCACACATTCGTCTCTTATGATGTATGCGGCTGCAATATCAGCATTATGTTTTACGGGTTGCTTATGTCAGGAAAAGAAGAATAATGTCAAAAGATATAATATTTTTAGATGTGGAAAAAATTGCAGTGTTATATCGAAAGCTACAGCAGCATTTATTATGAGTGGAATAGCATTTGTGATTTCGGCTGTTATTCTTCTGATATTTGTTTGTACTTTGTTTCCTGATGTATCAGAAGGAGAAAGGTATGAAATGAATGTGTTGATGTACTTTACAAACGCTGATGGTAGCACAACGTCTATATATAATATGTTTGGTATGAACTCAATATATTTTTTGCAAATTGCAGGAATGTTTCTTTATGGTAGTTTCTGTGGTTCAATTGCCTTTATTGTCGCATCATTTTGTTCAAGTATATATTTGTGTGTTTGTTTACCATTTTTTATTGGGTATGTTCAGGTATCATTATGTAATAGTATAAGAAGTTCATATTGGGAAACTGGAAAATATGAATCAATATATAATTTTGTTAATGAGTATTTGGATACCGGAATGTATACGTTCTTTTGGAGACAGAATGTTAAGACATGGTGGATACTGTTAAGTGTTTTGATAGTATGGATTGTGGCAATCGGTATATACAGGTTTAGATTACAATGTCAGACAGATTGTGGAGGTGAATGCTAATGGTGTCTAGTGTCAGAATGGCGTTTGCCGAATATAAGCGTTGGTTGTTTAATCCTAGAATTGTATTACTTATTGCACTTATAATATTTGCGAGAGAATCTGTTGGACAATTTTTATGCGAACATGCTAAAGATATGGATATCAATATGCAGATATTTGAACCATATATTGCATTGTGTAATTCATATGTTGTAATACTTGTTACACCTATCTTTTATTTAGTAATGATGGCAGACTTTCCTATTATGAAAGGAAGCTATATGTGGGCGATATCAAGAATGGGTAAAAAAGAATGGATTTTTTCGCAATTTATTTTATCTGTTATGTGTGGTGTTACAATACAAATATGCCTTTTTATTTCGTCATTTATATCATGCTTTGGATATTTGGAATATAAAAACACATGGAGCGAGGTAATTACACAGTATTATCTTAAGTTTCCTGAAAAAGCTGGTTCGGATGTAACATCTCTTATATCAGGAGATATTTATAATCAGATGACACCAATGACTGCAATGGTATATACTTTCACATTATCCCTTCTTAGCATGATACTTTTAAGTATGTTGCTGATGTGTGGAAAGATATATGCAAGAAGATATTTATCATTTGCTGTATGCCTTGTAATTACGGGAGTTGGTGCGACATTTAGAGCGATAAATATAGATGCGAAATGGGTGTTTCCATCTGCAAATGCAGTAGTAGGTGGACATTTTTATGAGTTTGCAGATAAAAGTTATAAGAGTATGGGGTATTCTTATGAATACTTTGTTATATTGATATTAGTCATAATTTTTATATCTTATATTGGAATGAAAAGAGGAAATATATGCAGGAAATTATAGTTGATAAGGTATCTGTTCAGATAAAAAATGTTAAAATACTCGATGATATAAGCATATCTATGGAAAAAGGCAAAATATATGGGCTTCGTGGAAGAAATGGTTCAGGAAAGACCGTGCTTATGAAATGTATATGTGGTTTTATGAAAACTACTTCAGGAACCATCACAGTTTGTGGTAAACGAATTGGCAAAGATATAGACTTTTTACCAAATGCAGGAATAATAATAGAAGAACCAGGCTTTTTTACATATACTAGTGGGTATGAAAATTTAAAGCTTCTTGCAGGAATAAAGGGGATAGCAAAAAAAGAAGATATATGTAATGCAATGGATATTGTTGGCCTTGACTATAAAAATAAGAAAAAGGTTGGAAAATATAGTCTTGGAATGAGACAAAGACTTGCCATTGCACAGGCTGTTATGGAAAAACCGGACATACTTATTTTGGACGAACCAACTAATGGACTTGATGAAGATGGAATAGAATGGTTTAGAAATTTTCTTAAATCTCAAAAAGAGCAGGGAAAGATAGTATTGATTGCATCGCATTCAAAAGAGGATTTAGATTTACTGTGTGACCAGATATGGAGAATTGATAAAGGAAGACTAATAGGTTAAGTTTTTATTAAAAATATGCCCCGCTATTTTAGCAGGGCATATTTTTTGCTTTAACCAATGTGTTTATCTACATACTGCATTATTGCGTAGTTGTCTTCAGGCATCTGGCATCCTACGATGTAAGCACCTGAATTGTTGGAACTACGAATAATACGACCATGTAATATATTTTGATCAGGAATATCGAAATCTTTTATTTCAATAGTAATATCTTTTCCAATACAATTTGAACCAACGAAGAATGGATTAGTAGTAATAATGGCAAATCCATTCGCACTGATATTGTCAAGTCTTCCATCAAATATTTCTTTTGTTTCATTTATAGTGATTGTACAGAAGTTTGATATATCCATACGCTGGTATTTACGGCGGTTATGGATGGTTGGTTGTGTATGCACTTCAATCAGGAAAGTATTTTTATCATTTTTATATGTAGTGAAATCTACATTTTTCCAACAATATATAACATTTCCCACAGTAACCTGTAATTTACAAGACTTATCGATTAAAGTAATAGAATTTTTAAAGTGGGCAATAAGTTTATTATCGTTCCGTTCAATGAGTTCACCCTGATATTCTGTTGCATTTTCTTTATCACTATTAAATGTAACAGATATTTTCATGCCTGGTTTAAAGTCCTGTATGCCCATAAATCCACCTACACCAAGTTCTGTAAGCAATCCTTCAACAACGGTTTCGATGTTATTGATGTTTGATGCTGTTTCAGCGTATTTACTTAACATTGCTCTTGTAGTTGTATCAGAGTGATTGATGCATCCTGTCATAGTTCCCACAATATTTGAAACGCTTTTCATATTTGAGAGGAGTTGTGAATTTGATGTTTCAACTTCTTTCATAGCTTCATCAATAATATTAATATGTTCACCAAGTTGGGCAGAATCGTCATTTATCTTTCCAACACTTTTATTGATTTGAATTACCTTATCAATAGTTATAAGAATAAGTTTTAATGTTTCTTCAATAGAAGCAGTCATCTTCGCAGAAGTTTCATCCAAATTGCATAATGCCTGTTTTATCTGTCCGGAAGATGTTTGAGTCTCTGTGCTTAATGTACGAATCTGTTCAGCTACAACAGCAAAACCACGTCCTGCTTCGCCTGCTCTTGCTGCTTCAATTGATGCATTTAATGCAAGAAGGTCAGTTTGACTTGAAATACTTTCAATTGTATTTGTTTGATTTTTAACCATTTCAAATTCTGATTTAAAGTCTCGTAATACATTTTCAACTTCGTTTGAAAGAGTAGACATTGTATTAGTTGTTTCCATAACTTCTGAAAGCTCAGAATAGCTTATCTTTGCATGGTCACAAGATTCTTTTGTGAGTTCAACCATTTTTTCAATCAGATCTGAAACATTTTTAACCTGTTTGCTGATTTCAGATGTTTTGTCTATAGAAGAATTAGTACGATCCTGTAAAGTATGATTGTTTTTTGTTAATTCATTCATTCCAAGTACAACTACATCTGCACCATGTTTGTTCTCAACAGCAAGTTCACGGACTACGGCAACACCATCTACAATAGAATTGCTGGCATCTTTTACCTGTTCAACAGTAGTAACCACTCTGTCAAGATCAGCTTTGATACTGTCTGTCATTGCACCATCTGATTCATTTAAATGCTTAATGGACATAACATAGCAGACATAACATAGAATAATACAAGATAACTGTAACTGATAATTTTTCAAATCATCTGCGCTATTAAAACCAAGGCTGTATCGATAGATTCCTGCACCTATTACAATAATTGCATTGAGAATACCACATTTAACCATAAATTTACGATTTTTATATATAACCATTAAACTTGTTAATGGAAGTATATATGTGAAAGCAATAGGAGAAGGAGTAGTGCTAAGTAAAAAGGCATAGAAAATACTATAGCCGATAGCAAACTCCCACTTGTAAAGATCAGTTGCCATTCCTTTGATTTTTAATAGAATCTGACCAATAAAAAATGGTGTCCAGCATAGAACTAAAAAAGAGAAATAGTACG
>JBGVOD010000031.1:0-39051 GCA_045126215.1 Lachnospiraceae bacterium | reverse complement strand
TTATTAGTATTAGTAATTGCTGCATTAGCATATTGTGTTATTCTTACAAAAAAGAATAATAATCTTACAAAAAGATACGAATCATTTATGAGTGGTAAAGATGGAAAGTCTTTAGAGGAAGAATTTAGAAATAGATTTGAGAAAATCGAAAATCTTATTACTGAGGATAAAAAGAAGACAAAGGCTATAGAGGAAATTCAGAATAATTTACATATTACATTTGAAAAAGTGGGAATTGTAAAATATGATGCTTTTAGTGAAATGGGAGGAAAACTTAGCTTTGCACTTGTTCTATTAAACAAAGATAATACAGGATTTGTTATTAATTCTATGCATAGCAGAGAAGGTTGCTATACTTATATAAAGGAAATAATAAATGGAGAATCCTTTGTGGCACTAGGAGATGAGGAACAAATAGCTCTTAACAAGGCACTTGGAAAAGAATAAATAAAGAAATAAGAATTTTAATAGATAATAGGGAAGAAGGTGAAGAATTATGATAAAAGTGAAAGTTTCAGAACTGAAAGGAAAAGAAATACTTGCTAAACATTTGTTAACAGATAGTGGGTATGAATTAATTTCTGCAGGAACACTACTAAAATCTGAATATATACAAAAGATAAAAGAACTTGGTATAAGTGAAGTATATGTTTATGAGGTTCAGACAAAAAATAAAGAACAGAAAGACTTAATTGAAGAAGTAGTAAAAGAGGAAAGTGTAAAACTTGTAAAGGATGTTCTTGAAAAGCATATTTATAAGAATTCTTCAGATATTAGTGAGTTATGTGGAGTAGCTGATGAAATCATAGATAAAGTACTTGAAGAAAAAGATATCATGACTGAGGTTTCAAATATAAAACAGACAAGGGGTGATGTTTATACACATTCACTTAATGTTTGTGCCCTTTCAACAGTTATGGCATTAAAAGCTGGTTATGAAAAAGATGTTGTATCTGAAATTGCAAAGGGAAGTATTTTACACGATATTGGTTTAAGATATATTGTTGTTCCATATGAAGATCAGGATATTACTGAACTTCCTTTAAAGGAACAGGTTGAATTTAATAAACATGTTATATATGGGTATGATTCTGTAAAAGATGTACAATGGCTTTCTGAACTGAGTAAGAATATAATACTTATGCATCACGAAAGAAATGACGGAACAGGATATCCATTTAAAAACAGAAGTGCGTCAATTAGTGATCCTATAAAAATTGTAGCAGTATGTGATGCATTTGATAGCTTGATTAATGGTATTGGTTTTAAACAGTTTAAAATTCATGAAGCCGTTGAATATATGAAGGCAATGTCGGTTGGAAAACTTGATGATACATATATAGATTTTCTATTGCAAATGGTAGCAATGTATCCTGCCGGAACAAAGGTTAAAACAAATGAAGGTGAGATAGCAGTTGTAGTAAGTCAGAATAAAGGATATGTTGATCGACCGGTCATCAGAGTTATAAAAGATGCCAAGGGAAATGATTTGCCAGAGTCGGAACAGGTTGTAAAAGACATGACAAAGGTTTTAACAATATTTATAGTAGATGTAATCTACGATTAGAAATAGCCACCGGGTTATGATGCAAAAGCATCTAGAGTATATCGTTAGGTCTTAGAAGATATACTTTAGGTGCTTAAATTTTTGCTTTATAATATTAGTATGTTACAAGGTATTTTTAGTATTGAAACCAGCACATTGCACAAAGTATATCGTCATTTGCTCCGGTTTTCCGGATATAAGAGTTTCTAAATGTTCTTACTGTTATTCTAATCTAAAATACGCAACCGGCTGAAATTCGCCCTCCATGGCTCAGTTCAGCCTTCTGTCGGCATCCTTGCCGCCAGATTGCTACAATACAAAAGAACCCTAAGAAACTCTAATATCCTACAAAAAGTCACAAATGGCAATATACTTTGTGCAATATGCTAAGATGAATTTATAAATATAGCTTGTAACATACTAACCTTATAAAGCAAAAAAAGTTGGAATAGATAGAAATGGAGATAAAGATGAGTAATCCTTTTAAAGAATTTAAAAAACGAGATTGGATATTATGGATATTTTCACTGATACTAGTTGTTATATCTAATATAAATATATCTGATGGAATGGTAATTATTTTTATTGCAGCAATGGTGGGTGTTACATCACTTATTTTTGCAGCAAAAGGAAATGCCTGGGCACAGGTACTTATGATAATATTTAGCATATTATATGGAATAATATCATATAGTTATAGATATTGGGGTGAGATGATTACATATCTTGGAATGTGTATGCCAATGGCAATATGGTCTTTGGTTATATGGATAAAGCATCCGTCAAAAGAAAATAGAGGCGAAGTTGAGATAAGTAAATTAACAAAAAAGAATATAATATACTTAATTATATCTACGGTTGTAGTTACAGCAATTTTTTACATTATTTTATGCAAGTTCAATACGCCTAATATATATATGAGTACAATATCAGTGACAACAAGTTTTGCAGCAGCGGCACTTACAATGTTAAGATCATCTTATTATGCGTTGGCATATGCTATGAATGATATTGTTTTGATTATTCTTTGGATTATTGCATCTATGGAAAATAGGATGTATGTACCTATGGTAATAAATTTTATGGTATTTCTGATAAATGATTTATATGGGTTTGTAAATTGGAAGAAGAGAGAAATTTAATATAGAATTAACATAAAGAGGATTTTAGACTTAACATAACAACTGATATATTTTATATGCAAAACAAAGAAGATATGAAAGGAAATTATGTTATGAGAAAAAAGAAATTTTTATGTGGTATTTTAGCAACGATGATGGTTACAATGGGTTTACTTGCAGGCTGTGGAGATGAAAAGGCTGAAGATAAAACTGTTTCAACAGATGGTTCAACATCAATGGAAAAAGTTATAGGATACTTGAGCGAAGCTTACATGGAAAAAAACAGTGACGTAAAAGTTACATATAATCCTACAGGTTCAAGTGCAGGAATTCAGGCAGTTGATGAGGGAAGATGCGATATCGGACTTGCCAGCAGAAACTTAAAGGATGAGGAAAAAGATACTCTTGAAGAGACAGTTATTGCGATTGACGGAATAGCAATTGTTGTTAATCCAGAAAATACTATTGAAAACTTGACAGTAGAAGAAATTGCAAAAATATATACTGGAGAAATTACAAACTGGAATGAAGTTGGAGGAGAAGATAGTGCTATTGTATGTATAGGTAGAGAACCAGCTTCAGGAACAAGAGATGGTTTTGAATCTATTACAGGAACAAAAGACAAATGTGTTTATGCGCAGGAACTTACATCTACAGGTGATGTTATTCAGACAGTATCATCTAATCCAAATGCTATTGGATATGCATCTTTTGCATCAGTAAATGAAAATGTAAACGTATTAAATGTTGATGGAGTAGAACCATCTAATGAAACAATTTTAAGTGGTGAATATAAAATTCAGCGTGATTTTGTACTTGTAACAAAGAAAGACAAAGAATTAACTGGAGAGGCAAAGAAGTTCTTTGATTTCTGTATGAGTAGTGATGCAGATGACTATATAACAAAGGCAGGAGCAGTACCTGTAAAGAAATAGATTATTGAAATGCAATAGGTTGTAAAAATGCAAAAAATTAGGAAAATATCAGATTTTTTAGAAAAAACCATGAAATTAGTTTTTACTACATGTGGTTTTATAGCAGTAATATTTGTGTTAATGATTACAATATTTCTTATCGTTTCAGGAACTCCTGCAATGGTAGAGATTGGTATTAAGGACTTTTTATTTGGACAAAAGTGGGAATCTACTGCACAGAATCCATCATATGGAATACTACCATTTATTTTATCATCTGTTTATGGGACTTTGGGAGCGATTATAATAGGTGTTCCATTTGGAATAATGTGTGCTGTATTTTTAGCAAAAAGTTCAAATAAGCGTATAGCATCATTTGTAAGCAATGCAGTAAATCTAATGGCAGGAATACCTTCTGTAGTGTATGGACTTATAGGTATGATAATAGTTGTACCAACAGTTAGGGAAATATTCAATCTGCCGGATGGAGCAAATTTATTTTCGGCGATATTTGTTCTTTCAATTATGATACTACCATCGGTTATTACAGTATCAGAGACTTCAATAAGAGCAGTTCCAAGGGAATATGAAGAGGCTTCACTGGCACTTGGAGCAACAAAAACAGAGACGATATTTAAGGTTACGCTTCCAGCAGCGAAAAGTGGTATTCTTGCATCTGTTGTATTGGGAATAGGCAGAGCGATAGGAGAAGCAATGGCAGTAATGATGGTATCAGGTAATGTGGCAAATATGCCAGGGTTGTTTAAGAGCGTGAGATTTTTAACAACAGCAGTTGCAAGTGAAATGTCGTATTCTTCAGGCTTACAGAGGCAAGCATTATTTTCGGTTGCATTAGTATTGTTTGCTTTTATTATGATTATAAACATTATTCTTAATTTTGTTGTAAAAAGGGAGAAGAAATAGCAATATGGAAACTTCAATTTCAAAAAAGAGAAAAATTAAAGATGCTGTTTTAAATGGTATAGTATGGGGCGCGACAGGATTGATATGTCTTTTACTGTTTGGAATAGTAATGTGTATTTTTGTAAAAGGTGTATCACATATATCGTGGCAGCTTATATCTACTAAACCAAGTCTGCTTAGAGAAAATATTGGTATTTTGCCAAATATTCTTAATACTTTGTATGTTGTTCTGATAACACTGGCATTTGTACTTCCACTTGGAGTAGGAGCTGCAATATATTTAAATGAGTATGCAAAAAATAAGAAGGCAGTAAAACTAATAGAGTTGGCAACAGAGACATTGGCAGGTATACCATCTATCATATATGGATTAGTTGGAATGTTAATATTTGTACAGTTCTGTTCTTTAGGAACAAGTATACTTGCAGGATCGTTTACACTGGTTATTATGACATTACCTACAATAATAAGGACCACACAGGAAAGTTTAAAAACTGTTCCAAATGGATATAGAGAAGGTGCACTTGGACTGGGAAGCGGTAAATGGCATATGATTAGAACAGTAGTATTACCTTCATCTATTGATGGAATAATAACCGGTTGTATTCTTTCCATAGGAAGAATTGTAGGAGAAAGTGCAGCATTACTTTTTACAGCAGGTATGGCAAATGAAATTTTAGGAATATTTGACGCTGTTTCTCCAAATAATGCAGGATCTACACTTACTGTATCATTATATATGTATGCAAAAGAACGTGGAGATTTTGATACAGCATTTGCAATAGCAACCATTTTATTGGTGCTTACACTTATTATAAATTTATTGGCAAAGTTTGCAGCAAAAAAACTCAAAAAGGAGAGGTAAGATGAGTATTATTGAAGCCAAGAATATGAATTTGTGGTACGGAACAAATCATGCTCTAAAAGATGTTAATATAAAACTTCCAGAGAAAGAGATAATTGCACTTATCGGACCTTCAGGATGTGGAAAATCAACTTTTTTAAAGTCATTAAACAGGATGAATGATTTAGTAGAAGGATGTCGAATTGAAGGTGAAATTACTTTGGATGGGGTCGATATATATAAAAATTTTGACGTAAATATTTTAAGAAAGCGTGTTGGAATGGTATTTCAAAAGCCAAATCCTTTTCCTATGAGTATATACGATAATATTGCATATGGACCTAGAATTCATGGAATTAAATCAAAAGTAAAATTAGATGAGATAGTTGAAGATTCTCTTAGAAAAGCAGCAATATGGGATGAATGTAAAGACAGACTGAAAAAAAGTGCACTTGGAATGAGCGGAGGCCAGCAGCAAAGATTATGTATTGCACGAGCACTTGCTGTAGAGCCTGAAATATTACTGATGGATGAACCAACATCTGCACTTGATCCAATATCAACATCAAAGATAGAGGATTTGGCAATGGAGCTAAGAGAAAAATATACTATAATAATGGTTACACATAATATGCAACAAGCTGCAAGAATAGCTGATAAAACAGCATTCTTTCTTTTAGGTGAAATGGTAGAATATGATGATACAGACACGATATTCAGTACACCATCAGATAAAAGAACTGAAGATTATATTACAGGAAGGTTTGGATAATTATGAGAAATAAATTTGATGAACAACTGGTATTGCTTAATACAGAATTACTTAAAATGGGAGCGTTATGTGAAGATGCAATAAGTTATGCTGTAAAAATATTAGGTGAAAAAGATACAAAAAATGTAGAGAATGCAATTGAAACAGAAAAGCTTATTGATCATAAGGAACATGAAATTGAACTGCTATGTATGAGACTACTGATGCATCAGCAGCCTGTTGCAAAGGATTTTCGAATTATTACAGCAGCACTTAAGATGATATCTGATATGGAAAGGATAGGAGACCAGGCAGAGGATATCGCTGAGATAGCAGAATATGTTATTAATTCAGATTTAATTGTTACTACAAATATTATTGATATGGCGAAAACAGCTGTAGATATGGTTAATCAAAGTATTGATTCTTTTATTAAAAAAGATATACTTATTGCAAATAGTGTAATTAAAATGGATGATTTATTAGACGAGTTATTTTTAGATGTAAAAAGACAACTTGTTACAGCCATTCAGAATGGTGACAATGATGCAGAAGCTATGATAGATATGCTGATGATTGCAAAATATTTTGAGCGAATTGGGGATCATGCAGAAAATATTGCAGAATGGGTAATTTATGCAATTACAGGTGAACATAAATAATGAATAAATTATGGGATTGAGGTATAATCAAAGCAGAGGTGATATTATGAAATTAATTTATCTAGTTGAAGATGATGACAATATACGTAAACTTGTTTGTTATGCATTAACAAAAGAAGGATATGAAATAAAAGGTTTTTCTAATGCAGTAGATTTTTATGAGGAGTACAATCATCAAAAACCAGATTTAGTTTTATTAGATATTATGCTGCCGGAAGAAGATGGGTTGTCTATACTGCAAAAAATCAGAATGAAAGATAATGATATTTTTGTAATCATGCTTACTGCAAAAGATAGTGAATTCGATAAAGTTACAGGGCTTGATTTGGGAGCGGATGATTATATTGCAAAGCCATTTGGAATGACAGAGCTGGTATCGCGAATAAGAGCTGTATTAAGAAGAAGCAGAAAAAATATTACAGAAGATAAAGTATATAGAATAGGTGAGTTATCGGTTGATCAGGAAAAACATACTGTAACTGTGGATAATAAAGAAGTGGTTTTATCATACAAGGAATATGCTATTTTAAATGAGCTTATAGAAGCAGGTGGTAAGGTAGTTACAAGAGAAACTCTTTTTACAAACGTCTGGGGGGAATACTATGGAGAATCAAGAACTTTGGATGTTCATATTAGAAATCTGAGAAGTAAACTCTCTACTGCTGCCAAATATATTATTACGGTAAAAAATGTCGGATATAGAATTGGAGGTGGAATAGATGAATAAGAAAATATTTCGTTCATCATTAATTGTTTCTCTGCTGGCAGTTTTTGCATGTATAGTATTTGTTATCGGTATATTATTTCAGTATTTTGAAAACCAATTAAAAAAAGAATTAAAAAATGAAGCTACATATGTAGCAGTAGCAATAAAGACTCAGGGAATAGAATACTTGAATAATTTTGGCGAGCAAAATGAGAAAAGAATTACACTTATTGATCCAAATGGAACAGTAATAGCGGATACAATAGTTGATGAAGAAAATATGGAAAACCATTCTGACAGAGAAGAGGTTCAGATGGCAATAAAATATGGAACTGGAACAAGTATCCGTTACTCAAAAACCCTTACCGAGAAAGACATATATTATGCTGAAAAATTGGAAGATGGTAATATTTTAAGAGTATCTACGAGACAATATACTGTATTTGCAATTATATTTGATATTCTTCAGCCTATCATAGCAGTGGTTACATTAACATTTATAATGACTTTGGTTGCATCAATCAGAGTTTCAAAGAGTATAGTAAAACCAATAAATCACCTTGATTTGGAACATCCTGAAAATAACGATGCATATGAGGAATTATCACCATTGCTTTCTAAAATTGCATCACAAAAGAAAACTATTGAATCACAATTAAGGGCAGCGAAAAAGCAACAGGAAGAGTTTAAGCTTATAACTGAGAATATGTCAGAAGGACTTGTTGTTATAGATAATAATCTGCAGATACTTACATACAATACAGCAGCGTTGAAGCTATTAGATATAAATGATCAGGTAGATGGTAATGTATTATCTATGAATCGTACAAAATCATTCAGGGAAGTAATAGAAAAATCATTAAGCGGTACCAGAGCTGAAAGTGATTTGAATGTCAATGACAGAGCTTATAGTGTAATCGCAAGTCCTGTTTTTGAGGATGGTAATATAATCGGTGCAATCATAGTAATTTTAGATATTTCAGAAAATGTATCACGTGAACAGATGAGACGAGAATTTACATCAAATGTTTCACACGAATTAAAAACGCCATTGACCTCTATATCTGGATTTGCAGAAATGATGATGAATGGCAATATGTCTAAAGCCGAAGTTATGGATTTTTCAAAATCAATATATGATGAAGCACAGAGATTAATCTCACTGGTACTGGATATATTAAAAATATCAGAGCTTGATGAAAAAAGCTCTGACTATGTATTTGAAGATGTAGATTTGTTAAGCCTGTCTGAAGATATTGGCAAAAGATTAGAACCGGAAGCTTCAAAAAGAAATATAAAGATTTATGTTGATGGTACTTCTGTAAAAATAAATGGCGTAAAAAAAGTACTTGATGAAATAATTTATAATCTTTGTGATAATGCAATAAAATATAATGTAGAAAATGGTAAAGTTGATATAATGATAGAATCAACAGAGAAAACGGCGAAAGTCACTGTAAAAGATACAGGAATTGGAATTCCAAAAATGTATCAGGATCGAATATTTGAAAGATTCTATCGGATAGATAAAGCAAGATCAAAAGCAATAGGTGGAACCGGACTGGGACTATCAATTGTAAAGCATGGTGCAAAGATACATAATGCTAATATTGATTTGCAAAGTGATGTAAATGTGGGAACCACTGTTAAGATTGAATTCCCAATAGAGTAAAAAGTTATATTTTATACATTATAATAGGGTGTCAAATTGTAAATTATAATATTACGATTGGCATATTCCACAAGATACATAGTTATTTGTTCCGTTTTCCGGATATAAGAGTTTCTAAATGTTCTTAATAACTTTTTTGATAAGAGACGCAACCGGCTGAAATTCGCCATCCATGGCTCAGTTCAGCCTTTTGTCGGCATCCATGCCGTCAAATCGCTATTTTTCTAAAGAACATTAAAAAACTCTAATATCCTACAAAAGTCACAAATTACTATGTATCTTGTGGAATATGCCTATATGTATTTATAAATTTACAGTTTGATATCCTTTTATAATGTAAAAAATGAGGCTGTCGCATTGATGATTTGTAAAGTCAAATTATTAATGCACAGTCTCTTTTTGATATAAGTGTAAAATCGGCTTATAAAAAGAAAATTAACATAGATTTAATATATACGTGATAGCAAACTTAACATATGAAATAATAATATTTTTTTGTGGTAATTATGAAAATATCAGGAGAGATTTACTTATGGATGAAGATAGAAAAAAGATACATGATTTTTGGAATGACAGTAATATCAAGATATATAATAATGCGATGCAATTGTTAATTGATAGAATTACAGAGTTAGATGGTGAATACCATAATAAGACGGGAAGACACTTTATAAGAATAATTGAAAAAAGACTTAAAACTCCTGAAAGTATAGAACAGAAGCTAATTTACAAAGGAAAAGAAAAAAGTGAAGAGCCTGTTGAAAATTTATTAAATGATTTAGCTGGTGTAAGAATAGTCTGCTTTGATACAAGTCAAATTTATAAAATAATAAGTATGATAAAAAAAGAAGATAAGTTTGAAATAATTAAAGAGAAAGACTACATTTCAAAACCAAAGACTAATGGATATCAGAGTTATCATTTAATTCTTAAGATTGAAAATGTAAAAGTTGAGTTACAGATTAGAACAATACTTATGGACGCCTGGTCGTCTTTGGAGACAATTCTTGTATATAAAAAATCGAATCCAATATCAGAAGAGCTGAAAAAGGAAATTCATCAGTTTGATAAGTGGAGCAAAAAGATGGATAAACTTGTGCAGAAAATGGTAAAACAGAGGTAGAAAAATGGGTGTAAACGAAGTACTAAAAATAATATTTGGATTGTTTGGCGGACTTGCAATATTTATTTTTGGAATGAATATGATGAGTGAATGTCTTCAAAGCAGTAGTGCAACAACTGTTATGGCAATAGGATTTGTAAGTGCAGGTTTATGATAATACTTTGGGACAAAATAACTTACCTGTTCTTTCATTTACCTAGAGTATTAAAAAATAGACTTAAACAGTATGGAGAAGGAATTATGAATAAAAATAGTGATTTATGTTATACAAATAGGGAATTATCATGGCTCTCTTTTAATGAGAGAGTATTAAATGAAGCAGCGAATCCAAGAGTTCCGCTTGCTGAAAGATTGACATTTGCTTCGATATATCAGACAAACCTGGATGAATTCTTCATGGTAAGAGTAGGAACATTGATGACGCAAATGAGTTCTAAAGAGAGAATATGCGAAAATAAAACAGGAATGAGTAGTGAAGAACAGGTTAAGACAATTCTCAAAAAAGTAAGAGAACTCGAAATAAAGAAATCAAGAATATACGAGCAACTAATGGGGGAATTGGAGCCAGAGGGAATAAAGATAATTAATTTTGCAAAATTATCAAGAGAAGAAAGTGATATGCTGGAAGAGTATTTTGATAATTATATTGCACCATTCCTCTCACCTATGATTATTGCAAAACAGCATCCGTTTCCATTCCTTGCAAACAAACAGTTGTATGCAGTATTACTTTTGAAAACACAAAAGGGAAAAAATAAAATCGGAATTGTGCCATGTAAAAATACTGTTTTCAAAAGACTTATCGAGATACCAACAAGACCTGGTAATTTCATATTATCAGAGGAAATAATATTGCATTTTGTATCAAAACTATATCCAAAATATACTATCAGAGAGAAATCTATTATGCGAGTTACAAGAAATGCGGATATAGATGCTACAGGAGTATATGATGAGGATCTTGACTATAGGGATATGATGGAAAATCTGATAAAGAAGAGAAATAAGCTTACACCTGTCAGAGTAGAATTAAGCAGAAGAATAAATGAAAAAGCCAGAAGGGAGCTTGCAAATTATATGGAAATTGGAAGCGGGCATTTTATAAATGTAGAAACCCCATTGGATTTGTCATTTGTTTTTGAACTCCAGAATTATTTGAGTAATAAGACAGAGTTATTCTATGAAAAATTCAACCCACGTAATTCTAAGATGGTTGACTTAAAAAGAAGCATATTGGAACAAGTGGAAAATAAAGATATTTTATTATCTTATCCATATGAGTCTATGAAGCCATTTATAAAAATGTTAGAAGAAGCAGCAGAAGATGAGTCTGTTGTATCAATAAAAATGACGCTTTACAGAGTTGCAGAGAGAAGTAAAATCATCGATGCATTGATTGAAGCAGCAGAAAATGGCAAGGAAGTAATAGTTTTAGTTGAGCTTAGGGCAAGATTTGATGAAGCAAATAATATCGAAATGTCCAGACGATTAGAAGAAGCAGGATGTCAGATACTATATGGACTTGGAGATTATAAAGTTCATTCGAAACTTTGCCTTATCACAAAAATGAGTAAAGATAAGCAGTATTCATATATAACTCAAATTGGTACAGGAAACTATAATGAAAAAACTGCAAGATTATACACAGACTTGTCAATAATGACATCAAATATGAAAATTGGCAAAGAAGCTGCAAAAGTATTTGCGGCATTACAAAAAGGTGAAACTGTTGATGACGTGGAAGAACTTTTAGTTGCACCTAAATGTTTACAAAATAAAATTATTGACCTAATTGACGAGCAGATTGAAATATCAAAACAAGGTAAAAAAGCATATATCGGAATAAAGATAAACTCATTAACTGATAAAGTATTAATAGAAAAATTAATTGAAGCAAGCAGGGCAGGTGTAAAGATAGATTTAATTGTTCGAGGAATTTGCTGTATAAAACCAAAGGTTCCAGGATATACAGAAAATATCACTGTTGTAAGTATAGTTGGAAGATTCCTTGAACACTCAAGAATATATATATTTGGACCTGTCAGCAGGCAGAGAATATATATCGGTTCCGCAGATTTTATGACGAGAAATACTGTAAGACGAGTTGAGGTTGCAACACCGATTTATGAAAAAGAAATACAAAAGCGAATTAGAGAAATGTTCAATCTGATGTTATCAGATGATGAAAAGGGTAAGGAACAAAATGAAATAGGTTATTATAGTGATAGAAAAATAAACGATAAACCAATTAATTCGCAGGAAATATTACTTAAAGAAGTATAAGAGTAAAAGAAATTACGCCATCTATGGTTCACCTCGGTTGGTACAAAGCGAAGTGGAACGTAGACGGCGTTTTCACATAAAAATATAATTAATTATTTATCTTGCATGTTCTTATTTACAGTATCTTCAATCAGATTAATGATAGTAGAAACAGCATCTGATGTTTTGGATTCAGACATTGCATCGATATATTTTTGTTTATTATTATATACCTCATGGATAGTATCAATGAGATTCTTTGTTGTAACGTCTTCTTCTGCCAAAACCTTGCTAAAGCATTGTCTTTCAAAGGAAGCAGCATTTAAAATCTGGTCACCACGACTTGCATGTGCAGGAAGAGGAATTAAGATGTTAGGCTTTTTAAGTGCAAGGATTTCGCATATAGCATTTGCTCCTGCTCTTGAAATAATCAAATCTGACATAGCAAATAAGTCTTTCATTTCAGCCTTAACGTATTCAAACTGTTTATATCCTTCAATATCCATTAATGATTCATCGGTTTTGCCTTTTCCACATAAGTGAACAATCTGATATGTTTTTAAAAGCTCCGGTAGAGCATCTCTTAAAGCGTCGTTGATTGCTTTTGCACCAAGACTGCCACCAACAACCATAATTACAGGTTTATTTGCGTTAAAACCACACAGGTCAAGACCAGCAATTTTACTACCCTGTCTAAGTTCTCTACGGATAGGAGAGCCAGTCAGAACTGACTTGTCTGCAGGGAGATATTCACTAGTTTCCGGAAAGTTATGACATACATATGTCGCAGATGGAATGGCAAGTTTGTTTGCAAGACCAGGAGTCATATC
Source organism: Lachnospiraceae bacterium (assembly GCA_045126215.1). GTDB lineage: Bacteria > Bacillota > Clostridia > Lachnospirales > Lachnospiraceae > SVEL01. Next base: position 25,696 of record JBGVOD010000031.1, on the reverse strand, counting down.
CGATTCGTGAATAATTACTGGAATCTTGTATTTTTTTGCGGCAATTACAACAGGAACACTTACAAAACCACCTTTAGAAAATACTATATCAGGTCTATAGCTTTTAATAAACTTCTTTGCTTCTCTGTAACCTTTAATTACTCTGAAAGGGTCTGAAAGATTCTTTGCAGACATATATCTTCTAAGCTTTCCTGAAGAAATACCAGTATATGGGATACCTAGCTCTTCGATGAGTTTCTTTTCAATGCCATCGTAAGAACCTACGTATTGAATTTCATAACCCAGATCTTTTAAAGATGGAATTAATGCCATATTTGGTGTAACATGGCCGGCAGAACCACCACCTGTTAGCAATATCTTTTTCATTACTTTATCCTCTCACGTATGCTATCAGCAATGCTTCCTGCTGTGTCTTTATCTAATTCGCCAGGAGTCCATGTAAGTTTTACTTTGTCATCCACGTATCTTGGAATAAGATGCAAATGAAAATGAAATACTGTCTGACCGGCAATTTCTTCATTGTTTTGTAAAACATTGAAACCATCACATTTCAATACATCTCTCATAGCAGTTGCAACTTTTTTTGCAAGAGGCATAAGCGCTGCTGCATATTCATCGTCAAGTTCAAATAAGTTACGGAAATGTTCTTTTGGTAATATAAGTGCATGACCTTTGGCAGCAGGGCTTAAGTCAAATATTACTCTGAACATATCATCTTCGTAAAGTGTGAAAGATGGAATTTCACCATTTGCAATTTTACAAAAAATACATTTTTCTTCTTTCATATTTTACACATCCTTTCCAAAATCTTTAACATATATAGAGTATGATGCAAGTGTTATCGTTATATTCAAAATCATAAAGATTATAGCACAATATACTTATTTTGCAAGATTATGAACAGTAATTGCAATTTACGAAAACTAATGTATGAATAGGAATTACAATTTGAAAAGAATTGGTTATGAATAGGAATTACAATTTCGAAAACATGGTTATGAACAGAGACAGGGTGAGAGAAAGTATTGAGAGGGAGGAAGCTTAAATGCAAAAAAGCGCTATACACGAAATAGGAAATATATTGATTTTATTGGAGTTCTCTAAGGATAAGCTGAAGGAGAAGTATCCCGAATTGAAAGAAGATAGAGATTTTATGTATTTGGAGGATGATATTATGAGTGCATTTTCTATTATTAATAGTGCAAAAATGGGGGATAATGTGGATAAAGTTATAAAATATGGTGAAAGACAGTGCAAAACTTGTGATATAAAAGTGGAAATAGAGAGAATAGTTAACGTATTTGGGGAGATGTTTAAGAAAAAAAAGATAAATATAACAGCTTTTTTTAATATATCTGAAAGAAGTTTGCCAATAGGAAGGGGAGACTTGTCTCTTGTCATTGAAAATATTGTTAAAAATGCATGTGAAGAACTATCATCATGCAGGATTGCAGATAAAAGAATACATATAAATGCCGGAATGCTTGGAGATGAGTTCATTATTTCTATAAAAAATAACGGAAGAATAATTGAAAAAAAGAAACAGACATTGATATTTTCTGAGAACTATTCTGAAAAAAAGGGTGGCATGGGAATAGGTCTGTTTACATGCAGAACATTAATGGAGTCTATTGGTGGAAAAATAAAAGTGATATCTGATGAGATATCAGATACCACCTTTGAAATTCATATTCCAACTGTTTAGAGTTTATTATACAAATGGGAATAACTGGTCTAACATACGAAGTGTTGGGAACTTTCCTTTTGCAGTCATTTCACCAGTCATAAATGCCTTTTGGAAGGTAAGTCTTCCATGAACAATATTGTCTAAAACATCATGAGACAATTTTGCAAGTACATCAGCAGAATCGTGCTTTTCATATTTGATATACAATTCATCGTTGTTTACAGATATGAAGAGCTGTTTTTTTCTATCCTGAATAATAAATAGATAAGTTGCTTTGAAATTCTCCTGAGGAGTGAAGATATTGGTAAGAGGTTTAATAAACTCTGTTTCAATATCTGTTCCCTGTTCACTAAGTTTTTCTTTGAAGAAAGAAGTAAGTTCAAGAATATCTTCCTTTTGCTGCTTAACATATATATCATCAGATACATATTTTGAAAGTTGTTCACTCTCTTGAGGAGTAAGCTCTATGGAAGATTTGGTAAGTGTCTGCTTAATAGCTAAACTGCTTGATGGCAGACGCTTGATTTTCTGAGAGATTGTTCTGTAAATATTCTCAGCTCTCTTTTCAATATATTTTATATAGTCTGTATTTCTTTCAAATTCAACAGAATCTTCAACATATGCGCAAATACCGGATGTAAGCTGACCACCTAACATTTCCCAGGCACTCTTAAGCGTAAGCATGGCCTCATTTTCCCCATAAGTTGTGGAAATAACGATAGGTGTCATATAAAGATTGCTAATCTTTTGTTTATCACCATAGAACCAGCAGGCATCAAGAAATTGCTGCATATATCCGCCTATGCCCATCCATTCAACATTGCACGCAAGTATAATGCCGTCAGCTTCTTTCAAAGTCTGTGGAAGTGTTGTTATGGAGTTTTTCATATCATAAAGGTTGTATCTAGTGTATGTAACTCTAATCTCATCAAAGACATTTTCAATTCGTTTAAGAACATTTAATGTTGGATCTTCGATAACACCTCTACCACCATAGTAAATATTAATGTGCATGGTAATAACTCCTTTCAACACACTATTTTAATATAAAAATGACTGTAAATCAACAATGTTTATTCAAACAAATATGTTATGTGGGAGAATGTTATCTGATCTCCTGGATGTATTTGTTCCCTGCAATGTGGTGAGAGAAGAGTTCCATTTATAAATGTGCCATTAGTGGAGTTTAAATCTTCAATGTAGAATTGATTATCTTCTGCATATAAACAGGCATGAATCCTACTGATAAGAGGATTATTAATTATCATTTGTACAGAATCTGGTAGTTTACCAATTTTGAAAGGAAAATCTTTTACTTCCACGTTATGTGAATAATCTGTACCAATGTATATAAGGTGGTGGGAGTTTTTTTTGAGGGGTTCTAAAACTTCTGTCTTACCAAATTGCCTGTGAACTGAATCATCATCAATGATCAGGTCTTTATCTTTTTGTAAAAGATAATCTGTAGTATTCTCAGATGAGTTTCTAGATAAGTTTTCAGGTGAGTTTTCAAGTGGAATGGACGTATTGGAGAATCCAAATTCATTTGTCTCAACTGATTCAGGGTATAAAAGAAGTAGATACTTAAAAGCTCCTATAAAATATGAACATGATATAAATATAAACAAGATGGAAAGAGAGTTAGTAATACCTTTAACCATACACAGGTTTATGGAAATCATTATAAGTAAAATAAAAATAGTAAGAAAGCAGACTATTTTTATCTTAAAGGAACCAGACAGCTTGCTTGCGCAATTATTTTTGCAATCGTTCTCATAATTATTCTCATTCTCATTTTCATAATTATGCTCATAACTATTCTTGTAGCCATTCTCATAATTATTCTCATAGCTATCTTTATTATTTTTTTTACAATTCTTTTCATATAGAATAGACTTTATCATCGAAAGATTGAATTCCTCTTTGGCTGATTCCGTACATAATTTATAAGCGATAAAAACAAGTCTTTCATTTGAATGGTCTATTTTATTTAGCAAGTCTTCAAAGAAAGATTTTAATTCGCTATAAAAATCTTGATTCCACGCAGGACATATAGTGAAGTAAGTTGAATAGTTTTCAGGATCCATATAAACATAATTTGTCCTTATAATAATTGAGTTGATATCAAATAAATATTTTTCAAGTTCATCCATAACATCAATCAGAGATGTAATAATACTTAAGTATTCGTTTAAAGATATGGTTTTGTTTTCGTAAATGGTTGATATGGATTGTAAAGAAGTAATATTATATTTGAAAACAGGCATATTATTATTAATTTCATAAGTAATGGAAAGAGTGTTGTTACCTCCACTCACAAATATGTTGTATCCAGCTAATCTTGCAGAAATCACAAAGAAGAAACAAGAGGCTATTGATAAAGTCAATGCTACAATGGCTCTTTTGGGATTATAGGAGGGGCTATTATGATTAGATTTAGAAAAGATGATGGTTCGGATTATCCTGAGTGGGAACAGAAAGCTTTTGGTGATATTTTTACAATGCATCAAACTAATACATTTTCAAGAGACCAGTTAAATAACGAATTGGGAGATGTACAAAACATTCATTATGGAGATATATTGGTTAAATTTGGAAGTGTAATAGATTGTAACATGGATAAGTTACCATTTGTTAATGAAGATGTACCAATAAAAAAGTTTATAAATGAAAGCTATGTCCGTGATGGAGATATTATTGTTGCCGATACAGCAGAAGATTATACTGCTGGAAAAGTATCAGAAGTACAAAATATTGGGGAAAGAAAAGTCCTTTCTGGATTACATACTATGTTGTGCAGACCACAAAAAGAATTTGCGTCACGATATTTAGGATATTATCTCAATTCGGAGCAATATCATAAGCAAGTGATAAGATTGCTTGTTGGAACCAAAGTATATTCAATAAACAAGAAAGCTATTACAGATACAATTTTAAAATATCCTTGCCTCGAAGAACAACAAAAAATAGCCGACTTCCTATCCTCTGTAGATGATGTAATCGCTGCATCCGAGCAAGAGGTAGCAACTCTTGAAGAACAGAAAAAGGGAGTAATGCAGAAGATTTTCAGTCAGGAAGTTCGATTTAAAGCGGATGATGGCTCGGATTATCCTGAGTGGGAATCAAAACCTTTAGAAGATAATTTTCAATTAGTTGTTGATAATAGAGGTAAAACACCTCCTCTCAGTGAAACAGGATATCCACTTATAGAAATTGCTGCAGTAGGAGAATACTTTATTAAATATGATAAAATTGAAAAGTGGGTAAGCCAAGAAATATATAATACATGGTTTAGAAAACATTTAAAAAAGGGAGATATATTGTTTTCAACAGTTGGAAATACTGCTCAATGTTCTTATTATGATGAAAAAGAAAAATGTTGTGTGGCTCAAAATATTGTTGGTCTAAGATTTAATGAAAAAATTGATAGTAGATTTATGTTTTATTTATTGACGGAGACAAAAAATAATCGTTATATAAAGTCAATTCAAATGAATGGTGTACAGCCAAGCGTCAAAGTAACACAGTTTATTAAATTGCCTTTTTCCGTTCCATGTCTTGAAGAACAGCAGAAAATAGCTGATTTATTATCAGATTTTGACACAGCAATCGACCTTGCAAAACAGGAACTTGAACAATGGAAAGAGCTTAAAAAGGGACTGTTACAACAATTATTTGAATAGGAGGAAGTGTAGTGGAAGAACATCCAATAGTTTTTATTTCATATTCACATGATTCCGACGAACATAAAGAATGGGTTAAATCATTATCTACTCGATTAAGAGGCCATGGCGTAGATGTTATTTTAGACCAATGGGATTTACATATAGGACAAGATTTAAGATTTTTCATGGAACAGGGAGTTACAAAATCTAAAATGGTTCTATGTGTTTGTTCGGAGAATTATGTAAATAAAGCTAATTCTGGAATCGGCGGAACAGGCTATGAAAGCATGATTATTTCACAAGATTTGCTGAGTAATGTGAATTTGGAATACATTATTCCAATAGTAAGGAATAATAACTTGGAGAAAAAAACGCCTATCTGTTTAGGAACAAAATTATATATAGATTTTAGTGATGATTCATTATTCTTTGAGAATTACAGAACTTTATTGGAAAGAATATATAATGAGGATGAAAAGAAGAAACCACCTCTTGGGAAAAATCCATTTGCCAATGCTGTAGGTGATGAAATCATTGTGAAAACAAGTATTGATGCAATAAAATATTGTTCCCCAGAAGATAGCGGAGTAGTTACTTTTGAATACGAAAATAATGACCAAAAATATGTAATAGGAACAGGTAACTATCAATTTACTACTAAATGGAGTGGTGCAAATAATGGATGCATTTATGCATATGGAGATATCGGATATATTGCGGGAAGAAAAGATTTTCCAACATATAATGAAATAATAGAATTTGATTTTAGTAGTCATGTAAGAAGAGTATACAGCAATGAAATTGTGGTATTTAAAAATCAATATGGAAAGTTTCTTGCTATAAAATTACTTTCTGTTGATTCAAGGTCACATGGAAAAGAAAAAGATGTGATGACATTTGAATATAGAATTATTAAAGAAAACATATAACATTATGGCTCACGCTTAACTGCGTGGGCTAATTGTTTGGAGGGTTACAATATGATAAGTATAAGAGATTTACTAGAAAAAAGGGCTGGATATCCGTTATCAAAAGAGGGAGATAGTTGGCTGCAAGAAGTTTTAAATAATGAGACACAGGAAGATGTGTGGTTGATTACTGTTTCTAGTACCCTACATAATTCTGGACGAAGAAAAGTATTTGAACAAATCTTAGCAAAGTATTCATTGGCTGGTGTATATAATCTAGGAGCACCTTTTTATAACACGGGAGCACAGATGGAATTGATACATCTATCAAGTAAGGCATCTGATAATATGGATGTTTCTATTTACAAGGGCAAGATATTTATTCGTGGGGTAAAAAGAGTAAGACAATCTGATGGTTTATTTGCTTTACCAGAAAAATTTTCTATGAAATATGAGACATATTTAGAGGGCTTAGAAAGCTGGATTAATGGTGGGGCTATACCAGAAGACGATAATGCTGGAGAGTACGAATATAATACGATTGTCTCTACGGATATATCAGATAATTATTTATTCCCAGAGTATTACAGTAAAAAGGCGATGGATGTAAGACGTCTATTACAACAGGAAACACTTGTAAAGCTGGGAGATATTACTGAAATCATTATGCCTCGGCCTGTAACAGATGTGGTGGGAAAAGTTGTACGAATGACAGACCTTAAATATCCATTTGATACCGATTCTATTGCTGAAAATACTGCCACTTCTGTTGTCTTACAAAAGAATGATATTATTCTTCCAAGTGTGGGAAGTGTTAAACCATTTTTAATTGCTGATGAACTGGATGAAAAAATATATGCTAATCGGAATATGTTTGTATTGCGGTGTAAAGATATCCAGCCAGAATATTTGTATTTATACCTAAATAGTGATGTATGCCAGACTATTCTTGATTCACAAAAGCTTGGATGTTTTATTTCAAAGATTACAATGAAAGCGGCAAAAGAGATTCATGTTATTATGCCAACAAAGGACGAACAAGAATACAGTTTACAGGCACAGATACTAACACATATTGAAAGAAGAAGTTATCAGTTTAAAGGCGATGTTGAATCCAGAGTTTTGGCATATTGGAAAGCAATAAATAAAACTTGCGAAAAAAAGCCTGAAAAAGTAGAAGATATTCTTGGAATGGAACTTTTGGAAACACTAAAGGTTCATTCTACAAATCAGCTTCAAGAAATGCTGCATGATGACTGGAAAGAATTAAATGATTGTTTTAGAGTAGGAGCATACAAGGCAACACTTATTCTTGCAGGCTCTATTCTTGAAGCGGTACTTATAGATTGGTTATCAGAGCTTAATAGGGAAGATTATTTTACAAAAGATTATATGGTAACTGACCGTAATGGAAGACAGAAAAGGGCAGATTTGATTGACTACATAAACGAAATCAAGTATATTGAACGGCCACATTGGATTGATGAAGCAACAAAAGCTCACGAAATCAGGAAAAAGAGAAATCTTGTTCATGCAAAACTTGGTATTAATTCCGATGAAATAAACGAAGAAACCTGTAGAATGGTAATTGATTATCTAAGGGATGTAATTAAGACTAGAGGCGTTGAAGAACAATAAAAACAAAGGACTTACGTTTTTTTCGAGCGTAAGTTTTTTGGTTTCTAGGAGAAAGAGCAAAATTCTGCTCTTTCTTTGTGGCCTGATAGAATAGGATTATTTCAATTCAGGCTGATTTTCAATTACATAATGTTCTGTGATGTCTGGATAATTCTTTTTAAGCCATCCTGATGATGTACCGAATGGACTAATGTGTGCATATCCACTGACATAATCAAAACAATAACCTTTCTCCGTTAATACATCTGCCCAGATAGGAACATTTGATGAATCTCGCCCTTCTAAATATGTATAAGAAAGAACGATTACAAAAAGCCCCATTACAGGGGCTTCTTGTAGTTATAGACTTGACAGCGGTGGTATTTTATTCATAATGTCAAGGATAATATCCGAATTTTTGAAATCATTCCTTAACCGTTCTAGTTCTCTTGGGTCTTTTGCATAATATTTAATGAGCCTGTTTTCATATAAAACCATATAGTTAGCATCTGTAGAACCCATACCTACTTCAAGCATTACACCGTTAAGCTTTATCTTATGAGGTTGTAAAAATCGGTCAATAATATACTGAATCCAAGCTTCATAATGGTAGAACCTTTTGTTGCCATTCCAGATAAGAAAATTTCCGTCTTCTCTTTTATCTATTGCAAAATGGCACCATCTGGTAACTGCCAGTAAATTCTTATTCCCATAGCTTTTGTCTTCGGGATTAACATATAATTCACCTTCATATCCCAAATCACCATAATAGCTGTAGTCTTTCCAGTTATAGTAGCTTTCTTTGATTTTTTCTACATCTCGCTCAATGTGAATTGTTCTAAAAAACTTGCTAAGATAAGTCAAAAGGTATGGTGTCGCATTATCTGAAAACTTATATTCGCCGTAAAATTTTGTCTTATAAACGCTCATACAATCACCCCACTTTCTTAGATACAGATGCCGTAATTAAGTTTTCCTCAAAGTCGAATACAAAGAACTTTTGAACAAAATCTTCTAAAAGTTCAAACTCGCCATTTAATGCATGTTTATAGAGTTTACTAAGCAAATCATCATTTTCTTTTAGGTCATCCTTTACAAAGACGTAGAAAACTGCATTACCATCCGCAAAGCCTGAAAGATTGAAAATTAAAGCATTTGGAGCATACTTGTAAAAAGATTTTTCAATTCTAATACCATTATCAGTAAGATATTTTGTAAATTCCATAAAGGATACATTTGTAAAGTCTTCTTTAGCAAGAAAATCTAATGTAATTGCATTTGAAATTTTACTTGCAAGAGCGTATTTTTCCCATCTTTCTTCCCAAGGCTGCTTATTTTTTTGCTCCTGCATTTGGGTAAAGTACATATTTTCTGGAGCGTGATGTCTTACTGGATAATAATATTTTTTCTGATAATCAGTGCTGCAAGCTTCAATTGTGTAGTCGATGATGTAGCTGTCTAATTCTTTGAAATTCTTTGCTTCAAGAAGTAAGTCTATATCTTTAATTTCATCCGCGGTTGCATCAGGCTTAATAGTAATATTGATATGACAGTAGTATTGTCTGTTCTTAAATCCACCTAAAGAAAAGTAATATTTTTCATCGCTTGAATGAGTAAGTCTAAGCCCGTTTTCTTCAATAAATGTTACAAGTTCTCCAAATTCCATTTCCCAAGGTTTTTTGTTTATAAATGCTTTTAAGTATTTCATAGTGTTATCCTCCTTAAATATATTTTTTTGTATCTCTAAGAGCTCTTTTTGATGATTTAATGTTATCACAGCCTTATTTTATGCGATATATCACATTTTCACATTTATTTAATTGTTTTAGTGACAAAGTGGGTTTATCTTTTTGCGCTTCTCTTAAAGTTAAAACTAGCAAACCTAAAAGACAAAATAAGATTGAAGAATATGAAAAAAGATAGTATTATAGGTATTAAAGGTGGTGACAAGATGGCAAAAGAAGATAAAATGATAGCGGCTACAAGAGCCAAATCAGCTAGAAAAGTGGAGCAATTAAAGGCAGCTGTTGATGAAATGGTTGAAAAAGGTATTGCTGTAACGCCTTATTCCGTCGGGAAAAAGACAGGACTTTCTAAGACTTTCATCTATAAAAACGAAGAGGCTAAGGCATATATTAAAGAACATCGCTCTTCTGAAAGATATAATGAACGAAAATATGAAAGAACAGAAGAATTAGAACATCAGGTAAAGACGCTAAAAAGGGAACAGACCTACGCCGAAAAAGTCACCGAAGAATTAAATAACAAGCTACTTCAAGAATTGATTGAAGAAAACGAGCGATTAAAAGAAATCATAGCAAAGTACGAGAAATTAGTCGAAATGGGACTTTTAAAGATACCAGATGATATGAAACTTTAAAATGCGTAGATTGGGGGCAATTATTATGCAGAAAATACTTTTTTGTAACTTGGATTTACTTGCAAAGGGATTTGAAGGATACGACCAAGCGTTATCAAAGAAATATCGAAATGAATTTGTAGATTACATGGTTGAATTAAGCAATGAAGACGAGAATCTTATTTGTTTTATTAGTAGAGAGAACACAAGATTAGGTTCAGCTAAAAAGCATTTTGATGAATTGGGATATACTAATTTTATTTATAAGAATCGTAATGATATACGTTCATTCGCTCAGAAACATAAATCTATTCAAAATTGTTTTGTTTTTATCAGTGGAAAAGAAGTAGATTTTCATGTGGCTGTAAGCTGCAAAGCATTATTTATAGTTCCGACATGGATTCCGATGGAAGATAAGGCTGAATACTATGGAGTACATGTTGATACACCTGAACAATTAGCAAAGTTTATCAGAACACTTAATAACCATAATTGTGTTTTTGAAACACTACATATTGAACCAAATGTTGATTTGTTTGCGTTGGTGGATGCTAGATATAAAACATATTATAAGACCGAAGAAGAAAAACAAATGCTTATGCATTTTGAGAATTTGCTGAAAAACGGAGGTAGCAGAAATTACTATCATATTCTTATGTATCATTTTCTAGCAGGTATGACAAGGACAGACTTATTAGATGATGTAGAATTATATGGAATGATTCCGTCATCAGATGGTTCGGTTAATCCAGATATGTTTGATTTTATGACAAGAACACGTCTTATTAAAGGAAGAAGATTACCAAAGAATAAGCTATATCAAGCAGAGGATAGAGAGCAAAATCTTCTAATCAGACATACGAAAAAGCAAAGAGCTCATATGAAATATAACTTCTCACAGCGAGCAACAATGGGATGTGGTGATGAATTTGCGACACTTTGTATTAACCCAGAGTTTAAAGATAAGATTAAAAAACTGAGAGATGAAGGGCGTTTCAACGTTTGTATCTTTGACGATTATACAACATTTGGAAACTCATTTAATGCGGTACGCAATCTTTTGAAATACTTAGGTGCGAATAAAATTGTATTTATTTCATTAGGTTCTTTTGTAAGAGAATTTAAAAAGAACAACTACGAGATTACAGGAGATGTCTTTTCAAAGAATTACACGGGAAAAATTATTTCTTGTGAATCGTTATCTCATGCTGTATATAATACAGATGCAAAAGCGGAAGTAGATGCATTGTATGATATATTCAATTCATAACAAAAGGATGATGTAAAAAATGATACGATATGTTATGGCCCTAAGTGAACTGGGGCTTAAGAATAACAATTTAATATCCCTTTTACAAAGCTATTCTTCCGATATTGAAAAGATGTTTACTGACAGCTTAGTATTTGAAGGCCGTCTTGAATTAATGGCGTATCAGGAATACTTTTCAAATAAAGATTTGGTAAATGAAGCTCTTTTAAAGGCTGATACGATATTAGAAAAAAACAAAGAGCTGGATATAAAGGTAACTTTTTATACCGACAAAAATTATCCAAAAGAATTAGCAAAAATAGATAATCCACCAGCGATTATTTATTATAAAGGAGCAGAGTTTTCGGAAGTTTCAGAACATGCCATTGCTTGTGTTGGAACAAGAAAACCTACAAAGCTTTCATACAATGCAGTAAATTATCTTATTCCGCAATGGGTAAATAATAATTGTTCTATTATTTCAGGTTTAGCCTGTGGTGTAGATAAGTTATCCCATCAATCATGTGTTTCTGCTGGCGGTAAGACTGTAGCAGTACTAGCACACGGGCTTGATATGATTTATCCAAAGGAAAACAAGGCTTTAGCAGATAGGATTCTTTCAAGCGGCGGAATTTTAATGTCTGAATATCCTGTAGGAACAAAGGCTGATAAGTTTAGATTTGTTAATAGAAATAGACTTATTGTAGGAATGTCAAAAGCGGTTGTAATATATGAATGTGATGCAAAAGGCGGTACAATGCACAATGTTGAGTTTGCCACGCAGCAGAAGAAATCAATTTTTTGTCCAGATGTAGGGGATGAAATTATTGACATTCAGACGGGAACCAAGAAATTAATAGATGAACATATTGCTACTGTAATTAAGCAAGGACGAGATATTAAAGGTGTATTAGATGCTGTAGGTGTTAAGAACGTAAATATAGGAATGAGAAATATTGATATTAAAAAGATTTTCTTACATTCGGTACTTTCAATTCTTAATAGCGAAACGGTTTTGGATGCAACGATACAGGAGCTTAAGCTTCCACTCCAAAAAGATAGCTTTTTTTATGAAAATGCGGTAAAACTAATTGATGGCAATACCGTAGACATTGATACGCTGCTTAATTCTTTGATTCTTAATAATATAGCAAGCATCAATAAGACATTACATTTTAATGACTAATATGAATAAGGCACTAGGAGATTAACTCTTAGTGCCTTTTAATGTCCCATCAGGATTACGACCATTTTGTTCTAAATACTTATCAAAAAGGAATTGTGTGTCATTTTCGGTATAAATATCGGTAGAAATATCTTCTGTGATTCCAAGTTCTTTTAATCGCAATCGGTATTCACCTTTATGCTTTAATATCTCCACACGCTTTTTACAAGTTTCTATGCATCTGGTAACATCAACAATCGAATTGATACCATCAAAAGTACAATAGCAGCCAAGGACATTAGGAGTTGCCATACTGACGATATTTTCTTTTAATGGATTATCTTTCTTATACTGGGCCAGCAACAAAACAGTATCAGGAACACGGCCCTTCTTTGGGAACTTTATTAGCTTATGATAGTAGATATTACATATTTCTTCATATACAGGGCTTTTTTCAAAAGTATCTGCGTATCTATACCATGTCTGGCGTTCTATTTGAAGTTTTTCACAGCAGTATTCCACCGTTTGTTTATCCATCTGCCAAGAAAGATATAGGTCTATGTAGCAGTTTTTATTTTGCGTTGTTTCTTTCACGTTGAAGTATTTAAGTAAATTTGAAACGGATGTAAAAAACTTAGTAAAGTATTCATCACTATTCTTTCTTGATTCTTCAAGTAATTTTGATTCTTCCTGCGACATTAAAGCAGCTCGCATTGTACTTACGGCATCTTTTCCCAATTTATCTATACCCATTTGTTTTATTTGAAGATTTATTCTAGGCATTAACTGGGCTTTCATTTTTGAAAAATCATTTTCTATATAACCGTTACAAAGAAAGTTATCCTGCAAAAACATAGGTATTGTTCCTGATTTACGCCAGATAAGAAGTGTAGTTACTAAAACCTCACTCATATTAGGATTTTCGCTATCAGTAAATACAAGCGGAGATTCAATGTAAATACGCATTTCGTCCTTACTGTTTTTAATTTCCTTGCAGAACCTTAGAAGTAAATCCTGTTTGGTATATCCAAAAACATCCCTAAAATAGTCTTCTCTTGGTATGTTATCCCAAAGAACAAGAACATTTCTATAAAGAAGATTTACCTTATTTGGCAGAACCTTATTCATTTTCTTTTCTAGGTTACTTACTATTTCTTCTCTCTGCTTTTTCCTGTTTTTTGATTTATCATATGTAGCTTTTGTAATTACCACATAGTTGTTGTGCTTAATTTCTGTTTGCATGGTATCACCTCTTGTAACCATTTTATCATATAAATCCACTTTGTCACCAAAATAATTAAAGAAATATGAAAAGGTGATATATCGCATAAAATGGGGCTGTGATAACATTAAATCATCAAGAAGAGCTCTTAAGAAAATACAGATTTTAAGGAGGAAATAAAGATGATTAATGTAGAAAATTTATTTGATGTAATGAAAAGAATTGAGAAAGTGTATTACGGTTGCGGAGAAATTAGTTATGAAGTTTTGATGGGTACATATGCAGAGATTATTGCTATTGAAAAAATGAGATATTCACGTTTTGAAGAAAATAAAGTAACAAAATATTTTCTTGAAAAGATTATTAGATATAAGTGGGATATAGCAAAGATTTTAGCTGCTCCATCAACTTCAAGCTATTCTATATATAATCATGGCTATGAAAAAACAAGAAGCCGAAATGAGATTCATACCATTAATTTTTTTGATATGGATGATTTTGTTGAAAATATTTTAAGTGCAAGCGATGAGCCTTCACCTTGGCCTGCGGTAGATGACACCGAAGGAATCTTTAATAAACATTTCGTTGGCGTATTAAAAGAAATTGATGATGAGTTTGATGAAACGGAACTGCTTACATACAAAGCTAGTTACTTTAAGCTAAAGTGCAACAAAGAAAATTACAACTGGAATAAGAGATAGAAAAGGAGGAATTAGACATGAGAGTAAAAACATTTTTAGATAAGAATTTGGTAAAGGAAGATTTTTTAAAAGTATTAAGTAAGATTGAGGGATTTGGACTTAATATTAGCACAAAAGAAAATAATCACAGGGATTTATTCATCACAGGATTTTCTAATAAGGAATATGAGTGTAAAATCACAGTTAATCCGCTTCCGAAATTTGCAAAAGGCGCATTTGTTGATGAATTTAATAAGGCGATTACGACACTTGATTATAAAAGGCTTGATAAATTCGTATGTGATTTCTGGATTGAAGCCTCGTATAAATCTGGTGGGAAAGCGATTAAGTATCGTTCGGAAAGCCATGTTGGAAATGGAAGCTACTTGAAAGTTGAGGATTTTTGTGAACTTAGTCCTTGGAAGATGGAATATAAGGACATTTTAAAGCTTTTTAAGAAAAATAAGATTAGAATTGATGGCTACAGGTTTTTCTGTGGCGTAAGAGTAATAAGTCTTGAAATTGGTGGATTAAATAATGACTGCTATAATTTATATTTAAGAGTTCAGCTTAAGGAAGAAGTTATTGCGGATTTTGACAAAATGAGAAAAGTTCATTATTTACTTTCTGTTGGTGATTTTGAAGCACTAGAGCCATATATTAAAAATTACTATTTCTGTGGTCGTTGTAAGGATTTTTACGGAGGATGGAATTTTCCTATGAATACACATTTCAGGATTACATGTAATGAGTCTTATAATGGTTTTGATTTTACAGAAGATGATGTATATTCAGGCGAAGATAATACTGTATCAGTAGACGATATTGAAAATCTACTTACTTGCTACAGAAGATGTCTTGGGGTATTAGAATTTAGTCATATACTTAATTTAGCAGATAGAAAGAACATCAGTATTAGCTTTGGTTCTTCTATGAATTTGAAGGACTGCATAATATTAGAACTTGGTGGATTTACAGATTCATCTAAGGCTGTTGTGTATGCTTTTATTAAGGAAGACAGTGAGCTTTGTTATGATGAAATCTGCGACTGCATCTTATGTAAGGAATATGAAGTTGTAGACGATTATATTGACGCTGCATTTGTTTTTGCTTACAACAGCTATCAAGTAGTTGATTCTTATTCCTTTGGTTTGGATGGAGAGAAAGTTAGAAGTCTTTTTGAAAAATATTCTAAATAATTTTTAGGGCTGGGAGATGAATTGCTTCCAGCCCTAATCATTGCGTAAATGCTGGTTTGACTTCTAATGATAATTATAGTCTAGGACGTACTTATCATGGCCTTTAATAGATTCTATTGCCTGAGTAACTGTGTAACATTCCCAATGTTTATGATAATAAGGAGTTTTTGGTGAATGTTTGTGGTAGATGAAAACGGGATGTTTTTTTGAACTTTGAAATTGATGTTTTTGAATTATCCAGCAGTGCTTTGTGTTCTTAGATTGGAATTCTAGATAGTTTTCTGTTTCTCTTATTATCCTGAAATAACTGGAATTAATAAGAGAATATTCTTTTTGTGTAAAAATAATATACAGCTCCCTTCTGTTGAAAATAAAAAAAGATTTGGAAAATTGTATCGAGATGATACATAGGACCTTGTATAAACTGTACAAGGTAAAGAATAGATTTTTTATATTTGGTATCTTATCACATTATTCGCATCAGGAAAAGCCCTAAATTAAATGATTTATTAGCAGGTATTTTTCCAGACTTTTTTCATAACATCAATCAATATAATCTTGCTATTAAACATCTAACGTTGTTTAACGTTGTTACATTTATATACCTTATCTATATAGAAAATACGTTATTACATAGTGTATGGTAAGAAGTTCTCTTCTATTAAAAACTCTCATTATTTGTTTCCTCCTATTTCCATAAATATGAAATAACCACGTTATTTCTGTGGTGCTGTAAGTGATAAGATAGAGGCACAATGGAAAGGTTAAGGCTAAAACCAGTTGCTCAAGAAAATTGGCAGCAGGTCTGGAGATGGAACCAAGCTCAATAAGGTCATTCATTGTCATATGATACTTTGGAAATTTCCTTATAGTTATTACTGCACCGTCAAGGGCTACAGGGGGTAACACAATGTTTACTCTTGAACCATCAGGAAGTCTTGAATCAACAATGGGAGATGCTTCATTTACTCTTCTATTTGAAAAGCCGGCAATCTGTTGAACCACATTCTGGAGCTTGTCTACTGAATCAAAGTGAGTATTTGTTTCAATAATTGTTCCATTCCGTTCAATAAAAATGTTACTTGTACCAATAACCATAATTTCAGAAATGTCCTCGTCGTCAATATATTCCTGCAGAACATCAAGACCACGAATAGAATTGAAAAGTTGTCTTTTATAGTTGATTTTGTCTTCGAAAGATATGTATATCTGATTTCCCAATTTAAATACTTCTTCTTCAATTAAACTTTCTATTTCGGTATCAGATAAATCATGTAGAAAATCAAAATTCTGAGTTATATGGTAATGCATTTGGCGTAATAGTTCTTTGTCAATCATTTTTATCCCTGACTTATAAGTTCTGAGGCAAAGTTTCCAAGTGGACCAAGAGAAATATTATGAAAAATATTTGATGTTGATGAACTAACTTCAAAGTCTGGCAAATGAACCTTTTGTATTTTTGTACTATAGAACTCCGAGTCAAAAATAAGGGCATTGCTCATAAATGAATCGTATTTTGACATAGATATATAATCATTTAATACAGGAGCATAAATAATATCACATTTGGTTAATACAGACAAAATATCACTTGTTGTATCAGAGAAGTCTATAACTATATTCTGATATAAAGAACTACGTAAATGTTCAAGCATATTCATAAGCTCTATAGAAGACAGTTCTCTGATATTTCTTGGAAAATTTGCAGGAGGTACAATATCCAATAAGTTTCTGGAGGTTGCCACAGATGATATCTTTGAAATAAATGTAGATTTATTTTCAAGAAAGAAAAAAATCAAATGAGACAGATTTTTAGAATTGTCATCTAAAATCAGATACTTATCTGCAAATTCATCAAAAGAAATAAAAAGCGTAGAGCTGTTTAGTGAATATAATTCTGCAATTGCGATTGCAAGACTTGTACGTCCACTCCTTTTTACCGGTGAATAAATGCCGGTAATATAAGAAGATTCACCATGCTTTATTATAGAATTATCTTTTGATACGACCTGAAGAATCTGGTGTAAAAGTAATTCTGCAGATTGGTATTTATAAATGAAATTATCAAAAGAAATATCACATTTATTTATTGACGGGGTGTTGCAGTTTTCCGATTCACATAAAATGAAAGTATAGGAACTTTGTATAGGTGAAACAGAAAAACAGTTCAGATATTTTTCATTTGCAAGAAGAATATCAATGTGATTTTTCTTTGAATATTCATTCAATTTATCTATATCAGTGAAAAGTGTCGCCTGATAACCTGATGAGCCGTGACTGGTCAGGTATGCTGCAAAGCATCTGGCGTAGAGTTCATCATCGTCCAAAATGGAAATAATACCGTTATTCAAAACTTATTCCTTTCTGGGACAAAATAGAAAGTTAAAGAAGTGAGCTCATTATATTGTTCCTGCGAAGACATGTCTATATATTTCTTGAAAAAAATAAAAATAAATTTCTTATATGTAAAAAAATGGATTATTAATTTGTGCATAATAAACAAAAAATTGAATAAGAATGTGAATGAGGGCAAAAATATACGTAAATACTTATGTAAGTTCAAGAACATAAAAATGTTCTTGCAGTATATTTTAGGGAGGACAGGCATAATGAGAAGGATTTCTTTAAAAGACAGAGAAGTAGTGCAGAATCTTGATGAAGAAATACTTAAAGGAGAACTAAAACAAGTCACACAGGAGTTAAACAGGGTCATTATAAATCTTAATCAGGTAACGGAAAATGATTTGATAGATTGCTTAATATATGAACTAAATGCTACACAGATAAGGTATAAATTCATACTGAATAAGGTGAAAAATATGCAAAGTTTCCAAAAAGACAAAGCATAGAGAGTAAAAGAAACAGCAGGTCATTATTTTATCTAAAGAAAAAGTAAAAAATGTCCGAAATACTCTGTATAAAAAGGAGAGTTTTTATGCAGATAAATACCAATATTAATGTAAGTGACAATTTGATAAATACAAATGAGCAGGGAAATACGAAAGTTGCAGATATTTTTGAAGGCGTGGCAAATTATAACAAGGATATTGCAGGTGTTTTTTCTGATATTGAAAGAAGCAAAAGAAATGTGAAGTCTGAAAATTATTCAGGGAATATTTATGGCGAGCGTGGGTATGAGAACTCCATGGAAGCATCAAAGGGGGATTCCTTGGAAAATCAGACTGGCATGATAAAAGATGCACTTAAGAATGTTAGTCAGATGATTACGCCTGAAGGATATAGCCAGATGAGTGAATTAGGTATTACTCCAACAGATGAGGAACCGGATAAATTTGTTGGAGTATATGAGAGGATTCAGATAGAGCTTGCTACATATTGTGAAGATTATAATGCAACATTTTTGAATGTTAGCAGTGACAAGATAAAAGAAGTAGTGGGTGATATACCTGTTGATTTCGATGGTGAGATGAAGTTTGAAGCATTGAGAAATCAAATTGAAAAGATTATGGATTCAGTAGGTGTTGAAGTGAATGAAGAAAATCTTTCCAAGGTAAAGCAAATGCTGATAAAAGATATTCCTGTAACAGAAGATACCATAGTTAAAACAGTTGATAATAATACCTATGATATAGACAGTGCAGTTGAAGTCCTTGAAAATGCTTCTTCTAAAGTTATAGAAGTAATTGTAAACAATAACTACAGATTAAATATCTCTAACCTTAGAAAATATGGGGATACAGACAATATTGTTTCTGACACAGAAAGTATTACTACATATACAAATGATATTATGGCTGGTACAGATGGTATAAAAGATGTAGGGGTAGATGATGAAAAAATAAATAGTAATAACGTAAATAGTGAAAAAATAAATGCATTGGAACTTGCAAAGAAAACAGTTTATGAGGCGGCAGCAGTATTGACAAAGGGTGCATTAATGCATATGCAGAAGTTAGGCATTAATATTAATTTTGCGAAGCTTTCTGATATGATAGAGCATATGCAAAGACTGGAAGATAATGTTTGCAAGACCTTTTTAAGTGAGAATATAGAAGCTCCAAATGAAGAACAGATAGATGTATTTAAGAGTACTATATCAACAGTATATAAAATAGAAAAAGCCCATATACGATTTATTGCAGAAGTTGAAGAGAGCGATACGTTGGCGAAAGTGGGTGAAAAGGCAACGTATGCGCCATATGTATCAGAAGCGCTTGATACATATGAATCACTTGGCACAAAGATAAGACCTGATCTTGGGGACTCAATCTCAAAGGCATTTAGGAATGTTGATAGTATTCTTCAAGAAAACGGATTTGAGCTAAATGACACAAACAGACAGGTTGCGCGTATTCTTGGATATAATATGATGGAGATAAATGAAGAGAATATGGAGACAGTAAAGGAAAAGCTTTTCACAGTCGATTATGTCGTAAAGAATCTCACACCAAAGACAGTATCTTATCTCATTTCGAATAATATAAATCCAATGAATAAAGACCTGAATTCGCTTGCCAAAGAGATATCAGAAATAAATAACCAGATTGGAGATTTAGGAGAAAAATCATACGCAAAATATTTGTATAAGCTTGAAAAGACAGAAAATATTTCAGATGAAGACAGAAAGAAATACATATCATTTTTTAGAACACTTCATGAGATATCAAAGAAAGACACAAGAGCCATAGGGGCAATAGTAGATACGAACTCTGAATTTACAATTGAAAATATGCTTAAGCTTTCAAAAAGCTATAAAGTAGTTAATAAAATAGATGTACTTGCTGATACGATTTCCAAGATAATTGATCCATCATCAACAAAGGCATTATTTGAAAGCACAGTAAACGGCAGTATTTCCCTTGAGAATGCACTTGATGTTGTAAGACAAAATATTGATGTGGACCTTGAGAAACAGTATATGAAGGAGCAGACGGAGAAATTAAATGAACAGATAGGTATGATTAGTGATGACGAGATATCAGAGCTATTAACATATCATATTCCTGTTAATATTATTAATCTTTCAAATACTTTTAAACTAAAGAATGGCAATAGGGCATTTAATGATTTAGATGATAAAGAAAAAGATGATATTGAGTCTGCTTTTCTTGGAGAAAAAGAAGAGGAAGAAGATGCTTCTGGTTTAAATAATGTCGATGATACAAATAAGTCAGGGGTAATAGAAAAAGATGACCAGTTTACAAAACTTACATCTTTATATGAAAGATTAAGTAAAAAATCAGATATCACTGCCACACTTGAACAGAGTGGTATGTTAAAGACTCTTGCAGAATTTGCAAAAAGAGATAATTATTTTATTCCATTGAATATAGAGGGAAATGTTGTAAATGTACATCTACGTGTGAACAATGATATGGAAAAAACGGGAGTGGATATTTCCATAAAAGAAAGTGAATATGGTGAAGTAAATCTTATGCTTACAAAGAAAGAGCATGGATTTGACGGAATGTTAACGTACGGAGAAATATCTGCAAAAGAAAATATTGAAAATCTTGCAAGAGAATATATGAGTTCATTAGAGAATGCAGGTATAGAGATAATATCATTATCAGTTGTTCAGTGTGATAGATATACTAATAAGGCAAAAAATAATAATGTAAAAAATAAAGAAAATAGTAAAACGGAAATTCAAAATAGAGAAGAAAGAAACACTTTGTTCAGATGTGCAAAGCTGTTTATAAGAGAATTTACAAGTTCTGTAAGGTTAAGTAAATAAAAAAAATGTCGATATATTTATTAACAGACAGGAATTGATAAGAGTAATGGTAACAGAAGTAAAATATAATATTTTGACGTTAGAAAGAAGGATTAAATATGAGAATATCAACAAATATGTCTGCATGGATTACCTGCAATCAGCTTCGAAAAAATGACAATTCAGTTTCAGCAGCATTAGAAAGACTTTCATCAGGATATAAGATAAATAATGCAGGGGATGACCCAGTCGGCTCTGCAATTTCAAACAAGATGAAGGCGCAGATAAGGGGGCTTTCAAGAGCCAATCAGAATGCATCAGACGGTATCAGTGTTGTTCAGACAGCAGAAGGTGCACTTACAGAGATAACAGCGATGTTACAAAGAATTCGTGAACTTTCTGTACAAGGTGCATCTGACATTAATACAGAAGAAGATCATGCATCCATTATGAATGAAATAAGTCAGTTAGAGGTAGAAATTGACAGAATAGCAAATGATACGGAATTTAACAGCAAACCACTGCTTAATGGTAGTCTTAGCAGAGATACATATACAAACAGAGTCGACGTAAAAGTGTCATATACATCAGATAATGTTAAGGCAGGGAATTATTATCTTGATGTATCTGAGGGAACAAGGGCAACCCTGACGGCAGGAAATGCAGTAAATGCATTTACAGTAGATGGTACAATTTCAATCAATGGTGAAGGTGTAAATATTAAAGCCGGAGATAAGATTGAAGATGTTATGGCAAAAGTCACAGCGGCATGTGATAAAACAGACGTTATTATATCTAAAGGAACAGGAAACAGCTATACATATACAAGTAAATATATTGGGGCTTCATATCAGATTGAAATAGAGGCAAGCAGTCCTGAAATCGCGACACAAATGGGACTTAATGGTGCAACATATACAGCTGGAAAAAATCCGGAAGTACAGCCTGATGAATTCAATACAGGAGGTTCTGGTTTTTCATCAAGTGCCATATTTATTGCAGATGGAAATGAAATTACAATTAAGGCTTCTGAGGGATTTGAAATGCATGTATCTTTGTCAGATGAGTTCTCAGGAACACATAGAAGAGTTCAGTGCTATGTCCTTGATACAGGAACAATGACAATTCAGCTTGGCGCAAATGAAGCACAGGAAATGGAAATAGAACTGCCTGAAATCACCTGTAAAACACTTGGAATTGATAAGATAAATGCATATACGTCAAAGGGTTCTTCAAATGCCATTACCATGTGTGATAAAGCTTTATCAATGATTAATCAGGCAAGATCCAGAATAGGAGCCTATGAGAACAGACTTGAAAGTTCAATATCTTCTTTGGATGTTACGGAGGAAAATCTTACATCTGCATTATCAAGAATAAAAGATGTTGATATGGCAGAGGAAATGACGAATTATACTACTCAGAGTGTATTATCTCAGGCTGCAACATCAATGTTGTCTCAGGCTAACCAGCAACCAGAGAAGGTATTACAGCTTTTACAGTAGAAATAAAGTAAAGTAGTATTTGAAAGGAGAAGCACATGACGCAGGATGAAATTAAGGAATTTTCCATAAGAGTTAGCCAGAGTTCGAAAACAGAACTGGTAGTTATTACATATGAGATTATTGATAATTATTTAAATAGTGCAAAAGCTGCATTAAAGGCAGATGATATAGATTTATTTAAATTCAATATAAAAAAAGCAAAGCAGTTTGTTAATGATTTGTCATCTAATCTTGATTTTAAGTATAAGATATCATTTGATTTAATGAGCATATATTTATTCATAAATAAAACACTTGTAAGCGTTATGGTGAATAGAGATGAAAAGATTATTGATAGAATAATAGGTATGATAAATAATCTGAAGAATGCATTTGAAAAAGTTGCCATACAGGATGATAGAGGCCAGGCAATGCCTAATTCACAGGCGTTATATGCCGGCCTCACCTATGGTCCGGGAAGCAAACTTAATGAATACGTAGCAAGGTACAGTAAATACTAATTGCTTTGGCGGTAAACTCAGCGGTTCCTTCCCCACCATACTTATCAATATTCTCAGTAAACTCTCCACCACTTGCATACATCTTTCCAAGTTCGGATAAAATTTCCTTAGAACAGTTATAATAATGTTCGGATATAAAATCCTGCAGTTTCTTAACCTGTAATTGAACAATATCACTTGAGGCATCTTGTTCTTTTAATTTTCCAAATTCTGCAAAAATTAACATAAAACTTTTAAGCACATCCTTCTGTTGGACATCAGTCATATTCTTAGACTTTTCTACATATTCCTGATATTCAGAAGTCTCGCCCCATTGCTCTTTTGCGCGTTTTGAATATTCATCTATCTTGTTTGTGTCAAATACTGAAAAATCCATCTTTTTCACTCCTATCTTTTTTATTCCTCGAGCAAAATCAATCAGATTTTCAAGATGCTCTTTCTTCAACAGCAATAGTTCTATTTGTTGATCGAGAGCTTTATCTCTGTCAAAGTTAGGTGCATCAATAATCTTCTTAATTTCCTTTAATGAAAAATTCAATTCTTTAAACAGTAAAATCTGTTGCAACCGTTCCAATGCTGTATCGTCATACAACCTGTATCCGGACTCTGTGTATTCGCTTGGCTTCAAGAGTCCAATGGTATCATAATATTGCAGAGTGCGTATACTCACTCCAGTCAATTTACTTAATTCATTTACTATCATCATTGGCATTTCCTCCTCTCGATAAACATACTCTAAACTATTACGCAACGTAAGAGTCAATTGTTTTTAGAAATTTTTTATACTTAAAAATTTGGAGTTATTATGCTAATCAATTTCTCGTCCCATTCTAATAAAATGTCCTTCTTGAATTGCCGAAAATGTTGCTATAGAGCATATTACGGGAGCGCTGTATTTTATTTCAATTAAAAATAATGTTAAGGGCAACAAAAAGAGTAAAAGTCCTGTAATTTTATTCATAATAGTATGTTCAACTACAAGTTTTTTCTTGCAAATGAATCCCCATATAATATTACTAATTTTAATGATTGCAATCCCTAAAATCCATAGCCATAGCCACTTTGGTATATGTATCACTGGTAATAATTTTACAAAAGAAACTACTACAAATATCAAGTCAGCAATAGTGTCTAATCTTGCACCGAATGCACTTTCAGTGTTCGTTTTTCTTGCAATGGTTCCATCTACCATATCAGTCAGGCCACAGAGCAAATACAAAACAAAAAACAAAGTTGAAAGCTCAGGAGTAAACAACATCAATATGCTACATATGATTCGACAGGTTGTTATTATGATTGCCATATTTTTTCTCTTCTCCAAGTCTCTCACTCCATTTATACTTAAATTATCATTGAGTAAATTGTATCATGTACCTATATTAACAACAAGTACTCCTGGCAATAAGCAGTTGCTTTTTGATGAAATATATACAATAGATAGTATTGATTTCAGTAAAGGGTATTAATTTAAAATTGCTGATATGTTTTTTAACTTGCATCATTCACAATAAAACAGACTAATTATAAAAATATATTGACAAAACTATATATATACTGTATATATCAATATATACAGTATATATGCATATAATATAAAAAATATTTAGAATTGTGTAAACATAGCTAAAACAATCAGATACATAGTTGCGTTTACAGGTACTTTTATAAAAGGAGAAAATCAGGAGGTTTTTATGATAAAAGTGAACAATGTTTCAAAAAATTATAGAACATTTAGATTGCAGAATATAAGTTTTGATTTACCAAAAGGCTATATTATGGGAGTTATTGGAAGAAATGGTGCAGGAAAGACTACATTATTAAAAATATTGTCAGGTATGGAAAATATTGATAGTGGGAGCGTTGTTATTAATGGGTTTAATATAAATGACAGCGAAAAAAATAATAAAGAGGCCAAAGATGATATAGGATTTGTGTTTCTTGAAGATTTGTTTATAAATGAAGCAAGCCTTATAAAAAATGGATATGTATATGGAAAATATTACACAAGATTTGATGAACATATTCTAAAAAAATATTGTAATGAATTTGAACTAGACATTAATAGAAAATATAAGAAGCTGTCAAAGGGTGAGAAACTTAAATTTCAACTGGCATTTGCCCTTTCACACTCGCCAAAGCTATTGATACTAGACGAACCTGCAGCAAATTTTGACAGAGACTTTAGAAAAAAATTCATAAAAACTTTGACAGAATTCGTATCAGGCGGCGAAAGAAGCGTAGTTATGGCGACGCATCTTACAGA
>JBGVOD010000030.1:0-54906 GCA_045126215.1 Lachnospiraceae bacterium | reverse complement strand
GGAAATATCTCTTTTTGAGATAGTTCGCTGAAAATCTTTAAAGAATTTTCAGGGATGGTTTATTGTTCAGTTATCAATGTTCGCTTTGTTGTTGCTTTTTCAGCGACAGCTTGTTAATTCTATCGCGTCTTTTATTGTTTGTCAACAACTTTTTTCGATTCTTATCGAATCTTTTTTTGTAGATGTTTATCTACAAAACGGAGAGGGTGGGATTCGAACCCACGCGCCCTTGCGGACAAACGGTTTTCAAGACCGCCTCGTTATGACCACTTCGATACCTCTCCAGGTCTTTATTTTGTTTCGCCGTTTCATCAGCGCAAGATGTATTCTAGCATCAATAGTATTTAATGTCAACAACTTTTTTTAATTTTTTTTATTTTTTTATTCCGACATTTCTTCAACGTCACGAATGCATTGATTTTACTGGTTATTTAGTATTGCACTTCCAAAAATTAAATCTTCAGGAGTGGTTATTTTTATATTGTTATAATCACCCATAATCATTTTTACAGTATGTCCTCCGAAGGTTTCCATTACCATACTATCATCTGTAAGATCTTTTCTCTCACTTTCAATTGCCTTCTTATAGGCAGCTTTTATTTCCGGAAGCAAAAAAGCCTGTGGCGTCTGAACCTGCCACAGCATACTTCTATCAGGTGTGTCAACAATATCATTAAGATTATTTACTATTTTTATTGTATCCTTGACAGGAACCCCTACCACAACAGCGTTATCTTTCATTACTTCATAAATAGTCTTATTAATTATTTCAACACTTATAAAAGGTCTTGCGCCGTCATGAATTAAAACATATGTGTTATTTATATTCACGTTCATTTGGTCATCTATCGCCATCAAGCCATTATACACAGAATTATATCTCTCAGCTCCACCTTCTGTTATTATCTTCACTTTTTTAAAATTATACTTGTCCACTATTTCACTTTTTACGTATTCCTTGTCATTTTTTCCAACAACGACCACGACTTCATCAACATCACTTTTTTCGAAACTGTCTAGTGAGTAATAAAGAATAGGTCTATCATTCAGCATCATATATTGTTTGCTAATTGATGAACCCATTCTCTTTCCTCTTCCACCAGACAAAATAATTGCATATATCTTCCTGTCCATATTGCCTTTCCTTCTTCTAAAAATAAATCATTCATGATTAAGGATTTCCTAATCTATGAAACATTTTAATTATGAAACTTTTAAATTATAAAACATTTAAATTATGAAACATTTGAAGCGCAAGACTTTCTAACAAGACTCGCCCAACATTTTATATTCTCTCACCTAATTTAAGGTTTGGAACTGCATTCAAATCATATCCATGTCTTGTTCCTTTTATATACTCATAATACGCGGCAACACCAATCATTGCAGCATTATCAGTGCAGAATATTGGGGAAGGATAATAGAATTCTATACCTTTTTCTTTTGATTTTTCTATAAAAGCGCTTCTAATTGCTGAATTTGATGCAACTCCCCCTGCAATTGCAAGCTTTTTAAAACCATATTCACTGCAGGCATTGAATGCTCGAGTAACAAGCGAATCAACTACAGCATTCTGAAAAGATGCTGCAATATCCGCAGGTACAATCTCTATATTTTTCATCTGACACATATTGATATGATTTAAAACAGCTGATTTAAGTCCACTAAAACTAAAATCATATGGTGCTCCTTCAACGGCAGCCCTTGGGAACTCTATAGCGTGAGGATTTCCCTCTTTTGCAATTTTATCTATCTTTGGTCCACCCGGATATCCAAGTCCTATTGCCCTTGCTACTTTATCAAATGCTTCTCCAGCCGCATCATCCCTCGTTCTACCAATAACTTCATATTCACCATAGTCTTTAACAACAACTAAATGAGTATGGCCTCCCGAAACCACAAGTGCAATGAATGGTGGCTCGAGTTCTTTATTTTCAATATAATTAGCGCTAATATGTCCCTCAATATGATGAACACCTACAAGTGGTTTTCCAGTTGCATATGCAATAGCCTTGGCCTCTGCAACGCCAACAAGCAATGCTCCAACAAGTCCTGGACCATAAGTTACACCGATAGCATCAATCTCTTCCATTGTCATATTAGCTTCTTTTAAAGCTTCTTTTATTACCTGATTGATTTTTTCAATATGTTTTCTTGAAGCAATTTCAGGCACAACACCACCATAAAGCGTATGTAAATCTATCTGTGATGAAATAACATTAGATAATACTTCTCTACCATTCTTTACTACAGCCGCAGCTGTTTCATCACATGAACTTTCTATCGCTAATATGTATATATCTTTATTTTCCATGTTGCCTCCTGAGTTCAAATCTTTCACATATTATATAGTATATATTATATATTCAGATACATTATTCAATATTTTAAAACGTCTCTGCATTCTTATTCTTCTGGTTCCTCATATAGTTTCCATCCAAGAATCTTCCATCTGTCTTCTTCATTTTTTCTTAAAAGATATGTCTCAACTGTTTTAGTGGTTCCAGTATTTGTCTTTACATAATAGATACAATTAATTGAAGCATATTTAACTCCATCTATTGTTGAATATACTATATCTGAAGATTTGTCAATTATAATTCTCGAAATAGTCCTTTCATTTTCCTTATATACACGTATCTCATCCTGTAACTCACTATAATATTCATCAAAAGGATTATTTGCATTCAACTCATCATCAAAAATCTCTGTTGTCTTGTATACAAGTGCTACAAGTTTCTCACTTGGAATCTCTTCATTATAATAACACTTCTGTATTCTTGTAAACAAAGTCAAAACTTCTCTGGCAGTGAGTGGATAATTTTCTTCAAGATCTTTTGATATAATCTTATCTACCTCACTGATAACTGTGTCGTCAGTATTTAAGTTATCTTTATCATCACCTGATGTCCTATTTGAAAAATGATAATATAACATAACTGCCAGAACACATAACAATGCAATTGTAATAAGGAATTTAATTCTATTTCTCATACTCTTTTCCTTCTTTTCATAAGCCAGCTTATAACAACTACTTTATACTAATCTTCAAAATCAAGTGTACATGTCCTTCCATCCCTTGCAGCTATGGTATTTGGGAATACATCTTTTGCATCCTTTAGAAAATCATCAGGCCATACAAGAGAAGGACTATAATGTGTTAACCACATCTCCTTTGGCATAGCTTTCTTTGCAAGCTCTGCTGCCTCAAGGAACGTCATATGCTTGTACTCTCTTGCCTTCTTTATCTTATCCTGCTCGCCATACATTCCCTCACATATAAACAAATCTGCGTCTTTGGCCATTTCAGAAATAATTGGTAATGGTCTTGTATCTGTACAATATGTCAGCTTAATACCTTTCCTTTTCTCGCCAAGCACCATTTGTGGAGTATATACTTTTTCACCATCTATTATTGTTTCTCCTTTTTGAAGTCTACTCCAGAATAACTTTGGAATATCTAAATTGATGGCATTTTCAAGATTAAACTTGCCCTGTCTATTAATCACAATATTATATCCATAGCATATAACATTGTGATGAACTTTGAATGCCTGAATTTCGTACCCTTCTATATTAACCTTCTGAACATCCTCTGTAAGCTCTATAAAATTAATTTTAAAAGGGAGTTCAGGTGCTATTACTCTTAATGCTGTAACTACACGTTCCAATCCTTTGGGACCTATCATTGTAACAGGCTTTGTTCTGTCAGCATTGCCCATTGTAAGCAACAATCCAGGCAATCCGCTTATATGATCAGCGTGATAGTGTGTAAAACATATTACATCTATAGGATTAAAGCTAAGTCCACTCTCTTTTATAGCTAACTGTGTTCCCTCACCACAATCGATGAGCAAACTGCTCCCATTATATCTTGTCATAAGAGAAGTAAGCCATCTCTTTGGTAGAGGCATCATACCTCCTGTTCCTAATAAACAAACATCTAACATCTACTATCCTCGCTTTTTTTCTCAATAATAGTTTACATTAACTCGGTACTTTTTTCAACATCAACAGGAATAATAAAGTTTTTAACCATTTCATCATAACAGCTTTCGCACAAATCAAAGAGATGAATTTCTGTATCCTTCTTTGAATAATAATTCCAGTTATACCTTGTACCAAAAACACCCTCTAATGCTACATCTTTTTTCGTTTTAATTACCTTGCCACATCTATTGCAGATAATTACTAATTTTTTATTTGTACTTACGTATCTTCTCATATTCCCTCCACATAGATATTAGTTTTTTCTTTTTTTGCATAATTGGTATTTTACTATAACTAAATCCTCTAATATAGTGGAAATAATTTGAAGTTATATGTGTTTTTGCATTATCATAGCGTTTTCTAATGGTTTTTCATAAAAATTTTTACGTATTCCTAAATTTTCAAATCCAAATTTTTCATATAATTTAATTGCTGCAAAATTGCTTTCCCTTACTTCCAGATTGATGTTTATAATCTTTCTTTGCTTACATCGCTCAATCATTACTTCCAGTAATTTATTTGCAATTCCCTGTTTTCTGTATTTCTCCTTGACGGCGATATTTGTAATATCTCCTTCATCTATAGCAATGTAAAGCCCTATATATCCTGATATTTCATTATCTACTACTGCCAAAAGAAAAATATAATTGTCTAGTGCCATAGATTCCGATAACGACTTTTCTGACCATGGAAGCGAAAAGCATTCATCTTCTATATACGAAATATACTTTGCATCATCAATTGACGCCTCTCTTATTAATATATCTGAATTATGCATTGTGTTTTTCCTGTAGTTCTCGCTCTGCCTGTGACTTTCTGAGATAATCTGGCTCATGATTATCTGCACTTACTACATTGTCATTTTCATAATACTTCTTTGAAAGAACTGCAAGAGAAGCGGCACTTTGCATATTCTTATGCACCGGAGCAAAAACGCAATTATCACCTAATCCTTCTCTCAATGCATCCTTATAAACCTTAACTCCATCTCCAAGAAAAACAACCTTTATCCCTCTGTCAGACAACTCCTTTATTAGTTCTGGAATTTCCATCTGGCACTGGTTAATATCAGTAATTATTTCTTCCCCTTCAAAATGATACATCGCTGTATACACACTATTTCTTCTTGCATCCATTATCGGACATACATATTCTTTTATACCACACATATTGTACGCAAGAGCTTCAAGAGTTGGAACGTGGATTATAGGAATATCAAGTGCAAGCCCAAGTCCTTTAGCCGTAGCACTTCCTATTCTCAATCCGGTAAAGGAACCAGGACCTCCCGATACTGCAATCCCATCAAGACTTTCTTTTTCTGTTTTAGTAATGGTCATAAGTGCTTCTATCATGGGAAGAAGCGTCTGTGAATGAGTCATCTTTGTATTGATTGTATATTCTCCAACAATTGTATCATTTTCAATAATTCCAACTGTTGCAACTACTGACGAACTATCTATTGCTAATATTTTCATATCAATTGGTACCTTTCTTGTGAATTTCCTTTCAAGATATAACTACATAACTGTTATTCTTCTGTAATCAAAACCTTTTTCAAGTTCCTTTTCAATTTTTATCTCAATTCTATTGTCCGGTAATATTTCTTCAATAAGTGTAGACCACTCAATAAAACATACCCCTTCTCCATAGAAATAATCTTCATATCCTATCTCGTCCATTTCTGATATATCACCGATTCTGTATACATCAAAATGATATAATGGCATCCTTCCATCATAATATTCCTGTACTATTGTAAATGTAGGACTGTTAATTGGTTCCAAAACACCTAATCCCTTTGCAAACCCTTGAGTAAATACAGTTTTTCCAACACCTAAATCTCCATTGAGGCAAAATACCTGCCCCGGCTTTGCATTCTCTCCCATCTTTTTTGCATATTCAAATGTATCTTCTGGTTTAAATGATTCAAATACTTCCATTGCTTTACCTTTCAATACTTACTTAACAGATATTTTCATACATGTACAATGATCTTTTAAAAGCATTCTTAATGTTTCTATATCATCGCCCAATACTTTTTTGGGAATAACAAAAGCATTGTATCTGCTTACATAAATTATAACAGAAAGTTTCGTAGAAATAACCTTTGTAACTGCATCATATTTATGAAAAACAGAATCATCTTCAACAGATATTGTAATTCCCTCTTCATTAAATTTAAATTGAAGGGGCTTATTAATCGCCTCATTTTTTTTCGCCTGGTTTGATGCCTTTATATATAACATAACAGGCTGAACAATAAACGCCAATGCAAAAACAAAAAGCAACGCTATCTTATATTCAAAATTCATTTCATCATTAGTAACATTTGCAATAAATAAAATAATTGCGCCAATACCTAATAAAGCACCTACGATTCCTCCGAATGTGCTATAGTTATGACGCAACATATAATTAAATAATTCTTTTTTTGTTAATTGTGCTTTTACTACTACTTCCATAATATTTCCTTTCATCTGGAACTTTGCATATTCTACTTTTATATGACACCATAGAGTATACCAAGTCCAGATAAAAGTTTCAAGTTAATCAATTTTCATAATAGACTTAAAAGCTTTATTAATAGGAGTATATACAAGCCCTTCCAGAATAGTAACCAAGACACCTTTTAAAATATTAAGTGGTGTAACTGCAAGTAATACAAATGTAAACAAATCCTTAATAGCCGGATTAACTGCTGTTCCCATTGCAACAAGATCACTTACATTGATACCTCCAAACAAATACGCAAATGCTGGTAAAAGAATAAATGCATTTGTAAAGCATCCAACCAAGGTCATAATAACTGTACCTGATACCATACCTGCCATCGCTGACTTGAAATTTTTCTTTCTCCAATAAATTGTAGTTGCAGGGATTACAAAGGCGCATCCTACTACAAAGTTTGCAAACTCTCCAACAAAAGCTGTTGATGTTCCTTTCAAAAGAAGCTTAATCAGTATCTTTAAAAATTCTGTAATAACTGCAGCAATTGGTCCACATGTAAATCCCGAAATCAAAACCGGCACTTCACTAAAATCGATTTTGTAAAAATCAGGTGCAAATGGTAATGGGAACTCCACATACATAAGGATTGCTGCTAAAGCAGAAAAGATACCAATAAGTGTAATCTTCTGTGTTTTGTTGACTTGTGGTTTATTATTTTTCTCAGCTAAAATAGCCAATGCAAACAATACTGCTATTAAAATTATTACGGCAATAATAAAGCCTACTTCACTTTCCATAGCACCCATAAATCTGTTAATTGATTCTTTCATTTTTCTCTCCTTTTCTTGTGAAATCCCGGAGCTAATGAATTCAATTTACAGTATAAACAGATACCTCAAAAATGAAATAGGCTACCATATCATACTATATCTCTTCTCTCATCCAGACTTTACTGTCGGTTTTGGAATTTCACCAAATCGTGCTTGCGCTCGCGGACTATAACCGCCGGTAGGGAATCTCACCCTGCCCCGAAGAATTCTATTTATTTTTGCAGTCTTACTGCCTCAGACAATATTACATTTATATTTTAGATTTGTCAATATTCTATTTATTTATCTTCATTGTAAGTGCAATACGTTTCTTTTCAGGTTCAATACTCATAACCATTACATCAACAATATCGCCAACGCTTACCACCTCAAGTGGATGTTTGATGTATTTATCAGTCATCTGTGATATATGAACAAGTCCATCCTGATGTACACCTATATCAACAAATGCTCCAAAGTCAATAACATTTCTAACAGTGCCTTTCAAAACCATTCCTGGTTTTAAGTCTTTCATTTCCAATACATCAGACTTTAATATTGGCTTTGGCATCTCATCTCTAGGGTCTCTTGCAGGCTTTTCTAATTCTTTAACAATATCTTTTAATGTTATCTCACCAACACCCAGCTCTTCTGCAAGTTTTTTATAATCTTTTACCATAAGACTAAGTCCAATGAGTTTTCCATTTTTTACATCATCAAGAGAATATCCTAGCTTTGTAAGAAGCTTCGTAGCAGCCTCATAGGACTCTGGGTGAACACTTGTCTTATCCAGTGGATTATTTCCATCAGAGATTCTAAGGAAACCTGCACACTGTTCGAATGCTTTTGGTCCAAGTTTTGCAACTTTCAAAAGCTGATTCCTGTTTGTGAACTTTCCATTCTCTTCTCTATAATTTACAATATTCTTTGCAATTACCTTTGTGATTCCTGAAATATATTCAAGAAGACTATATGATGCTGTATTTAAATCAACACCTACCTTATTTACACAATCTTCAACTACATTTGAAAGAGACTCACCAAGTTTCTTCTGATTCATATCATGCTGATACTGTCCGACACCGATAGACTTTGGATCTATTTTAACAAGTTCTGCAAGAGGATCCTGAACACGTCTGGCAATAGATGCAGCACTTCTCTGACCTACATCAAAGTTTGGAAACTCTTCTGTA
The DNA here is from genome assembly GCA_045126215.1 of Lachnospiraceae bacterium. Classification (GTDB taxonomy): domain Bacteria; phylum Bacillota; class Clostridia; order Lachnospirales; family Lachnospiraceae; genus SVEL01. The sequence continues at coordinate 46,466 of JBGVOD010000030.1, read as the reverse complement.
GCAAGCTTGCTGGCAGAATAAACAGATGCACCTGCTTCATTTGTAATAACATAATGAAGTTCACTATCTACTTCCTTTATCAAATCAACAATAACCTGCTCTGACTCTCTTGATGCAGTTCCGTTTCCAACAGAAATAAGTGTAATTCCATACTTTTTAACAAGTTTTTTTACTGTTTCTTTTGCTTCTTCAACTTTAAACTGAGGGGCTGTTGGATATACAACTACTGTATCAAGTACTTTACCTGTAGGGTCTACAACTGCAAGTTTACATCCCGTTCTAAAGGCAGGATCCCATCCAAGTACAACCTGATTTGCAATTGGAGGCTGCATAAGCAACTGTTCAAGGTTCTTTCCAAATACCTTTATTGCTCCATCTTCTGCACTTTCAGTTAAATCATTTCTTATCTCTCTTTCAATTGCAGGTGCAATAAGTCTCTTATAACTGTCTGCAATTACATCCTTAATAATTGGTGTTGTATATTTATTTTCTCTTACAACTACTTTCTTAAAAAGATATCCAAGAATTTTCTCCTCTGGAGCTTCTATCTTAACAGTAAGAATCTTCTCTGCTTCACCTCTGTTAATTGCCAATATTCTATGACCTGCTAACTTTGTAAGTGGCTCTTCAAAATTGTAATACATTTCATAAACAGACTCTGCATTTTCATCTTTCGCTGTAGATACAATCTTTCCTTCTTTAAATGTTGTATTTCTAATATATGTTCTGTACTCTGCTTCATCAGAAATACTTTCAGCAATAATGTCCATTGCACCGGCAATTGCATCCTCAACTGTATTAACTTCCTTTTCTTCATTAATAAATTTTTTTGCTTCTTCAGATATATCTGAATCTATCATCTGCAATGTTATGATATTTGCTAATGGTTCAAGGCCTCTTTCTTTTGCAATGATTGCTCTCGTTCTTCTCTTCTGCTTATATGGTCTGTATAAATCTTCTACCAATACCAGTGTTTCAGCCTCTTCAATACTCTTTTTAAGTTCTTCTGTCAGCTTGCCCTGTTCTTCAATTGATGCAATAACAGACTCTTTTCTCTCTTCAAGATTTCGTAAATATTTGAGTCTTTCATCAAGATTACGTAAAATTTCATCATTTAAAGAACCTGTTACTTCCTTTCTATATCTTGCAATGAAAGGAATAGTATTTCCTTCGTCTATGAGTTTTACTGTTGCTTCAACCTGAGATATTTTTATGCCAAGTTCTTCACTTATTTTCTTATTAATGTCCACTTTTTCTCCAGCCTTTCAATTAAATCTCGTCTTGCGTTCACACATTAAATGTTTTGTCACAACACTTTTACTATTCTATCAGAAAATAAAAAATTTGTAATTAGTTTTTTATTTTTACTTGTAAAGTAGTTTTAATTACTATATAATCTAATAATAATTACTCAAACACTTACATTGAAAGAAAAGGGTCACGATATGGATTTGAAAAAATTCCTTGATGAAACAATTAATGAAACATATCTTATCAATAGGGAAGAAATTCCAAACATAGATTTATATATGGATCAGGTTACAACTTTTATGGAAAGTCATCTTGGTCATATGAAAAGAAATGATGATGACAAAGTTTTAACCAAAACCATGATAAATAACTATGCAAAAAACGATTTGTTGCCTTCTCCTGAGAAAAAACGCTACACAAAAGAACATGTTTTACTTCTTACACTTATCTATTACTACAAAAGTGTTCTTTCAATAAATGATACAAAGAAAATTTTAGCACCTATTACTGAGAAGTATTTTAATGGTGAAAAAGGCAACGACCTGTCATTTATATATGACGAGATTAAAAACTTTGAAAAAGATATTATTGAAAATGCCAAGAATGATATAGAAAACAAAATTGAAATTTCTTCAAAAGCTTTCGAAAATGTGGCTGAAAAAGATTCCGATTATTTGAAATTATTTTCATTTATCAGTCTTTTATCACTGGATATATATGTAAAGAAACAGATTCTTGAATCTTTAATTGATACACTCGACGAACCTTTGTCAAAAGAAGAAAAGGAAAAAGCCATCAAAAAGGCTAAGGAAGACAAAGAAAAAGCTCTTAAGAAAGAAAAAGAAGATAAAGAAAGAGCTCTAAAAAGAGCCAGAGAAGATAAAATAAAAGCAGAAAAAGCCCAAAAGAAGATAAAAGCGTTAGATTAATCTCTAACGCTTTTATCTTCTTTTTCTGCAAGTCTTTTAAATACCATATCATATCCATCGGCACCATAATTCAATGAACGATTAACTCTGCTGATTGTGGCTGTAGATGCACCTGTCTTTTCAGATATTTCTAAATAAGTATTAGAATTTCTGAGCATCTGCGCTACTTCGTATCTTTGAGCAATGGACAATAATTCATTGATTGTACAAACATCTTCAAAAAACTGATAACATTCTTCAGTATTCTTTAGCGTCAATATAGCTTCAAAAAGATGATTAACCTCATCTGTTCTGATTTTCTTAGTCATAACGTCCCTCCAACAGTTGAACTATGTTTTTACGACTCAATCGCACCACAACCACTGTAGCACACTAAAGTGTAAATGTCAATTAGAGTTTTTTAATCAGCTGTAGCAATTCCTCTGTTGTATCCACTATTGCATCAGCTCCGGCTTCAACCAATTCATCACCTATTGAATAACCATATTTAACCCCAATACTTTCAATACCCACATTCTTTGCACCTACTATATCGTGCATTCTATCTCCAATCATTACCACATTATGTTTATTTGAATCATTAATCCCCATTCTGCTAAATGCTTCTTCAATAACCTCTGTCTTATCTGTTCTTCTACCATCCATAAAGCTTCCTGTGACTTCATCAAAATAATCGAATATATTATAGTGTTTCAGCAATTGAATGGCATATTCTTCAGGTTTAGATGTTGCAAGGCCCACCTTACATCCTTTATTTTTTATTTCCTTTAAAATCTCTGGGATTCCACTATATAAATTGCATTCAAAAATCCCCACCTTACCATATCGCTCTCTGTACTTTTCTACAGCCTTTTTAGAATCTTCCTCATTCATACCATAATATACCTGGTATGATTTGTATAGTGGTGGACCAATGAAACACTCAAGCTTGTCTAAATCAGGTTCTTCTATACCAAAAAATTTCAAAGAATACTGCACACACTTTGTTATTCCCTCTTTTGGTTCGGTAATCGTTCCATCTAAATCAAAGAGATATATTTGCTTTTTATTCAGGATATTATTAATCATACATCTGTTCCTCCATAGATATTTTTATTTTTTTATTTCTTAACCTTATAAGGCATAATAAAAGGAGTGAATAAAAATTCACTCCTATATACTTACATCCAAACTAATAAGTCTACCATTTAGCAATTTCACTGTTAAGACTGCAATTGTAACCACAAATTGTAACAATTGGAATAATACCGTAAATAATAGCAAATGCACCAAGTACAAATGAGATTTTTGCAATTATACCAGCCTTCTTAGCTGACTTTGTATCTTTGATTGCAAGGATTGCTAATACAACGCCTGCTGCTGCAAACAAAATACCAAAGATAGATACAACAAATACTGGTGACATTGTAAATGCAGTATTATATACAGAAGAGAAGGTTTTCTTTGCACTACATGTACAAGTGAAAATTGATCCAATGAATACCATAAGCATACCTACACCTGATAAGATGATGCTTATTAATTCAAATAAATTGAAACTTGCTGGAGACTTTGGAGCCTGTGCAAAATTGTTTCCAAATGGATCCTGCTGATTTTGAAAGTTCTGATTTTGAAAATTCTGGTTCTGATTAAAATTGTTGTCCATATTCTTCCTCCTAAAAAGTGGGTAATCCCCAATAATTGACTTAATTGTACCACATATTTCCATAAATATCAAGCAAAGGGGATATTATATATCCCCTTTGCACTCACATCAAATTATAAATTTACTCTGATTCTCTGCTTAACAATGCCTAAGCTTTCCTTCTTGTTTTCAAATTCAGCTTCTGACATTTCTTCTGAAATGAAAGCAAATTCGTCTGACATTCCGTCAAGTTCAATTACTTCAACATTTCCAAAAACAGCTTTTACAGCTTCGTATTTTTCACTCTTACATCCATCTACTCTTACAAAGAACCTGCATCTGTTATCTTTAATGTCGCCAAGTTCAAGTTTCTTTGCTGACCAGATTGTTGGGATATGCTTTTCAAGGTTTCTAGCCTCTTCAATAACATCAGCAACCACTGCAGATGCTGTTGGTAATTTTCCAGCACCACTTCCATAGAACATCATATCACCAAGTACAGGGCCATTTACAAGGATGCCATTAAGTACTCCATTTACACTATAAAGCGGACTATCTGTACTAATCATAAATGGTGATACCATTGCATAGCATTTACCATCAACAATTTTGCTCTTTCCAAATAACTTAATGGATAAGCCCAATTTTGCGGCATACTTAAAGTCTACATCAGTAATTTTTGTAATACCTTCTGTATATATATCTTCAAAGTTAACATTCTTTCCATATGCAAGTGAAGAAAGAATTGCAATTTTTCTACAAGCATCAAATCCTTCAACATCAGCTGTAGGATCCTTTTCTGCATAGCCAAGTGCCTGTGCTTCCTTTAAAACTACATCAAATGCTAATCCTTCTTTATCCATCTTTGTAAGAATAAAGTTTGTTGTACCATTTAAAATACCTGTAATTTCTGTTATTTCATCGCTTGTAAGTGAATGATTTAATGGACGAATAATTGGAATACCACCACCTACACTTGCTTCAAACATAAAGTTCTTTCCCTTTGATTTTGCAAGTTCAAGAAGTTCAGGACCGTATTTTGCTACAAGTTCTTTATTTGATGTACAATAACTTTTACCAGCTTCAAGTGTTCTCTTTGCAAATGTATATGCAGGATTTGTTCCACCCATAGCCTCTGCAACTATATCTACTTCAGGATCATTTACAATAATATCAAAATCATGTACAAGTACTTCATTTACAGGATCATTTGGAAATTCTCTTAAATCCAAAACATATTTAACGCGAATATCATCGCCGACTCTGTCTGATATAACCTTATTATTTTTTGTGAGTACTTCATATACTCCTGAACCAACTGTGCCGTAACCTAACACTGCAACATTTACCATTTTTCTTTTCCTCCGAATTTTTTAGCTATTCTCTAGCTAATACTTTTGCATAGTATACACCTTCCTGGCTCTCAAGATCACTTATAAGCTCTGTAATCTCACCAGATGCCGGAATCTCTACACTCAGCGTGAGAGATGCTACTCCATTTATTGGAATTGTCTGATTAATTGTAAGTATGTTTGCCTTTGAATCCGCAATCATCTTCAATAATTTTGAAAGCTGTCCCGGTTTATCATCCATCTGCAAAACAAATGTAATGGTTTTCCCTTTTACATCATCTCTAAAAGGAAAAATATCGTCCTTGTATTTATAGAAGGAACTTCTTCCAAGGTCAACCATTTCCGTAGCTTCCTGAATTGTAATTCTTTTGTCTTTTTCCAATATTTTCTTTGCTTCTACTACTTTTAAAAGAACCTCAGGCACTGCCTTCTTTTTAATAAGATAGTATTGATCATTATCATTCATATCAGTATCTCCTCGTGTTCGCGTAGCAAGTACAAGTGTATCTGTAGTAGAGATATTATCATATAAAAATATGTTTAGCAAGCCTAAAATAAAAAATAAGGAAACATTTTGAATATTTTATCATTTGATAAAAGTATGTACTTACGTCAAATTATAAAATATATCTTGTGTTTCCTTATATGTTTTCCTAGAAATCATCCCAATAGAATACGTTAGTTCTGGCAGACATCTATCATATTCTCAATATTGGATTTCTCACTTTCAGATAAGAGTTCTTCAATATTAATAACTAAAATAAGCTTACCATTGTCATTTATGACTTTGTCGATATATTTAGTCTCTCCTGAAACTACAATCTTCGGAGTTTCATATATCTTATCATCATCTGTCTGGCATATCTCACCAACATTATCCACTTCAATAGCAAGTGGAACATCATCAATTCTGACAATTACAAACTGTGTTAAACCATCTTCTTTTTCTTCCATTCCAAATTTCTCTCTAAGACTATATATTGGAATAATCTCTCCACGAAGATTCATAATTCCCTTTATATAGTTTGCTGAATTTGGAACTGTCACAATTTCCTGTTCTTTTTCAATTCCACGGACATTATTAATGTCAATACCATAAAGCTGATTACCAAGATTACAAACTACAACTTTAAATTCCACGCTACTACCTCCTTTATTTCATCCAGTCTTTAATATACTTTACTGTAAACTAAGCATTTTCAAATATGCATTTATAAATGTATCTATATTTCCGTCCAATACACTCTGTGCATTTCCAATTTCAGCATTTGTTCGATGATCTTTTACCATAGTATATGGCTGTAATACATATGATCGAATCTGGCTTCCAAATCCATTATCTGTAATCTCTCCACGGATTCCCGAAACTTTCTCCGCATTTTCCTGTTGTTTCAACATATATAACTTGGATTTAAGCATTTTCATAGCCTTATCCTTATTACTATGTTGTGAACGCTCATTCTGGCACTGTACAACTATACCAGTAGGCAGATGTGTGATTCTGACAGCTGACGATGTCTTATTAATATGCTGACCACCTGCTCCACTTGAACGATAAGTGTCAATCTTCAAATCATCTTCATTTATCTGAATGTCTATATCTTCTTCAATATCCGGCATAACGTCAACGGACACAAACGATGTCTGACGTTTTCCTGCTGCATTGAATGGTGACAGTCGGACAAGTCTGTGCACACCTTTCTCTGACTTAAGATATCCATATGCATTATCGCCACTTACTTCAAAGGTTATTGATTTATAGCCTGTTTCATCGCCATCAATAAAATCCAAAACTTCATATGAGAATCCTTTTGAATCAGCCCATCTTGTATACATCCTAAACAACATATTTGCCCAGTCACAAGACTCAGTTCCACCAGCTCCTGCATGAAGTGTAAGAATAGCCTTTTCCTTATCATATTCTCCTGATAACAATGTTGAAACTCTCAGTTCATCAAACTTTGCTTTGAACTCATTTATAGTATTCTTTATATCATCCAACAAAGAGATATCTTCCTCTTCATATCCCATGTCAAGCAATGTCTGACCATCTTCATATAATGTCTGTAATTTAGAAAACTCATCAACACAATTTTTTAATTTCTTCATCTCAGAAATTATCTCAGAAGATTTCTTTTGGTCGTCCCAAAAATGAGCATCTTCCATTATTTTATCAATCTCTTTGATTCTTTCATTCTTTGATTCAAGATCAAGCGCTTCCTTTAATTCAATTAATGGCTTTTCATATTCTCCTAAAGTAATTTTAAATTGATCAAACTCTACCACTAAATATACCTGCCTTGTCTTTATCTATATTTACATCATATACACGAATTCCAAATGTCTATATCTCACTGATTATTATAACACACATTTTCATTTTGTATATACCTCATAATGATTATAAGGATATTCAAATAGCACTTAAAAAGAGCAAACATCAATCTGTTTGCCCTTTTCACTTAATCTTTCAATATGTTTAAAGGTATACAAACAGTATAAAATTACATGCTACCGTTTATTACCTTCCGCAACACTGTTTATATTTACGTCCTGAACCACATGGACATAAGTCATTTGGATAAACCTTCTTATCAGTTCTCTTAACAGGACCTTTCGCAAGTGTTTCATCTTTATTTGTACCTGTAACCTTAGCAACCTGTTCTCTTTCAACCTTCTGCTGAACCTGAATATGCATAAGAACTTTAACTGTTTCTTCTTTAATTCCTGCTGTCATTTCATCAAACATATCAAAACCGCTTACACGATATTCTACAAGTGGATCTCTCTGTCCATACGCCTGTAATCCAATACCCTGACGTAACTGATCCATATCATCGATGTGATCCATCCACTTTCTATCAATTACTCTCAAAAGAATGATTCTTTCAAATTCACGTAATTGTTCTGCATCTGGGAATTCAGCCTCTTTGGCTTCGTATATTTTAGTTGCTTCTTCTTTTAATCTCTGCTTTAATTCATCCTTCTTCATACCCTTACTTAATTCTTCTTCTGAAGGAACTAAATTTGTAAATGGTATTATTGGCAATAAAAGCTCTGATAGTTCTGTGAAATCCCACTCAGATGCATCACCATCTTCTGGAATACACATATCAACCTTTGCTTCCACTGTATCTGTAATCATAGCATAGATAGCATCTCTCATGCTTTCGCCATTAAGAACACGCATTCTTTCCTTGTAGATAATTTCTCTCTGATCATTCATAACCTGGTCATACTCAAGAAGATTCTTTCTAATACCATAGTTATTATTTTCAATCTTTGTCTGTGCTCTTTCAACTGCTGATGATAATATACCTGCATCTAATCCTATATTTTCATCAACGCCAAGTCTGGTAAATGTATTAATTGCTTTTTCAGAACCAAATAATCTCATTAAATCATCTTCAAGAGAAATATAGAATACTGACTCTCCTGGGTCTCCCTGTCTACCTGAACGACCACGTAACTGATTATCAATTCGTCTTGACTCATGTCTTTCAGTACCAATAATCTTTAATCCTCCGGCAGCTTTTGCTTCATCATCAAGCTTAATATCCGTACCTCTACCAGCCATGTTTGTTGCAATAGTAACTGTTCCTGCAATACCTGCCTCTGCAACAATTTCTGCTTCCATTTCATGATATTTGGCATTTAATACTCTATGTTTTATGCCTCTCTTTGTAAGTATCTTACTAATCTCTTCTGATGAATCAATATTGATTGTACCTACAAGAACTGGCTGTCCCTTCTTTTGTGCCTCTTCAACAGCATCAGCTACTGCATTGAGCTTAGCTCTCTTTGTTTTAAATATAATATCTTTATTATCTATTCTTGCAATTGGTTTGTTTGTTGGAATTGTAACAACATCCATACCATAAATATTTCTAAATTCCTGTTCTTCTGTAAGAGCTGTACCTGTCATACCACACTTCTTTTCATATTTATTAAAGAAGTTCTGGAATGTAATTGTTGCAAGAGTCTTACTCTCTCTCTTAATCTTAACGTGCTCTTTTGCTTCAATAGCCTGATGTAAACCATCTGAAAATCTACGTCCAGGCATAATACGTCCTGTAAACTCGTCTACAATAAGTACCTGATCATCCTTAACAACATAATCCTGATCCTTAAACATAAGGTTATGTGCACGTAATGCGAGAATAATATTGTGCTGAATCTCAAGATTTTCAGGATCTGCAAGGTTTTCAATTCTAAAGAAGTTTTCTACTTTTTTGACACCTTCTTCTGTAAGATTAACTACCTTGTCCTTTTCATTTACGATGAAATCACCATCTTCTTTACGTTCTTCTTTCATCATTAAATCAAGCTTAGACAATTCTCTTTCAGTACCTCTTTTTAACTGTCTGGCTAAAACATCACATGCCTCATATAATTTTGTAGACTTACCACTCTGTCCCGAAATAATAAGTGGTGTTCTGGCTTCATCAATAAGAACAGAGTCTACTTCATCGACGATTGCAAAATGTAAATCTCTTTGAACTATCTTTTCCTTGTATACAACCATGTTGTCTCTTAAGTAATCAAATCCAAGTTCATTATTTGTAATATATGTAATATCACAATTATATGCTTCACGTCTTTCATCAGAATCCATGCTGTTAAGTACACAACCTACTGTAAGGCCTAAAAATCTATGCACCTGTCCCATCCACTCAGCATCTCTGTGTGCAAGGTAATCATTAACTGTAACAACATGTACACCCTTGCCTTCAAGGGCATTTAAATATGCCGGCAAAAGACATGTCTGAGTTTTACCCTCACCTGTTCTCATTTCTGCAATACGTCCCTGATGTAAAATAATACCACCCATCAACTGAACTCTATAATGTTCTGTATTCATTACACGTCTTGCAGCTTCTCTTACAGTTGCATATGCTTCTGGTAAAAGATCATCTAATGTTTCACCATTTGCAAGTCTTTCCTTATATTCAGTGGTTTTATTCTTAAGTTCTTCATCAGACAGACTCATCATTGTATCTCTGTATGACTCTATTTTATCTACAATTGGAGTAATTCTTTTTATTTCTCTTTCACTGTATGTACCAAAAATTTTATTAATTAAACCCATGATAAATATATCTCCTAAACTTATTTAGTTTTAATCTTACCTATTGTATCACTTTATTTGCAAGCTTTCAAGAACAAAGTATTTTTATGTATAGTGTTAAATCAAAAGGTATCTTTTTTACTAAAACCTGCATATTGCACAAAGTTTTATATAGATTCCTTTTGATACTAACTCTATACATTTAAGAAAGAGGCACACACACTCAAGGTGCGTATGCCTCTTTCTCTCAAGACTACTCTATGTCTTTTATACTTCTGGTTCTATAAGACCGTATGTGTTTCCTTTACGTTTGTAAACAACATTAATCTCATCTGTCTCTGAGTTTGTGAATACATAGAAATTATGTCCAAGTAATTCCATCTGTAAGCATGCCTCTTCAGGATCCATTGGTTTCACTGCAAATTTCTTGCTTCTTTCAATCTTTATTGTATCATCTTCATCGTATTCTTTTTCAACAAAGGTAGGTGAAAGATATGAAACATTGTGTTTCTTTTCAATAATCTTATTCTTATACTTCTTTAACTGTCTTTCAATTACTTCTTCTACAAGATCAATTGATACATACATATCGCTGCTTACTTCTTCGGCTCTAATTGTGTTACCTTTAAGAGGGATTGTTACTTCAATCTTCTGTCTCTCTTTCTCAACACTAAATGTTACATGAATCTCTGTATCTTCAAGAAAATATTTCTCAAGTTTACCAATCTTATCATGAACTGCTGATCTTAATCCTTCTGTAACCTCAATATTTCTACCTGTAATAATGTAACGCATGATGCCCACTCCTTTAATTAGAAATTTATTTAAAGAATCTTAAAATAATCCTTTGCGGATAATCCTCTATACAGTAAGAAAATGTTTCCCCTGTTTTATAGAAAATATTATTTTTATTACCCCACTTTCACGTTCATTAGACTCTTTAACTATAGATATATTATATCATATATTATCCATTTTTCAAGCAGAAACAAGTTTTATATTTTTTGTATTTTTCCATGTATTTTTTCATCAAACAAATCTTGTATTTTTTTCAAATTTTTGCATTTTTATTAAAAATTACACAAACAAACGTTTTATTTAAAATCAATAATTTTTATTGATTTTTTGGTGGATAATGTGGATAAGTCGGTGGAATACTACTATTTTTTTCTTTTTTTTATATTTTTTCTATGTGGATAACCTAAAAAAAATATCAAATTTTGAATTTCAATTTTTTAAATATATTTTTAATTTTTAAAAATTTTGGTTAGATTGTACAACCACCCTTTTGTCAATACATTTTTTACTTTATTTTACATTTTGTTGCTACATACAAACGATATATATTGAGAGAACAATTCTTATGTTTCACCATCACAGTTTTATCACTGAAATGTTTTCTTGATTTCAGTTGCGTTAATAAAAGATTACCCTAATCGAGTAGGCTGACACCTACTCGATTTTGCACGCAAACATTCCGCACTATCGCGCTCCATGTTCTTACGACCGGCAAATACTATTTCATGCAAGCATGATAGTGCTTGCCGGTCTTGTACAACAAAAATGGGCGTGGTTTATATCCACGCACCATCCATTCGTACATTTGCTCCTGTAAGATAACTACTAGTAGTAGCAATATCATAAACTAATTTTGCAGCTTCTAATGCTGTTCCCATTCTGCAGCTTGGAATTTCCGAAATAAGTTCTCTTTTTTCATCTGCTGAAAGATGATTATTCATTTCTGTATCTATTGCCCCAAATGACAATGCGTTTACTTGAATATTGCTAGGTGCAAGCTCTTTGGCAAGTGCTTTCGAGAATGAAATTAATGCTCCTTTACTTGCTGAATATGCAACTTCCATTGATGCTCCCACTTCACCCCATACTGATGAAATATTAATAATACGTCCAGATCCTTTCTTTATCATGGCTGGTATAATATTCTTACACATGTAGAATACGGAGCTTAAATTTGTATCTATAACCTGATGCCATTCTTCATATTCCATATCCTGTAAAAGGCCCACATGCGAGATTCCTGCATTATTAATAAGTATATCAATATGTATATTTAATAACTCCAATGCCTCGAATAATTTTTCTACCTGCTTAACATCTGAAACATCTGTTGCCATAGTATGACATGTAATCCCATAATTTCTCAGTTCTCTTGATGTCTCATTTAATAATTCAATATTGTTTTTACAAACGAGTACAAGATTCACACCATGTTTTGCGAATTCTTCTGCACACGCTTTTCCTATACCTCTTGATGCTCCTGTAATAAGTGCAAACATATCATTCTTCTCCTATCCTGTATAAATTGTGAAATACCCATTATCTAAAGTCAATGAACTTCATGCTTTATTGACCCCTTTAAGACTCTCGTGAGCTTTATGGTTTATTATACCAAAGTTTTCCACAAGAATAAAGAGTCCTTTGCACCAGTCGCATCCTCACGAAGTGTTTTTGTTTTCACCTATATTAACCAAAATTTCCTTGTTATTTCTATTCATTATTTGTTGTTTCCAGTTTTTCGGCTAAGAATTCTTATTTTTCTTGTCCTAGCCGAAATTTACTCATCATTTCTATTGTTTTTACTATTTCATTAATTGATATCTCTGATTTTTTCGGCTTTGCATTCTCTTTTTTATTTGCACTAGCCGAATTTTCCTTGTTTTTTCTATTGTTTTAGCTTTTTCATTTCTTGATATTTCTGGTTTTTTCGGCTTTGCGTTCTCTTTTTTATTTGCACTAGCCGAAATCCCCCTTATTTTTTCTATTATTTTTGCTCTTTCATTCTCTTTTCTACTTGTCTTAGCCGAAATTAGTAATAAATTGTCTTTATTCGCGCACCATTTAGAAACTCTTATATCCGAAAAAAAAAGCAAATGACTATATACTTTATGCAAGCATGATAGTGCTTGCCGATCTTGTGCAATCGAGTAGGTTGACTCCTACTCGATTTTGCACGCAAACATTACGCACTATCGTGCTCCATGTTCTTACGACCGGCAAATACTATTTCATGCAAGCATGATAGTGCTTGCCGGTCTTGTGCAACAAAAAATTGGATGCCAAATACATTGGCACCCAATTCGTCAACCTTCAAACCTTTTTACGAAATACAAACTCAAATGAGTCATCCTTCTCCTAAAAATACTCCAGCGAATTTCTTCACTCAATTATATGCAATTTAGTATCCGGTTACTAAATGTTAACCCTTTACTGCACCCGCAACTACACCTTCAATAATGTATTTCTGGCATACTGCATAGAAAATAATAATTGGTAAAATAGATAACACCAATACGGCCATCATAATACCGATATCAAAATTTCCGTATGATCCCAATAGATACTGAACTCTAACTGGAATTGTCTGATACTTACCAGCAAGACCAATGATAAGGTATGGAAGTAAGAAGTCATTCCAAATCCACATTGCATTAAGAATTGCTACTGTAACTGCTGTAGGTTTTAAAATCGGAAATACTACTTTGAAATATGTCTGAAGTGGATTACATCCATCAATCATTGCAGCTTCCTCAATTTCAATAGGAACCGACTTTACAAAACCGCAGAACATAAATACCGAAAGTCCTGCTCCAAATCCTAAGTACAATATAATCAAACCAAGAGGATTCTTTAAGTTTAATTTGTCTGCGAGACTTGTCATTGTAAACATTACCATCTGGAATGGTACTATCATAGAGAATACAAAGAAGTAATATAAGAAGTTTGAAAACTTACACTTTACTCTCGTAATCCAATATGCTGTCATTGATGTACATATAATAAGAAGTGCAACGGAACCTACTGTAATAACTGCTGACCACTTAAGGGCATCAAAGAAACCTGTCTGTTCAATACCATCTACGTAGTTCTTTAATTTCACGAAACTATCAGATGTCAAAAATGCAAATGGCTCAGAGTTAATAAAAAGCTTACCCTTAAAAGAGTTTAAAACAACGAAGAAAATCGGATATACAAATGCAATTGCTAATGCTGTAAGAATCACAAAAATAATTACATTTCTAACTTTTTTTGACTTTTCCATTATTGTTCAACCTCCTTACTTCTTGTAGCCATTAACTGAGCAAGTGCAATAACTGCTACACAAAGGAAGAATAATACAGCTTTCGCCTGACCAATACCCTTTGTTCCATTAGAACCATAGAATGTATTATAAATATCTAATGCTAACATAGCTGTCTTTCTATTTGGTGCACCACCTGTCAATGATAAGTTCTGATCAAACAGTAAGAAACAGTTCTTCAATGATAAGAATAAACAAATTGTTACAGAAGGCATTACCATTGGAATAGTAATCTTTCTAAGCTTCTGCCACCATGTAGCACCATCAATATCTGCTGCTTCTTTTAAATCTGTAGGTACATTCTGTAAACCAGCAATGTAAATAATCATCATGTATCCTATAAGCTGCCAGCTCATAAGTATAATTAAGCCCCAAAAACCATATTTTTCGTTATTAACTAATGTAGTTCCATAACGCTGTAATATAGCATTGAAGATTGAATTCCAAATATAACCGAGAACAATACCACCAATTAAGTTAGGCATAAAGAATATTGTTCTGAAAAAGTTTGTTCCTTTTACTTTTCTTGTAAGTAATAAAGCAAGTGAAAATGCTACAACGTTAATAACGATAATAGCTACTATTGTAAATAATGCTGTAAACTTAAATGCGTTTACAAAATTGTCATCTTTAAAAGCGTTAATATAATTGTCAAAACCTACGAACTCTGTCTTTTTTAGTGTCTTAAATTTAAAAAACGATAAATATACGCCCCATACAAATGGAATTACGAACGCCATAAAGAAAGCAATGAGTGTAGGTAATACAAATATTGGGAAATATTTTTTTGTTGTTTTTTGCATATGCGAACTCCATTCCTAAAAAAACTTCGCAGTAGGGGTGTTACCCCTACCTGCGAAGCAACTTAATTCTAAGAAAAACGAATATAATTATTCATTCTTTGCCCATTCATCTTTCCAATCTTTGATAACTGCATCTTTAACATCTGACCAGTCTTTTGTACCGATTGCGTATTCAAGAAGATTTGCACCAAAGTTATCTTTGAATGTCTGGCTTGGGAATGTTGTGAAGTTCCAAGATACACTTGTTAATGATGAATCTGCCATATACTTGATAACTTCCTGAGCTAATGGATCCTGTGGTGATTCAGCAGCTGTGAATGTATCAAATGGAGCGATAAATCCTAACTGGTTTGTAACTGCATCTTTACCCTTGTCTGAAGAGAATACCCATTCAACAAAATCAATTGTTGCCTTGATATCAGCTTCGCTAGCTTCTTTGTTTACACAGAAGAAGTTTTCTGTACCTGTACATAAGCCCTGCTTTTCTTCTCCATCAATACCTGTGTAAATTGGCATAAACTTAACATCTTCAGCCTTAACTGTATTACCTTCAACACCTGAAATCTGGCCCCAGCCCCAGTTACCATTCTGAACCATAGCAACCTGACCTAAAGCGAATTCTGACATCGCATCATTAACTGTCTTTGAACCAACTAATGTAGGCTCTGTACAAGAATTGTTAAGATATAAATCTATGATGTTCTTGTAGTTTTGTGCATACTTGAATTCAATTTCTTTCATACAACCTGTGTTGTTATCTTTGTATTCATAGTAGATAGGTAAGTTAGCAAGATGTGTCTGGAATCTCCAGTCCTCACCAGCCTTAAGAGATGTTGAAGCGAATACACCATCAATACCTAAATCAGCTTTTCTTGCCTGCATATCTTCTACAACTGCCTTTAATGAATCAAAGTTCTTGATATCATCCATTGAAGATGCCTTAGCACCATCTAATGCAAAGTACTTGTTCATAATAGCCTGATTGTAGATAATACCATATCCTTCTACAACGTATGGAATACCATATACACCATCACCATCTGTGATAGCAAGACTCTTGTCTAATAATGTGCTGTAAAGCTTTGTGTCCTTTAAGTCATAGCAGTAATCTTTCCAGTTTTCATAACCAACTGGTCCATTAATCTGGAATAATGTTGGTGCATCTGAAGAATCAATGCTTGATGTTAATGTTGCTTCGTACTGGTTGTTAGCAGCTGTAACAACTTTTACTTCTACTCCTGTTTCAGCTGTATATGCAGCTGCGATATCCTGCCATGCTTTGTCTGCTTCTGGCTTGAAGTTTAAGTAGTAAACTTTACCCTTTTCATCTCCGTCGCTTCCACCATCTTCCTTGTCACCACATCCTGTTAATGCAACTGTAGCTAACATAGATGATACTAAACCAAGAGATACTAATTTTTTAAAACTCATATTCTTTTTTCTCCTCCTAAAATTGAATTTTCCTTTTTCCGAAATCGTTACCGGAAACGATTCCGACCTGATATATGTATATTACCACACCATTTAAAATAATACAACAAAAATTATGTATTTTGCATATTTTGTATAAAAAAAACTCGATTTATTGTGCATTTTGCACAATAAATCGAGTTTTAAATTAAAATTGCTTCTTATTATTCTTATTTTTTTTATTATTTTTACTATATGGATAATAATGCTTTTCCTTGTTTGAAACTGCATTACTTTGTCTTTTTGATTGTTCTGTTTCACCAGTGTATTTTTTTTCTATTTCTCCTCCTTCATCAGGTGTATATTTTGAAAATACTCTATGCATTGGTATAGAAATTGCAAACGCCATTACTCCTGGAAGAAACAAAGTTATTGGTGGAAATACAACCGCAAACATAACAACACTTACTGTTATAAATAATATGAACAAAGTAAAACCAAAATGCTTAATTGGCATAAGCATTGCATTTTTAACGGTCTGTTTTATAGTATTTTCAAATCTTCCAATCAAAGGAAAAACATAAATTGCAAAAATCACTAAAAACAACAACATGCAAATAAATACTGCCTGCACTATCTTTCCAAACTCTCCACCATAATAGTGTGTAATATATACATCACATACACCAATAAAAATCAAGAGTAGTAAGGGAATCCAGACAATTGTAGCTTTCTTGAAATCTTCTTTAAAAGCCTTAAAATACTCTCTAACAGGTTTTACAAATTTATCATCATGAAGTTTCAACAAAACGTAATACATCGCAGATGTAGATGCACCTATTGTAACAATAGGCAAACTTGTAAGTGTCCATAGTATACTTAAAACAAAAGCATCTACAAGCTTTGAAAAAAGGCTCCATACAGGATTATCCAAATCAAATATTTTTCCCATTTTACACCTGCATATCAGGAACTGTTATCTTACCAGTAATTGCACATGTAGCAGCTGTAACTGGTGAAGCAAGGAAAATCTCAACCTTCGAAGTTCCCATTCTTCCAAGAAAGTTTCTATTATTTGTTGCAACAACTCTTTCACCATCTGAAAGAATTCCACCGGCACGACCACAACACAATCCACATCCAGGATGAGTAATAATGGCTCCAGCTTCAGATAAAATCTTAATTGTGCCATCCAAAAGTGCCTGATTGTAGATTTTTCTGCTGGCAGGTGTAACAATAAGTTTAACAAAAGGTGCAACCTTATTTCCCTTTAAAACAGCTGCCGCTCTATGTAAATCTTCAAGTCTGCCATTTGTACATGAACCGATAAATACCTGGTCAATTTCTATTCCTTCCAGTTCTTTTACTGGTTTTATATTATCAACCTGTGATGGACACGCGAGAACAGGTAGCAAATCTTCTGCCTTATATGTAATTGTACGTACATACTCTGCATCAGCATCACCCACTAAATCTTTCTGTTCATCAGAAAGTGTAATTTCACAATATTCTGCTGTTTTTTCATCAGGAGTAAAGAGTGCACATTTTGCACCAGCTTCAATGGCCATATTTGCAATAGTCATACGACTTGCGACTGTCATATTTTCTACTGTGCTGCCTGCAAATTCGAGAGCTTTATATGTAGCACCATCAGCACCGAGGTCTCCTATAAGTCTTAAAATAATATCCTTTGATGTAACATTTGAAGGTAATGTTCCATCAATTACAACCTTTATTGTCTCCGGTACCTTAACCCACATTGTTCCTGTACCAAGAATACTTGCCATTTCAGTATAGCCAATACCTGATGAGAATGCTCCAACACATCCATATGTTGTTGTATGGCTGTCTGTTCCAAATACGATATCTCCCGGTTTCACATATCCTGCCTCTGTCATAAGCTGATGACAGATACCATCTGCACGATGAATGTTTTTCATTCCATACTTTTCTACAAAAGCATTTCCAACCTTAAAATGTCTTGTATCATCAACCTGAGATGCCGGTACAAGATGATCATAAATAAGAACTACCTTGTCTGCATCCCATAACTTTGTAAATCCCATTTCTTCAAACTTATCTGCCACAAAAGGTATGAAAATATCATGTATCATCACTCTGTCAACATTAACAGTAACAATATCTCCTGGTTTTACATTCTTTCCAATGTTTTTTCCAATAATTTTTTCAATAATTGTCTTTCCCATAATGTCCTCCTACTCCAATCCGTTCTTTTTACGCATAGCCTTAACAAGTCCACCTGCATTAATTATTTCAACAAGATTTGAAGGTAATGAAGCTATCTCATACTTGTTACCATTATGTTCAATATATTCATTTACATTTACAACAATTTCGTCTCCCTCTTTTACAACATCATGAAGATCCTTGTTTTCTATAAGAAGAAGTCCGTTATTGATTGAATTTCTGAAGAAGATTCTTGCAAATGATTTTGCAATGACACACTTTATGCCAAGCGCCTTTATGATTTCTGGAGCCTGTTCTCTCGAAGAGCCACATCCAAAATTCTTTCCTGCTACAATGATATCACCTTCTTTAATCATACCTGCGAGTTCAGGTCTAAGTGGTGAGAATGCATATGGTGTCATATCTTTAACTGTTTTTAATGCAAGGTACTCTGTAGGAATAATAATATCTGTATCAATATCATCATCAAGTACCCATATTTTTCCTGTGAATTTTTCCATTTCTTTGCCTTTCTTATTTTAACATATCTGCTGTTGCAATTTCTCCCATAATAGCTGATGCTGTTACAGTTGCAGCACTTGCCAGATAAACACTGGCAGATGGATGACCAGCACGTCCTTTGAAGTTTCTTGTTCCTGTACTTATAAGTACTTCATTCTCGCCAATAACGCCCTGACAGCTTCCCCAGCATACGCTACAGTTTGGATTCATTACAATAGCGCCGGCTTCCATAAATATACTGAGCAATCCTTCTTCAAGTGCCTGTTCATATACTGCCTTGCTGGCTGGTACAACCAGAAATCTTACAAGAGGATTAACCTTATGTCCCTTAAGAAGCTCTGCTCCTACTCTTAAATCTTCGATTCTACCATTATTACATGAACCAAGGAATGCTTCATCAATCTTAATTCCGCATGCTTCCTTAGCAGGAACCATATTATCAACAAAGTGTGGTTTTACAACTACAGGCTCAATTTTATCAAGATTAATATCATATACTTCGCTAAACACAGCATCATCATCGCTCTTAAAGCAAGCCTTTGGCTCACGGCCATGTTCCTTTAAATAATCAAGCGCTATATCATCCACTTCCATTAACGCTGTTTTTGCACCTGCTTCAACACAAAGATTGCAAATAGAAATTCTATCACTCATTGAAAGAGTTGCCATACCAGGGCCTGTGAACTCCATTGCTTTGTAGTTTGCGCCATTTGCACCAATCATATGGATAATTGTAAGAATTAAATCTCTTGCATATACTCCGTCTTTAAGCTTACCTGTAAGATTAAACTTGATTGTCTCTGGAACAAGTAACCAAGACTGACCTGTAACCATTGCATATAAATAATCTGTACATCCAACACCTGTACCAAAAGCACCAAGAGCGCCATATGCACATGTATGGCTGTCAGCACCAAATATAAGCTCACCTGGTCTTACATGATTCTCCATCATTATCTGATGACATACGCCTTTTCCCTCATAAAATGTTATTCCATGCTCTTTTGCAAAATCTCTCATTTTTTTATGAGAAGCAGCTGTCTTTGGACTATCAGCAGGAACATTATGATCCACAATCCAGACCAGTTTGCTTACATCAGCAATTCTTGGATTCTTAATCTTTGAATTAAACATATCGATAGTAAGATGTGTTGTTCCATCATTACTCATTAATCTGTCAACATTAACAGTATGTATATCGCCTGCTTTTACAACTGCTTCACCAGCTGCTGCTGCGATAATTTTTTCAGCCATTGTCATACCCATATTATGCTTCCTCCTTATTCAACGATGCAATAAGACCACCCTGGTCAAGAATTCCCTGCATATATGCCGGAAGCTTTGTACATGTAAATTCTTTATCTGAAGTTTTAACTATTCCTTCTGTAAGTGAAAGTTCCATTTCGTCTCCATCATTGATATTATCGTATAAATCCTTACATACGATTACAGGAAGACCAATATTAATAGCATTTCTATAAAAAATACGTGCAAATGATTTTGCAACTACAGCCTTAACACCCAAAGCTTTTAAAACGCTTGGAGCCTGTTC
Source organism: Lachnospiraceae bacterium (assembly GCA_045126215.1). GTDB lineage: Bacteria > Bacillota > Clostridia > Lachnospirales > Lachnospiraceae > SVEL01. The sequence goes on along the minus strand of JBGVOD010000030.1, from coordinate 25,669 downwards.
TCTTGAAGAACCACATCCAAAATTCTCAGCTGCCACTACATAATCACCTGGCTTAACCTTACTTGCAAAGTCCTTGTCTAAAGATTCAAACGTATGAACCTTCATTTCATCAATTGTCGGAAATAATAAATACTGTGATGCAATAATCTGATCAGTATCTACATCTGTATGAAATTTAAATACTTTTCCCATTTCAATATTCCTCCTTGGAAAATAATATAGTCCAAATTATATCATTGTTCAAATCATAATAAAAGTACATTTTTTAACTAAAAATAGTACTTATCTATACTGATGTGACAATTTTAAGAATTGTATTATACCCTAATGTTCTCCTCAAACATCTTTTTTGTCAGTATGGATTTATATATATTAAGATAACTATTTACAATCTCTGTCTCATCTATTTCTTTTTCTTTATTTACTTCCAACACAAGCATTGTGTATTCCGTTCCAAAAACCACCGGGCGGCAGCCAAATTTCTTAAGTCCATTATTCTCATAAAATCTTATTCGCCTTGTTCGTATGAAATTCTCCTCATCATTTTTCGCACTTTCAATACTTTCAGACTCTACAATAACGTTAGAAACACTTGTATTATTCTTGAAATAATCTTTTACAAGCTCTAACATTTTCGAACCCGTTCCTCTGCCTCTTATATTTTCATTCACTGCAAAATAATCTAACAAAACTGTCTCCCAATTATCATCGCTTGCAAAATATGTGTACGCACACACAACATCTTTTTCATTATCTATATCATCTATCAGTGCAAAACATCTATAATGATTTTCTTTTTTCGCATTCAAAATGATACTTAGTGGTTTAAGTTCACATAAAGGAAAATCATTGACCATAAATGTCTCATAAATATATTTTATTTTTTCATCCTCTAACTCAATAAATCTCATTTTAATCTCCATTTCGAATAATATCATATTTAAATTTCAGAATATTTATCCTCGACGTTAAGTAATATTTTCTTTAGCATTAAATCATTCATAACACCTGTTGGCTTTAAATCTGCTGAAACTATTCTGTGTGTAGGAACAATAATTTTAAATGGATTCCTGTTACATGATGTTCCAACAGCTCTGTATCTTTCAGGTTTTCCTGCCTCTTTTGCAACTTGCGAAAAAGTTCTAACCTCTCCATACGGTATATTATATGATATTTCATATACCTTTCTTGTAAATGAACTCATTCTCTGTTTCTCAAGAGGTAAATCAAATTCTTTTCTCGTCCCATTAAAATATTCATCAAACTGTTTCTTTATCTCTCTATGCAACTTAAGTTCATCATTCACAATATATTTATCTGAAAACTGATTGCATCCACAGTATATTATCTCTTTACCATTTGTAATTATACTAACAGTTAATTTTCCGATATCATTTTGTACTTTATAAGGCTTTGCTTTTTCAGTTTTATAATCATCTATATCTGGAATATTATATTTCATAATGTAATAAACAGGGTATTCTCTCTCCATAAGTTCATATATCATTTCACGCCTTACCGTATCAACATCAAGGCCATTATATATCATATCACACAACTTCTTTTTATTTTTTGCCGATACACCACCCAGTTTATTTCTCTTAATAATTCTTACAAGCTCTTCTCTCCATAGAAAAAGCATCTGATTTTTAATCACATGCTTTTCGTTCTTGAATGCTTTTCTTATTTCTACTGCAATTATATTTCCATTATCTTCAGATACCCTTATAATACCCCAATGTTGTGGTAAATGTTCTGATATCTTATCTGCATAATGTTCTCCCACTACAATATAATTTCTATCATAAAATCTGTCGTAATCAGGAATTTGCCTTTTTAATCTTACAAGAGAATCCTTATCACTCTTAAGCTCAAATCCAACTATTTCATTCTCACAAATCATAATAACATCAGCTCTGCTTTTTCCCATATTATGTTCTTCTATAAATCTTATTTTATTTTCCTTTTCCTCAAAATATGAAAACAATGCTTCTCTCATATCTTTGTCATAAAGTTCTCTATAAGACATATCTTTCACTCTCATTTTACTCTATTTATCTTTTTCAATAAACAGCACACCTAATGTTCCATATCCACAGTGGCTTGATATAACTCCTCCAGCTCTTGTAATATATATTTCTTTAAAATAATTCATCTCTTTTAAATAATTATATACAGAGTCAATAATTTCCTGTTCGCATCCTGAGTGAGTTATAAAAATTCTTGAAGGGTCAGCCGTTTTTATCTTTTCTTCCATGTCTTTTACATAGTTTAATATTACCTTCTTGGCTAAACCTCTATATTTATTTGCAGCGTCCATCTTACCATTTTCAACAACAATCTTTGGTTTAAGCTTTAGTGCATTTCCAAAGAACGCTGCTGTTGCACTACATCTTCCACCTCTATGAAGATATGTAAGGGTATCAACAACAAAACTTGCTCTCACAAATGGTATTATTCTATTTATTTCACTCTCAATTTGAGCTCTGTCCATCTGTTTTTCCACAAGTTCACAAGCCTTAAGCACCTGTAATCCAATACCTGTAGAAAGATTCATTGAATCAATAACTGTTATCTTATCTTCTGCATCCAGTTCTTCTGCTGCAATTCTCATAACATTCGCAGTTGTAGACATATCTTCTGATATTGCAAATACTATTATTTCATCACCAGCATCTATTACAGGTTTAAATTTTTCAATTACCTGCTCTATTGTAGGGCATGAAGTTTTAGGAGTCGTATTGTTTTCATCTGACCATTTATATATCTCATCAGGAGTTATTTCCACCTTGTCCCTGTATGCCTTATCTCCTAATATGATTGATAGTGGAATAATTGTAATATTATATTTATCAATAAGTTCATCACTAAGATCACATGTACTATCTGCAAAAATTCTAATCATAACAATACCTCACCATATTTAATAACAATTCAAACACCGGACTACTAGCCTATTCCTACAATATTTATAAGCATTATCCATGCTAATCCATAATATGTCACAACAGCAACCAAGTCATTTATCGTACTTATAAGTGGACCACTTGCAACTGCCGGGTCAACCTTTATAGCCTTAAACATCATCGGAATAACCGTTCCCATAAAGCTTGATATTGTCATAGCAACAAGAAGTGCTACCCCTATACACCCCGAAATCAAAAATGCCATTCCTGGATCATAATGTTTGATGAATGTAATATAACACCCAACAACTGTAAATGCAATAATTCCAAGTAATGCGCCATTACAGAACCCTATTCTTACCTCTCTGCCAATAAGTTTCCACTTATCTTTTGCCGAAAGATTCTCATCCATTAAAACTCTAATTGTAACAGCAAGGGACTGTGTTCCAACATTTCCGGCCATACCAAGTATCATTGACTGGAAACATACAATCATCGTAAGCCCTGCAATGACATTTTCAAAAACGCCAATAACTGAAGAAACAAACAATCCTAAAAATAGTAATATTACAAGCCATGGAAGTCTCTTTCTCATGCCCTTAAATACCGTTTCATCAATATCACTTTCTTCTGACAAACCTGCAAACTTCGCATAATCTTCACTCATCTCTTCATCGACAACTTCGATAATATCAGTTGCAGTGATGACACCGATTAGTTTATTTTCATTATCAACAACAGGGATGGAATCTTCTGAATAATCCTTTAACTGCTCAATACAATCAGAGATTGTTTCATTTGCATACACTCTCGGATATGATGTAGCAATAATATCATTAAGGGGAGTTCCCTCTCTTGCAACAACTAAATCCCTAAGCTCAATTGCACCATAAAATGTTTCATCATCATTTATAGCATACAAGGTTGTTATATTATCATTATCTGCGGCCTGTTCTACTAACGATTTCATTGCATGCTTTATGGAAAGATTCTTATTAAAGCATACATAGTTTGTACTCATTCGACTACCGATAACATCATCATCATAGGAATTGATAAGTTCAATGTCTTCCTTCGCCTCATCATCAAGGAGTTGCATGATTTCTTCTCTTTTATCATCTTCCAGTTCTTCAAGAAGATCAATAGCATCATCAGCATCCATCTCTTCAATGATATCGGCTGCTTCCTCAGCATCCAATTCTTCAATGTAATCTTCAACATTATCTAAATATGCAAAAACGTCCGAAATTTCTTCCTCACCAATAATACGATAAAACTCTGAACGTTCTTCAGCTGTTAATTCTTCAAGAGCAGATGCAATATCGTTATCATGATAATCCTGAATGGCATCACGCAATTCATCATCGGACATGTCACTTCTGATAATTTCAATAATCTCACTTTTGAAGTCACGTTTCGGCAAATTTACATCTCTTGATTCAGTTTCATCTTTTGCCTCTGGCACTTCATTGATAATAACAGAATCTTTTTCTTTAATTTGTGCATCTTTAATATCAAGTTTATCCATATTTGCCTCCGTTTTCTTCATATTACATTCATCATTAGAATTTACATTTTTTACAATAAAATTCACGAAAAATGCACTTAAATTATATCTTATTTTACAAAATCATACAACCATTTTATGTTTTAGAGTTAATGTGTCCAACGTATCTTTATAGATTTATTATGACATATTAACCCTAATACAGAAATGTGGTTGTTTGTCATTCAGTAAAAAGTTCTAAAATAATGTTCCCACATAAAGATGAACCAGAATATATTTTGTTAGGAATTGATAAAGTGACTTTTTGGGGAGAGCATACAACTATACTTGGATGGTATGCGACATTAGAGGATGTAGAAAAAGAAATTCGGGAGATTGCAGAGGGTATCAGTATAGGAGAAGGTGCTTATAACCTTAAATATAATGCAGATGTTGAAATATCGGGATTCTTTGGAACTCCTAAAATAAAGAAATAAGAAACAGAAACTTTCAGTCTTGCGAAGAAACTGCGAATGTTTGAACTGAAACAGCAAAAGAAGAGAGAAAAGCATAAGGGGCATTAATGTCCCTTATGCTTTTTCCTTTTTTTCATTGCAGATTTTCTCTTTTAAATTAAAACCTAATACAACGAATCATCTATGCCAACAACGCTCTATCATTATTAAATTCTTCTCCACTAACAAGTGCGAACTGATGCAACAAATCATCTACTGTAAGGCTTTTCTTCTTTTCGCCTTCAATATCAAGAACTATCTGTCCATTATTCATCATAATAAGTCTGTTTCCTGTGGCGATTGCATCTTTCATATTGTGAGTAATCATAAGAGTTGTAAGATTATGTTCATTTACAACTTTATTGGTTGTCTCAAGAACTTTCGCCGCTGTCTTTGGATCAAGTGCTGCTGTATGTTCATCAAGAAGAAGTAATTTAGGCTTCTTGAGAGTTGCCATAAGAAGTGTAACAGCCTGTCTCTGTCCTCCGGAAAGAAGTCCGACTTTTGATGTTATTCTATCCTCAAGACCAAGGTCCAGAGTCTTTAACAACTCTTTGTATCCTTCTCTTTCCTTATGGGATATACCCTGTGAAAGTCCTCTGAACTTTCCTCTTCTTGCTGCAAGAGCAAGATTTTCATCTATTCCCATATCAGCTGCTGTACCCATCATTGGGTCCTGAAATACTCTTCCAAGGAATTTTGCTCTTTTAAATTCCGGCATAAATGTAACATTTATTCCGTCAATAATTATATCGCCCTCATCAACAGGCCATACACCTGCAAGAGCATTTAAAAGTGTTGATTTACCCGCTCCATTACCGCCAATCACAGTAACAAAGTCACCTTCCTTAAGTGTAAGTGAAAGACCATTAAGAGCTTTTTTTTCATTTACTGTACCCTTATTGAAGGTTTTATGAATACTTTTTACCTCTAACATTGTATTATCCTTCCCTTTCTTTCATCACTCATTTGAAGATTCATTGCTTTGATTTTCAGTAGTTTCTTCTCTGTTTGCCATAGCAAGTTTGTTTGCCTTCTTGATTGCCTTTCTTCTATTCATAGACATAATAGCTGGAAGAAGTGACTTCTGCCAATGTGGTATAGCAAGGAATAAAGCAACAACCAATGCTGAAAGCAGCTTAAGTAAATCAGTATCAAATCCTGCACATATAACCACCTGTAAAACTATATAGTATATTACTGCACCAATTGATACACTTAATAACTTTAATGCAAAGTTCTTGAATATCTTTTCAAATAATACTGTACCAATAATAACGGCTGCAAGACCGATTACAATGGCACCACGTCCCATATTGATATCAACAAATCCCTGATACTGTACAAATAAAGCACTTGATAAAGCAACAAGACCATTTGAAATCATAAGTCCTAATACTGTACAAATCTTTGTATTAATACCCTGTGCTCTACTCATATTTTTATTGCTACCTGTTGCTCTAAGTGAACATCCAATAGCTGTTCCAAAAAACCAGTATAGAATTGCAATAATTACAATTGTAATTATTGCTACAATAAAGATTGTATTTTTATAAAAAGGAACATTTTTACAATATTTTATGGCTACCAATACATCATACTTTGATGATGAAATAACCTGATTTGATGAACCAATTATCTTTAAATTGATTGAGTACAAACCTAACTGTGAAAGAATACCTGCTAAAATAGCCGGAATTCCCATTCCAACATGGAATATACCTGTCATAAGTCCGGTAAGCATACCTGCTATTGTTGCAGCCAACATACTTATCCAGACATCATAGCCATTTAACATCATTATGACACATACAGCACCACCGGTACACATACTACCATCTACTGTTAAATCTGCTACATCAAGAATTCTGTATGTAATATAAACACCTATCGCCATAATACCCCAGATAAGGCCCTGAGCCACAGCACCTGGCATGGCGTTTAGTAAAGTTGCAAAATCCACTTTATCTCTCCTTTACACTAGTTAACTGGTTCATATCCGTCAGGAACTGTAATACCAAGTTCTTCGCAAATCTCTTTGTTATACTGCTTTGTAACATTTGGAGCATATTCTATGTTCATTTCACTAATGTCTTTTCCGTTAACTAAGATTTCGTATGCCATTTCACCTGACTTGTAACCAATATCATAATAGCTTATTGATAATGTAGCCACACCACATCCCTTACAAATACCAGCTTCACCGGCAACGATTGGAACCTGTTTTGGTCTTGCAATACTATCAATAACCGCTGTATTAGAAGCTGCTGTATTATCTGTTGGAATATAGATAACATCACTTGTTGCAACTGCACCATTAACTACTGATGCGATATCATTTGAATCTACGAACGTATAGTCTGTACATGTAAGACCTTTTTCTTCAAGATACTTTCTGATGTTGTCTGCCTGGAACTTTGAGTTTGGTTCTGCTGAACAATATAAAATACCAACTTCTTTTGCATCTGGGAATAATTCAAATAATAAATCTGCCTGTTTATCAAGAGGAGCAAGATCACATGTACCAGAAACATTAATTCCTGTTGCTCCACTGAAATCATCAATATCTAATGCTGTTGCATAATCTGTTACAGATGTTCCAAGAATTGGAATATCTGTTGTTGCATTTGATGCCGCCTGAAGCGGTGCTGTTGCATTTGCAAGGATTAAGTCAACATTCTTTGATACAAATGTATTGACAATAGTTGCACATGTAGGTGAATCTCCCTGTGCGTTCTGTATATCAAATGTAACATTATCTCCTAGTTTTTCTTTAAGTGCATCCTGGAAACCCTTTGTTGCAGCATCTAATGCATCGTGCTGAACCAACTGGCAAATACCTATTGTATATGTCTTGTCCTTGCCGGAATCATCTCCACATCCTGTAAATGCTCCAACCATTGTTGCACAAAGACCAAGTGCCAATAATTTTTTCAATGTCTTTCTCATAATTTTTCCTCCTAAATGAAGTGAATGCCAAACCATATTCGACACTCACCAATAATGATACAATTCTAACAATTTAATGTGCTTCCGTCAACAGTTCCACTAATATAATTTATAAACTGTTGTGCTGTTCTTCCACTTATTCCACCATGACTTAACTCCCATTTATTTGCCTCTGCCGTAAGCTTTTCCTCAGACATTGTAATGCCATTTTTCTTTGCAAGTTCTTTTACAATCGTAAAATATTCACTCTGACTTGGTTTTGAGAAACTTATTGTTACACCAAAACGATTTACAAGTGAAAGCTTTTCCTGCATTGTATCAGACTTATGCATTCCATTATCAACCTCAACATCATTTCTGTCATTCCATGTTTCTTTAATAAGGTGACGTCTGTTCGATGTAGCATAAATCAGAATATTATCAGGTTTTGTTTCTACACCGCCTTCAATAACAGCCTTAAGGAATTTGTACTCTATTTCAAATTCTTCAAAAGAGAGATCATCCATATATATGATAAATTTGTAATTTCTATTCTTTATCGTTGCAATAAGATTAGACAAATCTTTAAACTGATGTTTGTATATTTCAATCATTCTCAGACCATCGCCGTAAAATTCATTAACAATAGCCTTAATGCTTGTTGATTTTCCAGTACCGGAATCACCAAATAACAGACAATTATTTGCCTTTCTGCCTTCAACAAATGCCTTTGTATTATCATATAGCTTCTTTTTCTGAATTTCATATCCCACAAGGTCATCAAGGACAACTTTATCCATATTATTAATTGGTAAAAATGTTATATCTCCCTGATCATTACTCTTTATTCTGAATGCCTTGTTAAGACCAAACATTCCAATACCATAGTCTTTATAAAAGCCTGTAACAATATCGAAAAATTCATTTTCATCTTTTGCATTTTCAAGGGCTTCGCTTAAACTACGAACCTTTTCACTAACATTTTTGTTGTACATAAGCTCTGGTTTCACTATTGCCTTATAATTTGTTATTTCACTAAAACAATTTATTCCAAGCTTTTCCTCAATAAACGAGAAATCATAATCAAATAAACTCTTGAATATCTTAAAATCATTTTTAACAAAATTATTGACACTACCTTCTTTTGCCCCTACCTTTTCACATGTAATTGTGAATGGATTTTCATTGGTAATTAATAGATATGTAAGATAATTGTGCCACAGATTTTTGTCAAAAGCATAATCTGTAGATACTACCAAAAGTCTTTTTATCTGTTTATATACATTAGTAATCAAAACATCTTTTTCATAATTATCTGATTTTAATTCTTTAACTATTTTGCAAAGCTCCATCAAAATAGTATCTTCTTTCATATCTCCATAGAGCAAAAGTTTTGATACAATATCGTTCATTTTTAGTTCCTCTTTTCTTTAATTTTCTTCATCTCATTTGCAACCATTGCAACTGATACAATTGCAGCAACTAAATCTGCTACCGGTGCAGTAAACATTATACCATCAATCTCAAATATCATTGGAAAAACTATTACCAATGGCAACAGAAAAATTATCTGTCTTGTCAAGGATAAGAAAATTCCTTTCGCCGGTTTTCCAATTGCCGTAAAGAAATTTGAACTCAATGGCTGCATAAAGTTTACAAACGTTCCAAACAAGAATATTCTGAAAAAGTTTATTGCAAACTCATAATAAAGTTCTGATGAGCCTTTACCAAAAATCGAAATAAGATTTCTTGGGAAAAGCTGGAATGTAAGAAATGCTATAACTGAAGCAATAAGCCCACATGTTGATGCCAGTTTAAACGCCTTTCTTACTCTGTCATATTTTTTTGCTCCATAATTAAAGCTGATTAACGGCTGCAAACCTTGTGACAGACCAATAATTATAGAAAAGTACAACTGATTTACTTTCATTACAATTCCCGCACAGGCTATAGGAATTGTATCTCCATACACACTTCTCTCTCCGTAATATGCCAGTGACTTATTAAGCACTATCTGTACCACCATCATTGCAACCTGATTGAGGAATGGTGTAAGCCCTAAAGAAAAAATCCCAAGCGCAATTTTACCTTTTATTACAAGATGTCTAAGTCTGATTTTATCTGTTTTGAATCTCAATAAATAGACCAATGCAAAAGCTGCTGAAATAACTTGTCCACATACAGTTGCGATTGCAGCACCCTTCATATCCATATCAAATTGAAAAATAAGTATAGGATCAAGAATAATATTTACTACTGCTCCTACAACATTACATATCATTGAATATGTGGGACTTCCGTCAGCTCTGATTATATTTCCTGCACCAGCAGTAAATATACCTAAAGGAAAACCTATAGCTGTTATTCTTGTATATTCATATGCATATTCATAGGTGCTGTCAGGACACCCAAATATATTTAGAAGTGGTTCAAGAAAAACTTCTGAGCATAATGAAAGTATAATTCCAAGAAGTATCATTAACGATAATGAATTTCCTGCATAATACATTGCCTCATCTTTTTTGCCTCTTCCAAGATGCAGATTAAAGCACGCTGCTCCACCTATCCCACATAGCAAAGCTATTGCTACACAAGATGTGGTCAATGGAAAAACTATATTTGTTGCAGCATTTCCAAACTCGCCAATCTTTCTACCAATAAAGAACTGGTCAATAATATTATAAAGTGCCATAACCAGCATGGAAATAATGCTTGGAACAGCGAATTGTCTTAATAATTGTCCTATAGGCTTTTCGCCTAGTTTATTTTTTTCATTCATCCACATCATCCTTTATTTGTTCAAACTCTATAAAACCTAATCTTACATCTTCTAATTGATTTTGCAAGTCTAAATTTAAAGAATCGAAAAAATATGTCTTACCTTTATCTTTCACAGCATCATAAAACTCTCGAAGTTTTTGCATTCTCTCCTTCATAATTACAACAAATTCCCTGGAAGATATAAGTCTGCATCCCGCTCCACGTATAATTATCTGTTCAAGACCATCTGATGTTACAACAGTTACATCATACTTTCTTCCATTGTTGTGGGCAAATTTTTCAATATATGCATCTGCTGTTTCAGCTTCTTTTGTATAAATAACTGTTATATTATGATATTTCAAAACACTACCAGTATTTCCTTTTACCTTATAGGCATCAAATACTACCATCACTTCATCATCAATTGTACCTGCATAATTACTTACCATATCCATTAATTTCTGTCTGGCACTGTCAAAATTCAATTTTGCCAATTCTTTTAAATAGTCAATTGCAAAGATTACATTATATCCATCTATAAGCAGATAGCTGATGTTCTTTTCGACCTTTTTTTCACACTTCTGATATTTTTGGGAATAAGAATCGTAATTTTTTCTTTCTTTTATTTTTCCATATGTTTTTTCAAAAATATCTTTAAGTTCCCTGTCAAGATCATAATTTCCGTCTTTGTCTATATATCTGCTTGTTTGATAATATGTTTCCTCATAATTATCTTCATCACCTAAACTACTATTATCATACAGTTCTTCCAACTCACTTTCCGGTAAATCTTCGTCAATGTAGTCTATATTTCCAAATTCTGCATCAATGCCGTATCTTTCTTTTATTATTTCAGTAACGACCTGTTTTTGCACATCACCCATAATATTTACATCTATTCCAAGATGTTCATTCAATCTTATATTAAGGTCAGGCATTTCATCATTTAGTGCAGAGATTGTATTATATACTTTTTTAGTATCTAAATTCTCTGGCAGGATAATCTGAAAAACACTATACTGACTGAAACTTTCATCTATTAATTCTAAATTCGCCCTATAATTTTCTATCTTCATTCCTGCACATATTTTATATAATCCTGTCACAGCTACTGTCATCCCCGGATAAGCTTCACTTAAAAGCTCATACTTTCCTCCCTGATATAACCTGATTTGATTTATTTTATCAGATTCATTGTCACTATTTATAGAATCCTTTACTTTCAATATCCCTGATGTGATTTTAATATATGTTAGTCTTTCATTTTTATTTGTACATTCAATTTTTACTGCTTTTCCACATAGTGGTTGATTTTCTGTATTTTTATACACATCTGATGTGTATTTATCAAGCATATATATCAAATTATCTACACCCTCATTTTTTAATGCGGCACCGAAGCATACAGGATATACTTTTCTGTTTATTATCATTCTCCTGATATCATCATCCGACAGACTTTTTGTTTCGATGAACTTGTCAATAAGCTTTTCATCCAAGGAAGCAATATTTTCATAGAATTCTTCCTGATTAGAATCCTTTAAAAACTCTATGCATCCATCTGATAATTCATTTGTAAGTTCTTCTAAAATATCATTTTTTTCAATATATGATATGTCCATTTTATTCACAAAAATAAACACAGGAATACCTGATTCTTTTAGCCTTTGAAAAATATCCTTTGTATGTTTGTTTAATGGTTCTGTACCATTGATAACAAGAATGCCATAATCAAGGGCATCTATCCCTCTACTCATTTCATATGAAAAATCAATATGTCCCGGAGTATCCATCATACATATGTATGTATCATCAAGTTGCAAATGACTCAATTTAGAAAAGATTGTAATACCACGTGTTCTCTCGATATTATGATTATCAAGTGTTGTATCTTTATGGTCTACTCTTCCTTTTGTTCTGATACTATTTGTATTAAAAAGTATATTTTCTGCCAATGTAGTTTTGCCTGCATCTACATGAGCTAATAACCCTATTGTTAATCTCTTCATGGAAACCTCTCTCACTTTACGCAACAATCCATAGGTATCATAATTAGGAGCTCTTATCCCTAACATCGTAATATCAGTTTATTATATATTGAAAAAACGAAAAATGCAAAAAGGAGCTTTGCAGCTCCTTTTAACTCATTTTTTTGATTATAGTTTTACGAATATAGCAGTTTCATCTTTCAGTTCAGAAGCAATTTCCTTATTCTGATCCATTCTTCCACTAATCTTTTCCATATCCACAACCAGCATCTGTGTACTCTCAGCTGTACCTGTAACGCCCTTTACACCTTCTTCAATTGCAGATGTTATTGTGCCAATTGAATTTGTTATTTCATCAACTTCCATCTTCAGATTATCTGTCTGTTGTTTGAATTCAGCCATAATACTTTCAACATATGTTGCATCATCTTTATACTGAACTCCACCATCTACAAACTTATGAAACGCTGGTAAAATTGATTCATTCATATAATCAACCATATTCTTTGAACTATTTGAAAGATTGTGAACAGCTCCAATAACAATCTCATTGATTTCCTGGATTCTGTTTGCCGTTGTTTTACTTGAATCAGCAAGCTGTCTAATTTCATCAGCAACTACAGCAAATCCCTTTCCTGCTTCTCCGGCTCTTGCTGCTTCTATAGAAGCATTGAGAGCAAGAAGATTTGTCTGTCCTGATATCTCAAGAATATCATTTGTAAGATTATTTACCTGGTCAACACTCTTTGAATCATTTATTGCCTGTTCAAGAACCTCCATAATCTCTTTTACTCTTTCATTTGTTTCTGCCATCGTATTTCTTGCATCATTTTCAAGAGCTTCGGCCTGACTCTTCATATCCTTTGAATAATCATCCATATTTGCAGATTTCTCAGCTATCTTTGTTACATCTTCTCTAACAGCCACGACATTAGAATTAATTATACCAGTCGAGTTTGAAACTTCCTGCATCGTTGCTGCAAGCTCTTCTGTAAGTGCCGAAAGGTCTGATACACTGTCATGAGATGTTCTGACACTATCAAGTACATCATCAACAACCACTTCCATCTTATCAGAATTATCAACAATAGTTTTCAAAATACTTGAAAGCTTATCCATAAATGTATTGATACCATTTGACAGTTCCGCGATTTCATCATTCGATATAATAGTAACTCTCTTAGTTAAATCACCCTGTCTGTTATCAATATCAGTAATAATCTCTTTAATATCTTTCTCGGCTTTTGAAATAGGTCTAACCACTCTGAATGATGTAATTAAAATAGAAACAACAAGTGCAATTGCACTAATTAATACTGTTACAACATTTGTAACAAATGATTTTGCATATGTTGAAGATAATGTACCTTTTGCTTCTTCTGAATGAGTTGTAATAACTTTCATAATATCGTCAATACTTGTCTTCATTTCAGTACCATACTTTGATACATCCCCATTTGCTCTAGCGTATGCCTCCTTCGTATTTGAGCTGGCACTGTCAGCCACAAGAAACACAATTGAATGCTTAAAGTTCTCATAACTCTTTGTTAACTTTTCATATTCATCCTTTATGTCTTCAGTTACATACTGTTCATATTCTTCAATTTCTTTATCCAGTTCTGTTTCCATCTCTTTAATTTTTTCTACAATAATAATCATTGTATCAAAATCTGTAGCAATGATATGTCTAAGAGCATACTGGTGAATTTCCATGGAATTACTCTCAATCTCTGCAAGCTTTTGTGTACCAGCAAGATATATATCTGTAACCTCAGTTGCATTGCCATTAATTCTTCTAATATTTATTGTAGATAATAAATTTGAGAAAACAGATACAAATCCCAACACAATAACTGGGAGTAAAATCATGATTTTAATACTAATACTACGTTTCTTCTTTTCCATATCCACACCTCCCCTAATTACTGTATGAAATAGTGATTGTCTCAACTATTTTATCAAGGAATGTTTGCATATCAGAATCACCTGACGAACCAGTTGCAAAAGTTTGACCAAGCTTCTGTGCAGGTTCCCAATACTGACCACCCACACGCTGCGGAGTAGCATATTCTGACTGAGCAAGTAATGCCTGAATTGCAGGGTCACCTGATACCTCAGAAGAAGCCGCTGCATTAATATTTGATGGTCCCTGACCTCTCATTGTGAATCTTAATGTCTGATTCTGCTCGTTTGTAATAAAATCAGCCAGTTTATGAGCCCACTCTTTTTCACTTGAATAATCATTTACACCAATCATCTTAAATCCTGAAAATGATCCCATCTGAACCTGTGAACCATTTACAGTATATGTAGGCAATTTAGCTGTTCCAAGGTTATCTCCCCATGCTTCTTTTAAAGCTGTTGAAAGCCATACACCTGAAACACCGGCTACCACTGTATCATTTATAGCACCCTCTTTTAACGCATCATCATTACCAACAGAAAATCCCGGATTTGTAGCAATAGCTATCATTGCATTTCCTACATCTACACCTTTTATAGAATTTTCAGTAGAATTCCATGTACAATAATTTGAAACTCCATCATCATTTAATCCCATCGTAAGTCCTGTCTGACCAAAGAAAGAATAGATATACCAACCGGAAGACCAGTCCATAACCATTTTTTTGCCATTTGCAGAAGCTGCTGCCAAAATAGAGTCAAATGATTTTGCATCTTCGTCACTTACATACTGTTTATTGTAATACAGTAAATATCCATTATCTGCTGTCATTGGATATCCATAAAGCTTACCATTAATCTCTGCTGTCTCTACTGCCGAAGCAAGATTCCTGTTCTTGATATCATCAGCATTTGGAACTTCTGCAAGTGCACCTGCAGCAACAAATGTTCTTAACTGATCATCTGCAAAAGAAAATACATCAGGACCATTTTCAATGTCCTCTAACACGTTCTGTCTACTGTCTGCCTCAGCACAAAATTCTAATGTAAAATCAAAGCTTGCCTCTGATTTATATTTTGTTTCAAAATCCGAAAGAATCTGCTTCATAAGAGCTTCATCTTCTTCAGCACACCAAACCTTCAGTGCTACTTTACCATCTTTACCAGTATTTTCTTCCTTCTTATCTGTTTCATTATCACCACTGTTTTCACCACCACAACCATACATAAAACTGCATGTCATAACAGTCGCTAACAAAAACGATACAATCCTCTTTTTCATCGTTTACATCTCCTTTATATTAAGTTTTTTCAATAGATAGAATAAAAGATTTACTTTATATAACAGATTTATTATAAACGATTTACGAGGATTTTACAATAAACTTTGATTAAATATTTATAAAAATGATTAAGCTACTAATAGTAATAAAATCCTTTTTACCCAGACCTTAATCAAATCATAAACGTTTTTAGTTACAGAATAATTGCGTCCAATGAAATCCTTGTCCCTCACCATCTCCATATGCAACACCAATTCCAATCCTTGTATATCTTTCATTTATCATATTCGCATAATGCCCCGGAGAATTTTTCCATCCTTCAACCACTGCTGAAGGACTGCTATATCCCCATGCTATATTCTCGCCACTGGTTGTCCTGCTGATATTGTATTCATCCAATATTGTAAAACAACTTCTTCCATCTGGTCTTGTATGTGCAAAATACTTATTTTCTATCATCTCAACACATCTTGCACATGCTGCAATAGACATCTGCTCATCTAATACCAATGGAGCCTTTCCAGCTTCGGCACGTACCTGATTAACATATGTTAATTCCTCATTTATCCAGTCCCTATATGTATTAAATGCAATTCTTGCCTTCTCTTCTAAACCTGAAGATGCTTGTGTCTGAGGTTGTGTTGATGGCTCTGTTGGTGCCTCTGTTGGCGCTGGCGTCGGTGCTGGCGTTGGTGCCTGCGTCGGTGCTGGCGTTGGTGCTGGTGTTGGTGCCTGTGTTGGTGCCTCTGTTGGTTCTGGCGTTGGCTCTGGTGTTGGTTCTTGTGTCGATTCTTGTGTTTGTTCTTGTGTCGTAGTAATTTTCTCGTCACTAGTAGTTTCTTTTTCTGTTGCTTTTGTTGTTATCTTAACAGTTGAAGTTTCCTTAACATCCTTATCTACTTTATCACCACATCCAACCAAACCGATGATCATTGATGATAATACTAAAACATATAAAATTTTTTTAGCCGTAAATTTATATATTTTTTTAATCATTGTCTTCCCTTTCTGTATAACCAATATACCTACATCTTGTCATATTTATCCATCATTTCCTTTAAAGAATCGTCAAGCTCCTGATTTGCAAGTTCTTCAAGAGGAGTATTGAGTATTCTTTCCGTTTCTTTTTCTTCCTCTTTCTTTTTTTGATAACGACTTATTATCACAACAATAACTACAAGTATTGCTATTATTATTACACACGCAATAAGAAGCTTTATAATGATATTCTTAATAATTCTAAGAAAATCCTTGAAGCCAAATGGCTTGTACATAATTCTTGTGGCAGTATCAGTATATGCCTTCTCGATGGCCTCATCCTTCGTATTGCTATTATCTGTCCAATATTTGTCAAAGAAATCTGATAATATATCTGATGCTTCTTCATCCATTACATCTTCTGCTGCTTCTCCGGCATAATAATAGAACTCAAATTCATCATCGCTTCCATTTTCTTCGCCAAAATATACCATTAAATATGCATTATCCTTATCTATGTTGTCATAAAAATAGTCTTCTACAAATTTTTCCTTATCTTTAGATGTCTGTAACTCTTCATTATAGTCCATAAAATATAAATAAGGCTGAACTCCTGTTTTTTCAAAGAACTCTCTTAATGACTTACCTGTTTTTCTTACACTTTTCAACCAGTCAAGCTCATCTATAATACAATCCGAATCAAAACTTTCATCAGTTTCTATAATTTCTCTTGTATGTGTACTTTCTGTAATATCAGTATTTCCACTAAATGAATCTATACCTCTGCTCACACAAGACATACTCTCATTAACAGAAATAACGATTGATACAATAACAAAAATTACAATTGCAATAAAAAAATGACTGCATCCACCAGATTCATTTCTTCCCATTTTTATACCTCATTTCTCTTCATCTATTTTGATAATTATAACACATAAAAAGAAAAAACCATTATTTTTTTGCCTTTTTTGTCTTGAATGAAGAAAAAATTGTACTATTATATATTTGTCATAAAATCTTATAATACGAAAAAGAAAGCAAAACGGAAAGGTTAATAATATGAAATCAATCTTTAATTTTATAAAAAAAGAAACTGTTCTATGTGTATCAGGTATACTTGCTATTATTTCCATGTTTTTCATCACGCCATCCATAGAATACATAGATTATATAGACTTTAGAGTTCTTTCACTTTTATTCTGTCTGATGATTGTGGTTTCAGGAATGAAACAGCTTAAAATATTTGATTTTCTTGCAATAAAAACTTTATCAAAAATAAAAACAACAAAATCACTTACACTTCTTCTGGTACTGCTTTGTTTCTTTTGCAGTATGTTTATAACAAATGATGTTGCACTTATAACATTCGTGCCATTTACAATACTTATTCTGTCAATTACAAAAGACAATTCTCTACTTATACCGATTATTGTTTTACAGACAATTGCAGCAAATCTTGGAAGTATGCTCACACCAATAGGCAATCCACAAAACTTATATTTATACAATACATATTCAATATCCTTTGATGTATTTTTACTAAGAATGCTTCCTATCTGGGTGACTTCTCTTATTCTCATAATAGTTGCTTCTATTACAATAAAAAGTCGTTCAATAAATATATCATTTAAACCTGAAGACTTACCTTCCATCAACATAAAAAAATTATTAGTATATTTTGCGTTATTTATCATATGCTTACTTTGTGTTTTAAGAATAATACCATTTCAAATAATGCTTGCAATAACTGTAATAATTGTCATATTGGTTGACTATCATCTCCTTTTTAAAGCTGATTATATGCTCCTTCTGACATTTATATTCTTTTTTATATTTATCGGAAATATTAGCCATATAGATGCTGTTTCGAATTTTTTTGCAGATATTGTTCAAGGAAACGAACTTTTTGCAGGTATTATTTCCAGCCAGTTTATAAGTAATGTTCCCGCAGCAATATTATTATCTGCTTTTACAACAGATGGCATATCCCTTCTTTATGGAGTAAATATTGGTGGTCTCGGAACGCTTATTGCTTCTCTTGCCAGTGTTATTTCCTTTAAATTTTACTGCAATACTGACAATTCAAATAAAACTAAATATTTATCAATCTTTACGGTATATAATATTATTTTTATGATTATTCTTATAACTGTATCTGTATTTTTTTAATGATATATGATAATATATCTTTAATTTGTCACTTTTTTGATTTTGCATAAAATCGATATGCTGTAAAACATTGATTCAAAGCTTGTAAACAATGATATGATATCAGATATGACAAAATACTTTTTAAGTTGTAAAGGAGATATAAATATGATGAATCCCGCTTCTATTATGAAACTTATGAAAGCTAAAAATACTTTCACAGAAAACCATCCAAAGTTCGCATCATTTCTTGGTATGGTATTCAGAAACAGCATTGAAGAAGGTACTATAATTGAAATTACTGTTACAAAGCCAGGTGAAGCACCTGTTACAACTAATATGAAAGTCCTTCAGTCTGATCTTGATTTATTTAATGAATTAAAAGATATCGCAAAATAAAGGAGACGTTATGGGGCTTTTAGAATTATTTCTTTTAGCAGTTGGTTTATCAATGGATGCTTTTGCTGTTTCTATCTGCAAAGGTTTATCTCTTTCAAAAATAAAACCTAAACATATGGTTATTGCCGGTATATGGTTTGGTGGATTCCAGGCACTTATGCCTCTTCTTGGATATATACTTGGCAGCTTATTTGCCGATAAAGTAACAAAATATGCTCACTGGATTGCATTTATTCTTCTATTTATTATCGGCGCAAATATGATTAAAGAATCTTTTGGGGAAGAAGAAAACGTTGACTCCAAAATGACTGCAGGTTCAATGTTTCTTCTTGCAATTGCCACTAGTATAGATGCATTAGCAGTTGGTGTTTCTTTCGCCTTCCTTGAAGTAAACATTATATATGCTATTTCATTTATCGGTGTTACAACATTTATTTTTTCAGCTGCCGGCGTAAAGATTGGAAGTATTTTTGGTAGTAAATATAAGTCAAAAGCTGAGATTGCCGGTGGCATTATACTTATATTAATAGGACTTAAAACATTACTTGGTGGTTTAGGAATTATATAATATGTGTTCTGCATAGTGCATAAAATACGAATAAAATGTTTGCATTTTTATTCAATGTATTGTATGCTTTTATAAACAAAAAAGCGAGGAGCTGATGAATATGGTAAATAACGCAATGATGGAGCTTAGCGAAGAGCTTGAAGAAAAATTTGATTCTCTAGTTGAAAAGGTAATGCGTTCAGGTTCTATAGACCAAACATTATACACAACATATGATGTAAAAAGAGGTCTTAGAGATTCAAATGGCAAGGGCGTTCTTACTGGATTAACCGAAATTTCTGACGTAGTGTCAACAGAACTTGTTAATGGCGAATCAAAACCTATTGATGGTCAGCTATATTTTCAAGGTGTAAATGTTTTCGACCTTATTAATAACAACAAAGAGCAGAGATTTATGTTTGAAGAAGCAACATATCTCTTACTTTTCGGAAGATTACCAAGACAAGATGATTTGGAAAGTATTTCAAGAGTTCTTTCAAGTCTTAGAGAACTTTCAGGACAGTTCGTTAGAGATATCATTATGAAGTCACCTCCTGCAAATCTTATGAATGCATTGCAGAAGTGTATTGTGCTTTTATATTCATATGATGAGAACCCTGATGATATTTCTGTTCCAAACGTACTTCGTCAGTCATTACAGTTAATAGCAAAAATGCCTATGATGGCTGTTTATTCATATTATGCATACTTACATTTCCATTGGGATGGAACACTTTTAGTTCGTCCACCTAAGAAGGAATATTCAACAGCTGAAAACATCTTATATATGTTAAGACCTGATGGAGTATTTACTCCTTTAGAGGCACAGGTTCTTGATGTTGCACTTGTTTTACATGCAGAGCACGGTGGTGGTAACAACTCAACTTTTACAAACCACGTTGTTACATCATCAGGAACAGATACCTATTCTGCTGTTGCAGCTTCCATGTCATCTCTTAAAGGACCAAAGCATGGTGGTGCCAATCTTAAAGTTATGCAGATGTTTGATGACATTAAGGCAAACTGTCCTGATACTACAAACGAAGCTGCTCTTACAGAGTACCTTACAAAAATATTGAATAAAGAAGCTTTTGATAAAGCTGGTCTAATCTATGGTATGGGACATGCCGTTTATACAGACTCAGATCCTAGAGAAGTAATCTTAAAGAAATATGCAAAAGAGCTTTCAAAGGCAAAAAATATGGAAATAGAATTTGCTTTATATGAAAATGTTGAAAGAATTTCTGCAAGATTGATTGCTGATAAGAGACATTTATTCAAGCCAATCTGCGCAAACGTAGACTTTTACAGTGGTTTTGTTTATACAATGCTTGGTATCCCAAGAGAACTTTTCACACCTATGTTTGCTATATCACGTATTTCAGGTTGGAGTTCACACAGACTTGAAGAACTTGTAAATCAGGGTAAGATAATAAGACCTGCTTACAAATATGTAGGACACCACGTAGATTATGTGGATGTAAATGACCGTGAAAAAGATGAATATTTTTCATAAAATATATGTATAAAATATTTTATGAGAACCAAAAAGGCAAGTCACTCAATCTTTGAGTGGCTTGCTTTTTTCAATATACTCCGCCCATATCACTTCCGTCGCTTCTACAGATCATATAACAGCATAATCATAGAATATGGCACCTCTATTGGCACATCATTTCAACAACGTCTTTCGCAAATTTCGTGCCCTCTTTTGTATCGTCAACAAACAATTGATACTGAATTCCATATGCAACAAATATTACTACTTGTTCTTCAATATATTCAGAACTTTTTAAAAAATAAGCTTTAGTGCCATTACTGCATTCAAAGATTGATTCTACGCTTCCTGAATCATAACCATATCCCAATGCGGAGTCTTTATTTAAATGCTCTTCCGAATCTATGCGTTCTTTTTTCTTTATCAGTTTCAAAAAAACATCTTGATATATATCATCTGCTAATTCTCTTTTCTTCACATTCATAAATGCTAATCGATATACACTATCTCCATATTTTTTTATAATTTCTTCTAATTCGTCGCGACTAAATGAGTTCGTAATCACTCACCTCCTTTTGTATATAATACGATTTAAAAATCCAAAATCTTGCATTTCTCAAAAAAAAAATGACCAACATGCAACGCATGTAGTCATAAATTTTTGTTTAATTTATTTCTTCTATGCTAATATTATCACCTGTTTTCTAGTTATTTTCCTCACATACATAATCTGCGTTAAATGACATATTTATTTCCTGTATTTCACGTTTTCCATTAATATAATCAGCATACATATCCCACAAATCTATATCACAGTCTGACAATCCATCCTCTACAGGCTCCCATGATTTTATTAGTGCTATTCTTTCTTCTTTTGTAGTATCTTTTATTAATATGCTCATTTTATCTCTCCTTGCTCTGATATCTTATATAATTCATAACAAACACTATATCAACATCATAATACCACATAATCACATATATTTGGAATTTTTTTCGTGTCATAATGCAATAAAATCTTAAAATACAACACGTAATGACACATATGCATATATCTTCCTTATTTTTATTTTATTTTACCATTTTCTATTTCAATAATTTCATCAGCTAAATATTCTAACTCTTCTTTATCATGGCATGCTAATATAATAATTCTACATTCATTTCTTAGTTCACACAATAAATCCCTTAATGCTTTTATTCCACTTTCATCTATAGCATTAACTGGTTCATCTAAAATTATTACATCTGGCTTTTCCATAATTGCACACGCAATTCCTAGTTTTTGTTTCATTCCCAATGAATATTTCTTATATTTCTTCTTATCATAAGGATCCAATCCTACTTTTTTTATTACCTGTTTAATTTCTTCTTTTGTAGCTATTCCTTTAATTTCAGATATATATCTCAAATTTTCAAAACCAGATAATCCATCAAGAAATGCCGGATTTTCAAGCAAAACTCCAATACTCTCTGGAAATGACATATCCTTTCCAAGTATCTTTCCATCTATTATCACACTTCCCTCAGTGGGAGTAATCAATCCACTTATTGCTCTCATTAGCATTGTCTTGCCACTGCCATTTTTTCCTTTAAGTCCATATATTTTTCCACCTTCAAATCTAATATTAATATTTGAAAGTACTTCACTATTACCTATAGTTTTACTATAATTACTTACTTCAATATACATTTCTTATCCTCTTCATTTATGACAACTATATTACTTCTTTCTTTATGCATACAAATGAAACAAATGATAACAATATCATAATCGCAACTTCTGAAACAGGTATCATATAGTTCCAACCACTTACAGTTCTTCCCCATAATGACTGCCAGAATGATATTACACCATTCTCTGTAATATTTGCAATTACAATCAGTACAAAAGACACTACAAATGGTGTTAAGATTATACTAAAGTAATTATAAATAAATTGCGATACAAACAAAGCTAATACAGCCATTGCACCAAATACTATAAAATAAATCATCATCCAAATAAGTAAAAAAACAAAAGGATGTTCATAATACATACTTACACCAGGTGACCCATTAGAAAACCATGCTGCGTCATTAGTTAAATATGGCTTGGAAACAGGATAAATTAACATATACAACATTATTTGAATTATTATAGGGAGCACAACAACCATTCCCCCTGTTATATATGTAGCAATATATTTTGCCAAATAGTATTTTCTTTTTGAAACCCTTGTAACAATTTGCTTTATATATCCACTCTTCATATCTGTGTAATAAGAATCTCCATATGGCAATACCACCATAATAGGCAATATAAACATTAACAATACACTTATTGGACGCTGTGCAAAAAAAATCCATCTGTCATATATACTTAAAATTGCACTTATCTTTTCATCTTCGAAATATCCAAGTTTTATTAAATCTATTGTCTCTTCTGCAAATAAACCAAGACAAATAACAAAAACAATCATAAAAGATATTAAAGTCCACTTACTTCTTATTGCTCGCCTTATTTCCAACTTTAGAATTCTTCTCATTTCTCTATCACCCACTATTCATTTTTCACATAATATGCAAATTGATTATCAAAATCAAAAACCCTTACCATAATGTCTAGTTCACCATTTTTGCAATCATTGTCTAGTTCATTCCATTGTTTTTCTGTAAAGGACTCTTCCAGAAATCCCCTGATGCTATACATATGCTCTGTCTTTCCAATTTCGTACGGATATGATTCAACAAAATTGTTGTTATTTATATCAAACTCTGCTTCACTATATCCATCTATCAACTCATATCCACATCTTGAGCCAATTAAACATTCATACTCTTCTTCCAGTCGTGTGATATCCATCTCAAACACACAATATTTCATCTCATCATCAGGTTTACTCATAAGACTGGTATTGGTATTAATTCCAAAATGTTCAATTATTTCCTCAAAATCATATATTTTTATACTGTTAACCTTATATTTCATTCCATTGCATGCAAACTCATCTCCAATGCTTATGTATACATCCTTTGGTATTTCGTACTTATCATTTATTTTTATTACCACCGCTATATATATAATAATCAATGAAAACACTAATGATATTACTATTATTCTTCTTTTCATTATTTTTCACATACCTCCTTGATATAGCTAAGAGGTATTACTCTTGCATACGGAGCTTTAAAATTCATTACGTTATCCTCTAATGGACTTATTTTTATGTAGCTTTTGTCTATTTCATTATTTGCTATAATATAAACATACTCTCCCTTTATCTCTTCATTTGCTTCCATAACAAATCCATTTGACGAATTATCGCAAAGTGTTCTCCCATTTTCAAACCCAACATATACTGGCATTCTTCCCATACATTGATAATCATTATGCATTACCGAAGAAATTTCATACAGATTTCCATCATCAAGTTCAACAAATGTTTCAATCATATATGAAGTATCCAAATATATCTTATTTTCGATAGGAAGTTTATTTTTTAATATAAAATCTATTTTTACAATAGCAAACTCATAATTATTTATTTGTTTTATAACATCACTATATGTCCTATCTGCATATCTCCATTTTTCATTTTGAACAACTTTGTTTATGGTTCCATCTTCATTAATTACCTCAGGATAACTTGGCTCTATTTCAACTCCTCCCAAATAACCAGTTCTTTCTTTATATTCCTTCAAATCATCTAGTTCTTCATATCCTATAAACTCTATATCATATAAATTAACCGGATCACTATATTTTGTAGTATTTACTATAAAATCTCTATTTAATTCTCTACTATCTAGAAAACCTTCGCATGTACCTATATGATATTCTTTATCTGCATTTGTCAACTTAGAATGGGCATCCGCTATCATATCATTATATTCTTTTATTTCGTTGTTTTTACTTTCATTATCCTCACTACCTGCGGTTATATAAGTCTCATTTTTATCCCCCCTTTCAGTTGGTTCTTTTTGTTTTTCTAAAAATAAAAATAAACATCCGAAAAATATTAATAACATTATTACTAAATATATCATTCCAACTCGTTTCTTTTTCATAAAACCTCCATAACAATTATAAATATCATAATAATACTATAGGCGCATTTTACTTTAAAATACGCCTATAGTTTTTATACCCCTAATTATTTGTGGTAGCACTCCATTCTCCCGAAACTGTTCCTGTACCACCCGTATAAATTCTTAATGTTGTATATCCATTTGATCCATATACGTTATATACTGTATTTCCAAGTAACTTAATATTTCCTTTTGTTACTTTATAATAGTTTGCTCTATTATTACTACCTTCTGTATGAACTAAGGTTAAGTTT
>JBGVOD010000029.1:0-133642 GCA_045126215.1 Lachnospiraceae bacterium | reverse complement strand
AATGAAAAAATGAAATCAAGAAAAATAATCAAGAATTTTTGGCGAGGTGTTTGGAATGAATGATTTAATTGAATTAAAATTGGTAACAGAAGATGAAGCAGAGTTTTTGCATAGACTGCAAGTTGAAGCCTTTATAAGAATGGTGTTAAGGAGTTGGATGAAGAACATCATTACAGATTAGAAAAATTTAAGGAGGCTGGCTTATGAAGCATTTTATACATTTAAGTGATTTTTCAAAACAGGAAATAACACATATATTTGAATTGGCGGATAAGATAAAAGCAGATGATGGATTATCCACTCCATTGAATGGAAAAACGATAGTTCTGTTCTTTCCGGAGAGCAGTATTAGAACAAGGGTTTCTTTTGAAAAGGGAATACATATATTGGGGGGAAACACTATTTTATTTCCTCCGTCAGCTCTTGATAAGAAAGAAGATATTAGGGATGTAATAGGGTATCTTGAAAACTTTGCAGACATGGTAATTGTTCGTCATAAAGATTTAGCTGTAATAGAGTATATGGCAGAAAACTCACATATTCCAATTATAAATGCGATGACTTCTGTCAATCATCCATGTGAAATACTTACAGACCTATATTCACTGTCAAAGAAATATATAGATTATTGTGAAAAGGAATACCTTTTTATTGGGGCAAAAGGCAATATAGGAAATACATGGAAAGTAGCATCAGAATTGATGGAATTTAAGTTTACCCAGTGTTGTCCAAAAGGATATGAAATTGATGGAGCGAGCGTATGTTATGATTTAGAACAAGCTATTGCCAATAAAGATATTATTTGTACAGATTCGATTCCTTCAGTAGCAAAGGATGATTTTAAAGGGTATCAAATTACCTTGGAACATATGAAGTATGCGAATGTAGATGCTTGCTTAAATCCATGTCCACCATTTTTTAGAGGAGAAGAAGTGTCTGCTGATGCAATAGATAGTGAATACTTTGTAGGATATGAGTTTAAGAAGTCTTTGTTGGAAGTGCAACAAGCAATTATTTGCTATTTGTTTAGTTGTATAGAAGATAAAACAAATCGATAAAAACAATAGTAAATAATGGAGGAGTATACAAACGTAGTTTTGATTTTGATGGCGAAATAGCAGATGTATATGTAATAGGGTTGTAATATTTTCTAATAATAAATAGTTGATTTTATACTAATAAATAGTAAAATTGTATAAAAGTTGATGAAAAGATTCATTGAGCAAGGAGAAAATACAATTTGTCTTTATTAATATTTATGCCATTTGCAAGAAAAATTAATAATGTTAAATATATTGATGAATTGAATGATTTGTCAGTAAGATATGGTCTTAAAGTGAAATAGATTAAAGTCAATTATGTGGAGGATTTAGAAATGAAAAAAGCATTGCTTGTAATAGATATGCAGAATGTTTTCGTAGGGGAAAGTCAAGCCTCTTATCTTAAGTATAATAATGAAGAGCTGATTAAAGCAGTGAATAAGGTTATTGATCTTAATAAAGATAATATGGTTATTTATATTAGGCATATTATGAAGAAAAATTTTATAAATTTATTTGCTCCTTTTCATGCATATGAAGGTACAAAAAATGTTGAGTTAGTCAATAATCTTGAGATAGTATCAGAAAATATAATTTCAAAATATAAAGGTAATGCATTTTCTAATCCAAAACTCAATGAAATGCTACAAAAAAATAATATCGAATGCGTTGAAGTTATAGGTGTAGATGGTGGAGGGTGTGTGGCACTGACAGCATTAGGAGCTGTTAAAGAAGGGTACAAAGTTATACTTAATGAAAATGCTATTGGTACAATGTTCGTAAAAAATAAAAATAAGTATTTCAAACAATTAAAAGACGCAGGTGCAGAGTTGATATAAAAGTATTTATACATAGAAATTACAGCTTTGATCAAAAAATGTAAAACCAGATTTTAGAATATGTTATTTAGAGATGGAAGGTGACAGGATGAAAGGAACAAAACGAGGTGGAAATTTTTTAATATGCCTACTGTTAAATATGGTAATGAATCTGAGAGGGGCGATTCCGGCTGTGGTTTTGTTAATTCTGCATTTTGGAATTGGGTTGTCTCTTTGGTGGTCATTTATTGCCTTTGGTATTTGGATTCTTGGAATAATAATATGGATGCTTGTAATAGGATGGGCAGGAAAATGTAGCAACAAACCTGATCCGCCAAAGGAGAATAAAAATCCGTACTCTGCTGGAAAGATATAAAATAAATGCAAAATAAATGGACAATGTGTAGAGATATTTAAATCATAATGAAAAATAATACAGGAGATTAATTGTCAAGATTAGAATAACACTTACGGTCTACGGCGTTATACTTTCTGCTTTTCTAAAAGCAGAAGGTGTCATTCCGTAGACTTTTTTACATGTACGGACATATGTTTTGACATCAGAAAAACCGCTGCTTAAGGCAGCGTCAGTTATATTAAAACCACTATTTATCAAGTATTCGTTGGCATGCTCCAGTCTGATTAAATTAATATATTCAGTTAATCCCATATTAGTTGCTTTTTTGAAATATTTTGACAGATACTGTGGTGACAGACCGATATTATCAGATATTGTTTGAAGTGATAATGACTGGTCATAGTTTTCACATACAAATTCCATGATTTTTTTAGCATGTCCCGTGAAAGCACAGGTGTCTGTTGGAACTTTTATATCCGACTCAATACACTCTGATAAAAGAATTTGACATATTTCCAATAATACCTTATCTTTTTCTATATCAATATTCTTTGCCGAAGGACAAGGTGAAGTAAGTTCTGACAGGTACACTAAATTGTCAAGTTGGAGTTTTAGTTTGTCATAAGCATCGCCTTTTTTTATATTGAATACACATTTGTCATGAAATCGCAATAACAAATCACTAGAAAGTAGCAGCACGATATATTTATAGTGTGATGTATTGTCTGGTGCTTTTGTGGAATGTATAATCCCAGAATTACAAAAATAAAATTCACCAGCTTTTATTGTTTGCATACTGCCATTTATTGTAACATTTAATGAACCCTCAAGAACATATACAAATTCAAGCTCAGGATGCCAGTGGAGAGTTGTATTACATCTCCAACCGGGCTTATCCTGCATAAGTATCTTACCAGGTACATTTTTATCATATTTTACTAATTCATAAAAGTAATTCATTTCTTCCTCACATCATAGTATTTACCTATTAGTATAAATGCATTTTATGATAAAGTAAAGGATTCAATATTTTCAAAATATCATTCGAAAATCTCACTTGAAAAATTCACTCAAAATATTACATAGAAAAGAGGCCTCGCCCAACGATTTTTCCAGTTCAATCGTTAAAGCGACAGCCTCGTTTAATTATATTATATCTTTATATGTTATTTTACTGTAAAACCAGGAACGCCTGATTCAATATATATATCATATGTATCAGTTGTTACGTCACCTAAAGGAATGAACTGGTCTTCTTCAATATCCTTATCCCAACTTTCTGTTCTTACGATAAAACCAACTTCAGTAGTTTCAGGGTCAACAACATATTCTAAATATACACCGAAATCGTCCTGTCCTGTAAATGCATTGTCAGTTCCATCACCGGTTCCCCAAAGCCATACACTCCATGGATCATAGTTACCATCTGCTCTATGGTAATGTACTCTAAGAAGAAGTTCTGTTTCTCTGGCTGAAGTATTGTTATCATCATTTTCAGCAGGTGGTTCTGGTAATACAACTTCATATTCTGAACCGTTTGTAAATTCTACGATTTGGTGAAGATATGCGATAGATAGTCTTAACTGGCTATATGCAGTTAAAACATCTTCTTCACTCATAGAAGTAGTATCTGCATCTTTATACTGATAGTAGTACTTCTTTAATGTCTGGTACTGGTCATAAGAGCTGTATTCATAATATAAGCCAAGTACAGTATTGACATTTGCCAGAACTGATCTTAATGTAGCGTCTGTAACTTCAACATCATAGTAAAGTGGTGTTGTTTCTGCTTCCTGTTCAACTTTCTTAGTATTGCCGTCAATTATGTATGAGTAAGCAGGATAAATTTTTCTGTCGCAGATATTTGCACCATTGAAAAGAATAGCTGTCTCAAACGTCTGTACGAAGTATCCCTGTGAAAGATTTTCATCAAATGAATAATCAATAGCTCCATCAGTAACATGAGTAGGATTACTTACTGAAGGATTATGAATCATATTACAACCAGCTTTATCATTGTTTGAATAATTATAGCCTAAAGTAAAATCTTCATGTGAATGTCCTGAAATCCAGATAACATCCTTATATTGCTCAAGTATTGAAATAAATCTTTGTGTAGATTGAAGGTCTTTGTTCATTGAACCACCGTAATAAGGTGTTTCCAAATCATCACCAGGACCATATCCATTTATCAAAGCATGCTGAATAATATAAATGTTCTTGCCTTTTCCATAGTTTTCTGATAATAAACCTTCTAACCAGTTAAGCTGGTCATCAGAAAACTGATCATACTTTGCAGGACGATATCCAGTTTCAAGAGCCATAAAGATGAATAAGTCACCCGTATTTGGTTCTGTTATTGAATAATAAGGCTTTTTAGCTGATAATGTATCCATTGAACTGTCTAAACCGCTGCCTGTAATAAATTTCTGTAATTCTTCTTGCACAAAGTCATCCTGACGTATTTCATGATTTCCACCAGATTCATAAATTGGATTTACATAAGCTGATTGTGACAAGATTAACTGGTAAGCCTGCCATTCCTTATCCAAAGTTTCGAGCTTGGCATTTGTAACCTGATCTCCTGATGCAACTATAAAATTAACACCAAGTTCATTCGCATAATCAAGAGCATTTGCCCAATGAGCTTCTGAATATTCCCACCAATAAGCAGGTGTTGCACCAAAATTCTCTTCATCAATATGAATATCAGAAAATGAATTAAATGTATAAATAGCATCTCCTGATTTTACACCTAGCTGTTTGTCAGCTGGAATGTCAAAAACGGCTGCAGCTTCGTCAACAGAAGGATATTCTGTAGTAATTGATGAATCAACGGCGATTACTTTTGTAGCATCAGCAGGAATTGCGGTATGGTATCCAAAAGTAAAGTCAGCTGTGGCTCCAGCATTTACATCTAATTTCGCTATTTCATAGTAGTTTTTAAGGGAACCAGTGTCATTTGCCCAATAAAGCTTGTATGAAGAAGCAACTGAGGAAGTAAGTGATATAACACCTTCTGCATAGCCTGCTTTAGCAGATTCATCACCGCTAAACTGGTAAGATAAACTTACTTCAGCATTTTTATCATCTGAATTAACAGTTCCAGAAGATGTTGATGGGTTATTAGTTTCTGTGTTGTCAGCCTCTTTGTCATTGCAGGCTGTAAGTGATAGCGCCAAGACACACGACAGGGCTATCAATTTTTTCGTTTTTCTCATAATTTGTGGTCCTTTCCTTCATTATTTTTGTTAATTCTATCACTTTATATAACATAATATATATGATAATTTGGTATATATTTACTCCATATTTTAGCTTTTTACCTTGTAATAACATAAAAACTTTTATAAACTTTTTATTTTTGTAGACATAATAAATTGACAGGAATATAATTAACTTGTTGACAATACAAATAAATAATAAACAAAAGAGGAGCAAAAAGTTATAATGATATGTTATAGATGTGGCAGGGGAAACCAGCCAGGAGTAAAATTTTGTACAAACTGTGGTTCAGCATTGGAACAGCAAATGACATCGCCAAATGCACAGCCATTTTCGCAGTCAGGTGTCACGCAATTCCAAACATCAACACAATTTGGCCAGCAGGGCTCAATGACACATCAATATCAGCAGACACCAATGCAACAGCAATATCAGCAGACACCAATCAGACAACAATATCAGCAGACACTAATGCAACCTAAAAAGAGTGGTGGAAAATCAGTCGCAAAAGTGCTCGCAATCGTGTTTGGAATTTTGCTGTTATTAGGTGTTTCAGGAGGTATTGCATATACTGTCCTTCACACAGATAGTACTATTGAAGATGAAAAGAACAACGATACAAAGAATCCAAATAATAATCAAAATACAAACGTTGCAAAACGAACAATGATGATGTATGTGATTGGAAGTAATCTTGAGTATGATTACGACGATGATGGAAATGGATATTCAAAAGGTCTTGCATCTATGGATATTGAAGAAGTTCTTGATGCGGACTATAGTGAAGATG
The DNA here is from genome assembly GCA_045126215.1 of Lachnospiraceae bacterium. GTDB lineage: Bacteria > Bacillota > Clostridia > Lachnospirales > Lachnospiraceae > SVEL01. The sequence continues at coordinate 127,411 of JBGVOD010000029.1, read as the reverse complement.
TGAATATTGTCATTCAGACAGGTGGTACAAAAGAATGGCAGAATTCAGACATAAAAGGAAATGCGGTACAGCGTTTTGAAGTAGATAAAAACGGACTTAAAGAGATTGATAATCTTGGAAAGATGTGTATGACAAAAGAATCAACACTTTCTGATTTTATTCAGTTTTCTAAGGAAAATTATCCAGCAGAAGAATATATTCTTGTTTTATGGGATCATGGCGGTGGAGTACCAAATGGTTTTGGTGTAGATTCCCTCTTTCCGGATGAGACTCTTACAGATGTAGAGTTAGGAAATGCATTAGAAGAAGGTGGGGTACATTTTGATGTGGTAATTTTTAACGCCTGTTTGATGTGCTCACTTGAAGTATATATGGCTATTGACGATTATACAGATTATGTTGTTGCGGCAGAGAGTGTTGTTACAGGAACGTCAAAAAATATGATAGGTTCTGGATTTGAATATACAAAGTTTGTTAATCAGTTAAACGATATGAACAATTCAATATTGACATGTTGTGAAACTTTAATGAACAATTATATGGAATTCCTTGAAGCAAACAACTGGTATGGAACCATGTCTATTATGCGTATGAATCGTATCGAAGATATATACGAGGCATATGATAATTACATAAGTGCATGTTATGAGGAACTTAAGCAGGATGGATATAATGATTTGATTCAGGCACGAGCAGCTTGTGGTGATTTTGACGGATTTGACTTTGTAGATATAAATACTCTTGCATATAAATATGAAAATGAATATTCTACAGACTTACAAAATGCAATATCAAATGCAATTGAACTGACAGATAGTTATGGATATTCAAATGGACGTGGAATTACAGCATATTTCCCATATGAGTTGTGTTATTTGTATGATGATGGAAGAAAATCTCTGGTAGATTTAGGATATTCAGATTCTATAATTGGATTTTATGATTTGCTTGCAAGTAAATATTTATATTATTCTGGACTTACAGCTTATGTTGGAGACTGGTATGTTGAACAAACAGGTGGACAGCAGGCATCTGTTCAGGATAGTGATGAACCAAGTGGAGAGACTGGTGAGTATTTACTTGAGACTGTACAGGTTGGTGGAGTAGAAGTAATAGATTTGACTGAAGATGATTGGGGAATCATTGTTGAACCAAGTATACGAAAATCTGTAGCCCTTACATCTGGTGATTATGTGTACTTCATAGGAGAAGATGATGCATATACATGTGATTACAATGATTATCTGACGTTGGAAATTCCTGGATATTGGCTTACTATGAATGGTTCTCTTCCAACTTCGGAAGTAGTGTATTGCTTATATGATGATAATTCGTATTATTGTGAATTTCTTGTATATGCATATGTAGATGATGAACCAGCAATGATATTGGTGACAATGACTGACACTATCGATAATTTGTCTGTTATAGGATATTTCCCTTGTGATGAGGAATTTTCAGAATATGATGAAGGTTATTATTTTGAAGGTGACGAGTCCATTCAGTATGCAATTCAGACATACGATAGCGCATCAGATAGTATGGGATATCGTTATTACACAGACACATTTACGGCTAATGAAATAGAACCACTTTATGATGTTATTGATTTTTCGGAGTATGGAGAAGAAGTATATGTGCAGTATTTGTTTGATGATGTATATGGAAATTCTTACTATACAGAGTTTAAGTAAGTCTTTATATAAATGATTAGATGTAATATATATATTTAGAGTAAAAAGCTATAATATTTAATCCCGCAATTCTTTTAAAATATGGAGTTGCGGGATTAATATATTTTGCACATAATGTAATGATATATAAATAATATATAAATAATAACAAGTAACTTGTATTTGTTTATTAAAGTGAATATAATAATACATAGAATAAAATGTGTTTAATGTTATAGAAATAGTCTGTGATATATATTTCCTTATATATCTTGTGAATAAAAATATTGTGAAAAGATTTGTGTTATAAGAGAAGAAACAGAGAATTGTGGGAATAATAAAGGAAAAATAATACAGTTCAAGGTATTATAAAATATATAATTATCAGGAGGTAGTTACTATGGAGAGAAAAGTAACATTTGTACAGTATGGATGCGGGAAAATGGCGAAATATCTTATTCGTTATGGCATTGAAAAAGGTGGAGAACTTGTAGCGGCATTCGATTTGAATCCTGCAATAATTGGGAAGGATGCAGCAGAAATAGTCGGAAACGGTTATCCGGAAACTGGAGTAAAGATTTCGGCAGCAAGCGAGGCAGACAAGATTCTTGGAAGTTTAAAACCAGATGTATGTATTATTGCCACAAGAAGTACAATTGCGGAACTTGAAGAAATATTTACAATATGTGCTAAGTATGGTATTAATGCGATTACTACATGTGAAGAGGCGTTATATCCATGGAATTCTAATCCAACACTTACAAAGAGGTTAGATGAACTTGCAAAACAAGGTGGATGTACTCTTACAGGTGTTGGTTATTGTGATCTTGTATGGGGAACAATGGTTACAAATCTTGCTGGTTCATCATTTGATATCAAAGAAATTCGTGGTGTAAGTTCCTATAATGTAGATGAATATGGAATTGCACTTGCAGAAGGACATGGTGCAGGATTTACAAAGGAGCGTTTTGAAGCTGAAATATCCAATATCAATGAGTTGCCGTCTGATGAATTAAAGGCACTTATTGAGAGTGGAGAATATGTTCCATCATATATGTGGAATCAGAATGGATGGTTGTGTAGTAAAATGAATCTTCATATTACCTCTCAGACTCAGAAGTGCTACCCTACAAGCTGTGATAAAGATTTGTATTCATCAACACTTGGGGCAACTATCAGGGCTGGTGAACCAACAGGTATGGAGGCTGTAGTTACAACTACAACAGAAGAAGGAATTACATTTGTTACAAAATGTATAGGAAAAGTTTATACACCAGAAGATTTCGACTGTAATGACTGGGTATTTGTAGGAGAACCTGAGACTACTGTTTCATGTAATCAGCCGGCAACAGTAGAAATGACATGTGCAACTTTGATTAATAGAATTCCACAGCTTATTGATGCACCTGCAGGTTATGTGACAACGGATCAGTACCCATACAATGAGTATTGTGTTCATCCGCTTAACACATATGTAAAGAGTAAATAAAATCAATATTATGGAGACGGTGCTTGAATATAATGATTAAAAACAAATCTGTGATAATATAAAACATAAAAGAGAGAAAAGTGTGTTTACATTATTCTCTCTTTTTTGTGATTTTTTGACTTTTATATAAGTTTTGTATTAGTTCAAACCTAAATATTCTTCAGATTTGGTAAGAAGATCTTCTAGACTGTAAACATGTAATGTGTAATTGCAAGGTTTTGCATTAAAGTCGTGTCCTGAAATAACGAGACTATCCATCTCTTCATTAAGACCAATTAAGTTTGGTATTTCTGCACATATTTCTCCGCTTTCGTTAAGGAAAAATCCCATATTTCTATTGGAATCTTTGAAAATATAATATTCATTTATTAAACCCAAATAATTTAGAATTGTATATTCTAAATTATATGTATGAAGTAACTCCATAGAATCTGATTGATACACTTCCATAGTATTATCTTTGTATGTAACTATTGTTTTGCCGATTTCATCAAGTTCTAAATAAGATTCAATATACATTGCTTTTGGAAGGTCGCACTCGTTTGCCCATGAAATTGAATCATACTCATCATATCCATATTGCTCAGATTCAGAAATATTGTCTTCATATATCTTTGCTAAACTATTCATGCAGTAAGTATAGAATACGACTCTGTTGCTGTTTTCAGGTACACCTAGAAAACAACCATCAGAAAAAGCTAATTTTGAAAGCTTTGTGCAATGCATATAAGGATATTCTACTAATACTTTTTCAACATCAGAAGAAATAATACTACGATATCCAGTAGAGTTATATAAATCAAAGTCTCCATTTTCTAATATATTAAATAAAAGAATATCACTTGATGATGTATTACTAACAATAAGTTCGCCTGTTTGTGCATCGAGAAGAAGAATGAGATTACCTAAAATGCATAACAGACAATCTCGTCCTGCAGATACAGATTGAGAAATATTGTCTATAGAATAACCTATTTCTTCTTTTTGCCAAATAATTGATTTGGATGTTTTATCTATTGCTGTAATATATGATCTGATATTATAAGTTATATCATTTGAATAACTTGCAACATATAGAATATCATTGTATGAAATACATTTGACAATATTTCCTACTATCTCATCAGTTGAAAAAAGCACACGACCATTATTAGAATCAATTATGTTGAAATTATCATCAGAGTTAATAATATAAAATTCGTTAGGTTCATTTGAAGTATATATTGCTTGGTGTGAAATAAAACATTCACTAGGTAAAAACAAATCGTTTGTCAGAGTGAAAGAATCAACAACATATATACCTTCTGGTGTTCGTGTATATATTTTTTTTCCATCGGATGAACAGGCTGCAAAGTATATTGTTGAATCTGAATCCGAAGGTGTTGTATAAATTCTCTCCTCCAATGTATTAATATCTATTATATGTATAATATCATCAGATGATAAATAAAAGAAAGAGCTATTTGTTAAAAAGCCATATGAAGAAGGCATAACATATAAAAAGGAGTCGTTATCATTTTTGCTTTCTATAGTTTTAATAATATTTCTCTCTGGGACATCACAAAGGGTCAAGTTGTTTAAACTATCAATAACCAATGCATATTTTCTGTTTGGAGAAATGCATATATCTACGATTAATCCGGCAGTTGTAATCTGATATGCTGGTTCAAGTTTATTGCCACATTCATACGCCAATAATGCTGAAGTTAAAGTATTCTGAGCTTCAGCATTATATGGAAAAGAGATGCCATTTTGTTCTGTTAATGCCTGATATGCCTTAAGAATTGCTTCATTTCGATTATCTACTTGAAGTAATGACTTTGCTTCTCTTACAAGACTAAGTGCCTGTTCTTTTTTTAAAGCTTCATTTTGAGCTTCAAGAATATCTGCTTGCTCTTCAAGTGAAGCTGCTTGATCTAATATTTTATTATTTTGATTCTTGATTTTTATTGCGCTTAAGGCAAAATATCCACCGAAAAGCACACTAAGACAAGCAATACCTGTTGCAACACCAATAAAATGTTTTGTTCTACGTTCTCTATGTCGTTGTTTTAAATCGTCATAATTTACATTGAACATAGGTGCAAGTAATCTTAATATCTCCTCTTTCATGGCTTTCTTAATATTTCTCTTGGTATTACCACGAAAGTCTGCTGCCAATGGCTCAATAGTTTTTTTAACATATTGAACAGAACCATTAGGACCTTGAACGGGTATGTAATCATAAAGTAGTTCATCTGGAAAAGAATCAGCTGGTTCGCCTTCTATCAAAACAGCAAGTACATTCTTTCTTCCGTGCATAGATATAAAGGTCTCAATTTCTTTTCTGCACCAGGCAGATTCTTTAAGTCTTGGAGAACAGATTACGATTAAAAACTCGGAATTAGCAAGAGCTTTTATAATAGGATCCTCAAGATTACTTGTAAGAGGCAGTTCATCCTTGTCTCGAAAAACCCTATTAATTTTGGTTCGACCACCAGAGATTATTCTTTTTATATTCTTTGGCAGTTTGTATGATTCAAGCTGTTCATGTAATATTTCTGCAACGTATTTATCTAAATCACAGTGCCTATAGCTAATAAATGCATCGAATCTTGTTTCGTTTCCCATAAAATCTCCTCGTAAAATGTTTTTAAACCATCATAAAATAATATTTTTAAAATGTGATAAAATGTTTAGGAATCGTCATAAAATAATATTTTTAACTGTCATAAAATATTTTTGAACCGTTTAATTATAACATAATATGGTCACAAAAAAATTAAAATATCATAGTATATATAAAAAAATAAAAAGTAATTTATGAGTTGTTGTTATAATCATAATAAAACTGATTATGGTCATATGCCATATATAACAAATGTTACAAAAATGGCTGAAGAAAATCAAAACTTTCGTACAGCTCTTTGGACGGGATGTTATGCACAAATGACACTTATGTTCATACCGGAATGTAAAGATATAGGATTGGAAATCCATAAGGATACAGATCAGATTATTCGGATAGAGCAGGGAATGGCATTGGTTAAAATGGGAGAATGTGAAAAAAGGTTGGATTTTATAAGAAAAGCTTGTGTAGGTGACACTATATTTGTTCCGGCAGGAACCTGGCATAATGTAATAAATATAGGGAAAAAACCATTGAAAGTATCTTCTGTTTATGCACCACCACACCATCCGGCAGGAACAGTTCAATGTACAAAAAAAGATGCAGAAGAATCACATTATTAAAAAGGGATAGAGAGCTAAAAGGTAACTTTTGGTATAATAATTAGCATATTGCATAAAAGTATATAGTCATTTATTCCGGTTTTTCGGATATAAGAGTCACAAATGCCTACATACTTTGTGCAATATGCTAGCGTATATTATGGACAAGTACCCTTTAGCAATTGGTGATGGAATGTCACTTGCATTAATTACTACCTTATATGGCTCTGTTATTGCCAATTGGATATGCATTCCGATTTCAAGAAAACTTGAAAAAAACTGTAACGCTGAATATCTGGAGATGGAGATAATAATAGAAGGAATCTTGTCTATTCAGGCGGGAGAGAATACTAGAATCATCAAAGAAAAGATGAAAGCCATTCTCGAGCAGGAATTATGATTAATATTAAATAATCTCAAGTATTAAACAATCAAAAATATTACACAATTTTATATAATACTTTATATATACTAAACATATATCTGGCCATGAAAAATTTTAAACGATTTTTAAATGAAGTGGCAGATTTGTCAAAGTCATGATAAATCTTTTTGTACATTTCTTTTATATATTTTTCTCCATTTTTGGTATTGCCTTTGTATGATGCTAGTTCACACCTTAGCCTTGGAATTTTCTTTAGTATATATTCATCAAATTTATTTATTAGGTTAACATTTTCTGTTTTATAAATAAATGAGCGCTGATACATAAGCGCTTCAGTATATTCTGTTGGTATTCTTAAATCGTTGGAATTCATAGTGCTTCCAGTTCTTTGCCTATATCCATACAGACATTCTTTTATCCATACACCGTTTTGTATTCTTGAAATATATTCTGAAGAAAATCTCACGTCTTCCATTTGTTTTCCTTCGAAAAATTTTAAACCTGAAAAGTCACTTTTCCTGTATAATTTATTCCAAATCCAGTTAATTGGGCCAGTCCATTCATCTGCCATATGTGAAAATAATTGAATCTGGTCTTCAAGTCTTTCGATGGTGTATGTACTATAATCATTGAAGGCAACAGTATCATTATCTCTAAAGGCTATTTCATGACATATAGATACACTGGCATTTGTTTCAACTAATGCGTCATGGAGAAATTCAAACATCCTGCTATGTATTACATCATCTGAATCAACAAATCCAATATATTCCCCAGTTGCCATTTTTAAAGCATTGTTTCTTGCATTTGATATACCACCATTTTTTTGATGTATAACAATAATTCTATTGTCCTTCAGTGCATACTCATCACAAATAGAACCACTTCTATCAGTTGAACCATCATCAACAAGTATAATTTCCAGATTCCTATAAGTCTGCCTACATATACTGTCAATACATTCTGATAAAAATGATTCTACATTAAACACTGGTACGATAATGCTGATTTTGTCTAAAGTTTCCATAATATCTTATTTTCCTTTTAAGTTATTAATATTCCGTGTCAACCATCTAAAAATACGGAGACGTTATCCGACGTGATATAATATGTTGTAAAATAATAAAGTGCACGATTAATTATCTTATATTCTATCATATTATGGTGCTAAGGTCAAAAGAAGTTTTAGATATATTTACTTATAAGATTTTTTATTCTTATATCTCTTTTCTGTAGCTTTATTATTAAAAATTTCGGCTAGCCCCATGCAATTTTTGGATTCATAGCCGAAAAACTGGCTCTTTTGTGATTTTAACTTTCTTTTCTAAATCTAAAATTATCAAAAAATTCGGCTAGCTCCATACATTTTCTATATTCTTTAGCCGAAAAACTGGCTTTTTTGTGATTTTAACTTTCTTTTCTAAATCCATAATTATGTAAAATTTCGGCTAGGACTATGTAATTTCTGGACTCGTAGCCGAAAAACTGGCTTTTTTTTGATTTTACTGTTCTTTCCTAAATCTATAATTATATAAAATTTCGGCTAGCCCCTTACAATTTCTGGACTCATAGCCGAAAAACTGGCTTTTTTGTAAGTTTAACTTTCTTTACTAAATCCAAAATAATATAAAATTTCGGCTTGCCCTATGCAATTTTTGGACTTATAGCCGAAAAATTAAACTATTATTTTTTTAAATGCAATTGTATAATAAAAATGAAAAAATAAAAAAATTAAAAAATTTAAAAAAAATAAAACTTTTTTCAAATTTGATTGAACTTACTATTATAAAAACAAAATATCAATAAAAAGTATGGAGGAAACAGATATGATGAAGAAAGAATTTTTAAAAAAAGGAATATTAGTTGTGGGAGTTAGTATGCTGACTTTAGGACTTTTTGGATGTGGAAATGATAATGCGGCTGAAACAACAAAAGCAAATGATAATAAAGGGACATATCAAAGTGCAGATGACAATGGAAATGCATCGGATGACAAAGACAATGGAAATGCATCAGACGAACAGGGAAATGTATCAAATGAGCAGAGCAGTCAGCAAAATAATAATGCTGATGATAATACCGGAAATGAATACTGGGATTTCAACGAGGAAACGGGAGTATTAACAGTATATAGTGGATTTGATGTATATTACAGTGATAATGCTGAATCAGGCATGCCATGGGATTTTGATAGTTCAGAAATTAAAAAAATAGTTATATCTGAAGGTATAGAAAAGATAGGAAGTAGATGGTTTGCAAATATTCCAAATGCAGAATCAGTAGAATTTCCAAGTACACTAAAGGAAATCGGAACAAATGCATTTTGGGAAAGTGGTATTATAAGAGTTGAGATACCAGAAGGAGTTGAAAAGATTGAAACAGGTGCGTTTTCGTATATGAAAAGACTTGAGGAAATATCTTTTCCATCTACATTAAAGGTAATACCATCTAATTGCTGTCAATATGATAAAGCATTAACTGTAGTGAATTTTAAAGAAAATCTTGAAGAAATAGAGACGGGAGCATTTATTGACAGCCCAATTGCTGAACTTAGATTGCCTGAAAGTATAAAGAATGTTGCACCATATGTATTTGATGAAGCAAATATTGGAACATATTATGGGAAGAAAGGTTCAATTCTTGAGAAAATGGCTAAGAGAAATTTCAGACCATTTGTTGAAGAATAAATTTATATAGGTACCTTTTGACATATCAACCATATGATAATAGGAGTAAGTAGTATTATTAGAAAAGGTATACTATACATGGAAATTTATATTGTAAAATCTGGTGATACAATTGATAGTATTGCAGAATCACTTGATATTGATGTAAATCAGCTAATATATGATAATCAGCTAATATATCCATATGAGCTTGCCGTTGGGCAAGCTCTTTTAGTTAATAGAAATGTAAGAGAAGCGACAAGAAGTATTTCTGTTAGTGGATATGCATATCCGTTTATAAGTCCATGGGTACTTAATCAGACCTTGCCATATCTGTCAGAATTACCAATATTTTCGTATGGATTTACAGCGGAGGGAGAATTGATTCCACCATCGTATGGGGATGATGAACCGTTAATAGCAGCAGCGATTAATTATAGTGTACAGCCAATTCTTACACTTACTCCGTTTGGACCCGACGGAAGATTCAATAACAGACTTATAAATTCTGTTGTAAACAATGTAGAATATCGTGATAATCTTATACAGAATCTGCTGGAAATTATGAATATAAAAGGATATGTGGGAGTGGATGTGGATTTTGAATATATTTTGCCAGAAGATAGGGATGCATTTACAGAATTTGTTGGTGAGCTTGCTGATGTAATGCGTGCAAATGGGTATCATACTTCTGTGGCATTAGCGCCAAAGATATCTAAAGATCAGAAAGGACTTCTTTATGAAGGAAAGGACTATCAGGCACTTGGAGAGATAGCAGATCATGTACTTCTTATGACATATGAGTGGGGGTATACATATGGACCACCCATGGCTGTTGCACCACTTAATCAAGTGCGAAGAGTAGTAGAGTATGCGATTACAGAGATATCTCCAGATAAAATAGATTTGGGAATTCCAAATTACGGATATGATTGGCCTCTACCATATGAAAGAGGTGAAACTAAGGCTGAAACAATTGGGAATATTCAAGCTATAAGGATAGCAGTGGAAAATGGTGCAGTAATATATTTTGATGAGGTGGCAAAAAGTCCTTATTTTAACTATGTAAGAGATGGAATTGAACACGAGGTATGGTTTGAGGATGTCAGAAGTCTTCAGGCTAAGTTTGATCTTATAAAGGAATATGAGTTAAGAGGAGCAGGATATTGGACTATTATGCAGTGGTTCAGAGCAAACTGGCAATTGCTTTATAATAATTTTTATCATATATAACAACATTAATACAAAAGGACATTCAACCGCATGAGCTTGCTCAGATGAGGTTGAATGTCCTCTATATTATTGAAGAATGCGTAAGATTATGGTATTATTTTAGATATGGGAGTTTATAAAATAATTTACACATGATGAGGAGAAATTATGGATAAAATACTTGTTGTTGATGATGAAATAATAAACTTAATGATGGTAAAAAAAATACTTGGTGATATATATGAGGTAGAAACAGCTGCTTCAGGTGAGGACGCACTAGAGAAGATTCTGGAATTTGAACCAACACTTATTCTTTTAGATATTCACATGATGGGGATAGATGGATATGAAACATTGATTAGAATAAGACAGATAGAAAAAATGAAAGATATTCCGGTTATTTTTCTTTCGGCAGATGATGAGTCTGATGCAGAGATTCGTGGATTTGAACTTGGTGCAGATGATTTCATCAGGAAGCCTTTTGTTAGCGCAGTTGTAAAGAGAAGAGTTGAACGTAGTATTGAGTCTTTTAGACTACGTTGTAATTTGCAAAGTGAGGTAGAAAGACAGACAGAGAAGGCAGAACAAAGAAGAAAGAAACTGGAAGTTTTGTCTGTTGAAATAATACAGACTCTTGCTACGGCCATTGATGCAAAAGATATTTATACAAAGGGTCATTCTGCTCGTGTTGCAGAATATGCGGCAATTCTTGCTAGAAGTCTTGGTTGGGATGAGTCTAGAATAGAGTTACTTAGATATAAGGCACTTTTGCATGATGTTGGAAAGATTGGAGTGCCTGATAGAGTTCTTAATAAGAATGGCAAGTTAACAGAGGAAGAATTTGCAATAATTAAAAGCCATACAACGATAGGAGCAGAAATTCTAAAAGGTGTCTCAAGTCTTGAAAATATGTATCAGATAGCCAAATATCATCATGAACGATATGATGGAAACGGATATCCGGAAGGACTGGCTATGGAATTAATTCCTGAGGAGGCAAGACTTATTGGAATAGCAGATGCATATGATGCTATGTCATCAGATCGTGTGTACAGAAGAGCAATGTCAAGAGAAGTTATTCGAGATGAACTTATAAAGGGAAAAGGCACACAGTTTGATCCAAAGATGTTGGAAAAATTCCTTGAATTGTTTGAGAATGAAGCATTAAGCTTAACTGATCATAGTCAGGAGATTGCAAAACAGACTGTCGATATTCCAAAGATTATCGAAAACATTCTTTCTGAAAACAATTTTAAAGGTGCTATGAAACTTAGCAATAATGAGATGGCTCAGATATATAAATACATAAACAATATTCATGAAAGATATGGTACAGTGTACAATACAGTTTTGATTTCTTTAACATGGGAAGGTGAAATTCAAGCTGAAGATATTGAACAGGCTATGAAGGCAATGGAATATAGCATTGTACAGTCTCTTAGAAAAATAGACGTAACAACAAAAGTATCAGATAGTCAGTATCTGATTGTACTTACAGAGGCGCATTTAGAAAATATCAGCATTATTATTGAACGAATATTTACAGGATTTTATAGAAATAGTCAGAATATGAAGATTAAACCTGTATATGAGATAAAGTAAGATGTATATGAGATAAAGTAAGAGGGTATTAGGAGTTTGGTGAATGAAGAAATGGAAAAATTACAGGATAGTGCTGTTTATTATGGCATGTATATTGCTTAATTATGGTGGGAAAGGACTGGCAGAGTATTTTAAACTTCCTCTGTGGATGGATTCGGTAGGAACATCGCTTGCAGCATATGTAGGTGGACCAGTATGTGGAGCTATTGTTGGAGCAACTGTAAATATTATGTATGGTGCGATTGCACCAAATGCATATATTTATATGATTACAAATATTGCAGTAGGCATCATTGTTGGTATATTAGCCAAAAAAGGGATGTTTAAGAGAGCATTTCTTGCTTTTTCGCTTAGTATTATAGTAGCTCTTTCCAGTACTGCGATTTCAGTTCCACTTAATTATTTTCTCTATGAAGGAATGACTGGAAATATATGGGGGGACGGTGTAATACATTACCTTGGTGAGATGGGAATACATGAAAGCATATGTATTTTTTTCGGTGAATTTTACATAGATCTTGTTGATAAGGTTGTATCAATATTCATTGTATTTTTCATACTAGTGATTCGCAAAAGAATCAATAGTAATCAGATAAACAAGGTCGGAGCTGCTGTTTTAGTAGTCGCTCTTTTATCTGGTGGAATTTTAAGTCCGATGATTGTCTTTGCAGATGAAACAATTGGTAAGAATGATTCTGTAATGGTAATGGAAGAGCCAAAAGAAGATACATATTTTAATTCATATATACAGACAGTATATAATGGTATGAATGGTATACCGGGCGGAGAAGTAAATGATATTGCACAGACAAGAGATGGTATGCTGTGGGTAGGTACATATGGTGGATTATATCAGTATGATGGGACAAAATTTACATTTATGAGTCAGTTTGATTCAGTTAGAAATGTTAACTGTCTGTACACTGATGAAGAAGGAAGACTTTGGATAGGAACAAATGATTGTGGACTTTCCATATGTGCAAATAATGAGATAGTAAATGTTATTGATAAACAGAGTGGGCTTACGGAAGATTCAGTTAGAAGTATTACAAAAAGCACAAATGGAATGTTTTATGTTGGAACCAATGGTTCTCTATGCGTTATTGCGCTTGTAGATGGAATGAAAGTTGTGTCTGTTATTGATGAGCTGAATTATGTCAGACAATTAACATCCTCTCCTGAAGGATATGTATGTGCAGTTACACTTGAGGGTGAGCTTGCGCTACTTAAAGATTTAGAAATAATAGAAAAATGTAATCATAATGAAGCTGGAGATACATATACAAGTGTATATTTTGATAATAAAATTTTATATGCATCTACATCGGCAGACAAAATAGAAAAATATATAATTAATGATGGAAAACTTGAATTGATTTCAACTATTGAGTGTGATGAGATAGAGGATATCAATTCTATGTATATGACAGAACAGGAGCAATTGTTTATTTGCGCAGAAAATGGAATTGGCTATATAGACAGAAATGAAAAGTTTAACTATATTAATACAAACAATTTTGACAATTCTATAGAAAATATGATAGTAGATTATCAGGGAAATCTCTGGTTTTCATCATCAAGACTAGGATTGTTGGAAATGGCAGAATCATCTTTTGGTGAAGTCTATAAAAGAGCCGGACTTGAAGAAGAGGTTGTAAATGCTGTTATTAAGTGGAATGATAAATATTATTTTGGAACAGATTCGGGAATTGATATTGTTGATTTACAACTTACAAGTAAAATAGAGGAAACCGTAGGGGACACACTGAAAAATGTAAGAGTCAGATTCTTCTTAGTTGATAAGAATAATCATCTATGGATTGCAACATCAGGTCAGGGGGTTTATGAGGTTTATTCAGATGGTACAATGAATAAATTTGATGCTGAAAATGGATTAATCTCCGATAAAACCAGGACAATTATTGAAGTTGATAATGATACTATTGCAGTCGCAACTGATAATGGTATTTCATATATAAAAGATGGAAAAATTATTTCAAATATAGGAAATGAAGAGGGACTACTTACACCGAAAACACTTTGTTTATATAAAAAAAATAAAATATTATATGCCGGTACAGATGGTGGTGGTATAGCAGTCATTGAAGATGGAAAAGTAACAGATACAATTAGAAAAACTGATGGTCTTAGTTCTGATGTTATTCTTAGAATAAAAGAGTCTCCAGATGGAGTTGGTGTGTATATAGTAACCAGTAATGGCCTTAATTTTATGGATAATGCCGGGAATGTTAAGCAGCTTAATCAATTTCCATACTATAATAATTATGATATTATTACTGCTCCTGACGGTAGTATGTGGGTAACAAGTTCTGCAGGTATATACGTTGTTGATAAATATTCGCTTGTATATAATGACAAGATTGATTATGAATTGCTTGATGAAAAGAGAGGTTTCAGGGCAAGTCTGACAGCAAATTCATGGAATTATGTTGATTCGGATTCAAATTTATTTCTGTGTACAGATATAGGCGTTGTATGTGTGAATATGAATGAGTACAGCAAGCAGAGAACATCATACAGAATATCACTTGAGAATATTGTTGTAGATGGTGTAAGAATAGCAGTTGATAAAGAAGATACAAATATTCTTGGACGTAATGTTGTTCGTATAGAATTCTTTCCACAGGTAATTAATTTCTCTACAAGCAATCCATATGTTCGTGTCTGGCTTGAAGGATTTGACAGTGAACCAATTATTGTGCCACAAAGTGAACTTGAGAGTATGGTATATACTAATCTTCCATCAGGAGAATATACTTTCCATCTGGCAATACTTGATAATAAGCAGGAAAGAACAATAGAAGAGATTTCTTATAAATTCTATAAAGAAAACGAATTTTATGACAACTGGTGGTTTAGTATATACATGTTTGTAGTTTTCTTTATTATTGCAGCTTATCTTATATGGTTACTGGTAGGCAGTCAGATAGATAAGAATCTGAAAATCCAGAAGAAAGAATTTGAAAATCTTAAACTTAAGCAGACTGCTGACGCAGCACTCGCAGCAGGAGAGGCAAAGGATAAATTCCTTGCACTTATGTCACATGATATAAGAACGCCTATTAATGCTATTCTTGGTATGAATGAGATGATACTTCGTGATAGCAAAGAAGATGAAATATATGAATATGCAACAGATATTAAAAAAGCTGGGAATACACTTTTGGCTCTTGTAAATATGATTCTTGATTACTCAAAGATTGAAGAAGGTAAAATGGAAATTATTCCTGTGAATTATGAGACAAGAGGACTTATTAATAATCTCATAAATGTCATAATGGAAAGAGCAAAAAAGAAAGCACTTGAGTTTAGAATAGATGTGGATGAAAAACTTCCAAGTGAACTGTATGGTGATGATGTCCGAATAACACAGGTCGTTTCAAACCTTCTAACAAATGCTGTTAAATATACAGAAAAAGGATACATAAGTCTTGTGATTGAGGAACAGGAACGTACAGATGAAAATATAAAGATTTACGTGGAAGTAAAAGATAGCGGAATTGGAATCAGACAGGAGGATATGGGAAAATTATTTGAGTCCTTCCAGCGCCTTGACGAAAAAAGAAACAGAAACATAGAAGGTACAGGACTTGGAATGTCTATTGTAGTCAATCTTTTAAAGCTGATGAACAGTGAACTTGATGTTGAGAGTGAATATGGTGTAGGTACAAAATTCTCATTTGTAATAGAACAGAAAATTGTGTCAAATAATCCTATAGGAAATATACATAGTGAAAGTCAGCAAATATACGATAAAGTGGAAGAGAAACATATTAAAGCGCCGGATGCAAGAATATTAATTGTTGACGATAGCCAGATGAATTTAAAAGTTGCAACCAAACTTTTGAAAATTAATGAAATTAATGCTGATACGGCTTCATCAGGAGAGATGGCTATTGAATTGTTAAAAGAAAAGAAGTATGACATTGTATTTCTTGATCACATGATGCCTGATATGGATGGCATTGAAACCTTCGAAAAAATACGAAAGGAGCAACTTGTCGGAACAGAAACAAAGATTATTATTTTGACGGCAAATGCTATAAATGGAGCTAAAGAGCAGTATATTAAGATAGGCTTTGATGATTATCTTTCTAAACCTATTGAGGTAGAATTACTTGAAGCAAAATTAAAAAAATATCTGCCAAAGTCGGTTATTTTAGATGATTTTAAAGAAGATATAAAAAATGAAGAAGATATATCAACTAAAAAGACTCAGTCAAACGAACTATATGATATATGTAAAGAGTTAGATACTGAAGTAGGACTAAAGTATTGTATGGGTGACATGGATTTCTATAATGAGGTAATAAAAGAGTATATTAATGGTAATAAAGTCGATGAACTTGTAAGATGCTTTAATGAAAATGATTTACATAATTACAGAATTCTAATTCATTCAGTAAAGAGTAATTCCATGAATGTCGGAGCAGTAACAATAGCTGAACATGCAAAGGCATTAGAGCTTGCTGTGAAAGAGAATGATATGTCCTTTGTTGAAAAAGAACATGCACCATTTATTGAGAAATATAAAACTCTTTTAGATCATTTAAATAAATATCTTAACCAATAGAGTATGGAGGCAGATTATGAAGAGAGTGTATACTTTGACAATTATATGTTCAGTTACATTGATATTGCTTTTTCATGGAACTATGATTGTAAATAGTATGTTTGACAATCATAAAGACCATATCAAGGTTGGTTTTTTGTACGTTGGTGATGGTTGTGATGCATATACAAATAATTTTATAAAGGCACAGAAAGCCATAGAGGTTGAATATGGCGATGCTGTTGAGATAATAGCAAAATATAATGTAGCTGAAGGTACAGAAGAAAAATATCTGCTTGAGCTTGTAGATAATGGGTGTGACATAATTTTTACAACCAGTTATGGATATGGTGAGACAGCGAAGAAAATAGCAGCAGAAAACCCGGATGTTCAGTTTTGTATGGCTACATGTTCCAATGCAAATGAAGAACCACTATTGTCAAATTGTCATAATTTTATGGGAGAGATATATCAGGGAAGATATGTTTCAGGCGTTGTTGCAGGATTAAAATTAAATGAATTAATTGAGAATGGTGAGATATCAGAGAATGATGCAAAAATCGGATATGTTGGAGCTTTCCCATATGCTGAAGTAATATCGGGATATACGGCATTTTTTCTTGGTGTTAGATCTGTAGTTCCAACAGCAGAAATGACGGTTGTTTATACGGACAGCTGGAGTGATTATAGTCTTGAAAAGCAAGTAACAGAGAGACTTATAAAGGAAGGCTGCGTTATCATATCCCAGCATTCAGATACGTCAGGACCTGCTGTTGCCTGTGAAGAATTAAGTTCGGAATATACAGTATATCACATAGGATATAATCAAAGTATGGCAGATGTTGCGCCGACAACATCACTTATTAGTTCCCGTATAAATTGGCAGTATTATATGGTTGAGGCAGTAGGTGCAGTTCTTGACGGTAAGGATATTGAAGATGTGGTTGAAGGTAATGTTAATGGAAATGATATAAGTGGCGGATTCAAAGAAAAATGGGTTCAAATGCTTAAATTAAATAATACTATTGCAGCAAAGGGAACACAGAGAAAAATTGATGATCTTATAGAAGAATTCTGTGATGGAGATATAGATGTATTCAAAGGCAATTACATTGGAATAGATCCTTTTGATGAAAATGATACATATGATTTATCAAAGGGTTATACAGAAAATGAAAAGAGTTCAGCACCGACTTTTCACTATGTTTTGAAGGATGTAATAAATATTGAAAAATAAAAGATTAATAACAAAAATTTGGATTAAGAAAGATAGTAGTTATTGATAAAATTATTTATAAAAGTTACAAAATTTTTCTTTACTATATTCCTAGAAATTGATATAATAAATTCAAAATATATTATGTAAGGACGTGAACAAATGAATAAGAAAAAGACGGGATTTTTGACTCAAATTTTAATGTTTTCAATGGTGCCACTTGTGTTAGTGGCAGTTGTTTTGTGCGTGATAACATCATCGAAACTATCGCAAAGTTTGGAAGATAGTACGTATGTTCAGCTTAAGACTGCAGCTGAAGGACTGAAGTGGTACTATGCCAGGGATATTATTAATCTTGGAGAACCAAAATACGAACATGATTACGTTGATAATCTAAAGGACCAGAATATCGAGCAGACTTTATTTATTGGTGATACAAGATTTATTACATCAATTATCGATGCTGAGACAGGAAAACGTAACGAAGGAACAAAAGCAGATGAAACCATCTATAAGAAAGTATCAGAGGGTGAAGATTATTATGAAGATGGTGTTGTAATTGGAGGAAGGGAGTACTATGTATACTATACTCCGGTTTTGGATATGTCTGGTAAAATAGTGGGTATGGCATTTTCAGGTATTCCTGAGACTGTTGTATCAAATGAGATTAAAGGTGCAATTACCAGCATGGTAGCAGTCACGATTGTTATTACTATTATTTGTATAGTGATTGTTGTATTGTGCGCAATAAAAATTAAAAAGCCTATCGCAAAGATTTCAGGTTATGCAAAAGAACTGGCAGGTGGAAATCTTTCTGTTGATATTGAGGCAAAGAGTGGAGTGAAAGAAATCAGCGTATTGATTGATTCCACAAGAGAACTACAGGAGAATCTTAAGAACATAATAACGATTGTTAACGATAAATCTACTGAACTTATACAAAATGTTTCAAACATAACAGAAGGTGTAGATGTATCAAATAAAGCTGCAAATGATATCGTAAAAGCTGTCGATGAACTTGCAAAGGGATCCCTTGAAATGGCAGAGTCGGTACAGAATACAGCTGAGACAATGTACGGAATCGGTGAGGATATTTCTACTATTGCAGAACTTGCAGGTAGTGCAAATGGTTCAGCAGCAGAGGTTAGAAATATAAGTGCAAAGGCAAAGAAGAATCTTGAATCATTGATGGCTGCCAATAATGATACAATAGTTATTTCACAAGATGTTATAAATGGTATAAAGGAGTCAAGTGAAGCAGTAAATGATATCAAGAGGGCAGCAGATGTTATTTCAGAAATTGCAAGCCAGACCAGTCTTTTGAGTTTAAATGCTTCTATAGAGGCAGCAAGGGCAGGAGAGGCAGGTAGAGGCTTTGCGGTTGTTGCTTCAAACATTCAGGAACTTGCTGAACAGTCTGACAGATCAGCAAAAGAAATTCAAAGTGTTATACAGAATATTGTACAGAAGTCAGAACACAACGTTATTCTTGCAAATCAGATAAAAGATGCTGTTGACAATGAAGGCGGAGTACTTAAAGAGGTAAATACAAGCTTTGATGAAGTTAATAATCAGGTTAGAGTGACAGCAGACGCTGTAAATGAGATACAGATTAAATCAACAGCCTTAGATAAAAATAAAAATAAGGTACTGGATGAGGTAAGTACATTATCATCAATATCAGAGGAAAATGCGGCAAGTTGTGAAGAGACAACCGCATCAATGGAAGAACTCAGTGCAAATATAGAAACAATAAATGCAAAGGCTCAGGAAACAGGAGATATAGCAGATTCATTAGAGGAATCAGTAGAATATTTTAATCTGTAGATTGGTGATTTGTCGAAGGGGTATATGTAAATGTACCCCTTTTTGTTGCACAAGACCGGCAAGCACAATAATGCTTGCATGAAATAGTATTTGATGTTTATTTATGATTAAAAGATGGAATTCACATCAAAAAATAAATGGTTCAGAAAACATTTATTGTAAAATAATGCATTTTATTGTAATATAATGGTATTAAAAGAGAGTACTTTTTTGGCTCTTTGTATAATACATTTTCTACATAGGAAGGAGTTTTCGAAAATGGGATTAATTAAAGCCGCAATTGGATCAGTTGGAGGAACGTTTGCAGATCAATGGAAAGAGTTTTTCTACTGTGATGCAATTGACAAAGATGTTATTGTTGTAAAAGGACAGAAGAGAACATCAGATCGTTCATCAAACACAAAGGGAAATGACAACATTATTTCAAATGGTTCAGTTATTGCAGTAGCTGATGGTCAGTGTATGATAATTGTTGAACAGGGAAAGGTAGTAGAAGTTTGTGCAGAACCAGGTCAGTTCGTATATGACACATCTACAGAACCAAGTATTTTCGCTGGAAATCTTGGAAGAAGTATCCTTGATACATTCAAGACAATTGGAAAGAGATTTACATACGGTGGAGACACAGGTAAGGATCAGAGAGTTTATTATTTCAATACAAAGGAACTTATCGACAACAAATTCGGTACAGCAAATCCAGTACCATTCAGAGTTGTAGATTCAAAGCTTGGTCTTGATTTAGATACAGCACTTCGTGTATCAGGTGTATATTCTTATCGTATTACAAATCCATTATTATTCTATACAAATGTATGTGGAAATGTTGAAGTAGAATATAACAGATCAGAGATAGATACACAGTTAAAGACAGAATTTATTTCTGCTTTACAGCCAGCACTTGGAAAACTTTCAGAGTTAGAGCTTCGTCCAAACCAGATTGTTGCTCATAACACAGAGTTAGAAGATGCTATGAATCAGGCACTTGTTAACAAGTGGGAAAATACAAGAGGTATTCGTGTAGTAAGTATAGCCTTAGGTTCAGTTACATTACCGCCAGAAGATGCTGAGATGATTAAACAGTTACAGAGTGCAGCAGTTCTTCAGAATCCAACAATGGCAGCTGCTAAGCTTGTTAGCGCTCAGGCAAATGCTATGGAAACAGCAGCAGGTAACTCAGCAGGTGCAATGACAGGATTCATGGGTATGGGAATGGCTATGAATCAGGGTGGAATGAATGCACAGAACTTATTTGCTATGGGTCAGCAGCAACAGATGCAACAGCCTATGATGAATCAACAGATGCAGCAACCAATGATGAATCAGCAGATGCAGCAGCCGATGATGAATCAGCAGCAGGCACAGCCTGTAATGGGTCAGCAGATGCAGCAGGCAGCACCAGCACAGACAGCAGAGCCAGAAACATGGACATGTAGCTGTGGATCAGTTAATACAGGCAAGTTCTGTCAGAACTGTGGTACACCAAAGCCACAACCACAACCAACTTCATGGACATGTAGCTGTGGATCGGTTAACACAGGTAAGTTCTGCCAGAATTGTGGAACACCAAGAGCATAACAAAGGAGAAAGAGATGGCAACATTACAAGAGTATAAATGTCCTTGTTGTGGTGGTGCGATTGCATTTGATAGTTCTATTCAAAAGATGAAGTGCCCATACTGTGATACAGAGTTTGAAATGGATACATTAGCACAGTATGATGCAGCATTATCTGCTGATAATCAGGATAGTATGAATTGGAATTGTGATCAGGTTCCATCATGGCAGGCAGGCGAAGATGAGAACATGCGTGTATACGTATGTAACTCATGTGGAGGTCAGATTGTAGGCGATGCCAATATGGCAGCTAGTTCATGTCCATATTGTGATAACCCAATTGTAGTCATGGGACAGCTTGCAGGTGATTTGAAACCGGAATACATTATTCCATTCAAATTAGACAAGAAGGCTGCAAAGGAAAACTTTGCAAAACACTTAAAGGGTAAGAGATTCTTGCCTAAGGTATTTAAGTCAGAGAATCATATTGATGAGATTAAAGGTATCTATGTTCCATACTGGTTGTTTGACAGTAAAGCAAATGCCAATGTTCGATATCGTGCAACAAGAGTAAGACATTACAGCGATTCATCATATAATTATACTGAGACAAAATACTTTGCAGTATTTCGTTCAGGTGATATTGCGTTCAGCCGTGTTCCTGTTGATGGATCTTCAAAGATGCCGGATGATTTAATGGAATCGATTGAACCATATAATTTCAATGAAGCAGTACCATTTCAGACAGCTTATTTTGCCGGATATTTAGCAGATAGATATGATGTTGATGCAAATACAAGCTCTGCACGTGCAAATGAGCGTGTACGTAATTCAACACAGGAATCATTTAGAAAGACTGTTCAGGGGTATTCATCAGTTATACCAGAAGGTGGAAATATAACTCTTTCAGAGGGTAAAACATCTTATGCTATGTATCCTGTATGGATAATGAACACAACATGGAAGGGCGAAAAATACATATTCGCCATGAACGGTCAGACAGGTAAATTTGTTGGAAATCTCCCGGTAGATAAGGGCATTGCAGCTAAGTATCTATGGGGACTTACAGCAGC
The DNA here is from genome assembly GCA_045126215.1 of Lachnospiraceae bacterium. Taxonomy (GTDB): domain Bacteria; phylum Bacillota; class Clostridia; order Lachnospirales; family Lachnospiraceae; genus SVEL01. The sequence goes on along the minus strand of JBGVOD010000029.1, from coordinate 104,932 downwards.
ATTTTCAGCAGGAATATTTGCAGTGTTATCACTGATATGGTTGTTCTAGTAAGGAGGGCATTATGAAGAAATTTTTAGCTAGTATTACTGCTTTCCTTATAGCACTTACTATGGCGATGCCTGTAATGGCAGAAGATAGTTCTGATCGTGTTGTAGATGAAGCAGATGTTTTAACAGATTCTGAAGAAAAGAAATTGAAAAAGCTTGTTGATGAAATAAGTGAGCGTCAGGAGTTTGATATAGTTATTCTTACACTTGATAATTTGGGTGGAAAAAATGCTGTTGATTATGCTGATGACTATTTTGATTATAATGGATATCGTTATGATGGTATCATATTCCTTATTAGTATGGAAGAACGTGATTGGGTTTTGTCAGCATGTGGATACGGTATTGAAGCATTCACAGATGCAGGTAGGGATTATATTTCAGACCAGTTTATTGACGATTTAAAAGATGGGAATTATTACGATGCATTTTATACATTTGCAGAGCTTTGTGATGATTTCATTAATCAGGCTGATAATGGAAAACCATATGATGTAGGAAATCTTCCAAAAGGAGATTTTCCGATATTAAAATACATACTCATTGCATTGGGTGTCGGATTTGTTATATCTGGAATTATCAATATATCTCTTAGAGCTCAGCTTAAGAGCGTAAGACCAAAAAATCAGGCAGCTGATTATGTGGTACCGGGCAGTATGCATGTTACTAATAGCAGTGATATGTATCTTTACTCTAAGGTTTCGAAGGCCCCAAGAGCGCAGTCTTCTGGTGGCGGTGGAGGAAGTACAACCCACAGATCATCATCAGGTAGATCACATAGTAGCTCAAGTGGAAAGTTTTAAAATAATAAAAGATTGGATAGAACACTATACATTTAGTGTTCTATCTTTTTTTGTACAAGACCGACAAACACTACAAAAAATAAAAAAATGTGGTATAATATAATAAATATTTTTAGTGAAACCAATTAAATACAATAAGGGTAAATTAATACCTTCATGGAGGATTAATGAAGTATATTTTTGCGGGTATTTTGTTAGTAGATGCTGTATTGGGATTTTATTATCCTATACACTACATTATAACAAAAAGGATAAAAATAACAGAAGAAAAATGGTTTATGCTTGCATCTTTGGCAAGTGGAATATGGAGTGTAGGTTTTGGGCTTTTGCCACTTCAGATTGATGCAACAAAGGCATATTTTTGCCGTATGTTTGGTATGGTCGGCGTATTTTTGTATTTTATTTTTGCCTTAGTACTGGTATGTAATATTTCTTATATCAAGAAAAAAGTGCGTGGAATAGTATATGCCTTTGCGTCCCTTGGAATACCATTATATTTCTTTGTTGTAGCACCTGGAGCGGCAGAGTATTATATGAAAAACGGATTAATGACATATAGATTTAATCCGGGCGTTGTAAATAATTTATATACAGCATATTCCTGCTGTTTGGCAGTCATTTTATTTACAATTATTTTTTATACAATCAAAACATCTGAATTAAAGAGGGTAAAAGATTTTGCGAAGAAGATGTTGTGGGTAGCACTTTTGCTTGTACTTGGTATGGTTTTAGATACGATATTTCCACTAATCGGATTATCTGCGATACCAGGAAGTTCAATAACGCAATTTTGGGCAATTTTACTTTTATATTTTTTAATATTAGAAAGAAGAAAATCTGAAGTAAATGTACATAATATGTCAGAATTTATATATTATTCACTTGTAAATCCTGTACTTGTATATGATTCAAATCGTACAATTAAGATTGCAAATGATGCGGCTACAGCATTTTTTGAATTTGAAGAGTGGGATAAGCAGAAAAACAAAGCTTATGTAACTTATTTATTTGATGTAGAGGCGGATGATGTTTTTGGATTTGAAGGCGAAAATACGTCAATAGATGCAGTCTGCATAAGGAATAAAATTGCTTGTAATATTTCAGTTAGTAAGATAAATGATAAATATGGAGACCTTTTAGGATACATATTAATAATAACGGATGTATCTGAAAGAAAGAAAACGCTTATTAGTCTTGAAAAGGCAAAAGAAGAAGCTGACATCGCAAATAAGTCTAAGAGTATGTTCCTTGCAAATATGTCCCATGAAATTAGAACACCAATGAACTCAATTATTGGATTTGCAGAGTTATCATTGAATAGTGAGCTTCCGGATGAAGTAAGAGAATATGTTGGGGATATTAGACGTTCGGCAAATACTTTACTATCATTAATAAATGAAATTCTTGATATATCAAAAATTGAATCGGGAAACATGGAATTAATTGAGACAGAATATTTGTTGGAGAACATTATTAAAGATGTGTATTTGATAATTGAAATGCAGGCAAAAAAAAAGAATCTTAGTTTCAGTGTAGATATTGAAGGAGATATTCCAAGAAGAATGCTTGGTGATAAAACAAGGCTCAGGGAAATATTGATAAATCTCCTTGCAAATGCTGTTAAATATACAGAGAAAGGAAGTGTAAAGTTAAAGATAAGTAATCGTAGCAGGTCATTTGATGTGGTTGAACTTGAATTTGATGTTATTGATACAGGTATTGGAATAAAAGAAGAAGACAAGAAGCAAATATTCGAATTGTTCTCAAGAGTTGATTTGAGGAACACAAGGCAGATAGAGGGAACAGGACTTGGACTTGCATTAACAAAAGGATATCTTGAACTTATGGGCGGTGAGCTTGAAGTTGAAAGTGTATATGGAGAAGGTTCAACTTTCAAAGTGATTGTTAAACAAAAGATTATTGATGATACACCGATGCAGTTTTCAATGAATATTAGTGATGCAGATGAAAAATCATCAATGGGAAATATCCGGTTAAGGGATACAGAGGTACTTGTAGTTGATGATAATCAGATAAATCTTAAAGTAATACAACATAGTATGATGCATTATGGATTGAAAGTAACAGTTGCAGGAAGTGGTATTGAAGCAATTACGCTATGTGAGAATAACAGATTTGACATTATCTTTATGGATCAAATGATGCCGGAAATGGACGGCGTTCAATCTATGAAAGAGATTAGAAAGCTAAATCCATATTACAGTACAAGTGATAATTGTAAAATAATTGTTTTAACTGCAAATGCCATAAGCGGAGCTAGAACAGAACTCATAAAAGAAGGCTTTGATGAGTACCTTAGCAAGCCTATAGATTATAGTATGCTTGAAGAGTTGTTTGAAAAGCTTCTGCCAAAAGAGAAAATATATTATACAGAAGATGAAAAAGTATTGGTAACAGACAAAAAGGAAAAAGAAGGAAGTAATATGTCAGAAATACTAAATAATCTAAAAACAATTATTGATATTGAAAAAGGACTAATGTATTGTGCAAATTCAGAAGATATCTATTTATCAGTGATTGCATTATTTGTAAAAAATTCAGAAAAACAAATAGAAGAACTAAAGAATTTTTATGAAAAGAAGGATGTTGGTAATTTTACAATCAGCATTCATTCAATAAAAGGAAGCTGTCTAAATATTGGTGCAGATGAGCAGGCTGCTGTTGCCAAGGATTTGGAAATGGCAGGCAAAAGAGATGATATGCAATATATTGAGGAAAAAATTGGTGATTTTTTAACAGAATATACTGGTTTTGTTCAAATGATAAAGGATATACTTGTGGATGGTGGAATTAAAATTCCTGTGGATAAGAAGGCTTCAATAGGAGAATATCTTGATAAATTACAGGATTGCGTGGATTCCTATGATATTGCAGGAATGACTGATATTATTAAAGATATGAAAAAAACTCTTTCAGATGAGGATTTAGAAAAAATCAAAGAATTAGAAATACTGGTTGATGAAATTGATATAGAAGGTATTTCGGAATGGATTAAGGTGAATTGAGAAAGATAAAACTTAAGTAACAGGGCAGTTAAAATGATGAACTGTTGTTTAAGAAATTTTGCCGATCAATTTAATGTTGATTGTAATTTACATATTGATATTATTTTTCATATAAAGCGATATGATAGCATTACTACATATTTGAGACAAAAATATAGCAATTTAAACAACATAACTTGATAATGAATATTAATAGTGATAGAATCCCTTCCTGTAGAAATACAAAAACAAGAAGGGATTCACTTTTTTAGTGATAAATGCTTTTTGTGGCGAGAAATTATAGAATAAAAGAAGAAAATTAAAACATTTGGAGGTACGAAAGTTATGAGAAAATCAATTGCATTACTAGCAAGTTGTATGCTTGTTTGTTCTATAACAGCATGTGGTAAAGGTGACAATGAGGAAAGCAAGAGTAAAGAAGTAGCGGTGTCATCTGAAAGTGGTGAAAATAGAGATAATCAGGAAGATAAAGAATCTGATGAAACAACAACAGAAGAGGAAACCACAGAGAAAAAGACAAAAAAAGAAGAATTTGAGGAAGAATGTCCTTATACAGCTGCTTTGGATTTCGATGGAATGTCAGAAAAGGATATTAATCTGTATCAAAACAAATTTAAACTTGATGAATTAACAGGAGATAAATTGATTGAGTTTATTGATTATGCAGCAGATGGAAAAATAAGAGTAGAGATAGTTGACGGTGAAACAGAAAAATATACAAGTATAGAGCAAATTATGGATAAAAAGGCTGCAACTATTTCTGAAATCTACTTATATAATTGTGAAATGGAGTATACTAGTTTTTATGACAGAACAATTCGTATGAAATTTATGAATTATAGAGATGGTGAGGAAGAATATACTGTAAAGGAATGTCTTGAAAAGGGCTTGTGGTCAATGGAATTCGCAGGAGGTATGTTTGAAAGCGATATTTTGAATAAAAGTGATAATAGAAATATTGCATTGTTTGGCGAAATATGTGATAGGCGCGAATTTGGTGAATACAACAACACACAGATTGCGATAGATGAGTTTGGTAAGCCTGATTATTTTAAAGTTAATACAGGGGTATTTACCAATGGAGAAGAACTAAGTTTGATGTATATTAAGGGTAATATGGGAATATACATCAATAATGTTGTTAGTAAGAAAGATGATAAATATGTAACAGGAGACAGTGGATTGAATGAAGTTATCATTGCACCAGCATGTATAATGGTAGATATTGATGGTAATGGTGATACAAGAAGAGTACTTCAGAACCCAGTATATGGATATGACTTAAATGATAGTTATATGGAAAAATGGAGAACTCCCGAAGGACCAGTTGAAGAAGAGTAGAAAAGTAAAGATTTATTTCATAACATATGAAAGTGGAGCAAGTTTTGTTGTAAAAATCTAGGGATTGAGAAAGAATTCTTTTTCTTGACAAGAAAATAATATGGTGCTATTCTTATTAAAACTTTATTATACTAAACCGTTGATGCGAAGATAAAAATGGTTATGCTCATACAGAGAACCCGAGGGGCTGAGAATCGGGTAGAAAACAGGTCATTAAATGGATCGCGGAGGGCGTGGTCAAAGGTATTTTATATACTGAGTATTCCACGACGTGAGGCATACGTCAGTTGCCAGGGATATGATAGTATCCTGATGAGAGCACAGGTTACTGTGAAACAAGGTGGTACCGCGGATATGATTGTTCGTCCTTGATAGATGGGATTATGCCCATCTATCAAGGACTTTTTTTATAGATTAACGCTACCAAAGTAATTCTCCGCTTATGCTTGCATAAAAGCGGAAGAATTACCTTGGTAGCCAAACGAAAATGAGCATAAAAGTGAGGCGGAGCCGAACGATATGCGAATTTTTGTTAGGATTGCGAGAGTGCGAAGCACGAAGCAATCCGGTTAATCTATAAAAAATAGATTAGAGAGATTGCGAGAGTGCGAGAGTACGAAGCACGAAGAAGGGCACGAAGAAAGGTGGAAAGAGAATGTTAAAACCAAGTATTGAAGAATTAAGAGAATTAAAAAATACAGGAAAATATGATATTGCACCAGTAAGTATGGAATTATTATCAGATATCAGGACACCAGTGGAAGTACTTAAGATTTTACTTAATGTTTCAGAACATTGTTATATGTTTGAAAGTGTGACTGACAATGAAAAATGGGGTCGTTATTCATTTCTCGGATATGCACCAAAGATGGAGATTACCTGTGCTAATGGAGAGATGAAGGTTGGTGGTGTTGCAATCAAAACAAACAATCCAAACCAATATATAAGACAGGTTCTTTCAGAACACAGAAGTCCGGTAATAGAAGGATTTCCTTCATTTACAGGAGGTCTTGTTGGATATTTTTCATATGATTATTTGAAATATGCAGAGCAGTCATTAAATCTAGATGCAGAAGATACAGAGGGCTTTAAAGACGTAGACTTAATGTTATTTGATAAAGTAATAGCATTTGATAATTATAGAAATAAAATTGTATTAATAGTTAATGTTTCTTTGAACAGTCTTGAAACAGAATACAACAGGGCAGAACTGGAACTGAAGGCTATGGCAGAGCTTATTAGAAATGGAAAGCCAAAGCAGTATATCGGAGGAAAGCTTACAACAGAAATAAAACCATTTTTCTCAAAGGAACAGTATTGTGAAATGGTTGAAAAAGCAAAGAAGCATATTTTTGAAGGAGATATTTTCCAGATTGTATTATCTAACAGACTTGAAGCTGGATTTGAAGGAAGTCTTCTTAATACATACAGAATACTTAGAACGCTTAATCCATCACCATATATGTTTTATTTTTCGGGTTCTGACATGGAAGTTGCAGGGGCATCTCCAGAGACACTTGTAAAACTTGAAAATGGAGAGTTAGATACTTTCCCATTGGCAGGAACAAGACCAAGAGGAAAAACATTGGAGGAAGATAAAGCCCTTGAAGAAGAACTGTTGGCAGATGAAAAAGAACTTGCAGAACATAATATGTTAGTCGACCTTGGCAGAAATGATCTTGGAAAGATTAGTAAGTTTGGAACTGTAGAGGTGGAGAAATATCACAGCATCCAGAGATATTCACACGTTATGCATATAGGTTCTACTGTCAGAGGTGAGATAAGAGATGACAAGGATGCTCTTGATGCTATAGATGCAATACTTCCGGCAGGAACATTATCAGGAGCTCCAAAGATTAGAGCCTGCCAGATTATAAATGATCTTGAAAATAATAAGAGAGGTATTTATGGAGGCGCAATTGGGTATGTAGATTTTACCGGCAATCTTGATACCTGTATTGCTATTAGAATTGCATATAAAAAGAATAATAAAGTATTCATAAGAAGTGGTGCGGGTATTGTGGCAGATTCAATCCCTGAAAAAGAGTATCAGGAATGTATTAATAAGGCAGCAGCAGTTGTTAAGGCATTGAAAACAGCAGAGGAGGTAGAATGATGATATTATTAATTGACAATTATGATAGTTTTTCATATAACCTGTATCAGCTCATTGGGACAATTAACGAAGATATAAAAGTTATCAGAAATGATGTGATGACAGTGAAGGAAATTGAAGAATTAAATCCTGACAAAATCATTATTTCACCAGGTCCGGGAAGACCGGAAGATGCTGGTATATGTCCTGATGTTATAAGAGAACTTGGGGGTAGGATACCGATACTTGGAGTATGTCTGGGACATCAGGCAATATGCATGGTATATGGAGCGACAGTTTCCTATGCCAAGAAATTAATGCATGGTAAGCAGTCCATGACAGAGGTAGATACCGAGTGTTTACTATTTAGAGATTGTAATAAATATACACCGGTAGCAAGATATCATTCACTGGCAGCTGTTGAAGAGACTATGCCTGATTGCTTAAAGATAATTGCAAGAACAGATGATGGCGAGATAATGGCTGTAAAGCACAAAGAATATGAAGTATATGGAGTGCAATTCCACCCAGAGTCAATAATGACACCGGAAGGAATAACAATGTTGAAAAACTTTATAACAATGTAAAAAGTATGATTATTTTATAATCGAAGGAGGAAATTATGATTAAAGAAGCAATCGTAAAAATTGTAAACAAAGAAGACTTATCCTATGATGAAGCATATACAGTAATGAATGAGATTATGAGTGGTGAAACAACACCAACTCAGAATGCGGCATTCCTTGCTGCTCTCTCCACAAAGAGCACAAAATCTGAAACAATTGATGAAATTTCAGGATGTGCAGTTGCCATGAGAGAGCATGCAATGAAGATAGAACATAATATGGAACTTATGGAAATTGTTGGTACAGGTGGAGATGGTGCTCATAGTTTTAATATTTCTACCACATCAGCATTTGTACTTGCTGCAGCTGGTATAAAAATTGCAAAACATGGAAATAGAGCAGCTTCATCAAAGTGTGGTACAGCTGATTGCCTTGAAGCACTTGGAATTAATATCGATCTTGAGCCTTCAAAGTGTGTTGAACTTCTTGAAAAGGTTGGTATGTGTTTCTTTTTTGCACAGAAGTATCATACATCTATGAAATATGTTGGAGCCATTCGAAAGGAACTGGGATTTCGTACAGTATTTAATATTTTAGGACCTCTTACGAATCCGGCTAGACCAAGTATTCAACTTTTAGGAGTATATGATGAATCATTAGTTGAGCCACTTGCACAGGTTCTTATGAGTATAGGAGTAAAGCAGGGACTTGTTGTATTTGGTCAGGATAAGCTTGATGAGATTTCGTTAAGCACACCAACAACTGTATGTGATTTTAAGGATGGAAGATACAAAACATATGTAATTAAGCCGGAAGATTTTGGTATTGAAAGGTGTTCGAAGGAAGATTTGGTCGGAGGAACACCGGAAGAGAATGCTAAGATAACACTTGATATTTTAAACGGACAGAAAGGACCAAAGAGAGATACTGTCCTTATGAATGCAGGAGCAGGTCTTTATGCAGCAGGTAAGGCAGATAGCATCTTGGATGGTATTAAGCTTGCAGCTGATTTAATTGATTCCGGAGCAGCATTAAAGAAGTTAGAGGAATTAAAGGAGGCTACAAATGCCTAATATTCTTGAAACAATAGCTGATTATGCAAGAGAAAGAGTATCAAATGCGAAACAGAAAGTAAGTCTTGAAGAAATGAAAAGCAAAGCAAGATCAATGAATATTGATGACAGTTTTCCTTTTGAAAAATCACTTAAGAGTGGGGATATTTCATTTATATGTGAATGTAAAAAAGCATCTCCTTCAAAGGGAATCATTGCAGAGGATTTTCCATATCTTGATATAGCAAAAGACTACGAGAAGGCAGGGGCTGCTGCAATATCAGTACTGACTGAACCAAAATGGTTTATGGGAAACGATGAATTCCTAAAGGATATATCATCAAATGTCGGTATTCCATGCTTGCGTAAAGACTTTACTGTGGATGAGTATATGATATATGAAGCAAAAACACTTGGAGCATCTGCAATACTTCTTATCTGTTCGTTACTTAGTGAAGAAAAAATCAAAGAATATATTGATATTGCAGATAGTCTGGGCTTGTCTGCTCTTGTGGAGGCTCATGATGAAGATGAAATTGCAATGGCTGTTAGAGCAGGGGCTAGAATTATTGGTGTAAATAATCGCAATCTCAAGGACTTTACAGTTGATGTTCATAATAGTGAAAGACTTCGGAAATTAGTTCCTAAAGAAGTTCTTTTTGTGGCCGAAAGTGGTATAAAAACATCTGAAGATATCGATGTATTAAGAAAGGCAAATGTAAATGCAGTTCTTATTGGTGAAACACTTATGAGAGCAGAAAATAAGAAAAAGATGCTTGATGAATTGAGAGGATAAACTGTGACAAAAATAAAAGTTTGTGGACTTAGACGTTTAGAAGATATCCAATATGTGAATAAAAATAAGCCTGATTATATAGGATTTATTTTTGTTGAAGGAAGACGAAGATATATTTCACCGGATGAAGCATTAAAATTAAAAGAAAAGCTAAGTAGTGAAATAAAAGTAGTTGGTGTATTTCTGGATGATGAAATTGAAAAGATTGTTAACATTGCTGATAGAGGAATTATAGACATGATTCAGCTTCATGGTCATGAAAGCGAAGAATTTATCGCAAACCTCAGAAAGAAAACAGACAAAAAAATTATAAAGGCATTTTCTGTTAAATCCGAAGATGATATAGAAAAAGCTGTAAAATCCTCTGCTGATTACATTATGCTCGATAATGGAATTGGTGGAACGGGTGAGACTTTTAATTGGGATTTATGTAAGAATATCAATAGAGATTTCTTTGTCGCAGGTGGACTTCAGAAGGATAATGTTCTTGATATTATCGATTTTGCAAAACCTTATGCTGTGGACGTAAGTTCAGGTGTAGAGACTGACGGTGTAAAGGATTATGCAAAAATGGAGGAGTTTGTGGATAAAGTTAGAAATCACTAAAGAGTTTGTATGGATTAAAAAATAAAAGTATGATATTATTTAAACTGTGATGCATATATGACAAAATGGTCAGTATAAGGTCACAGTTTATTTGTATAAATTTTTGGTTTGGAAGTTTAGGAGTAATTATGAATAGAAGTGATTTGAAAAAACGATTAGTTGTTGTAATTATAAGTATCATTATTTCTTTAGTTTGTGCAGAATTTTTATCTTCATATATTTTAAAACTACAGAACATATTTGAATATGATGAAAATACGACCACTTTTAGGATTCATATGTTAGATGAAATTCCAGAAGGTTCATATGGTCATGAGATGAGAATTGTAAATATATGCATTAATGGGGAATGGATTGATTTACAAAAGTATGATAATGAAGGATATGTATGGCATGGAGAATGGGGCTATACCTTATACAAAGATTCGGATTGTGATTTTATAATTGAATATTTTGAACCTATTAAAAGAATCAGTATGGAATATGTTGAACAGGAAGGATCCGGTGTTGCAGAAATATATGTAGGGGATAAGAAAATAGATGAATTACATATGTATAAATCTATCTGGCACAATAAAATCAATTATTATACTTTTATGACGGAAAATGAAAAAAAAATAAGTTATGTGGAAAAATTTGTTATAATTGTTTTTTTGGTTTCAGTTATATATGCTGCGATAAGCAACTTCAGAGCAAAAGATCGAAAGTATGGTGTAGAAAGTACGCTGGGGATGTTTGATGCTGCAAAAGGAATAAGTATGGTAATTATTATTATGGGACATACTATTTCTTTAATTGGCCCAAATATGCCAAACAGCTTAATGATATTATTAATTACATGTATAATTTCAAATGGGTTGTTGCCAATGTTTTATATGATAAGTGGTTATGGTTTTAGAGGAGAGCGAATTTCAAAATGTATAAAGAAGCAACTTGCGTTTTTATTGAAACCATATGCTGTTATGGCGATTGCAACAATAACTATTTCAGGAATCAAGACAATTTTATTAGACAATTTTTCTATAAAAGATTTGCGTAACATTATTCTTTCATTTCTATCATTTAATACTATAGATAGTAATGTAAGAGGATATGATCTTATTTCGGTAGGTCCAATATGGTTTTGCATTGAATTGTGCATAGCATGGATTATTTTAAATTTTATTTTTAGATTAAAAAATAAAAAGATAATTTTTATAGCTGTGATGGCAACTAATATTGTGGGAGTGTTATTACAGACAAAATCTTTTAATATATATTCTAGAACTCAGTTTGTAAGTGCGATAACATTTATCTATGTTGGATATCTGTTAAGGGATAAGAAGTTTTTTCAAAAAGAAAATAGGTTTACATTTATTAAGTATATATTAGCATGTGTAAGTATGATAATAATAGTATGTATAAATGGTTTCTGTTCATTGGCAGGGAATGATTTTGGAAGAAATTATATACTGGGAGTAATATCATGTGTCGGTATGGGAGTGATACTTCTTAGAATATATATTGTGATTAATTCAAAAATCAATCTAAAGATATTAAAAAAAATAGGCAGGGTGACATATGATATTATATTTATACATTCATTTGAATCATTTGTAATACCATGGAAAAAAATATTGCATGTGATTAAATTGCCGGTTTTTTTTAAAATCGTGTTGATATTAATTCTTAGATGTATAGTTATTTACATTATATATATGGTTGTTCAAATGTGCAGAAAATATATTAGAAGTAAAAAAGAAAGCAATATTATGTAGGCAAAAGGAGAATAAAAATGGTAAGAGATATAGTAATAAGTGAACTTGAAGAAATATTAGATACATCAGATATCAGGGATGATATGAACCTTTTTGATGATTTGGCTCTATCATCACTGGAAATATTTGAAATGTTTGCAACTTTTGAAGAAAAATTAAAAATAACAATTAAGGAAGAAGCTATTTCTGATATTGCAACAGTAAAAGATTTAATTGATGTTATTGAGAAAATTGTAAACAGTCAGAAGTAATATGTTTTTGGAGTTTTAAAATGTAAGGATTTTAAGGAAGTGTGACAATGGATAATTATAAGGATATAATTGAAAGATTAGGATGTGAGTATTCTGGTAGAACTGCCTTAATGGAAGTAAATGATGAAGGAATAGTTTGCAGATATTCTTTTGCAAGATTTATAGAAGATATTAGAAAAGCAGCTACATACATAATGAAAAATAAATATAATAACGATATTGTTGCCATTATTGGAAATAACAGTTACAAATGGCTTGTATGTGCGTATGCATGTCTATATACAGATACAGCAATATTTCCTGTTAATCCACATATGGAAAGAACTGCAATATACAAAATGTGTAATCAGATAGGAACAAAACTTATAATTGCAGATGATGAGTTCATTGCAAAGTTAAAATATGAAATGCAGGAAATAAATATCATTTCAATGAGTGAGTGTATAGATACCATTGACAATATTGATGAGTATGACCTTGAAATGGATGAAAATAAAGTAATATGCTATATGAGTTCTTCAGGAACGACAGGTAAGGAAAAATTAGTAATGTATTCTCATAAGAATCTTAGTGCACCATTGAAAAGAGGATGGCCAAATACGATTGATAAGGATGAAAGAAGAATGATGTGGACATTACCATTTTTTCATGTTGGGTTACTTTCATTAGCCTGTTTATTTATAGGTGGAGATACATTGTGTGTCGGAAGAAGTCCAAAATACTACTTTAGAGATATGAAATTATTTGATATACATGAGATAGCTATGGTACCAATGTTAGTTGATGCCATAATTAAGAAAATGGAAAGAGGAAAGTCGATAAGAGATATTGTAGGCAATAATTGTTTCTGTATTACCAGCGGTGCGGCGATATTGAGAAAAAAATATATAAAAATGATAGTTGATGCGGATATGTATATGGTTAATTCTTATGGAATGACTGAAAGTTCCGGATTAGGTGCATCAAATATTATGTCAAAAGATAATATTAATAAGCTTGATTCTGTAGGGAAAATAAATGAGCAAATGGAAATTGCCATAAAAGACGGAGAAATCATTATGCGTGGCGATGGTGTGATGATGGGGTATTATGGTGATGAAAAAACTACGAAAGAAACAATAAAAGACGGATGGTTATATACAGGAGACCTTGGATATATAGATGAAGATGGATTTCTTTATATAAAGGGCAGGAAGAAGAATGTCATTATTACATCAAGTGGGGAAAATGTATTGCCGGAGGAAATAGAAAAGATATTTATAGAACAGGGCATTACAGAAGAAGTATGTGTATATAATGAAAATAATGTAATTACTGCAGAGTTTTACATTGGCTCAAGAAGAACAGAAAAAGCTTTGATTGAAGAAGCGGTAAAAAAATATAATAAAGAAAATCCAGCATCAAAGGGTATTAGAAGTATAAAATACAGAGATACTGGATTTGAAAAGACTGCTACAGGAAAGATTAAAAGAAGAATATATTAAATTTAGTTTAAGGCTTTAATTATTCCACATGCAATTTTTGCTCCGGAATCTCCTGAGGGTTGTGTTGTGAAATCGTCTCTCCTATTATGAATAATTAGTGATTTGTTAAGAATATCAGATATAGACAATCGTCCATCATAAAAAACACACCAGGCATAGCCATGACTTGAAAGAAGAGGTGGTAAATCGCCTATATGATTTGGATGAAGTGTGTTAGTAGGATTTAAGTGTTCGCCCGTTTGATCAAAGGGGAGCGAACAATTACCATACTGGTGTATGTGCATACCAAAGAAACCAGACGAATCTGCATAATTTTCATCGGGTAGTTCAAATACCTCTACCTGTACATATATTCCCGATGTTGGAGATGAATAAAAATATGCAACACCATTGAGATAAGGGTTATCTTCATTTCCGAATATTTCTGCAATTGCATTCGGAGAAGCAGTATTATAAAATTCTGAATTAGATAAATACATATTTTTCATAAAACTCTTTTTGATTTATATTATGATACCAGAGTTAAAATGTCACAATGCCATATCATGCTTGCATGATATGGCATTTGACATTATAACCTGCAGGATATGAGGAAGAAGTGATTTACGAAGTAAATCAACGGATTCTTGAAATAATATATTGAGAACAAATACAATATCATGTTATAATATGGAAGTAGCAAAAGTCAGGAATATCAAGATTTTGTTACTTCCATTTGTATAATAGCAAAAGTTATTTGAAATTGTTTGCTATGTTTTTGATTGGAGAGTGATAAAATGAAAATAATAGTATGTGTTGATAATGATATGGGGATGATGTTCAATCATAGAAGACAGAGTCGGGATAGTGTTCTATGTGAATATCTGTTAAGTCAATATGGGAAAGAAAAAATATACATGACAGAATATTCTTCCAAAATATTTGAACGTAAAGACTCTATTATTATCAAAGAGAATGTTATTGAAAATATTAATAGTAAAGATTATTTTTTTATAGAAGATGCCAATATATTTGATGATATGTCAAAAGAGGATATTGATAAAATAGATGAAATTATAATGTGTTTTTGGAATAGAGATTATCCTTCAGACAGGAAATTTAACTTAGATATCTCTATGTACCGATTAGAAAAAGAAACAGACATTGCAGGTAATTCACATGATAAGATAACAATAAAAGAATACAGGAGATAAAGCATATGGGAGAGTTGGCGAAAAAAATTAAAAACCATATTAATAATAATATTTCATATTTTGTAACTCTTTTCATCATGTGTCTTATTCTTACAGCGTGTGGACAGACATATGATGATACTGAAAGTAAAACAACAAGTTTTATTCAGAGTCAGGATAATGTCAAAGATGATTCAACAGATGTAAATGAAGGGGCTGACGTAGGGACAAGTAATCTTACGGGAGAGGAGACCACGGAAAGCCAAAATGGTGATTCGATAGGTGAGGAAACCACCGCAAATCAGAATGGTGCTTCTACAGGTAGTGGCATTACATCAATTAGTTCTGTTTTTGACATAAATAGCATTCCACCATATTCTGGAAGTACATATTATGTGGTTAATAATAATATTCCTACATTTACAACAAGTGAGATTACCACAACATCATTTGAGTATTATGGGAATCTTGATAGTCTAGGAAGATGTACAACGTGTGTGGCCTGTGTAGGAAAGGATATAATGCCAACGGAACAAAGAGGTGACATTAGTAGTGTTAAGCCTACAGGGTGGCATTCTGTGAGATATGATAATGTAGATGGTGGAAGCTTATATAATAGATCACATCTTATTGGATTTCAATTGACAGGTGAAAATGCAAATAAAAATAATCTGATAACCGGAACAAGATATATGAATGCAGTTGGTATGCTTCCTTTTGAAAATATGATTGCCGATTATGTTAAGGAAACAAATAACCATGTTATGTATAGGGTAACACCGGTATTTGAAGGTAATAATCTTATTGCATCTGGTGTACATATGGAAGCATATAGTGTGGAAGATGATGGTGACGGTATTTGCTTTAATGTATATTGCTACAATGTTCAGCCTGGAATTAATATAAATTATGCTACAGGCGATAGTAGCCTTGCAACTTCTATAGAAGGCCAAGCAACGCAGCCACAGACAACTGTGGCGCCAAATACAAATGTACAGAATGTAGCAGGCAGTAATTATATTCTTAATACTAATACAAAGAAGTTCCATTATCCGGATTGTTCTTCAGTAGGTCGAATGAGCGAAAGAAATAAACAGGAATATTTTGGAACAAGAGATGAAATTATTTCAATGGGATATGACCCTTGTGGAAATTGTAATCCATAGGAAAGGAAAGTAACATGATAAAGATAAACGGAAAGGAAATTGAATATACTGAAGGTATTTCAATGTTTCAGCTTATAGAAGGATGCGGGTACGATATGAAACGCATTGCTGTTGAGTGTGATGGAGAAATTATACCAAAAGCTACACTTGATAAGGTGATTGTAAAAGACAATTCTAAAATAGAAGTGGTAAGCTTTGTTGGCGGAGGTTGATGGTATGTACTCTGAAGAAGAAATAAATGAAGCATTGATTATACGTCATTCAGAGGCTGTCTGGAATAAACTTGGAAGCGCAAGAGTTGCAATTGCAGGCTTAGGAGGACTGGGGTCAAATGTAGCCATTAGTCTTGCCAGAATGGGTGTTGGACATTTACATATCATTGATTTTGATAAGGTGGATATTACGAATCTTAACCGACAGCAATATTTTTTGAAACATATAGGTATGAAAAAAACAGATGCTCTTTATGAGGAATTGATGGAGATTAATCCATATTTAGAAATAAAAAAAGAGTGTGTAAAAGTTTCAGAAGAAAATATCAAAAATCTTTTTGAAAATGATGATATAATATGTGAAGCATTTGATTTGCCTGAGGCAAAGTCAATGTTAATAAATGGAGTATTTGAAAACTACAGTAATAAGATAATAGTGTCGGGCTCAGGAATGGCTGGATATGGCAGAAGCAATGAGATAAGAACTAGAAAAGTAGCTAAAAATTTTTATATTTGTGGCGATGATTATAGTGATATAAAAGATGGTTTTGGACTTATGTCAGCACGCGTTGCAATATGTGCCGCACATGAGGCTAATCTTATTGCAGAAATTATAATTGATGGAATAAAATAAAAAGCATAGGAGCAAATATGGAACAGAAAGATTTATTATATATTGGTGGATATGAATTTTCATCAAGATTTATTTTAGGCTCAGGAAAGTTTTCTCTTGATTTAATTAATGCAGCAGTAGAAAAAGCTGGTGCGCAGATTATAACACTTGCACTTAGAAGGGCAAATGAAGGTGGTGTTGCCAATATTCTCGATTATATACCAAAAGGTGTGACATTACTTCCTAATACATCAGGAGCCAGAAATGCAGAGGAAGCTGTAAGAATTGCAAGACTTTCAAGGGAGCTTGGATGTGGGGATTTTGTAAAGATTGAGGTGGTTCATGATACAAAGTATCTTCTGCCGGACAACTATGAAACGATTAAGGCAACAGAGATACTTGCAAAAGAAGGTTTTGTGGTAATGCCATATATGTATCCTGATTTGAATGCTGCAAGAGCCTTAAGAGATGCGGGAGCAGCATGTATTATGCCACTTGGAGCACCAATAGGATCTAATAAAGGTCTTGCAACAAAAGATTTTATTCAGATATTAATTAATGAAATGGAACTTCCAATCATCGTAGACGCGGGGATAGGAAAACCTTCACAGGCGTGTGAGGCTATGGAAATGGGGGCAGCAGCTGTTATGGCGAATACTGCAATTGCCACAGCAGGTGACATCCCGGTAATGGCGGAGGCATTTAAAAATGCTATTGAAGCTGGTAGAAAAGCATATCTTGCCGGAATGGGAAGAGTTATAGAAAGTGGTGCAAGTGCATCTTCACCATTGACAGGATTCTTACAGGACTAGTTTTGGAGGCATATAGATGAGTGCAAATGACCATGTAAATGAAAGTATACTAAATGATGAAATAAAAGAGTGGCAGAAAAAGAATAGAATTGACCATATGAAGTATCTTCCGGATATGGAAATACTTGAATCTGATATTCAGGAAAAGGTCATAAAAGCAATGAATGAATATGACTATGACAAATATTCTGAGGCTGATGTAAGACAGGCTCTTATGCATGAAAATAGAACACCAGAAGATTTTGCTGCGCTTCTTTCACCAGCAGCATTGCCTCTAATTGAAGAAATTGCAAGGTGTGCAAAAATCGAAAAGGAAAAACATTTTGGAAATAGTGTAAATATGTTTACACCTATATATATTGCAAATTATTGTGAGAATTTCTGTATTTATTGTGGATTTAACTGTCATAATAAAATCAACAGAGCAAAGCTTAATGAAAACGAAATTGAGCGTGAAATGCAGGCAATATCTGAGTCTGGATTACAGGAAATACTTATCCTTACAGGAGAGAGCAAAGTGCATTCCGATGTTGAATATATTGGGAAGGCATGTAAAATTGCGAAAAAGTATTTTAAAGTAATTGGTCTTGAAGTGTATCCGATGAACTCTGATGAATATGCATATCTTCATGAGTGTGGAGCGGATTATGTAACAGTATTTCAGGAAACATATAATTCAGATAAATATGAAACACTTCATCTTGCAGGACATAAGAGAATATTTCCGTATAGACTAAATGCACAGGAAAGAGCATTAAAGGGAAATATGAGAGGTGTCGGATTTGCAGCACTTCTTGGACTTGATGATTTCAGAAAAGATGCATTTGCAACAGGTATACATGCATATCTTCTACAGCGTAAGTATCCTCATGCAGAGATAGCATTTTCGTGTCCAAGACTTAGACCTATTATAAATAATGATAAGATAAATCCAATGGATGTTCATGAAATTCAGCTGTTACAGGTCGTATGTGCATATAGATTGTTTATGCCTTTTGCAAGTATTACTGTTTCTACAAGAGAATGTAAAAGGGTAAGAGATAATCTTGTTAATATTGCTGCCACAAAGATTTCTGCAGGCGTTAGCACTGGAATTGGAGAGCATGTGGAAGAGCTTGAAACAAAAGGTGATGATCAGTTTGAGATATCTGATGGCCGCTCAGTTGATGAAGTGTATAATGATTTGCAGGCAATAGGATTGCAACCTGTTATGAAGGATTATGAATTCGTTTAGGAAATCTTGAAAAGGATTCTGGACAAAGGAAGAAGGAGTTCTATTGAAAGAGGAATATATGAAAAACATCATAGTTATTACAAATAGAAAACTATGTAATGATTTTGAAACTCAAATACAAAAGTTGTGCGAATTAAAGGTAGGAGCGATTGTTGTTCGAGAAAAGGATTTAAATGAAAAAGAATACAGAGACCTTTTTATAAGGACGAAAAGGATTTGTGATAAATATAAAGTCCCTTGTCGAATACATAATTTCTACAATGTTGGAATAGAACTTTCCTGCGAAGAGATACATTTGCCTTTACATGTATTAAGAGAGAATAATAAAGAGATAGTAGACAGATTTAATGTGATTGGTGTATCGGTTCATACAACAAATGAAGTGTCAGAGGCTATAAAACTTGGGGCTACATATATTACTGCAGGACATATATTTGAAACAGACTGTAAAAAAGGAATACCACAAAAAGGTCTTAAATTTCTTGAAGAAATATGTAATGTATCATCACTGCCAGTATATGCTATTGGCGGTATGAGTATAAATGAAGAATGTGTAACGGAAATGAGAAAACATGGCGCAACTGGAATATGTGTTATGTCAAAAGCAATGACAATATAGTATTGTCAGTTAGGAGTAGTGTATATGGTGAAAAAGATTGGAAGTGTATCATTTAAAATTCTTTTATGCTTTCTATTAATGTTTTGTTTAT
Organism: Lachnospiraceae bacterium; assembly: GCA_045126215.1. GTDB lineage: Bacteria > Bacillota > Clostridia > Lachnospirales > Lachnospiraceae > SVEL01. Next base: position 85,188 of record JBGVOD010000029.1, on the reverse strand, counting down.
CTTTGGAGGCAGAAGCAACGGAATTTGCTGTTGGAACAGACAGTAATGGAGGAAAACATTATTATGTTGATGGCAATGAAGTATCTGAAGCAACATATCATGAGTGTAGAAAAAATGATTGTATTGCTCAAATGGAAGCGAAAGGATATGTATATGTATCATCAATGGATGAACTAAGAAACAAAGCTGCTACAATGAGTGTTCCAGAGCAGCTAGCATTTGTAACCCCTTTTAGTATTAGCAATGGTGAGTTTGAACAGCTATTTGGAATAAATCGTGATAAGACTTATTTTAATCTTGCACAGTATGGATACTACAGTGTCCATATTGAGAGCGGCAAAATTACTAATGATTATGAGTTATACAAGATTAGTTATACACCTGAAAAATTAACAAAGGATGAGTACAATTCATGTTATGGAATTGCAAATCAGGTTTCATCAAGTTTTTCCGGTGCTGACAGATATGGAAAGGTAAAAGGGGTTTTTGAGTGGTTATGTAATAATATTACATATGACACTACATATAGTAATCATACACTTTCATCTGCGTTACAAGGCAGAAATACAGTTTGTGAAGGATATGCAATGTCATTTCAGCTGATGATGAATCAGTTAGGTATACCATGTTATATTATAGTAGACGATGAGCATGCATGGAATGCCGTTCAAATGGAAGATGGTGTATGGTATCTGGTGGATGCAACATGGGGTGATCAGGATAGCTTTATTGACTATGATAAACTACTTTTCGGAGTAGATAATGATCATCAGAATACAACACCATTAAATATCAGTAGAGTAAAATATAGTCCTTCTTCTTCACAAACTGAAAGTGGACAGTCATCTAATGCAGGTCAGAACAATACACAAGGTGGAAATGTAGAACAAACAACAATTAAACAAACTGTTGTAGAAGAAACGACCACAGAAGAAACGACTACAGAAGAAATTACTACAGAAGAAGTAACTACAGAGGATGAAACAACTGAAACAGAAACATCAGAAATTACTACTACGGAAAGAGAAATAACAACTAAGATAAAAGAAACAGAAGAAAAAAATGATAACTCAGGAAGTGGTTCAGCAGTTGTCACAGTCATTATTGTATTTGGTGTAATAGCAGGAGCATCAGCCATTGGTGGAGCAATCTTCTATTTTGTAAAAAAATAATTACGAAGTGGTTAATAAAATGAAGAAAAATGGAATTAAGAAAAAGATATTTTATATTATTCAGATAGGTGACAAAAGCAATATTATCAGTAGAATTTTTGATTTTTTCATTGTTGCAGTAATACTATCAAATATTCTTGTAATGTATTTGCAGACATTTGGACAGCTTCAGGAATATATGAATATTTTTAAGGCTGTAGAAATTGGAACAACCTTGGTATTTTGCGTCGAATATGTATTAAGAATATGGACAGCAGATTATTTATATCCTGAGTACGGAAAAATAAAATCAAGACTTAAATTTCTCATATCCTATGATGGTGTTGTAGATCTTCTGACAATTATTCCGGTATTCTTCCTTACAGGATTTATAGCCTTTAGAATGTTAAGGGTAGTAAGAATATTACATTTATTTAGAATTAATGCCAAGAATGATAGTTTTAATGTAATTACAAGTGTATTGTTGAAAAAAAGCAACCAGATTATTTCATCTATCTTTATTATTTTTATATTAATGCTTGCAAGTTCATTATGTATGTATAGCGCAGAACATAATGTACAGCCTGAAGTATTTAAAAATGCATTTAGTGGAATATGGTGGTCTGTATCTACTGTGCTTACTGTTGGTTATGGAGATATATATCCAATAACGGTTTTGGGTAAATGTATGGCTATAATAATAGCATTTATGGGAGTTCTTCTGGTAGCTATTCCAACAGGTATTATAAGTGCGGGATTTGTTGAGCAATATAGAAAAGAACAGTCCGAAGGTATGCATATTTTGGATATTAAGAAGATCGGCGAACTTTTGATTACAAAAGATCATGCTTTTATCGGTAAAAAGATAGTAGATGTTATGGAACAGCACAATGTTACCGTATATTTACTGATGAGAGATGGTATGTCAATTGTTCCGACAACTGAGCTTGAAGTAAAAGAAGGAGATATCCTCATTATTCAATCTAATACAATTATTAAGAAAATAAGCAGTAGTTGACATTTCGAACATATGTTTGTATAATAAACATATGTTCGAAATAACTAATGAATTAACCACAAAAGAAAAACTTCATATATTAGCTGATGCAGCTAAATACGATGTTGCATGTACATCGAGTGGTGTTGATAGAAAGGGAAAGGAAGGATTCCTTGGTAATGCCGAAGCATGTGGCATCTGTCATAGTTTTGCATCGGATGGCAGATGTATTTCACTGCTCAAGATACTTATGACAAATCATTGTATATATGATTGCAAGTATTGCTTAAACAGGAGTTCTAATGACGTACCAAGAGCTATGTTCACACCTGAAGAGATATGTGAGCTTACAATGGAATTTTACAAGAGAAATTACATTGAAGGTCTCTTCCTTAGTTCAGGAGTTATTAATAATCCTGCATACACTATGGAAAAGATGTGCGAGACATTACATCTACTTAGAAACAAATATAGATTTAACGGATATATCCACGTGAAGTCTATTCCGGGGACACCTGATGAGCTGTTGGCAACCGCAGGTTATCTTGCAGACAGAATGAGCATAAATCTTGAGCTACCTACAAGAGAAAGTTTGCATAAGCTTGCTCCAAATAAGGATTTTAATACTATTTTAAAACCTATGAAAATGGTAAGTGATACAATTGCTACCCACAGACTTGCAATTGGAAAAGATGCCAGAATGGAAAGGAGCAGCATAAATAATTATCTGCCAAATAGTATTTTTTTAAAGGATAATCTTCTTGAAGAAGGTGTGAAAAATGAGATTGCCATTAAGAATGTTTTAAGACCTGAGATTAGAAAGGAAAATCTTAAAAGGGCATTTTCTCCAGCTGGACAAAGTACGCAGATGATTATCGGTGCCACAGATGAGACAGATTATAATCTTATCAAGACTACACAGATGCTGTATCAGACATATGATTTAAAGAGAGTCTTTTATTCAGCTTATATACCGATAAATGAGGATTCTGTGTTGCCTGCCATTGGTACACCTGTGCCGCTGCTTAGAGAACATAGATTGTATCAGGCTGATTGGCTGCTTAGATATTATGGATTTCAAGCAGATGAACTTCTTTCAGAGGAGAGACCTAATTTTAATGAGATGCTTGATCCGAAGTGTGACTATGCTTTGAGACATTTAGAGTTATTTCCTGTGGACGTACAGACAGCATCATATGATTTGATATTACGAGTTCCTGGAATTGGACCAAAGTCGGCAAGACGTATTGTCAATTCCAGAAGATATGGAAAGCTAGATTTTGATAATTTAAAGAAGATGGGTGTTGTACTTAAAAGGGCACATTATTTTATAACATGTAGTGGAAAGATGATGTATAACACTCCGATTGATGAGAAATATATCACAAGGCAGATGATAGCTGCTAATGGGAATGAGAATTGGCAGATTATGCATCAGGATAATAGCAGACAGATGAATCTGTTTAGTGATTTTGGAATTAGTTAATACAAAATATGGTGATTATATGAGGATTTTTACGTGCAAAGACAAGTATGAGGATATGATGACATGTATTTATGATGCATGGGAGTGGGCATTGAAGAATGGTCATGATAACCTTATTCTTAGAAAAGAGCCTATAAAACAATATTCCCTTTTTGATGAGTATGTTCATATTGAGGGAGATGAAGAGAAGGCTTTAAAAGTCACTGATTCAATCAGAAGAAAAATATCTGATGATGCATATATATCAGTATATTATGCAACATTATCCATAGAAGAAGATGCACTTGATACTATATACAGATTCCTTCAATTGGGATTTAAAGTTGGAGGAAATGTAACAAATATGCTGACTGAGCAATCAGTTTTGAGGATGATGGAATTGCGTAGAAGAGTTGGAAATGAATATCATAGCTTTAGAGAATTTTTAAGATTTAATTCCATTGATGGAAGGGTATTCGTTGCACATTTTGAGCCAAAGAATGATGTTACATATCTTGTGGCGAGACATTTTTCAAACCGCATGCCATCAGAAAATTTTATGATTATAGATGATAACAGAAGGTTGTCTGTAGTACATCCAAAGAACCAGGAGATGTATATAAGATATCTCAATGAAGATGAGATAAATCTTATGAAAAAGACAGAAGAGAAAAAAGATAAATACGAAGATATGTGGCAAGATTTTTTTAATACAATAGCCATAAAAGAAAGGGAAAATTACAAATGTCAAAGGAATCATCTGCCTCTTTGGATGAGAAAGCATATGGTGGAACTTGGAAAAAATACTGTTTGATGTTAGAATGGTAACATCTAGGTTTAAAGAGGAATAATCATATGAAGATATTATTAGTTGAAGATGATATTACAATTGCAAATGGAATCGAGTATTCACTAGTGCAGGAGGGGTTTGTTGTTCAAAAGGCAGATACAGTTGCATCAGCCATTGAGTCGATCTGTGACGATATTGATTTGTATCTTTTGGACTTAACATTGCCTGATGGAAATGGATATGAGATATGTAAGAAAATAAAGGACAGTGTGGACAAACCTGTTATTTTTTTGACCGCTTGTGATGAGGAGGTAAATGTTGTTATGGGGTTAGATATGGGAGCTGATGACTATATTACCAAGCCTTTCAGGGTAAGAGAGCTTATTTCAAGAATTAAAACCGTTCTTCGAAGATATAACAGCACAAAGGAAAACCAAAAGGACGTATCTTCTAATATATCTATTTTGGATGTTCTTATTAAAACAAACGAGGCAAAGGTATATAAGTCAGGAAAAGAAGTGGAGCTTACTGCATTAGAGTATAGACTTTTATTGACGATGGTTAATAACAGGGGAACGGTACTTTCAAGAAACCAATTGCTATCAGGAATATGGGATGTAGCAGGTGATTATGTGAATGATAATACATTGACAGTTTATATAAAGAGATTAAGAGATAAGCTGGAGAATGATCCCGTAAAGCCTAAGATAATTGAGACTGTCAGAGGTATGGGCTATAGAATACCATAATTTGACGGGAAATCCCCAGACTATAAGATATTAAGTGAGAATCGTCGGCAAATCAATTACGAGTAGCTCACTTATGAAATAAAAAGCTTAAAAAGGATTTTGCAATGTTAAAGAATAAAGAGTTTGTGAGGCAGTTGGTTGTTTCATTTATACTTTTAGTTATTGTATCAGTTACAGGAATAATTGCTTGTGGTGCATTAAAGAAAGATGGTATATCTTCAGGGATAATTTACAAGTGTATTTTAGTAATGGTCATTTGTATGTATATGATAGTTATATATACATTACTTTTAAACATAAAGAGATATATGAAAATCAAAGAATTGTCAGAATATGTGTTTAAACTTCAGGATACAGATAGTGAAAATGCCGATGAGTTTCTTAAAAGATTTCAGGATATTAGTAATCATAAAGAGTTTAAACTTGATTCATATAAAGAGGGAGAGCTTAGTATTCTTCAAAGTGAGATTTTTAAACTTACAAGAAGAATGGCTGAACTTAATGAAAAGCTTCTTAAAGATAAGAACTATCTTTCTGATTCACTTGCCAATATTTCACATCAGTTAAAGACGCCTCTTACCTCAATGATGGTTATGAGTGATTTATTAAATGACAGTGAGCTTTCAGAGGAAAAACGAAAAGAATTTACTATGGGTATAATATCTCAGTTAAAGAGAATAGAATGGTTGCTGTCAGCACTTCTTAAAATGGCAAGATTTGATGCAGGCACGGCGAAGATGAATCCTGCATTTATAGAATTAGATGGAGTTATAGAGAAGTCGGTAAGTCATCTTCTTATTCCAATTGAGCTAAAGAACCAGGAACTTCTTATAGAGAAAGAAACCGATATTGTAAAAGCTTTTGTTGATGAGAGCTGGCTTGTGGAGGCTTTAGCAAATATTACAAAGAATTGTATGGAACATACACCGATTGGCGGAACTATTAAGATACAGTATGGGCAGAATGCAATATATACATATATAAAGATAATGGACAATGGTGATGGAATTTCAGAGGAAGATTTACCTCATATTTTTGAAAGATTCTTCAAGGGGAAGAACTCTTCGAAAGATAGCGTGGGTATTGGACTGGCACTTGCAAAACAAATTATTTCATTATCTGATGGATACATAGAGGTAAACTCTGTAAGGGATAAAGGGACAGAGTTTTTGATAAAGTTGTATAATGGCAATGTGGTATAACCATATTGCCATTTTGCTCCGTTTTCCGGATATAAGAGTTTTTAAATGTTCTTAATATACTTTTAGGTTAAAGACGCAACCGGCTGAAATTCGCCATCCATGGCTCAGTTCAGCCTTTTGTCGGCATATTGCATAGGGGTGGAATGTGACTAAATTGTAATATTAAAATTCACTTTATTGTAATAAACTAAAAATATACTGTGATTGTAAGAAATATTCAGGAACGCTTCTGCGTTTTTATTAGAAGGAGTAAAAAATGGAAATATTAAGAGTTGAAAATTTATGCAAAACATATGGTAAAGGTGAAACATTAGTTAAAGCATTGGATAATGTTTCTTTTTCGATTAATAAAGGTGAGTTTGTTGCTATAACAGGATCATCAGGTTCGGGAAAATCTACACTTTTACATTTGCTTGGAGGTGTTGATGTGCCAACATCTGGTAAGGTATATATTGATGGAACAGATATATATGATTTGAATGAAACAAATCTTGCGATATTCAGAAGAAGACAGATAGGTCTTATTTATCAGTTTTATAATCTTATTCCAGTGTTAAATGTTGAAGAAAATATAACATTACCAATGTTACTTGATGGTAAAAAAGTTGATAATGAAAAGTTAAATGAAGTTCTTAGTATTTTAAGATTAAAAGAAAGAGTGAAGCATCTTCCAAATCAGTTATCAGGTGGACAGCAGCAAAGGGTGTCAATTGGAAGAGCAATAATTAATAATCCTTCAATAGTTCTTGCTGATGAGCCAACAGGAAATCTTGATTCAAAAAATAGTGAAGAAATTATGACATTACTTCACGAATCAAATAAGAAGTATAACCAGACATTGATTGTTATCACTCATGATGAAAGAATAGCTCTTCAGGCAGATAGAATAATTACAATTGAAGACGGTAAAGTCGCAAGAGATGAAGTTTTGAAAAATAAAGTGGTTTCAATGTAGAGCGAGGTGTGAATATGAATATTGTAAATAAACTTACACTTCGTCATATGAAGTTAAATAAGAAAAGAACTATCGTTACAACAATAGCTATTGTTATTGCGGTAGCTATGCTTACGGCTGTATCAACAATCAGTTATTCAATTCTTGACTATTTTGGTAGAACTGAAATGAAATATTATGCTAATATGCATGTTAAATTTGAGTCATATAATTATGGTGATACAGAAAAGATTGTTGATAAACTTGATGTAGAAGAATACATTATTTCAAAGGTTATAGGTAATTATAAGGTAGATATAGATCAAGAAGATAAGACAGAAAATACGGAAAGCATAGAAGGTACAGAAAACTCAGAAAATTTAGAAAATACAGAGTATATAGAAGATAATGCACGTGACATTTACGTGCAGGTGACAGAAGTAGAAAACAGATATTACGATATGATGAATATTAACTTATCTTCAGGAAGATTCCCTGAGAACAATAGAGAAGTAGTATTGTCATATCCGATGAATAGCATTCTTGGTGGAAAAAAGGTAGGAGATACTGTAAAATTCGGCAACAGTGAATATACAGTAGTAGGTATTTCAAAGGACATAGATTATGAAAGCAAAACTATAGAATATGACCAAGGTATTATATTCCCAGTGTGGACGCTTCTTGATATGGATTCATTATCGTTGTCAGATAAGGTAAATGGCTACTTTAGGTCAAGTATTATAAGCAATAGCTATACTGATGATATATTTGAATTAGAAGATGAATTATCTTCAGATACAGTAGCATATCCAAACTGGAATGTATTAACATATTATGGACAGTCAAAGTATACAAATGTACAGTCTGTAATGACAAGTTTTAAGGCTGTTCTAATAGCTATTATTGTTATTAGTTCAATAGCACTTATTAGCAATGCGTTCATTATCTCAATATCTGAAAGAAGCAGATATTTAGGAATGCTCTCAAGTGTAGGAGCTACAAAGAAACAAAAGAGAATGAGTGTCTACTTTGAAGGCCTAATCGAAGGAGTTATCGGTATCGTACTTGGTATCATTGCAGGAATTGGAGGCATTTTCATTACATTTAAATGTATTCAGCCATTACTTGATAGTTTGACGCAGGTGCAGGTTGAACTTAAAGTAATTGTAAACTGGGATGTTATTATTACAAGCGTTGTGATTTCACTTATTACAATAGCTGTATCGGCATATATTCCTGCTAGAAGGGCTTCTAAAATTACAGCAATTGACGCAATAAGACAGAGTAAGGATATAAAAATATCTGGAAAGACTGTTAAAACATCAAAGATTACCAGAAAGCTATTTGGTTTTGAAGGTGAACTTGCGCTTAAAAATTTAAAGAGAAATAAGAAAAGATACAGAATTACAATATTCTCGTTATTTATTAGTTTGACATTATTCTTGGTAGTATATTCATATGTGTCTTTCATTCAGCAGCAGTATATTTCAGTTTATGGAGGAAACATAGATTTCGATGTGTGTATTTCGCCTAATGGAATGGGATATGAATATGATGAAATGGGAAATATAATAAAAACTGAAGGTGATGAAGGCGTAAATGAAATCGTAAAAAATATAGAAAAATCTGAAAATATTGATGATATGTCTGTTTTTTCTTTATACAATATATATGAAAATAAGTATTACTTTGATAGAGAATTAGATTTTTCTGAATGTAAAGATGTGCTCAGTGAAAAATATGAGAATTTTATCGACGAAAGAGATTTGATAGAAAGTACAAAGTATGAAATAATTACAAGTTTTATAGTTATGGATGAAAAATCTTTATCTAAATACCTTGAAAATTATGGATATAATTATGATGATTTTGTAAGTAAAACAAATAATATTGTCATAGTAAATAATATTAATAAAACAGTATATCATGAAGATGAATACGCAAAATATGGTGGAGAAGTTTTTGATAAATCATATGAAGGAAATAATATTAGGTGTATTGCAACAGGATATTCAGATGAAGATAAGGAAGATATAACAAGAATTTTGGAATTTAATGCATATGCCATAATAGATGATATACCTTTTGGAATGTCTGCATTTAGTAATTCTTTAGTGTTTATTGTAACTCCAGAATTTGTAGATAATTATAGAATGATGTTGTCTGATAAATATGCAGTATTTAAAACAAATGATAACAAAATGTTTGTTGAGGAACTGACAAAAATAATGTCAGACAATAATCTCTCGGAAGGTGAAGATGTTTATATTGAAAATGTTATAGAAATGAAGAAAGAGATGGATAATCTTATACTATTAATATCTGTTTTTGTATATGGATTCATTATCTTGATGACACTTATATGTGTAGCGAATATATTCAATACAATATCAACGAGCTTCTCGCTTAGAAAGAGAGAGTTTGCAATGCTTAGATCAGTTGGAATGACATCAAAAGCTTTTCATAAAATGATTGCATACGAAAGTGCATTTTATGGATTAAAGGCTTTATTATTTGGTCTTCCATTATCTACAGTGATAATTTTGTATTTAATGAAAAGTATTACAGGACCTTTTGTATATGAATTAGAATTCCCTTGGTTTGGATATGTAATAGCAATATTTGGAGTATTCTTCACAATAGGTATTACTATGTTATATTCGGCAAGAAAAGTAAAAAATCAGAACGTTATTGATACACTGAAAGATGAAAATATCAGCTAATAACATTATAGTTTGTATATTTTATATTGAATTTATAAACCCGATTAAGTATAATATAGAAGTCTGTTTGTAAAAATAGCTTATTCAAAAAAGGAAGGTTTATATAAATGGCTGATACAAGAGTAAAAAATTCGGCGCGAAATATGATGTTTGGTTTTGTATATCAAATAGTTGTTCTAGTTTTGAGTTTCGTTTCAAGATCTGTCTTTATTAATACACTTGGAAAAGAATTTCTTGGAATGAATGCAATCTTTTCGGATGTACTCTCACTGCTGTCTATGGCAGATTTGGGGTTTGGAACAGCAATGGCTTTCTCATTTTACAAGCCATTAGCAGAAAATGATCATGAACAAATTGCTAAAACAATAAATTTCTATAAAAAGATATACAATGTAATAGCGCTTGTTGTGCTCGGTTTAGGCCTGGCATGTGTGCCATTTCTTAAATATATAATTAATACGGATAAAGATATTCCAAATCTTGAGATATATTATTTATTCTCACTTGCCGGTGTTGTAATGTCATATCTCTTAGTTTATAAGACAACACTTCTTACTGCTGACCAGAAGGATTATAAAGTTGTAAACATAAGAATGTGGACACAGGTACTTAAAACAGTGCTTCAAATAGTGGCATTATTACTGACAAAGAATTATATTCTCTATCTTGCAATTGGTGTAGTTGTTCAGCTGATAAATAACATTGTTGCATCAAGAGTAACGGATAGAGAATATCCGTATATAAAAGACAAACAATATACCGGAAAGGTTTCTAAAGAATTTAGTAGTAATATGTTCCATAATATTTTCGGTGTATTTATATATAAAGTAAGTAATACTCTTTACTCTGCTACTGATAATATTATTATGTCTATAGTTGCAGGAACAGTGTTAACAGGATTGTATTCAAATTATTATATGGTTAGCTGTAAGCTGTTGCTGGTTGAACAAATTGTATTCTCTGCTTTAACAGCAAGTGTCGGAAATGTTGTTGCAAAAGAAAGTGCTGAGAAGAAATATGGAATTTTCAAATCAATGCAGTCTGCAAGCTTTATATTCTGTGGTATTATTACAAGTGGATTTTGTATTATGATTAACGATCTCATTGGTATATGGCTTGGTGCAGAATTTGTATTTGATAATGTAACGGTTATAGCAATAACAATTAATACATATTTTTCGTGTGTTTTAACACCACTTTGGATTTACAGGGATGCAACAGGATTGTATAGAAGAACAAAATACGTTATGCTTATTGGAGCTATATTAAATATTATTTTGTCATTTATACTTGGAAAGATTATGGGAATAGCAGGTGTTATATTTGCATCAGCAATTGCAAGAATATCTACATATTTCTGGTATGAACCAAGAGTACTGTTTCAGGAATACTTTGATAGAAAACCAGGTGAGTATTATATATCAATGGGTATAAACTGTGGACTTGTTGCATGTACAATAGCAGTTCTTTCATATCTTACAAAAGGAATAGTTGTAGATAGTGTATTTATATTCGTTGTAAAGGCAGTAATAGTTGGTATTGCATGCTGTGTAGTATTTATATTAGCATACTGTAGAACTGATGGCTTTAGAATGATAACAGATAAGGCAAAAGCTATTATAAAAAAACGTAGAGCATAGTAGGGTAAAAGGAGAAAGAGTATGAGAAATTATACAACACAGATGGATGCTGCCAGAAAAGGAATAGTAACATCAGAGATAGAAATCGTAGCAAAAAAAGAAAAGATGCCAGTAGAAAATCTTATGAAGCTTGTTGCGGAAGGTAAGGTTGCAATTTGTGCAAATAAAAATCATAAATGCCTTGATCCGGAAGGCGTTGGCAGTATGCTTAGAACAAAGATAAATGTTAATCTTGGTGTATCAAGGGATTGTAAAGACTATGATATAGAGATGCAGAAGGTTATGAGTGCTGTAAATCTGGGGGCAGAAGCTATTATGGATTTATCAAGTCATGGTGATACACAACCATTTAGAAGAAAGCTTACCAGTGAATGTCCGGCAATGATTGGTACAGTACCTGTATATGACAGTGTAATTCATTATCAGAGAGATCTTGCAACACTTACGGCAAAGGATTTTGTAGATGTTGTAAGGATGCATGCAGAAGATGGTGTGGACTTTGTTACATTGCACTGTGGAATTACCAGAAAGACAATTGATCAGATTAAGAATCATAAAAGAAAAATGAATATTGTAAGCAGAGGTGGTAGTCTTGTTTTTGCATGGATGAGCATGACAGGAGAAGAGAATCCATTCTATGAATATTTTGATGAGATATTAGATATATGTGAAGAGTATGATGTTACAGTATCTCTTGGAGATGCATGCAGACCTGGATGTCTTGCAGATGCAACAGATGTTTGCCAGATAGAAGAGTTAGTCAGACTTGGAGAGCTTACAAAGCGAGCTTGGGACCACAATGTTCAGGTTATGGTTGAAGGTCCTGGACATGTTCCACTTAATCAGATTGCAGCTAATATGGAAGTTCAGAAGACATTATGTATGGGCGCACCATTCTATGTGCTTGGACCATTAGTAACAGATATTGCACCAGGATATGATCACATTACAAGTGCAATTGGAGGTGCTGTTGCAGCAATGAATGGGGCTGCATTCCTATGCTATGTTACACCTGCGGAACATCTTGCACTTCCAAATGTAGAAGATGTTAAGCAGGGAATAATTGCTTCAAAGATTGCTGCTCATGCAGCGGACATTGCAAAGGGAATTCCTGGTGCCAGAGACATAGATGATAGAATGGCAGATGCAAGAAGAAATCTTGATTGGGATGAGCAGTTTGCATGTGCTCTTGACCCTGAAACAGCTAAAACTATCAGAGATTCCAGAAAACCAGAGGATGATCATAGTGACACATGTAGCATGTGTGGTAAGTTCTGTGCTGTACGTAGCATGAATAAAGCATTAGCTGGAGAATATATAGACATATTATAATGATACAAGGGTCAAAAAGTCTGAACTCGCACCTGCTTGCAGTATAAGAGTACAGACCTTTTGACCCAAACACATATGAGGAAGAATTGATTTTCCATGGAAAATCAACGGATTACGAATATGTGTAGAATTGCGGGAGTTGTGAAACAATGGAGCAATTCATATATCATTATATTCCGAATGTTTGGAGGATAGTTATGAATATTGAATTGTCAAGAAGATTAGATCATTTTGAAACAGGCATTTTTGCATCAATAAACGAAAAGAAAGCTGCATTGGAAAAAGAGGGTAAGAAATTATACAATTTATTTGTTGGAACACCTGATTTTGAAGTGTCACAGGATGTAATAGAGGCGCTAGTTAATTCAGTTAGAGTTCCAAAGAATTGGCATTATCAGTTAAGGGATATCCCAGAGCTTCTTGAAGCTGTAAAGTCATATTACAAAAGAAGATTTGGTGTTGATATAGAGTTGGATGAGATTACATCTGTAAATGGTTCACAGGAAGGTATTGCCCATGTTGGTATGGCACTATGTAATCCAGAAGATGTTGTTTTATTACCTAATCCCGGCTACCCTGTATTTGAAGTAGGAGCTTATTTTGGAAATGCCAGACAATATTTCTATGAACTAAAAGAGGAAAATGACTTTTTGCCGGATTTAAAGGCTATTCCAAAGGATATTCTTAAACAGGCAAAGTATATGATGGTATCATATCCTTATAATCCTGTATGTGCAGTGGCACCTGACAGTTTTTATAAGGAATTAATTGAATTTGCAAAAGAGAATAATATTATTATTGTTCATGATAATGCATATTCGGATATAATATTTGATGGAGAAACGGGAGGCTCTTTTTTGCAATTTGAAGGAGCTAAGGATGTAGGAGTAGAATTTTTTTCACTATCAAAGTCTTTTAATCTTACAGGCTCCAGAGTTGCTTTTATGATAGGAAACAAAAAGATTGTAGATGCACTTAAACTTTTACGTTCGCAGTATGATTTTGGTATGTTTAAACCGATACAGGAGGCTGCCATTGTAGCACTCAATACAAAGAGAGAAGATACACTTGCTCAGTGCAAAAAATATGAGGAACGTAGAGATGCGCTTTGTTCAGGACTTAGAAGAATAGGATGGAATGTCAGGGACAGCAAAGGAACAATGTTTGCCTGGGCCAAGATTCCACCGAAGTTTAAAACATCACGGGAATTTTGTATGGAGCTGATGGACAAAGCAGGTGTTGTTTGTACTCCAGGTGACGCCTTTGGTAGTATGGGAGAAGGATATGTAAGGTTTGCACTAGTTCTTCCTGTTGAAGAGATAAATGAAATGATAGAAGTAATAGATAAGAGCGGAGTCTTGAAGTAAAAGATGAATAATAATTTTTTTAATAATAAAAAAATGGTGGGAATAATATATATTATTTTCTCGGGGTTCTTTTTTGCACTTATGTCTCTCTTTATAAAACTTGCAGGTGATTTGCCTACAATGCAGAAGGCATTTTTTAGAAATGCTGTTGCAGCTGTGGTTGCTTTTTTTATGTTGTTAAAGAGCAAAGAGGGATTTAAAATTAAAAAGAATAGTTATGTACCACTTTTGTTGAGATGTCTTTGTGGAACTATTGGAATAGTATGTAATTTTTATGCCATTGATAAGATAAGTCTTGCAGATGCAAATATATTGAATAAGTTATCCCCATTCTTCGCTATAATAATGTCATACTTCATACTTAAAGAAAAAGCAAATAGAACTGAAATGACTTGCGTTGTTATAGCGTTTATAGGTGCAATATTTGTTATAAAACCATCTTTTCAAATGTCTTTTATATATGCCTTGATAGGTGTACTTGGAGGATTAGGTGCGGGAATGGCATATACTTTTGTTAGAAAACTGGGGAAACAAGGTGAAAGAGGTCCGGTTATTGTCTTTGCATTTTCAGTATTTTCGTCAATATTTTCACTGCCATTCTTTGTTGTTCAATTTACATCTATGAGTTTATGGCAATTTGTATGTTTGTTGTTATGTGGTATATCGGCAGCAGGAGGTCAGCTGTGCATAACTGCAGCATATACAAAGGCGCCTGCAAAGGAAATATCAGTATTTGATTATTCTCAGGTGGTATTTGTGGCAATTCTTGGATTTGTATTTTTGCATCAGGTTCCGGATGGGATAAGTATTATTGGAGATATAATAATTATTAGTAGTGCAATATACAAATGGATATATATAAATAAAAGAAAAGAGTAAAAGAAAGAGGACTAAATATGGATTTTATTAAAAAGAATTATAAAGGATTTTTACTTTGTCTTATTATTGCCATTCCGTCTTGGATTGTTGGGCAATTCTTTCCAATAATAGGTGGTGCTATTATTGCCATAATTTTAGGAATGATAGTTAATCTTTTTATCAAGAATAAGAAAGCACCTTTAGAGAGCGGGATAAAGTTTGTTTCAAAGAAAATATTACAGTGGGCAGTAATATTGCTTGGATTTGGTATGGATTTAATGGTTGTCTTTGAAACAGGAAAACAATCATTGCCAATTATTATTTGTACTATTGCAATATCACTTATTATTTCGTTTGTTCTTTGTAAAGTACTTCATATACCAGGTAAGATTTCTACATTAGTGGGTGTGGGTTCTTCTATATGTGGAGGCTCTGCAGTTGCCGCGACAGCACCGGTTATTGATGCTGATGATGAAGAGGTGGCACAGGCTATTTCAGTAATATTTTTCTTTAATATTATTGCAGCAATTGTATTTCCAATACTTGGACAGGCAGTTGGATTTGATACAAATTCAGGTGAGGCATTTGGTGTGTTCGCAGGAACAGCAGTTAATGATACTTCATCCGTAACAGCAGCTGCATCTACATGGGATAGTATGTTTAATCTTGGAACTGCTACTCTTGATAAGGCAGTTATTGTTAAACTTACAAGAACACTTGCAATTATTCCTATTACACTAGTACTTGCTTTTATTCGTACAAAGAAGGAAAAGAATAGTGAGGGTGGAAAGGTAAGTTTTAAAAAGATTTTCCCATTCTTTATTTTATATTTTATTGCTGCCTCAATCATTACAACAGTAGCACTTCAGATGGGAGTAAGTGCATCGGTATTTAAACCCATTAAAACATTAAGTAAATTCTTTATCGTTCTTGCTATGGCAGCTATAGGATTAAATACAGACATTGTAAGGCTGATTAAAACAGGAGGTAAGCCGATAATAATGGGAGGCTGCTGCTTTGTGGGAATTGCCGCAGTGAGCCTTTTAATGCAGCATATTATGGGGCTGTGGTAATATGGTTTGATAAGTGCATTGATCTTCAGATAATTTATTTGGATTGACTATTGTAGGGATATATTATATTATTTAAGAGTGTATAATATACATTTATTTTACTTTTGGAGGAGAAAAAATGAAAAGATTAGTATGTGCAGTTATGGCTACATTAACAGTAGCAACATTCCTTGTAGGTTGTTCAAAGGAAACAGAATGTGAAGGATGTCAGAAGGTTAAAGAATGTAATGAGTATGAAGTTGAAGGCAAAGATGTATGGCTTTGTGATGACTGTCATGCATTAGTTAAGGCGTTAGAAAACTTAGCAAATCAATAAGTTCTATTAAAAGGGTGTTGTACTGGCAATTTAGGATTGTTAGTACAACCCCCTTTTTGATTTTATAAGAAAGTTTTTTGATGATTTCTGATGATTTCCGACTTGCATTCTTATATTTTCTAGTCTTAGCCGAAATTCTTCCGGTTTTTCATCTATTTTTGTCTCACCAAGATTTGTTTTTTTAGAATATTTCGGCTTGGCATTCTTGTTATTTCTAGTCTTAGCCGAAATTCTTCCAGATATTCATCTATTTCTGTCTTATAAAGATTTGTATTTTAAGAATATTTCGGCTTGACATTCTTGTTATTCCTAGTCTTAGCCTAAATTCTTCCAGATATTCATCTATTTCTGTCTTATAAAGATTTGTATTTCAAGAATATTTCGGCTTGATGTTCATGTATTTCCTAGTCTTAGCCGAAATTTTTTGAATTATAACACTTATTCTATTTTTATTGCTTTACCTAAAGGGTGTGATTAGTATAATTGCTTCGCAGATAAAAATTCAATTGACAATCTATTGCTAATAATATATAATTCTAATTAAGAATTATTATCAATAGGAGAATCATAATGGTAAGACGTAATACGATTCAAAAAGATATTGTTCTAAAAACTGTCAGAAACCTTAAAGGTCATGTTTCAGCAGAGGAAGTGTATGAAGTTATACTGAAGGAACATCCTTCTATTGGGAAAGGGACTGTTTATAGGAATTTAAATATTCTGGCAGATGAAGGTGAAATTCGACGGGTAGAGGTTACAAGTGGTCCAGATAGATACGATTTTACTTTGAAGGATCATTATCATGTAAGATGTGTGATGTGTAAAAAAGTATTTGATGTAGATATGGACATTATTCCGGGCTTAAAGGAAAAAATTCATGATTGTCATGGAATACAGTACCTTGATTATGACATACTATTTAAAGGGATATGTGCTGACTGTCAGAGATAATAAGAACGATATTAGTATTTTAATCAATGTTACATCTGTAGCTTATGATTACTATTCAAATAATTTTAATTCTTTTTGCATTCGTCTCATGACTAAAGTCACGAGTGTTCTGCGTCAAATCATAAAAATTATAATAAACAGGAGGAAACAAAAATGGCAAAATGGGTATGCCCAGTATGTGGTTATGTGCATGAAGGAGATGAGGCACCAAAGGAGTGTCCAGTATGTCACGTAAGTGGTGAAAAGTTTACAAAAGCAGAAGGAGAATTAGTTCTTGCAGCAGAGCATGAATATGGTATTTATGCTAAGACTGTTAAGAATAATCCAGATATTTCGGAAGAGGATAAGAAATTTATCTTTGAACAGTTAATGGCTAATTTCCAGGGTGAATGTTCAGAGGTTGGTATGTATTTATGCATGGCAAGAATAGCTCACAGAGAAGGATATCCTGAAATCGGTCTTTATTGGGAAAAAGCTGCATATGAAGAAGCAGAGCATGCTGCAAAATTTGCAGAATTACTTGGCGAAGACTTAGAGCCAAATATGAAGGCTACTACAAAGGATAATCTTGCTTGGAGAGTTGATTGTGAGTTTGGTGCTACAGCAGGTAAGTTTGAACTTGCAAAATGCGCTAAGAAGAACAACCTTGATGCAATCCATGACACAGTTCATGAAATGGCTCGTGACGAGGCAAGACATGGAAAGGCATTAAAGGGTCTGTTAGACAGATACTTTGGCTAATAAATATTTTTAAAGAAAAGAGGGATAAAAGATGGATAAGTATTTTTGTAATCCATGTGGTTACACATATGATCCGGAGAAAGGTGACCCTGAGCATGGTATAGCACCAGGAACAGCATTTGAGGATATTCCGGATGATTGGGTATGTCCAATATGTGGTGTATCAAAGAGTATGTTCCAGCGTTGTATTGAGAACTACAATTAAATATACGGTGCTTTGTGTCTGAAACACTTACAGAGAGGATAGAGAAATCTATTCTCTCTTTTTGTTGCACAAGACCGGCAAGCACCATCATGCTTGCATGAAATGGTATTTGCCGGTCGTAAGAATATGGAGCACGATAGTGCGTAATGTTTGTGTGCAAAATCGAGTAGGTGTCAGCCTACTCGATTGCACAAGACCGGCAAGCACCATCATGCTTGCATGAAATAGATTTTGGTGACATTAAAAATAAAAATTTTTTTCATAAAAATAAAACTTTTTTTACTTTACAATGAACTAATATACATAAACAAAAAAATAAAGTAAAAAAGGAGATTTTTATTATGAGAAAGAGAGTATTATTTACAGTTATGGGAGCATTAATTGCGTCAGCTTTATGTACAGGTTGTGGTTCATCAGATAATGAAAAAACACCAACAGGTGTTGTATATGAAACAAAACCTCTCCGGCTTCTTACATTCCAATACAGATAGGTGACGTTGTTGTTTATAATGGAATGAATGTAGACGAGATTATGAGTAAGTTTGAAGCTTCGGTTGTTGATTGGAAATATGAGTACAATCCTGAAAAGATAATTCTTGGAAAAAAGGGAGATGAATTGGTTATTTCATCAGAGGATGGTAAAAAATGGATTACATTGTATACTATAAATCCTTCTTCGGACAATGGTTCTTTAAAGGATAATATTGTTGGAAAGATTCAGCTTGAAAGGGACATCTTGCAGTATTGTAGAATTAATGATGGATCTTCATTTGATGATCTTATCGGATTATCTTATGAAGAAGCAAAGAATCTTGGGTCAACTCATTTTAGAGTAGAAACTGTATCACAGGAGGATCAGTCACGTTACAATGGTTCTGAAGAATTTTATATTAGGATAATATACTCATATAAGGATACTTACTCAGCATATGCTGCAACAAAAGGTTATGAATTGAATGCACCTGAATACTATGCTGTTTATATTGATCCTAATACAGGCAAAATCTTTGACATAATCATAGGGGCCTCTAGTTTCTTTACATTAGCAGTCAATAATTAATGCGCTTGCGGAAACGAGAATAAAGTAGTATATTATGTGTATAACGAAGCTGGACGTGATTTAATAATGAGAAACAAATTTTTGGCAAACAGCATAATGATGGAGGTCAAAAGTATGAAAGAAAAAATATGTTTAATATTTCTTAGTCTTATTCTTATGACAACTGTGGCATGCGGAGACGAAAATGAACAAGACAATCTTAGTCAGGGGACTTACAAAAATAGTGAGGTTGTAGATAATGAGGTTGTAAATAATGAGGAGACATCAGTAGATGAAAAAATAACTGATGCAACTAAAGAAAGTTCTTCACAAAGTTCCTCATTAAGTGAAAGTTCATCAGAACAATCAGAAAATAATACTGATGAGTATAATCAAATGGAGGTAGAAGATTCTACTACCTCAGCTGGAAACCTACAATATACTGAAAATTATAGCGAAGAATCTCAAAATACAGGAAGTGCCACTGAAGAAGTACGAGGAACATACGATATTGGGGGATATACAAAATATAAAAATGCGTATATAAATTCCTCTACTGATGGCCTGACCGGAGATGAAATAACATTTTACAATAATTTAAAGGCGTGTTTAGACAGTGCAGCTAATTGTTCGAGAATGGTAGATAAGGAAAAAGCGGTATATGACTGGATAATCCTAAATTGTCATTACGACACTGCTGAAAATCATGGTGCTTATACCTACAAACCTGAGGGCGTATTTATATATGGAGAAGCTGTATGTGATGGCTATACAAAAGCAATGAAATTGTGCATGGACATTTTGGATATACCTTGTACCAGAGTTGTGGGATATGCCTCAGGAAATCTTCATTCATGGAATAACATTAAACTGGATGACGGATGCTGGTATGAAGTGGATGTTACCTGGGGTGATCCTTTGCCTGACAGAGAAGGAAGAATATCTTACCAGTATTTTAACGTAACATCAGAGTATATGGGTCAGACACATTATAATTATGAATCAAATAATTGTACTGCAACTCAGTACAGCTACTGGAATACATTTTCTAATGAAACTTATATCAGGGATTATGATGCATTTTACGAGTATATTATTTACTCAATAAAAAATGGAAAAACATCGGGTAGAGTTGCTTTTGAACACACTGTCTGCAGGGATTTTGAATCAGCATATGATTACACATATGTTTATAGTAATACAGGAATAAATGCAATATATAAAATTGATAAGATTTACGAGGATAACGGAACAACACATTATCCTAATGGTTCGGAATATGCTGATATTACATTCTATTACGGAACTATGGATGAAGAAGAAATAAAATTTATAAGCAGCCAGAGTGATATGGATTCAATAATAGAAAATCTTCCACTTGATGAAGCGGCTAACTTCTGTTTCTGTATAGATGCAGAAAATTATGCCAAAGGTGATTTTACAAAACAACACATTTTAGATATAACCACAAAAACCATAGTAAATTATTACATAAGTAAAGAATCTTATAATTACTTAATTCACATTGGATTTGCTTATTGCGAAGAAATAAAAACAGCCACTTCGTTGGAGAGAATAGATGAACTGGTGGATGAAATGATGGGTTGTGGCCAGAATGAAATGTATATAACTTATCATTATGGAGAAAACAGCTCAAGGACAGATACGGTTTATAATCGTATATCATCAAGATTGCAGACAAATCATGGGTTAAAAACAAATGAATATTCCATTAATTTTTATTCATCATCAAATAAATCTTACAGAATAGTAATCAATATACAAAGGGCGGGTGATTAATATGAAAAGAACAAATACAAAGAAAATATACAGAGTAGCAGGTATTTTATTATCAATAATTCTTTTTTTTAATATAACCGCGTGTGGTGACAATACGAAAAATGCAGAAAATAATACAGAAACTTCAGACACTGAAATTGAAATAAAGGACGAAAATGCAGAGACTAATGGTAGTACTTCAACGGAGGCGGTTATAGCAAATAATAACAATGAGTCAAGTGAGACAACTAAGTCAGAGGAAAATGTAGAAAATAATGAAGGAACACAATCCGATTTTAATTCCAATTCTGTTTCTACATCAGAGGAGTCAAATTACCAGAAAGTAAACAAAAACAATACAAACAAAGAAACAAATACAGAAACAAATTCAAGTACAAATTCAAGTACAAATGGCAACGGATATAGTGTTACATATAATCCTATCTCAGATACATATGAATTTGAAGGAATAACCTTGATGGAATTGTATCAATTATTGGGCTGTCGTATTAATGAAAGTGGATATTTTTATACGGATAATACGGAAGAAGCCGTTAATTCAGGAATTGCAATGGCAGAATCAATGGATGAATTTTACAAAATAATTGAACAAGCAGTAAAATCGCGAAGTGATTCTGTTGACATTTTGCTTAACATCTATAACCTGGATGTGGATAAATATGGAATATACAGAGAGGTTTGTCCATCAGAAGTTCAAAAAGAAGACGGAAGCTATTATTATTTTGATAACAGATGGATAGGAGATGAAAGACCATTTGCAGATTATGAGAGAGTTATAAATAGTACCGGTGTAAATGTTTTATGGTCACCAGGTTATAATCAAAGTCTCCATATGGATTTAAAATATGTATACTTTGAAGTAGAGTTTACATATTTAACAGATAAGATATATTTTGCATATACAAAAGATGAAGTCACATCTAAGATTAATCAGGCTATCAAAAATGGCGAATCAAGATTCAATATATGCAGATATTTTAAAACAGAAGATCCGGACACCGTGGAATATTCACCGGACTGCAGACCATATATTTATAACATGATACAGCAATCAACCGAATTATATTACAATGGATGCCATATTTTAGATATTGATTATGATAATGATGAAGTAATAGTTCTTAGTAATGATGGAATGAGCAGCGGCAGTCCTATGTGGAAAGAGATAAGATTTTCATATGAACCATACGGGTATGAAGGGTATGAGAATTTTGGATGTGTAGCATATCTTACTGTTGATGTCAGAAATGTAAAAGAAGACTTGGAGGTTCGGGAAGGACTTACAAGAATAACCAGCATTGAACAATTAACAGCAATCAGGAACAGCTATACATATGATGGTACAGTACATTGGCTGGGATATTTTAAAGGCAGTCAGGACGAAGCATTTCAGATGCACACCCAGATGGTACTAAGTGGAAACCCCGTATCGTATGAAAGAATAGCTGATGGATGGTACTACTTCTACTGGTAGTATTTACTGAATGTAACTGTTAGGAAAGTAAATAGGTTATCCCAGTTTGGTGGGAAGTTGCCCAAAGAGATAAATTGCTATCTATTCTATGGCGAGGCTAGATATGAAATAGCCTGACAGCGAGAAAAAGCCGATATTATAGTAATATATCAAACAAGTCGTCAAAAGAGATACGTTCATTGACAATCTGAATATATCTTGCCGTTTCGTTTATAGATGAAATAATACCGGTTTTTTTAAGATATTCGTCTTTGTTGTAATAAATAACAGTTATTATATCACCTTTTTTTATCTGGTGCATCTTGAGGTCAAGCTCTTCCGCCATTTCCTGGGAGAGCTCTTTTTTGTCTATTATAATCTTCTCCTTGGAATAAAGTTCTTCATATAGTCCTTTAAGGGCAGAAAATGGCATAAATTGCTTTGCACGATTTTCAATTGACATAGGTATTCTTTGTTTATTCGCCACTTTTATGACCTCCAATCTGTGAGTTTCGTTCTATGGTTGTAGCACCTTTTTCAAGATTCATTCCTTTAAGAATTAGATTTTTTCCAAATTTCTTTTTTATAGTTATCATTGCCTGTTGAGCCTTTTTGGTACGTAGTAATTCATCTGTATCAATGAAAAGATTATACTGTTGAAACTCCTCTGGAATAACATTATTGAAAGAAATGTTGATTCGCCTGATGGGGTAGTATGGGTTTACAATTTCGTCATATAGTTTCGTAACTTCAGGAATAATAATCTTATCTGAACTTGTAGGGATGGGTAAGCTTGCAGTACCATGTGCTGATTTCATATTGAGCGAGTTTGAATAACCTATATGAAGTGTAACTGATTTGGTGACAAGGTTCTCTTCTACAAGGTCAAGACAAAGTAAATCAAGCATTTCTTTTACTATAAGTCTGCCTTTGTCAAATGGATAGTCACACATTAAAACCTGACCACTTGTAATACTTCTGGATGATGATTTGTATAATTTTATATCCTGTATGGTTACAGGCTCTCTGCCATAGGCGTGATCAATAAGAAGTTCGGCATCAACACCAAAAAGCTTATATAAGAAATCTTCATTTGTGTCTACAATGTCTTTCATAGTTCTTATACCATAGGACTCAAGCTTTTTAGCTGTAGAGCTGCCAACTCTCCAAAAGTCAGTAAGGGGCTTATGATTCCAAAGCTGCTCTTTATAAGATGTTTCGTCTAATTCACCTATAAAGTCCGAGGAGTGCTTGGCTGTAATATCAAGTGCAATCTTTGCAAGATAAAGATTGGTTCCAATACCACATGTGGCACGGATGCCTAGGGTAGAGTAGATATCATTTATTATCACCTGTCCAAGCTCTCGGGCAGTCATATCATAAAGCGAAAGATAATCTGTAACATCCATAAATACTTCGTCAATAGAATAAACATGTATGTCTTCCTTGGAAATGTATTTAAGATAAATAGAGTAAATATCTGCCGAGTATTTGATATATAGCTGCATTCTTGGAGGTGCAGTAATATATTCGATATTCTTTGGTATCTCAAATACACGACATCTATTTTTTACACCGAGCTTTTTCATAGATGGAGATACTGCAAGACATATTGTTTTGTCAGATCTTTCCGGATCAGCTACAACCAGGTTGGTAGTCATTGAATCAAGACCTCTCTCAACACATTCAACTGATGCATAAAAAGATTTTAAATCGATACATAAATATTGTTTCTGTTTCATAGAGGTCTCCTTTCGTATAATAAATTATTATGTTTAAAAACAATTATATCATTCACCGAACAAATGTTCAAGAGAGGCGATATTAAAAGATTGTAGGTAAAATCTTGTTATAAAAATAAAAATTTCATATAATTTATGATGTGAAGAGAGAATTCAAATGTTTTTATTATGGGTTATATGATTACATATTGAAATTCATATACTTATATAATCTACACAAGGAGTTACAAGATATGGAATGTAAAAAAAAGAATATATTAATAATAGATGATGATGAAGAACTATCAATGCTTATTTGTGATATGTTGATGGATAATGGATATGAGCCATCACATGTACATAATATACAGGAAGCTTATGAATTTTTATCAGGTACAACACCACATTTAATACTATTGGATATAAACCTGCCTGATGGACTGGGATTTGATTTATGCAAAGAGCTTAGATTAAAGTCCCAGGTTCCTATAATATTTGTTAGTGCAAGGACTAGTGAGGATGACAAGGTGAATGGCCTTGATATAGGAGCTGATGATTATCTTGCAAAACCATATTCATTAAAGGAAATGATGTCTAGAATTAATTCTCTGATTAGAAGAACATATGGAATTGGAATGGGTATCGAAAATATGGAAATAACTTTAAAGAGTGGTGTGACAATAGTAGTTGATAAGAATTCAAGATGTGTAATGAAGAATAATATCAGAGTAGAATTATCACCAAAAGAGTATGATTTGTTGATTTATATGATTGATAATAAAGGGAAAACTCTTACAAAAGAACAACTGTTAAATAATGTTTGGGGGCCATATAGTGAAGTTGAACAATCAACACTTACTGTACATATAAGATGGCTTCGGGAGAAGTTTGAAGAGGATCCTTCAAAGCCGTTGTTTATCAAAACGGTATGGGGGATTGGATATTTATTGGATATATAAAAAATAAGGGTTGTGGCACAAATATGAAGAAAAAGAGTGTAAAAAATAAAGTTTTTATTATGATGTTTGGCAGTATATTATTAACTACAATAGTATTTTTAATACTTCTATATAATCAAAATTCTGCTGAATCAAAAAACGAAGAGAAAAGTGTTGTAAATGAATATATAGTGGAACTAAATGAAATATCACAGGGATATTTAATGGATGCAGATGATTCTGTTGAAAAGATAAGTGATCTGATGGAAAGGATGAGAGAAGATAGAGAATCTGCAAATAAAAGTGAAAGTAGTATTCTTGTTATATCATATGTTCTTTTAATGGTAACAGAAGTAGTAATATTTATTTACATATATTTTATTATTCTTAAGCCTTTTGATGAACTTGAAGAGTACGCCGAAATCATAGCATCCGGTAATTTGGAAAAAGACTTTAAATACAAACGTGTAAATATGTTTGGAAAGTTTACTTGGGCATTTGATCATATGCGTACAGAAATTATCAAGGCAAGAAAAAATGAACAGGCGGCAATAGAAAACAATAAGACGGTAATTGCAACATTATCCCATGATATTAAGACGCCTATTGCATCTATAAGAGGATATGCAGAAGCACTCACTATGAATATGGATAATAATGTCCAAAGAAGAAACAGATATGCCAATGTTATTATGAAAAAATGTGATGAAGTAACAAAGATAACAAATGACATGTTCATACATTCGCTTCATGATTTAGACCATTTGATATTGAAAAAGGAGAAGGTAAATATAGGTAAAATCATTACAGATATAATTAATGATATGAACATAGATAATGTTATTAATATTAAAGGTGAAATAATAGAAGCTGAAATAGAAAATGCAGATAGTAATCGTATAGTTCAGGTTATAGAAAATATAATTTCAAATGCAAAAAAATATGCAAAAGAAGGAAATATAGATATTGCCACAAGTATATCTGATAGTGCAGTTGATGATTTAGAAAATCTAGATATGAATTGTGATAGAGTGTATATAGTATCAATAAAGGATTATGGAAAAGGAATAACAGACGAAGATATGCCTTTTGTGTTCGATAAATTTTACCGTGGCAAGAATATTGAAAATGAACAAGGAGCAGGACTTGGCCTTTTCATTGCAAAATATATTATGGAGCAGATGAACGGAAAAATCCAGTTATATAATGATAATGGGCTTATGGTGAAACTCTATTTTCCACTATCATAAGTTGCATATAGAAAAATGACTTCTTAAGGATTTCATAATAATAATTATTATATATTATACGCGATGCATGAGTGTCAAAATAATAAGAAAGTAAAAAGAAAGCAGGAGTACAAAAATGAAGAATGTAATCTTAGAAGCCAGGCAGATATGCAAGAGTTTTGCAAATGAAGGTGTTCAAAATCATGTTTTAAATAATTTGGATATGAAAATTTATGAAGGTGACTTTACAGTAATTATGGGCGCATCAGGATCTGGAAAGTCTACACTTTTATATTGTTTATCAGGTATGGACCGCCCTACATCAGGTCAGGTTATATACAAAGGTGATGATATAACAAAGTACAAAGAAAAAAATATGGCAGATATAAGAGTGAATGAGTTTGGATTTGTATTTCAGCAGGTGCACCTTGTTGGAAATCTTTCTATTCTTGAAAATATTCTTGTACCGGGATATATGAATAAGAAACTTTCACAGAAAGAAGTTGTGTCCAAAGCAAAAGAGCTCCTTTCTAAGATGAATATTATGGAGGCAGCAAACAGATTACCATTTCAGGTATCAGGCGGAGAAGCACAAAGAGGAGCTATTGCAAGAGCTGTTATCAATAATCCGGGAATATTGTTTGCTGATGAACCTACAGGAGCATTAAATAAAAAGAATTCTGTAGATGTTTTAAATCTATTTTCTGAACTTAATAATTCAGGTCAGAGTATACTGATGGTAACACATGATGTAAGAGCCGCACTTAGAGCAAATAGAATTATATATATTGAAGATGGAAAAATATGTGGTGAGTTAGAATTACAGAAGTATGATGAAGAAAATAGAAAAAGCCGTGAAATCCAAGTTAATGCATGGTTGAATTCTATGCAGTGGTAAGGGGGTGGCTTTTTTGAGACATATTGCACTTGTTGTAAAAGGAAATATGAAAAAGAGTAAAAATGTATATATAAGTATTTTTGTTTTAATGCTTATAGTTTCCATAACTTTATTTTCTGTTATTACATATTATAAAAACTCTTATGAAAGAGAGGAGCAGGCAATTGAAGAAGCTGGATTTGGGGATATGTTTGCTGCATCATATAGTAATTATCAACTTGAAAAAATAGGTATAAATTCAGAGATAATTGTTCAAAATATTGAAAAAAGTGACCATGTTTCAAACGTTAACGCTTCAGAGGCTATATATACGTATATAAAGGATTGTAATGGAAAAAGTGGAAACAATACAGTGTTTGTTATTAGTGAAAAAGATAAAAATATTCACTTTACACAATATAATAGCGATAATGAAATTATTGAAAATGAGTTAAACACAGGAGAAATATCTGTACCTGTAAGTTTTGTGGATTTATATGGATGCAAAATAGGAGATACTATTATACTTGGAAACAAATATGATAGTATGGAACTTAAGGTTGTGTCATTTTTTGAAGATGCATATATGGGATCTTCTATTATGGGTATTAAGACATTGATTGTTTCAGAAGAAGATTTTAACAAGATGATAGCGCTGGCAGATGAGGGAACCAAATATGAAGAGAGTGAAGATGGATATGCAGGATTTTCCGAGGGATTATTGTTAAATATATTTCAGAGTAAAAATTCAAATCTGTCATCTATTATGTTTGAAAAAGAGCTTAATAGCGTAAGTAACTACGCAAACTATTGCTGGATATCACTATCTAGGGAACAAGCTGTAAAATATATGATGACATTTACAAATATTTTCAGCGTAATTCTGATTGTATTTGTTTTTGTGTTATTGATGGCTGCTTTGGTTGTTCTGGGACATAATATCAGTAGCAGTATAGAACTTGATTATAAAAATATAGGAATATTAAAGTCGGTAGGAATGACAAATAAGTCAATAAAAGTCGCTCTTATTTTAGGGTATATTAGTACCGCAGCAGCAGGTATGATTATTGGAATGCCATTGTCGACACCAGTTATTGGATTTATTAATAATACAACACTTACATCTATGGGAATCTATGTATCAGATGATTTGGATATATTATTAATCCTTGGAATAATTCTCGTAGTTTTATTAATGATTTGCATATATATTTGTATTAAAACTACAAAAATATCAAAGATATCACCTCTCAAGGCGATAAATGAAGGAAACAGCAGTGTACATTTTTCTTCTTTTTTGAAATTACCGATTTCTAAAAAAATGCTTAACAGTTCTATTGCATATAGACAATTCATTTCTGAAAAAAAGCAATATATATCAGCAATTGCAGTTACAGCTGTTCTTACATTGTCAATGCTTATGATGAATGATGCGTGTATTTGGGCAAATGGGGATATGTCTCTATTTTCATTGACAGATAGTGATATGTTTGCAGGATACAATGATAAAGCAATAGAGACAGAAGTTGAAGATATAATTGGAAAATACACAGATTATGAGAAATATCAAGTAAGTTCAAAATATCTGCTTTTTGATGATATGCAAATCTATTGTTATATTCTTGATAAACCTGAAGAAATAAGAAACATAATAGATGGAAGAGCATGTAAATACAATAATGAAATTATGGTTACTCCTTATCTTATTGATGGATTTGGCCTTCAGATTGGTGATAAAATTACAATAAAGCATGAGGGAGAAAAGGCTGACTATATAATATCAGGTGTATATGATTCGGCAAATGACCAAGGCAAAAATTTTGCAATGAGTTATGAGGGATATAAAAGAATAGTTAAAGTTAGCGAAAACAATAATCAAAATAGTAATGTTGGAGTGTGGGGAAATGTATATTATAAGTTAAATGATAAAACGAAAATACAAGATATTCTGAAGGAAGTATCATCAAAGCTTGGTGAAAGTGATGAATATTTCATAAAGGGTACAAAAGAGAATATGAGCGAATATGGAGCAGATATAATATCTGTTGCTATAAATGGATTGACTGGATTGATATATTTATTAGGTGGAATATTCGTTATGATTACAGTTTTTATCGTATGCGATAAAATTATAATCAGAGAGAAAAAAGATTATGGAATATATAAATCTATAGGCTTTACCAACAAAAAAATAAGAGCACAACTAGCAGCAAGATTTGCGATAACAGCGTTTTTGGGTTCTGTTCTTGGAATTATTTTATTCTTTATTTTTAGTGGAAAAATGTTTGACGCTATCTTCTCTGAATTTGGAGTGTACAGCTATGAATCGCAGATGAGTTGTTTGTATATGATTATTCCAGTAATTCTTATGACAGTTTTATTTGCATTGTTTGCATACATAAAGGCAAGAAAGGTTAAAAAAACAGAAGTAAGAATCTTAATTGTGGAATAGTTTTGTGATATCGCGGGCTCAAAATATATACTGTACATAATATTTCAAATAAAGTATAATATAACTATAATACTTTTTGGAGGAGTGGCAGGTATATGATTTGCAAAAGTTGTGGAAAAGAAACAGTAACACGTTTCTGTCAAAATTGTGGAACTGAAAATATTGTAGAACAGCCAGTAATGAATAATCAGATGAATGGTAATCAGCCGGTGGTGAACAATCAAATGTATGGTGGTCAGCCAATGATGAATAATCAGATGTATGGAGCCCAGCCGGTGATGAACAATCAGATGTATGGTGGTCAGCCGGTGATGAACAATCAGGTGTACGGTGGTCAGCCGGTGATGAACAATCAGATGTATGGAAATCAGCAATACACATTTCCACCGTTAAAAAAACATCCTTATCATGTAGGAGTTGGATATATAATGTGCATACTTGCTCTTATTGTAGGAACAGTTGCATTGTTTCTTGATGTAGCAACATCAAGTGAGAGAATTATAAATGTAAATATGCCACTTTTTGAATATCCTGATGGAAAAATTGTGGCTGTGCTTTTGGTTTTGGGATTGATATTTACATTATGTTATCTTCCTGTAATGAGTCTGGTAGATGGTATTTTACTTTTGGGAATAGCCTTGCTTGAAATCATAGATTTTTCAGATAATCTTTCTTCGTATGTAGATATGGGACTTATCGGTTGGGGTCCATCATTATTTGTATTACTTGGTGCATCAATTTTTATGATTATAGGTGGAATAGTATATATCATTGAGAAAAGAAAACGTGTTGTTTTTGTGCCTAGATAAATATTATATTACATTGTATTATATGAACTAAAAAATCATAAACTATGGGAGGCTGTAGCTTTAACGAATAAAAATCGTTGAGGCGACAGCCTCTTTTTAGAAATTGCAAGAATTCCTTGCAAATAAGCCAAAAAAGTAATATAGTTTATACGTTATAGTATGCAATGAAAAGAGGAGAAAATATGCTGACATTAGAAAATATCGCTTGGACAATACCAGGTGGCGAAAATGTTATAGATGATATTTCTTATACAGTTGATAAAGGTAAGCTTATTGTTGTAACTGGCCCAAATGGTGGTGGAAAAACAACACTTGCAAAGCTTATTGCAGGTATTCAGAAACCATCAGGTGGAAAGATTATCTTTAACGGCGAAGATATTACAGATGCCGACATTACAGATAGAGCGAAGATGGGTATTGGATATGCCTTTCAACAGCCGGTTAAGTTTAAAGGTCTCAATGTAAGAGATTTATTGAATTTAGCAGCTGGTAAAGAACTGAACGAAGATGAACTTTGCGATTTGCTTGGAAAGGTTGGTCTTTGTGCAAAGGAATATGTTGACAGAGAATTGAATTCAGGACTTTCGGGTGGAGAAATGAAACGTATAGAGATTGCATCGGTTCTTGCCAGAAATGCAGAATTGTCAATATTTGATGAACCTGAGGCAGGTATCGATTTGTGGAGCTTTACTAAGCTTGTTGAAACATTCCAGAATCTAAAAAAGGAACATAATGGAACATTACTGATTATTTCACATCAGGAGAGAATCCTTGAAATTGCTGATGAAATTGTGGTAATTGCAAAAGGAAAGATTAGACAGGCAGGTAAAAGGGATGAAGTGTTAAAAGGACTTCTTGCAAGCGAACATGCTACTATGTGTCCTATTGGAAAGGAGACTATAAATGAATAAGGTAACAGAAGAACTTTTAAAGGAAATATCGGATTTTAAAGGGGAATTTAAAGGTGCGTATAATATCAGAGAGGATGGCCAATGTGTAGGAAGGCAGTCAAGTGAGAATATAAAGATTATTCCAAAAGAGGACAAGTCTGGTATTGAGATTCACATTGCACCTAATACAAAGGGAGAGCGAGTATATATACCGGCATGTGTTACAAGAAATAATGTTAGTGACTTGGTATATAATGATTTCTTTGTAGGGGAAAATGCAGATGTGACAATTATTGCAGGATGTGGTATTCACGCTGATAATGAAGGAGAAGCAAAACATAATGGAATACACAGATTTTTTTTGAAGAAGGGAGCAAAGGTTCTTTATCAGGAAAAACATCTTGGAAAGGGTAAAGGAAAAGCCTTTAGAAGAATTGATCCTGTTACAGACGCTGTTCTTGAAGAAGATGCATACCTTGAAATGGATACAGTACAGCTTGGAGGTGTAAATTCTACACTTAGAAAGACTACTGCAAAGGTTGGGGATAGAGCTAAAATTGTTGTTCGTGAGAGGATTATGACAAATGACGATGATTATGCAAAGACAGATTTTGTGGTTGATATGGACGGAGAAGATTCATCAGTAGATTTGATGTCAAGATCAGTTGCAAGAGGAAATTCTTATCAGGAGTTTGTATCATGCATTAACGGCAAGAACAGATGTAAAGGACATTCAGAGTGTGACGCTATTCTTGTAGACCAGGGAAAAGTAAAGGCTATGCCTGCCCTTGAAGCTGCACATCTTGATGCAGAATTAATACATGAAGCTGCAATTGGCAAAATTGCAGGGGAACAGATTCTTAAGTTAAAGACATTAGGCCTTACAGATGAAGAAGCCCAGGATACAATAATCAAGGGATTTTTAAAATAAATAGTTTGCAGAATAGAAATTTTTATGATAGAAGGATAGTTATTATGGAATACAAACATTATTCAAAAAAAGATACAAAAAAATTTATATTTCCATGTGCAATACTAAATATTATACATGGTGCATTAGCGGTCAGTTTCTTTGCGTTTCAATTTGGATTAATAAGTACAGACAATTTATCTGAAACTGCGCATAATATATTTATGGTATATCAATTGATGATAGTTATTACAGGTATAGTAGTTGTTGTGCTGTCAATAAAGGCTAAACAGAAAGAAAGAATCGTATGGTATATACTTGCCACTGCCATAGCAGGATTAGATTCGTTAATGCTTTTATTTTACGGAGCAGTTTCAATATTTGCATTTATTAACCTTGCCATTGGCATAGTATTTGTAGTGAATAAAAATGCTTCAGGAAAAGAAGAGAAAGATTTAGAGTTTTAGAAATAAAGGAAAAATATGTTATACAAGATAAACAATGGCGCTGTTAGTTTCGGCGCCGATGTCATTTTACATGGAATAAATTTTGAAATAAGGAATACAGAGAAAATAGCCGTTGTTGGAAGAAATGGTTGTGGTAAGACTACTTTGCTTAAGCTTATTTCAGGTGAAGTAGAGCTATCAAAAAGAGACAGTGATGAAGATATTTTTATTGCAAAATCAGGAAATCCAACAATAGGATATTTGAAACAGATGGCCTTTGAGGACGAATCAATAACTATGGAGGAAGAGATAAGAAAAGTATTTCTTCCAATGGTTCAGATGAAGGAAGAACTGGATAGAAGACTTCAGAGAATGAATGATGATCCATCCGAAAGAAATGTTAAGAGCTATGCGGAATATGAAGAAAACTTCAGAATGCAGGGTGGATATTACTATGAAAAAGAATTTGAAACGATGGTAAGAAAATTCGGATTTACTGAAGAAGATAAGAAGAAATCATTGAATCAGTTTTCGGGAGGTCAGAAGACAAGAATAGCATTTATCAGAATGCTTTTAAGTAAGCCTGATATTTTGTTACTTGATGAGCCTACAAACCACCTTGACATTTCTACAGTGGAATGGCTGGAAGGGTATTTAAAGAACTATAGTAAGGCTGTTGTAAT
Source organism: Lachnospiraceae bacterium (assembly GCA_045126215.1). Taxonomy (GTDB): domain Bacteria; phylum Bacillota; class Clostridia; order Lachnospirales; family Lachnospiraceae; genus SVEL01. The sequence continues at coordinate 51,447 of JBGVOD010000029.1, read as the reverse complement.
AGTGTCTCATGATAGAATGTTTTTAGATAATATTGCGGAAGTTGTATACGAGATAGAGTATGGAACAGCAAAGAGATATGTGGGAAACTATTCTGATTTTATAATTCGCAAAAAGGAAGAACACGAAAAACAACAGAAGGACTATGAACTTCAGCAAAAAGAGATAGCAAGACTTAATACCATTGTTGATAAATTTAAAAATAAGCCTACAAAGGTGGCCATGACACGTTCAAAGCTAAAAGCTATTGAACATATGGATAAAATAGAAGCACCAGACCAGTATGATAATAAGACATTTCATGCAAATCTCACACCTTTAGAAACAACAGGTAAAGAAGTTTTGAATGTTATGAATCTTGGTGTTGGTTATGATGGAAAAGTTCTTTCTACTGTTAATTTTACAGTTACAAGAGGTGACAAGATAGGTATTATAGGTGGAAATGGACTTGGAAAGTCAACGTTTTTAAAAACTATAATGGGTATGATACCACCAGTATCCGGTGAATATCATACTGGTCTTAGAGTAGATATAGGATATTTTGATCAGCAGATGGCAAGTTATACAAGTGACAAACAGGTCATTGATGATTACCATGATGAGTTTCCAACACTTACTGAAACAGAGGTAAGAAGTGACCTTGGAGCATTTCTTTTTTCACAAGATGCAGTATTTAAAAAGGTAAATATGCTTTCGGGTGGTGAAAGAGTACGTCTTGCTTTGTGTAAGATTCTTAAAAGAAGACCGAACTTTCTGATTCTTGACGAACCAACTAACCATATGGATATAGTTGGAAAAGAAACACTTGAACAGATGCTTTTGAAATTTGAAGGAACAATTTTATTTGTTTCACATGATAGATATTTTATTAAAAGAATATCTAATAAGCTTGTAGTATTTGAAAATGGTTACACAGACTTTTTCTCATTTGGTTATGATGATTATATGAAAAAGAAAGCTCTTGAAGCAGAAATTGACGAAAGCAGTAATTCAAAGTCATTAACAGGAAAGACACCGTTTTCATTCGTTACAAAACAACCTGAAAATGATATTCAGTCTGAACAAAAGAAAGTAAAGAATTATGATAATCCCGGAAAGGAGCGTTCAAAGCTTGAAAAAAAGATATCAAAGTTTGAGAAAATCATAGAAGAACTGGAAGATGATATAGCAAAATACAAGGAAGAACTAAATGCTCCTGAAAATGCATCAGCATACTATAAACTTACAGAGATTCAGGGACATATAGATGAACTTGAAATTAAGCTTATGGATACGATGGAACAGTGGGAAGAAGCTTCAAAAGAACTTTCGGAATTTTTTCAAGACGAAATATAACTCATTCACTCAAGAATTATTGTATTAAATTTATTTCTCATATATGATTATTTTGAAGAAAAAAATCTCAAAATGTCTTTTGTCATTAAAAACATGACATTTTAATAAGTTATCATATATACATGAAATAAAGAATTCGTTAAGAGAAAGGAAGGTAATAGCTATGCAAGAAGCAATATTTTGGCTCGTTTTATTCATTTTATTTTTAATAGTTGAAATAATAACGGTTGGATTGACAACCATTTGGTTCGCAGGTGGTTCTTTAGTTGCATTATTAGCAAATGCAATTGGACTTGATTTTGTATGGCAAGTTGTTGTATTCTTTATAGTGTCAGTAGTTTTGCTGGTATTTACAAGACCTTTTGCTACAAAGTACATTAACTCCAATAAGCTTAAGACAAATTATGAAGGAATAATTGGAAAGGTTGTTAGAGTTACAGAAAGAGTTGATAACATTAACTCAACAGGAACAGCTGTTGTGAATGGTGTTGAATGGACAGCAAGAGCTGAAAAAGATGGTCAAATCATCGAAAAAGATAAACTTGCAAAGATAGTTCATATCGATGGAGTAAAACTTATTCTTGAAGAATGCAAAGATATATAAACTATCATAAAGTGTAAGGATGTAAAAACATTAACAATAAAAGAGAAGGAGAGGAAAGATATGTTAGCATCAAATTTAAACGCAGGTCTTTGGATACTCTTGATCGTTGTAGTAGCTTTATTACTATTACTTATCTCATGTATCAAGATAGTTCCACAGGCACAGGCTTTTGTTATTGAAAGACTTGGTGGATACAAGGAGACATGGTCAGTAGGTATTCACTTAAAGGCACCTATTTTAGACAAGGTTGCAAGAAAAGTAATATTAAAGGAACAGGTTTGTGATTTCCCACCTCAGCCAGTTATCACAAAAGATAACGTTACAATGAGAATTGATACAGTTATCTTCTTCCAGATAACAGATCCAAAGTTATATGCTTATGGTGTTGAAAATCCAATTATGGCTATTGAAAACCTTACAGCAACAACATTAAGAAATATCATCGGTGAATTAGTACTTGATGAAACATTAACATCAAGAGAAATTATTAACTCAAAGATGAGATCTGAACTTGATAGAGCAACAGATCCTTGGGGAATCAAGGTAAACAGAGTAGAGCTTAAGAACATTATGCCACCTCCATCAATCAATGAAGCGATGGAAAAGCAGATGAAAGCTGAAAGAGAAAGCCGTGAAGCTATTCTCATTGCAGAAGGTCAGAAGAAGTCTTCTATCCTTGTTGCACAAGGTAAGAAAGAAGCAGCTATTCTTGATGCAGAAGCTGAAAAACAGGCACAGATTCTTAGAGCAGAAGCTAAGAAAGAAGCTACAATTAAAGAAGCAGAAGGTCAGGCTGAAGCTATTTTAGCTATTCAAAAGGCTAATGCAGATGGTATCAGATTTGTTAAAGAGGCTGGTGCTGATGAGTCAGTTATTAAGCTTAAGAGTCTTGAAGCATTTGCAAAAGCTGCAGATGGTCAGGCTACAAAGATTATTATTCCTTCAGAGATACAGAACCTTGCAGGTCTTGTAACATCTGTAACAGAAGTTGGAAAGAAAAACTAGATAAACAATATGGAGCGGCAGAATGATAAATATATTGATTCTTGAAGACCAAAAAGAAAGTAGAGAGGCGTTAGAGAAAATGATTGCCTCGTATGGTAGCGAAGGAGAGATAGATATCGACTCTGCCGCTACTTTTATGGAAGCGGAAGCTTTACTAAATAATAATAAAACATATAATGGATTCTTTATTGATATAAATCTTGATATTCATAATCAGGATGACCAAAGCGGCATAGAATTTGCCAGACTTCTTAGAACAAATAGAAAGTATGAGTTTACACCGGTAATAATGGTTACGTCTATTGCATCACTTGAAATGACAGCGTTTAGAGAGATACATTGTTACCAATATATTGTTAAGCCATATGATAGACAGACTGTTGAAGATGTAATTAGAAAAATAATAATGCACGATAAAGTGGCAGAAGAAAAAAATATTATAGTCAAAAAGGATGGCATTAATTACAGAATAAAGTGTGATGCTATTCAATATGTTCAGGCTGTAACGCGTGGAGTTATGTTTAAAATGACAAAGGAAAGCATAAAGATTCCATATATGACTATTAAGGAGTTTATGACAAAGGTTGAGCCAGAAGATTTCGTTCAATGTCATAGAATGTATGTAGTAAATAAGAAACATGTTAAGTTCTTTGATGTAGTTAACAGGATTATAAAGCTTGAAGATGGAAGTCAGGTTGAAATAGGTATTACATACAAAGATAAAATAAAAAAAATAATTAACAATCAGTAGGGGATGAAAATGTCTGAAAGAGCCAGAAGATTTGCGTACAGGCTATTCTGCATTTTAAGTGTCTGTGTGGCAGCGGTAATGCTTTGTGATATGTTTGTACATAAGGAACTTGATTTAAGATTTACTTTTATAATTGTTTTCTTAGTCATTTTAATTTTATGGGGATTCTTTGAATGGAGACTTAACTTTAAAAAGATTAAAAGACAGGAAAAGGTTATAAAAAATTATAAAATGTATATCAGACCTCTTGAGGATTTGACAAAAGAGATTCGTGCAAGACAGCATGAGTTTGATAATCATTTAAATGCAGTGCTTAATATGCATGTTACCATTGATAATTACGATGATTTGGTAAAAGCACAATCTGAATATATTAAGAATATGTATATTGAAGATTCAAGGCAGCTTATTGCATTGCTTAAGATTTCAGATAAAATCCTTGCAGGTTTTATATATAGTAAGATTGTTGCAGCACAACAATTTATAAATGTAAATATACAGGTAAGAAATTTTGAAATAGTTTCAACTACGGCTGAAAACAATCTTATAGAGATAATAGGAACACTTATCGATAACGCATACGAAGCATGTACGGATGAGTTAAATACTGTAGATATTATTCTTGATAGTGAAGATAATAAAGTATATTTTGAGATACGCAACAAAGTTAAAGATATGAATTACTCAAAGATGTCGAAGTTTTTCCAAAAAGGATATTCTACAAAGGGTTCGAAAAGAGGACTGGGATTAACAAATGCTAAACGTATTGCAAAGAAATGTGGTGGAGATATCACAATAGAATTACTTGAAATAGATAATCAGGAATATATTAGCTTTAAGGTAGAGATGTAAAAAAGAGACTGTTGCATTAACGATTTGTATCTGCTCATTCGTTAAAGCAACAGCCTCTTTTATATTTCTACCTAAATTATTTATTCAGCTGTAAATGTAATTGTATAAAGAAGTGTACCGTCAACGTTGTAGTATTCAATAACATTCTTTATTGGTGAAACTTCTACTAATGACTGAATCTGATTTACAGATGTCTGCATTGAAGACTTAGCTGTTTCAAAATAAGAATCTAACTGTTCAGCTATCTCATCAAGAGTAATTCCAGAAGCTAACATATCTTCTGTGTATGTGTATGTATATGTGATTGTGTCATAGTCACCGAAGATAGCTACATCAAGTCCCTGACCTTCATACATTTCAATAAGTGATTCAAGCTGATTTGCTACTGTCTCATCTGCAAGATATTCATCAATATCTTCAAACATAGCTGCAGATGTTGAATGCTTACGTGTTGTTGCTTCTTCGTCATCGTCATCGTCATCATCGTCATCAACATCGTCATCATCATCATCATCTTTGTCTGTTGATTTCTGTGATGAAGCTTCAGTTGTTTTGTTTTTTCTTGTTGACTCTTCGCCATCATCTGAATCATTTGATCCACATGCAGCTAACATGCTTAATGTTAATAAGCAAAGTAAAAGTGCTAAAAGTTTCTTTTTCATATCTTTATCCCTCTCTTAATTTGAAAAATTTACAATACAATCAGTAATTATATATTATTTTTTTGATATTGTAAAGAGATGAAAACTTATTCAGCGGTTACTTCTATTCTGGAAACAAGTGTATTATCGAAATTGTATATTTCTACGACAATTTTTATTGGTGAAACTTCTATATACGGCTGTAATTCATTTGCAATTGCTCGAAAGTTAGGTTTCGAGCCTTCTAAATAGGCATCCATAAACATCTTAAAACCGTCAAATGTAACATCATCAGGTATCATATTGGTCTTAGATGTAAATTTATATACTATGGTATCATAATTACCATAGATATCTGCATAATAACCACCTTCTGCTTCTATTTGTGATTTAATAATAGTTATATCGTGCATAACCTCTTCGTCTGCAAGACATTCATTTACATCTTTAAATTTGGAAGAATATTCTGTTTGAGTAGGAGTTGTTTGTACTTCTTGAGCACTATTGTTAATAGTAGAATTATTATTTTCATCAGCAGAATTATTGTTACTAGCAGTATTATTAGATGAAATTTCATTGGTAACAGTATTGCCATCAGAATTATCATCATTATCGTCATCGTTATTTAGAACATTATCTGCAGTAATTGTTTTATCATCAAAATAGTTGCCCAATAATGGTGAATTTTGTGAAGGTACCTCAGGTGATTGGTTCTTAATAGGTGAATTGTTGTTTTTATCTGAATCATTTGATCCACAGGCAACTAAGATGCTTAATGTTGATAAGCAAAGTAAAAGTGTTAAGAATTTCTTTTTCATATGTTTATCCCTTTCTTAATTATTTTATAGTATTTTATGGTATTTTATATTATTTTTTTTATATTGTAAAGAACTTTGAAACTTTACAAACAAGGGTCAGTGGTTTAAAATAGGATAAAATTGCAAAAAAGGAAGGAAAGACATATGAAAATGAAAAAGATAGTAGCACTCATTTTATCTGCTGTTATGATTTTGAGTCTTTGCGCATGTGGCAAGGAAGAGTCAGCAGATGGGGAAAAGAAGGAAATTAAGATTGGTATTGTTCAGATTATGGAACATGCATCACTTAATACAATAAGAGATGCTGTTGTAAACAGACTTAAAGAGCTTGGCTATGATGGTGAGAATGTAACAATAGATTGCCAGCAGGCCAATGGTGAAGCAAGCAATGTAACATCTATTCTTCAGAGCTTTGAAGGTGAAGGTTGTGATATCATTGTTGCTATTACAACACCATGTGCTCAGTTAGCAGCACCATATTCTGAAAAAATACCTGTTGTATTTTCAGCTGTTACAGATCCTGTTGCAGCAGGTATTGTAGATTCGCTTGAAAGCACAGGTGGAAATATTACAGGTACATCTGATGCACTCGATATTGATAAGATTCTGGATTTTGCAACACAGATTAAGGAAATTGAAACACTTGGTTATTTATATAACTCAGGTGAAGCGAATTCAGTTGCTTGTTTAGAAAAGGTAAAGGAATATTGTTCTTCAAAGGGTATTGATGTTAAGGAAATGGCAGTTACAAATTCTTCAGAAGTTAAGATGGCTGCAGAGTCATTATGTGAAGATGTAGACGCAATATTTAGCCCAAATGATAACACAATCGCCGGAACAATGAATGTTGTTGCTGAAGTAGCTAACAGCAAGAAAGTACCAATATTTGTAGGCGCTGATTCAATGGTTAAAGATGGTGGTTTTGGTACAGTAGGTATTGAATATACAGACCTCGGTATTGAAACAGCTAATATGGTAGATTCAATCTTAAAGGGTGATAAAAAGGCATCAGAGATTCCTGTTAAAGTATTTAATGAAGATTTAAGTACTTATATTAATAAGACAACAGCTGATGAGATTGGCATTGAAATACCAGAAGAAATATTAAATGGTGAAAAGACAATTATCTTTGAATAATTGAGGTTATTATGACAAAGAAATTTATTGGAAAATCTGTTAAAAATATAATATTAGTTGCAATATTAGTTATACTAATAAGCAATCTTCTTACATCGACACAGATAATAGGTACAATAGAGCAGGGGTTGGCATATTCATTGCTTGCCATTGGTATATTTATATCACTTAGAATACTTGATATACCAGATCTTACAGTAGATGGCAGCTTTACGCTTGGTGTAGCAGTTTCTGTTATGTCAGCCCTTGAAGGCCATCCGTTTATTGGTCTGTTACTTTCAATTGTAGCAGGGGCGTTAGCTGGTATTGTTACAGGTACTTTGCAGACAAAATTTAAGGTGCAGCCTATACTTTCAGGTATTATTACGCTTACAGCTTTATATTCCATAAATCTGCATATAATGGGTGGAAATCCAAATATTTCTCTCTGGAAGAAAGATACAATCTTTTCGTTCTTTGAGGAAAAGCTTGGAGCTGACGCTCCAGTCAAACTCATTGTTCTTGGTGGAGTGCTATTACTTGCAGTAGTGTTTATATATTGGTTCCTTAATACACAGGTAGGTATGGCTATTCGCGCAACTGGTGATAATGAGTTCATGGTTAGAGCATCATCTATTAATTCAGATAGAATGAAGATTATTGGATTTGCCATTGCCAATGCATATGTAGCATTGTGTGGTGGCGTGCTTGCCCAGTATCAGTCTAATGGTGATGCAAATGGTGGAACAGGTATGCTTGTGGCAGGATGCGCATCGATAATAATTGGCGAAGTATTCTTTGGAAAACATACTATTGTTTCATGTATTCTCTCGTCAGTTGTAGGCGCTGTTTCATATAGATTTGTATTAAGTATTGCTATTTCGCTTGGTATGAAGTCTATAGATTTCAAGATTTTCTCTGCGTTAATTGTTACAGTGGCTATTTTGATACCAGTTGGAAAGAAAAAGCTGGAATCAATGTTATCGAAGATGGTTAAAAAGAATGTTGTAAATGCAAGTAATGGAGAGGAGGATAATAATGCTTAAGCTTGAAAATGTTAGTATATCTTTTAATAAAGGTACTGTTAATGAAAGAAAAGCATTGTCGGATTTTTCTCTTCATATAAAAGACGGTGATTTTGTAACTGTAATTGGCTCAAATGGTGCGGGTAAATCCACACTTATGAATGTAATCTGTGGTACATATCCTGTAGATGCCGGAAAGATATTTTTAGGTGGTAAAAATGTTACAAAACTTAAAGAATATCAGCGTGCAAAATATATCGGAAGGTTATTTCAGGATCCTTTGAAGGGAACTGCACCGAATATGACAATTGAAGAAAATTTAGGATTGGCATATGGAAGAGGCAAGAAGAGAACACTGGCATTTGGTATTTCAAAGAAAGACATTGCATTATTTAGAGAAAAGCTTGCTGATTTAGGACTTGGTCTTGAAAATAGAATGAAGACGCCTGTAGGTTTATTGTCGGGAGGACAGAGACAGGCACTTACTCTTATGATGGCTACAATAGTTACACCAAAGCTTATGCTTCTTGATGAACATACGGCAGCACTTGATCCAAAGACAGCTGAAAAGGTAATGGAGATTACAGATAAGATTGTAAAAGAAAATAATATTACAACACTTATGATTACTCATAACATTCAGAATGCACTTGATTTTGGCAATAGAACAATTGTGCTTAGTCAGGGAAGGTTGCTTATAGATATTGATGGAGAACAAAGAAAAGGTATGACAACTCAGGATTTAATGCAAATGTATTCTGCATCAGCTAAAGATGTTATGTCTGATAAAATGTTGCTCGTGTAAGATGTTTTAGGCTAAGATGCTCTTTGGATAAGATATTAATATGGTAAGATATTAACAAGGTAAGATGTTAATAGAATAAAAAATGTATGGATAAAAAGAGAAAATTCTCCAATATGATGACATATTGGAGAATTTTTTGTCTCTTGATACAAGAAATATTAATTCTGAGATTTTACGGTCTAAAAAGAGAAAAATAACAAAAAAGCCGTAAATCTAGAAAGAAACAAGAAAAGACAAACAGGGAGTCAGAGAAATTTACGTTCTAAAAAGAGGAAAATAACAAAAAAGCCGTAAATCCAGAAAGAAACAAGAAAAGACAAACTGGGAGTCAGAGAAATTTACGTTCTAAAAAGAGGAAATCAATAAAAAACACGTAAAACATAAGAAACAATAGAAGTATACAAGCTAAGAATACAAAATAGAGTACACGATAGAATACAGAATTGAATACAAGATAGAATACGAAAAGCTATATTAGCATGAAAAAAATACCACACCCCAATTGGGATGTGGTATTTGTAGATTGTACTAATATAAAGAAATAATGTAAAGAAATAATATAAACAATCTAATTTGTATAAATTAGTTTAAAGAATATACTTTATCCTTTACAACGACTGCACCTGGCTCCATCTGACCATTTGACTGATTATGACCATCTGTAAATATTACAAGAGGAGCAAGCCAATCAGATGTAAATGTGTAGCTATATGTACCATCTGATTCTAATGTCATAGCAGCACCTGGCCAAGCAGCGCTTTCCTTTGTATAGCTGTATGATGTTTCATCATAGATGTAAGCATATATTGTATCTGCCCAGTCAGCAGGCTTTTCAAAATAAATCTTTGTACCTGATGTAATAGCATCAATCTTTTTGAATATATATGTCATAGTAGATACTTTTCCAGCTTCGTTTTCTCCATATACAGTAAGAGTTTCAATTTCTCCTGGGACGATATCACTACCGATAGTAACTGTATCTCCATTTGAGTATTCTGTATATTCGCCATCGTTGATTTTGTATTTTGATACCTTTGCATCTTCTGCAACAAGTGTTACATCTACTGAATCACCGATAATTGTACCTGATGTTGAGTCATCAACTTTTACTAATGCAGGAGTCTTTAAGTCTACATAACCTTCATTATAAAGTACAATTGCTGTTTTGCCAAGAATAGAACCTGAAATCTTACCATCTTTAACTGTATATGTTGTAGAACCATCTACTCTGTCTATGTAATCACCATCTTCAAGATTTGTGCTTTCATTAAAGTCATATCCGAATGAGCTGGCATTTACAATTACAAGACCTTTTGTACCTCTTTCAATGAAAAGTACATTTGTAGCATCTGAAGGATTGAAAAGGTTTTCGCCAAGACCATTCATAGCATTTCTAAAGTGATTTGCAGCAACTACTGTGCTATCCTTATATAAGAAATCGCCTGACATACCAATCTTGTTGAATGTTCCCCACATATTAGAAGCAGTTGCACCATATGGTCTTGAGAAGAACAAAGGTGTACCAACATTTCTTGCAGCAAGAATTGTCCAACCAAGATTGATTCTTGTATTGTCTAATTGAGAATATGTTTTTTCTGTTCCTGTGTAGTTGTCATGAGATTCTACCCATGTAACAACACTTGTCTTGTCGCTTCCAAGCTTAAGATCTTTGATGCTGTCAGCTGTAAGGTTTGCAGTTGTTATTGCAGATCTAAGTGATGAACCATAAGAACTAGCTGTTGTTGCACCGATTTTATCGATATAGTCATTGATTCGCTCTCCACCATCCTGAAGAACTTCACCATAGTTGAAAATCTTATCAGCATCTGTAATTTCTGTTGTAACTCTATCCCAGAAGTTGTTTGGAAGACTTGAATCATCCTGTGGGTCATCTGCTAAACCAATATGCTTAGCGGTATCATAACGGAATCCGTCGGCACCACAATCAATACATTCATTTAAGTATGAAATAAAGTAATCTTGGAATTTTGGATTTTCTGTATTTACATCATATAATCCACCTGAAGCATTAAGTGTACACTGCTTTCTGTTCTTGTAATCAACAATAGCTGTGTATCCATCGCTGTGGTACATTTTATCCATACCACCAACTGCTTCAATGAAATCAGCACTTATAGCGTCAGTACTTTTTGTTGTGTGGTTTGGAACTACGTCAACGATAACCTTAATACCACGTTCATGTGCAGCATCACATAAGGCTTTGAATTCTTCTTTTGTTCCTAACTGATAGTTACCAATAGTCCAATCTGTTGGCTGATAGTGATAATACCATTTTCCCTGACCGAAAAGATCTACACCGGCATCGCCACCGTCATAACATGCATTAATTGGAGAAGTCTGGATTGATGTATAACCAGAAAGAGCTATATCATCGAGAGATTCCATAATACTCTGAAATGACCATGAGAAACAGTGGAGAATTGTTCCATCTTCAATGTTTTCACATAAACCATATTCATTTGTAGATTCAACTCTTGTACCTGATTGACCGTTATCAGTTGTACCTTTGTTATCAGTAATAGTAGTAGTTGTAGTTTCGTCTGTTTTGTCAGAACCACAACCTGCAAAAAGGGAAGTGGCAAGAACTACCGAAGTAGCTAAAGCCATAAGCTTTCTGTTTTTCAATTTAGTTTCCTCCTTAAACCTAGATAGAAAATTGTAGGGCTTCTATCCATCATAGTTTGGGGCTTTTGACCCTAACATCATAATATTTTAACACATTATTTGGTAAAATTAAACAAAAAAATGTCGCAAAGGTGTCAAAAAATGATCATAAACATAAATATAATCATAAAAATAATAGAATAGTATTACAAAAATTAAAAAGATATTAGAAATAAAAATAGAAAAGATTATAATAGAATATAAATTGAAATATACGTGATAAATAAAATAATGATTGTACAAAAGACACATATTCTGGAGGTATGAACGAAATGAAACAGAAATTATTATCGTTAACATGGCCAATATTTTTAGAATCTTTTTTCTTTATGCTTCTTGGAAGCGTAGATGTTTTTATGCTTGGAAAATATTCTGACAATGCTGCTGGAGCCATAGGTGTTGTAAATCAGGTGGTAGGATTATCAGGCCTTATTTTTACAATAATTACTACAGGTACTGCTATTATCTGTGCACAGTATATTGGTGCGAAAAAAAGTGACGAAGAAATATCAAAGCTTATAGGAGCTGCGCTACAGGTAAATGCATTTTTTGGAATAGTAATGAGTATTATAATGGTAGTATTTTCAGAAGAATTACTGCATTTTATGAAACTTGAAGAGGAACTATTCAATGAAGGCATTGAATATATGAATATTGTTGGCGGATTTGTATTTGTTCAGGCAATCGTAAATACTTTCTCGGCTGTTTTACGCAGTTATGGAAAAACAAAGATGTGTATGATAAATACTCTTTGTATGAACCTTTTGAATATTGGAATGAACTATATGCTTATCTTTGGTCATGGTCCGTTTCCAGAAATGGGTGCAAAAGGAGCTGCTGTTTCCACAACAATTAGCAAGGTGATTGCGTTGTTTGTACTTGGAATATATGCCCTAAAAACTGTTGCAAAAAATTTGAAAATCAAACATGTAATTTCCTTCCAAAAAGAAGAATTAAAAAAGATATTAAATCTTGGACTGCCTTCAGCAGGAGAAACAATTTCATATAATCTGGCAAGGATTATGATTACTCGTGTAGTTTCGACAATTGGAAGCGTGGCAGTTATAACGAATACATATGTAAGTACTATTACAAACTACAATTATCTTTTTGCAGTGGCAATTGCACAGGGAACATCCATTATGATAGGGTGGAAAGTAGGTGCTGGAAAGAAGGATGAAGCATATAAGTTATGTCTTAATTCTTTCTTTAAAGGATTTTCTTTATCAATGGTCATTACAGCATGCTGTCTGATATTTGGAAAATATATTCTGGGATACTTTACTGACAGTGAAGAGATAATAAAACTTGGAGTAATAATTTTTGCTCTTGATTTCATCAATGAAGCGGGAAGAAGTGCAAATTTAATTATTATTGGAGCACTAAGAGCAGCAGGAGATGTCAGATTTCCTGTTATTATAGGTATTTTATCGAACTGGTTTATCGCTGTGTTATTATCATATGTATTTGGAATTGTATTTGATATGGGATTCGTTGGAGTGTGGCTGGCTCTTGGAATTGATGAAGTTATACGAGGAATTATTATGTTTATCAGGTGGAAAAATAAAAAATGGATTAATAAAACTGTATAATATTGATTTAATTAAAAAAAATCATTATAATCTATATTGGTTCAGAGTAGATGAAACCTTGAATGGATAAAATAGAAAGAGGTTATTATGGATAATAGTTACGAAAAAAATCCAGATAATGGATTGAAAAATGCTGATAATGAATTTGAAAATAAAGATTCAAATTTAAACAGCAACAATATAGATACAAATGAATCTGCTGTAAACGAAGGAAAAACAGGTAATAATGTAAGAGGACCATATGGACAGCCGGGTAATTTGACAGAAAACAATATGCCTGGCAATGGTTATATGCCAAATTCAAATCGTGGAAATGTATATGGCAGAGATGGAAGATTCGTTCCTGGAAATGGATATGGAAGAGGTAATGGTTACGGACAAAACGGAGGATTTGGACCAGGTAATATGTATGGGCAGCAGAGCAATTTTAGCGACCAGAACGATATGAACAATTACAATAACCAGAACAATCAAAATAGAAATGACAATAACAGTAATAATGGCAAGAAAAAACAGAATTTTCTTGTTATTCTGATAGCAGCTATTTTTACAATTTTTGCAGTTACGGCCATTACAACATTGTATACAAATGCAACATCAGAAGAAATAACATATGATAAGTTTCTTGATATGATTGAAAATGGCAAGGTAAAATCAGTTGTTATCGAGAATTCCGGAAAGATTATTATTACACCAATAGATGGCGAGACACAGACTTCTACACAAAATGTAATTAAGAAAACCTATTATACGTCTGCGATTAGTGTAGATGCACTTTATAATACATTAGCTGAGTCGGGAGTTGAGTTTAAGGCAAACAGTTCAGATACAGGAACATCTATACTTGAGATAATTCTTTCATGGGTTATTCCGTTTGCACTCATATATTTCTTCATGGGTATGATTATGAAGAAAATGGGTGGCGGTGCCATGGGCGTTGGAAAGTCAAAGGCAAAGATGTATATGCAGAAAGAGACTGGTGTTACATTCCTTGATGTAGCAGGTCAGGATGAGGCAAAGGAATCATTGACTGAAATAGTTGATTTCTTACACAATCCTCAGAAATATGCAAGCGTTGGTGCTAAGTTGCCAAAGGGAGCATTACTTGTTGGACCTCCTGGTACTGGTAAAACACTTCTTGCTAAAGCAGTTGCTGGTGAGGCAAATGTACCATTCTTCTCGTTATCAGGTTCTGATTTCGTGGAATTATACGTTGGTGTTGGTGCATCAAGAGTCAGGGATTTGTTTAAACAGGCACAGCAGAGTGCACCATGTATCATATTTATAGACGAAATAGATGCTATAGGTAAGAATAGAGATTCTAAATACGGTGGTGGAAATGACGAACGTGAGCAGACACTTAATCAGCTGCTTTCTGAAATGGATGGATTTGATTCGTCAAAGGGTATATTTATTCTTGCTGCTACTAACAGACCGGAAGTGCTTGATAAAGCTCTTCTTAGACCAGGTCGTTTTGACAGAAGAATAATCGTTGAAAAACCTGATTTAAAGGGAAGAATAGAAACATTAAAGGTTCATTCAAAAGATGTTGCTATGGATGAAACTGTAGATTTAGATGCTATCGGTCTTGCAACCTCAGGTGCAGTTGGTTCAGACCTTGCAAATATGATAAATGAAGCAGCTATTTTAGCTGTTAAGAGCGGTAGAAAAGCAATTAGTCAGGAAGACTTATTCGAATCTGTTGAGGTAGTTATTGCAGGTAAGGAAAAGAAAGACAGAATTCTTGGAGAGCAGGAAAAAAGAACAGTTGCATATCATGAGGTTGGTCATGCGCTTGTTACAGCACTGGAGAAGAATGCTGAACCAGTTCAGAAGATTACTATTGTTCCAAGAACAATGGGTTCACTTGGTTATGTAATGCAGGTACCTGAAGAGGAAAAATACCTTATGACAAAGGATGAACTCATTGCTCGTATTACAACACTTCTCGCAGGTAGAGCTGCCGAAGAAATAGTATTTGATACGGTTACTACCGGAGCATCAAATGATATGGAAAAAGCTACAGAACTTGCCAGAGCTATGATTACACAGTATGGTATGTCTGAAAAGTTTGGACTTATGTCACTTGAAAAGGTTGAAGATAA
The DNA here is from genome assembly GCA_045126215.1 of Lachnospiraceae bacterium. Classification (GTDB taxonomy): domain Bacteria; phylum Bacillota; class Clostridia; order Lachnospirales; family Lachnospiraceae; genus SVEL01. The sequence continues at coordinate 36,115 of JBGVOD010000029.1, read as the reverse complement.
GTACCTGTCTGGTAGAACAGCACTTAACTGTTCCGATGTAACTGCTGCAGAAATAGATGAAGAGGTTAAGAAGATTCTTAAAGAATGCTTTGAAAGTGCAAAGAAACAGCTTTCTGAACATAGAGATGCTCTTGATAAGATTGCAGAATATCTCTTTGAACATGAAACAATTACAGGAAAACAGTTCATGGATATTTTTAAAGAAGTAAATGGTGAAAATTAAAAATGTTTGTTATTGAAGATGAATTAAAGAAACTCCCGGCATCCCCGGGAGTATATTTAATGCACAATAAGGATGATGAAATTATATACGTTGGAAAAGCAATCAGCCTTAGAAATCGTGTGCGACAGTATTTTAGAGAGAGTACAAATAAAACTGCCAAGATTGAACATATGGTGTCTCATATCAGTTACTTTGAATACATAGTAACTGACTCCGAACTTGAGGCACTTATTTTAGAATGCAATTTAATAAAAAAACATAGACCAAAATATAATACTATGTTGAAGGATGATAAAACGTATCCATATATAAAAGTTACCGTAGGAGAAGAGTATCCTAGAATTCTTTTTTCAAGAGAAATGAAAAAAGATAAATCAAGATATTTTGGACCATATACAAGTGCAGGAGCGGTAAATGACACTATTGAATTACTTAGAAAGATATATAAAATAAGGTCCTGCAACAGATCACTTCCTAAAGATATTGGAAAGGGCAGGGTATGTTTGAATTACCATATTGGTCAGTGCAATGGACCTTGTATGGGATATATAGATAAAGAATCGTATAGAAAGAATATAGATGAAACTATAGAATTCTTAAATGGAAAGTACACAAAGATTACCAAGGAATTAGAGGACAAGATGTATGCAGCATCAGAAGAAATGGAATTTGAGAAGGCTGCAACATACAGAGATTTGCTAAATAGTGTAAAAGCTATTGCACAGAAACAAAAGATAACATCTGATGAGTTTATGGATAGAGATGTAATAGCATATGCATCTGAAGACTTTGATGCAGTTGTACAGGTATTCTTTATAAGAGACGGAAAAGTAATAGGAAGAGAACATTTTCATATGACAACAGATTATATGGAAAAAGGCGAGAATATTCTTGAAAGTTTTATTAAACAATACTACTCAGGAACACCTTTTGTACCAAAGGAGATATTACTACCTGTTGAATTGCCGGAAGGTGAGGTAATATCAATATGGCTTTCAAAAATAAGAGGAAGCAAAGTGAAACTCATATCACCTAAAAAGGGTGAAAAAGAAAAGATGGTGGAGCTTGCCTATAAAAATGCAAAAATGGTTCTGGATAAAGATAAAGAAAAAATTATGCGGGAAGAAGAGAGAACCATTGGAGCTGCAAAGGAATTGTTTAATATGCTTGGCATTAAAAGCAGCAATGATACATTCAGGATGGAAGCTTATGATATTTCTAATACGGCAGGACTGCTTTCTGTTGGCTCAATGATTGTGTATGAAAAGGGAAGGCCGAAGAGAAATGACTACAGAAAGTTTAAGATAAAGACGGTTGTTGGACCTGATGATTATAGCAGTATGAAGGAAGTTCTTACAAGAAGATTTACGCATGGTCTTGAGGAACAGAAAGAATTTGAAACTTCAGAATACAGTATTGGAAAGTTTGCTACATTTCCAGATCTCATTATGATGGATGGAGGTATCGGTCAGGTTAATATTGCTCTGGAAGTATTGAGAGAACTTAAACTTGATATACCTGTCTGCGGTATGGTGAAAGATGATCATCATAGGACAAGAGGATTATTTGTTAACGGGATTGAGATACCAATAGATACACACGGAGAAGTATTCAAGCTTATTACAAGAATCCAGGATGAAGCCCATAGATTTGCCATTGAATTTCATAAGAGTCTTAGAAGCAAAAATCAAATCCACTCTATTCTTGATGATATCAAGGGAGTTGGAAAAACAAGAAGAAAGGCACTTATGCGTCATTTTAAATCTATAGAAGATATTAAGGCGGCAGAGGTTGAAGAACTTGCAAAGGTGCCGGGTATGAATATTGAAGTCGCAAACAATATATATGATTTTTTCAGAAATAAAAAACAGGAAAAATTATCAAAAGATTCGGAGAATGAGTAGAAAAAAAATGGAAATTGGGTTACAATAAATGTAATCAACTTTGAACGGAGGAATATATATGGCACTTTCATCAGCATTTGTAAAAGTGGCTAAATTAGCAGCTAATTATAATTTAAGAAATTGTACACCCGAGATAGATTTGAATGCTATTAAGATTACAGTTCCTGATATCAACAGACCTAGTCTTGGATTATTTGGATATTTTGAGCATTTTGCATGCGAGCGTGTACAGATTATGGGATATGCGGAATATACTTACGTGGAACAGATGCCAAAAGATAAGAGAATAGAAGCTTATGATAATCTTATGGCATTGAAGTTTCCTTGCATTATATATTGTAGAGGACTGGAACCGGATGAAGATATCATTAATGCCGGTATAAAGCATGGAGTACCCGTTCTTGTTACAGAAAAGACTACATCTGATTTTACATCAGAGATTATCAGATGGCTTAAAACAATGCTTGCACCATGTATTTCAATTCATGGTGTTTTAGTTGATGTGTATGGCGAAGGTGTTTTGATTATGGGTGAAAGTGGTATTGGTAAGAGCGAGGCAGCTCTTGAGCTTATCAAAAGAGGTCACCGACTTGTAACAGATGATGTTGTTGAGTTACACAAGGTAAGTGATCAGACACTTGTGGGTACTGCTCCAGAAACAACCAAGCACTTTATTGAATTACGTGGTATTGGTATAGTTGATGTCAAGACTATGTTCGGTGTTGGAAGTGTCAAGGATACACAGAATGTTGATATGGTTATCAGACTTGAAGAGTGGAGCAAGGACAAGGAATATGACAGACTTGGATTAACAGAGGATTACATTGAGTTTCTTGGAAATAAAGTTGCATGTCATTCAATTCCAATAAGACCTGGTAGAAATCTTGCGGTTATCGTAGAAACGGCAGCAGTTAACCATCGTCAGCGTACAATGGGCTACAATGCTGCTCAGGAGTTATACAACAGAGTACAGAGAAATCTTGTAAAAGGTATGGAAGAAGACGAATAGAAATATATTGTGGAGGTAGTTTAAGAAAATGAGTAAAGTTTGTTTTGGTGTTGATATTGGTGGAACAACGGTAAAAATGGGAATGTTTGATGAACAGGGAGTTCTTAAAACACAGTGTGAAATTCCTACAAGAAAAGAAGATGGTGGAAAGCTTATTATTCCTGATATATGTGCAAAGATAACAGAGATTCTTACAGTAAATAATCTTACAAAGAGTGATGTTATTGGTGTAGGTCTTGGAATCCCTGGTGCAGTTACAGACGATGGAACAGTCCTTAAATGCGTAAATCTTGGATGGGATATTTTTAATGTGGGTGAAAAATTCAAAGAAATCTTCGGAGAAGTTAATGTAAAATGTGGAAATGATGCAAATGTTGCGGCACTTGGTGAAATGTTCAAGGGCAGCGGCGAAGGCACAAAAGATATGGTTATGATTACACTTGGTACAGGTGTAGGTGGTGGAGTAATCATTGGAGGAAAGATTATTACTGGTGTAAATGGTGCTGCTGGTGAGATAGGCCATATGCCAATGTGTGATGATGAAACAGATACTTGTGGATGTGGAAAGAAGGGCTGTCTTGAACAGTATGGTTCTGCAACAGGCGTTGTAAAGATTACTAAACGTTTGCTTGCCACAAAAGATACACCTTCAAAACTAAGAGATATGGAAAACTTTACTGCAAAGGATGTATTTGATTTTGCAAAAGAAGGTGATTTACTTGCAAATGAAGCAGTTGAAGAACTTGGAAAATATTTAGGAAAGGCAGCAGCACATATTTCATGTGTTGTAAATCCTGAAACATTTGTTATTGGCGGTGGAGTAAGCAAAGCAGGACAGTTCCTGCTTGACAGAATTGAGAAATACTTCAAAGAGTACGCATTCTTTGCAAGTAGAGATACAAAGTTTGTTCTTGCTTCCCTTGGAAATGATGCTGGAATTTATGGAGCAGCGGCGCTGATACTCTCGTAGATAATATTTTAGTTTGAGGTGAATTTTCATGGATAAAATCTATGATATTATTACAAGAACTATAAAAGAAGAAAATATACTAAGAGACGAGCTTCTTTCGAAACATACCACCTTCAGAATTGGAGGCAAGGCTGATTATTTTGTGAAGCCTGCCTCTGAAAATGAAGTGGCAGTACTTGTAAAAGAGTTAAATGAGAATAATATAGATTTTTATATTATGGGTAATGGTAGTAATATCCTTGCATCCGATGAGGGATACAGGGGTGTTATTGTTTACATAGGAGAAAATCTTTCAGATATAGAATTATTAGATGAATCGACAATTAAAGCTGGTGCGGGAGCAATGCTATCAAAGGTTGCAAGAGTAGCACTTGATAACTCGCTTTCCGGGATGGAGTTTGCATCAGGAATTCCAGGCAGTGTAGGCGGCGCAGTCGTAATGAATGCAGGCGCATATGGTGGCGAGATAAAAGATATTATTGTTAAAGTGAAAGTTTGTGATAAGTCAGGCAGAATATTTGAAATCGCAAATGAAGAGTTAGATTTTTCATATAGACATAGTGCTATCCAGGAAGAAGGATATACAGTACTTGGTGCAATATTTACATTAAAACCAGGAAATAAAGATGAAATTTCTCGTACAGTGAAAGAAATTAGTGCAAAGAGAAAAGAAAAACAGCCACTTGAATATCCAAGTGCAGGTAGTACCTTTAAGAGACCGGAAGGATATTATGCAGGTAAACTCATAATGGATGCCGGACTTAGAGGATATAGAGTGGGTGGAGCAATGGTTTCAGAGAAACATTGTGGCTTTGTAATAAATGCGGATAATGCTACAGCCAGTGATGTAAAGAAACTTATGGAGGATGTAGCAGATAAGGTTGAAGAACAATATGGTGTGAGATTAGAACCAGAAGTAAAATTTTTATAATTTGATATGCATCATGTAGCAAGAATGCAGAGAAATTCTTGAAAAAACGAAAAGAGGTGTTTAAGATGAAGTTAGTAATTGTGACGGGTATGTCTGGAGCAGGAAAAAGTACAGCGATGAAGATTCTTGAAGATTTGGGATATTTTTGTGTTGATAATATGCCAATTATGCTGCTTAACAAATTCGTAGAATTAGCATCAGGATCAAATAGTGATGATATGTCAAAGTTTGCAATTGGTGTGGACGTAAGAAATGGTCAGCAATCATTATCCCATCTTAATGATGTTCTTGATGGTATCAAAAGCTCAGGTGAAAATTGTGAAATACTCTTTATGGAAGCAGGCAATGATGTTTTGGTAAAGAGATTTAAGGAAACAAGAAGAAGTCATCCATTATCAGCAATGGACAGAGTGGATGAAGGTATTGCAAAAGAAAGGGAAATGCTTTCTTTTCTTAAAGTCAGAGCAGACTATATAATTAACACGGATAACCTTCTTGTTAAGGAACTAAAAGCAGAACTGGAAAAAATATTTGTCGACAATAAAGAATATAAAAATCTTATGATAAATATCCTTTCATTTGGATTCAAGTATGGAATTCCAATTGATGCGGATCTTGTGTTTGATGTGAGATTTATGCCAAATCCTTACTATGTTGAAGAACTTAGACCAAAGACAGGCAATGATCAAGAAGTAAGAGATTATGTAATGAATTCAGATGTTTCGAAGGAATTCCTAAATAAGCTTATAGATATGATTAAATTCCTTATTCCAAATTATATCGCTGAGGGTAAAAATCAGCTTGTTATTGCTGTTGGATGTACAGGAGGAAAACATCGTTCTGTAACAACTGCAAGATATTTATTTGAAGCACTTGATAATAATGACCACTATGGAATTAAGCTTGCTCATAGAGATATTGAGAGAAGATAATAAATATTTGAATTGTGATTTTGTTATAAGAAAAAATAAAGGTATAGGGATGGTACCATGTCATTTTCTAAAGAAGTAAAAGAAGAATTGTCTAGACATATTGCGAATGCCAGACATTGTAATATAGCTGAAATAGCAGCAATTATAAGTATTTGTGGACGAATAGTTATCTCAGAAAGAGATACATATTCAGTGAAAATCCAGACTGAAAACATTGATGTTGCAAGAAAGTACTTTACATTATTGAAAAAAACATTTAATATAATAGCCGAAATTACCATAAAACAAAATGTATATTTATCAAAGAGTAAAACATATACTATTACAGTAAACAAGCATGATGATGCTATGAGAATACTTCAGGCGTCAAAACTTGTTAATCAATATGGTGAGATAGAAGAAGATACTTCTGCAAGAAATGTAGTTATTATGAATTCTTGTTGTAAACGAACATTTATCAGAGGTGCGTTCTTAGCAGCTGGATCTATCAGCTCACCCGAGAAATTCTATCACTTTGAGATAGTTTGTAATACATATGAGAAAGCATCACAGCTTGCTTCAATTATAAATTATTTCGAAATTGAAGCGAAAATAGTTGAAAGAAAGAAACATTTTGTGGTATATATCAAAGAAGGCTCTTCCATAGTAGATATTTTAAATGTTATGGAGGCCCATGTGGCACTCATGAACCTTGAAAATGTTCGCATTATGAAGGATATGAGAAACAATGTTAATCGAAAGGTTAATTGTGAGACTGCGAATATAAATAAGACAGTAGCCGCAGCTGTAAAACAACTAGAAGATATAAAGTATATTCGCGACACTATTGGATTCACGAAATTGACACCACAGCTTAGAGAAATGGCAGAGCTTCGTTTAGATAACCCCGAGGCATCACTAAAAGAGCTTGGAGAGTTAATTTCACCACCTGTTGGAAAATCAGGAGTAAACCACAGACTGCGAAAGCTAAGTGAATTTGCAAATGATTTACGTAGTGGTAATTCATAGCTTATTTAGGAGGAAGAATTATGGTAACAAAGGACATGACAATTGAAATTAAAAGCGGACTTGCTGCAAGACCGGTTGCTTTATTGGTACAGGTTGCAAGCCAGTTTGATAGTTCAATTTATGTTGAGTACGAAAATAAAAGAGTTAATGCTAAGAGCATTATGGGCATGATGACATTAGGCCTTAATGCCGGAGAAAAAGTAAAAGTCTCAGCAGAAGGAGAAGATGAAGCAGATGCTATCAGTCGTATTGAAGAATACTTAAGCTGTGCTTCATAGATTAATAGACTCGGATTTTTGGTTATAGATTTTATAAAACTTTTGTGTTTATTATAGACACAAAAGTTTTTTACTTCTAGGGGTGCAAAAATGTATCTTTTGATAATATACTAAAAAATTTGCACAGGATATTTGACAACATAATCTTTACTAGGAAAGTTATTTCTATAAAGTAAAAACTTTCATAGATATTGGAATAAAAGTTACTCTGTACCCAAGGTGAAACATCGTTGACGGATGTGTAATAATAATGTAAAATGAAAAAAGAATGATCTAGAGATCAGGTTCTATTAAATTATCCCTTGGGTAGGAGGGGGGCTTTTTTAAGGGGATAGAATTGTATACTATTTTACAAAAATTAAAGGAAACATAGGAGGGATATGGTTATGTTATCTAAAGAAAAAGTGAATAATTTAGCAAAATTAATTTTGTTACTTGTTGTTTTTATTGCTGCCTTTAGATTTGACGTTTCGGCTTCAGATAATTCAAATGAAGTTTTGCCGGATGAAATTGTAGAAGTAATAGAGAATTTATCAGAGTTAAACACAGAGTTTAGTGTATTCATAGACTATTCAGATTTTGAAAGAAAGTTAATAAAAAATTATGATGGTTTGATTAGGTATTCTTTGTATGAGTTTTTTGACAATGATTTATATATTGGGTATTTAATTTGGGATGATGAAGAAAATACGCTATGCGAAATTTCAAAAGCTTTAGTGTCTTTTGATATATATTTAAGTTCATTAGATAGTTTAAATACTTCACAAATAGAATGTTTGTATGATAATGGAAATTATGCAGTTACTGATGGTGAAAAGATTTATTATCTTAATGAAGGCGGAGAAGTATATAATGAAAGAAGTATAGAATATGGAGTATCAGTAGCTTCTCTATTGCCTAATGTAAATCCACAATTGCAAAACTCTAGTAATTGTATTGTTACAGCAGCAGCGAATGTTTTGTTCTATTATTCAGAAAATGGATATAGCTTTTTGGGTAGAAATAGTTTTGAAATAATGAAAGCGGAACTTGCCGGATTATTTGAATATAATTATACAAATAATAGAGTGCCACTTGTTTTACATAAATATGTAAAGAATTGTACATCAGCATATCAAATAGACTCAACTGTTTACTGGAACCCAGATATAAGTATTGTATCAGTAGCTATTTCAAATGGAAATCCTTGTATGGTAGGATTTGCTGCAGGTAGTGGATATTATAGTGACACAGTAGGTCATATGACAATGTGTTGTGGCTATCAATATGTTGGAGGTGGCACACATTTAGTGGCTGTTGCTGATGGATGGTCAAGCTCTGTTGTATATAAAACATGGTCAACAACATATAATGATTGTGTTATTACAGCTGCTTTAGAGGCAAAATAATTAATAAGGAAATGGAGGCTTTTATGAAAAAAATTTTAACTTTATGTGCAATAATGTTGATGTTTTGTTTAGTAGGATGTGAAAATGACGATAATGCACAGCAGACTTCAACAAAACATGAAGATGGAAGTGACGATAATGTACAACAGACTCCAACAGGATATGAACAGGGGAATGTGCAAAATATGTATGTATACTATAATAATGTATTGTACATATATACAGGCCATAATAATGATATAGAAGAAAACGAGATTTCATATATATACAAAAATTATGCTAAGGTTGGAAACGTTGAGAAAAGAAGCGATAAAGAAATGCCTGATGAGGAGTTTGAAGCGTCAAACATAGACATTGGCGTATCGATTTATGCAAATGAAGAAGATGCTTCAAAAGTTCTTTTGTACACTACAAAGGTGTTTGAACTTGATAGGGTAGAGTAAAGAAAATGAGCTGGTAAATTAAACTAGCATCTACAAAAAGAGTAGATGCTAGTTTTTTCTTGTGTTATAATCTAATGCAGGAATGTTTTTTTCGTTCTTTTTGTTGCAGAATGCACGTCAGTATTGATGATATTTTTTGTATTTTGCAATTAGGTCAGGATTCGACCACTACTTTAAACACAAGTTAGGGGAAAACAAATGGCGTTTACACATTTACATGTTCATACGGAATTCAGTCTATTAGATGGTTCCAGCAAAATAAAAGAGATAGTTTTACGAGCAAAAGAGCTTGGAATGGATAGTTTGGCTATAACAGACCATGGAGTAATGTATGGCGTTATAGATTTTTATAGAGCGGCAAGAGAAGTAGGAATCAAGCCTATCATTGGATGCGAGGTGTATGTTGCACCAGGCTCAAGATTTGATAAAGAAGCTAATGTAAATGAAGACAGATATTATCATCTTGTTCTTTTGGCAGAGAATGACAAAGGATACCATAATCTTATGAAAATAGTTTCAAAAGGTTTTACGGAGGGATTCTATTACAAGCCAAGAGTAGATTATGAAGTATTATCTGAATATTCAGAGGGAATTATCTGCCTTAGTGCATGTCTTGCAGGTGAAGTTCAAAGAAATCTTGCTAGAAATGACTATGAGGCAGCCAAAGAGTCGGCACTTAGATATGAAGGAATTTTTGGAAAGGGCAATTTCTTTCTGGAACTTCAAGACCACGGTATTCCAACACAAAAGACTGTTAATACAGGACTTCTTAGAATGAGCAGGGAGCTTGATATAAAGCTTGTTGCTACAAACGACATTCACTATATAAATGCTGAAGATGCTGCGGCACACGATATTTTGTTATGTATACAGACATCAAAGAAAGTAACAGATGAAGATAGAATGAAATATGAAGGAGGACAGTATTATCTCAAAAGCGAAGATGAGATGAAGATGCTGTTTCCATATGCGCTTGAGGCACTTGAAAATACACATAAGATTGCAGAAAGATGCAATGTTGAAATTGAGTTTGGTGTAAGAAAGCTTCCAAAGTTTGATGTTCCAAAGGAATACTGGGAGACACCGGAAATAGAGGGGGAGGCAAACTTCAGATATCTTGAAGACCTTTGTAATAAAGGACTCATAAAGAGATATGGAAGTATGCCACAAGAAGCTAAAGTAGGAGATTATGCTGACGATAAGCTCAAAGAAAGACTGGATTATGAACTTTCTGTCATCAGAAGTATGGGCTTTACAGATTATTTCCTTATTGTATGGGATTTTATTAATTATGCTAAGATGAATGATATAGCTGTTGGACCGGGAAGAGGCTCTGCTGCAGGAAGTATTGTTGCATATACCCTTGAGATAACAGATATTGATCCAATTAGGTATAATCTGCTGTTTGAACGTTTCCTTAATCCTGAACGTGTATCTATGCCTGATATCGATATAGATTTCTGTATGGAAAGACGTGGAGAGGTTATTGACTATGTAATAGAAAAGTATGGAAAGACACAGGTTGCTCAGATTGTAACATTTGGTACATTGGCGGCTAAAGGTGTTCTTAGAGATGTTGGACGAGTTCTTGATATGCCATATTCAATGGTTGACAGTATCGCAAAGATGGTCCCAAATGAACTAAATATTACTCTTGAAAAAGCACTTGCAATGAATCCGATGTTCAAGAAGGAATATGACTCAAATCCTGAAGTAAAGTATCTTGTAGATATGTCAAAGAAGCTTGAAGGATTGCCAAGACATACATCTATGCATGCGGCAGGCGTACTTATTTCTTCAAAACCTGTTGATGAGTTTGTACCATTGTCAAAGGCATCAGACGGAACTGTAACAACCCAGTATATTATGACAACTCTTGAAGAACTTGGCCTTTTGAAGATGGACTTTCTTGGATTACGTACACTTACAGTTATCCAGAATACACTTAAACTTGTAAAAAAAGGACATGGAGTAGATATTAATTTACAAAATATTGACTATAATGATAAAGATGTACTGGCTCTTGTTGGAAGTGGAAAGACAGAAGGCATATTCCAGCTTGAAAGTCCGGGGATGAAGAATTTCATGAAGGAACTAAAACCAGAATCTTTAGAAGATATTATAGCCGGTATTGCATTGTACAGACCAGGTCCTATGGATTTTATACCAAAATATCTGCAGGGAAAAAATAATGCAGATACTATCACATATGACTGCCCACAGCTTGAGCCTATACTTAAACCGACACATGGTTGTATTGTATATCAGGAACAGGTAATGCAGATAGTTCGAGACCTTGCCGGATATTCTCTTGGCCGAAGTGATCTGCTTAGAAGAGCAATGTCAAAGAAGAAAGCTTCCGTAATGGAAAAGGAAAGAAAAAATTTTGTATACGGAAATGAAGAGGATGGAATTCCAGGCTGTATTAATAATGGAATTGATGAAAAGACAGCCAATAAGATATATGATGAAATGATAGATTTTGCAAAGTATGCATTTAATAAGTCACATGCAGCTGCGTATGCAGTAGTGGCATATCAGACAGCGTATCTTAAGCATTATTACAAGGTGGAATTCATGGCATCACTTATGACATCTTTCATTGAAAATACATCTAAGGTGGCTCAATATATCATTATTTGTAAAGGAATGGGGATTGATGTTCTTCCTCCAGATATAAATAAAGGAGAAAGAGATTTTTCGGTTGAAAATGGATGTATAAGATATGGTCTTTCGGCTCTTAAAAGTATTGGTAAAGGTGTGATTGACAGTATTGTTGCTGAAAGAAACGAAAGAGGAGAATTTACATCATTAAATGATTTTGTTGTAAGACTTACTGGAAAAGAAGTAAATAAGCGCACTGTAGAAAGCTTTATCAAAGCAGGAGCATTTGATTGCTTTTCGCTTAATAGAAAGCAGCTTATGATGATTTATTCAAATGTTATGGATTCTGTTTCAAAAGACAGGAAGAATAATCTGGCAGGGCAGATGACGTTGTTTGACCTTGTATCGGAAGATGAAAAGAAGGATTTTGAAATAAAAGTTCCAAATGTTTCAGAATATGAAAAGAGTGATTTACTTGCATTTGAAAAAGAAGTTTCAGGTGTATATATAAGTGGACATCCTCTGATGGAAGATATGGCGAAATGGAAAAAAAGAATTACCGCTACATCCAGTGATTTTATGGCAGAGGACGAAGCACCAAAAGTAATAGATGGGACAAAAGCTACCATTGGTGGAATGGTAAGTTATGTAACACTTAAAACAACAAAGACTAACCAGATGATGGCATTTGTTGGGATAGAAGATATATATGGAACAGTAGAAGTTATAGTATTTCCACGAGACTATGAAAAAAACAGAGAATATCTTAAGGAAGACAAGAAAATATTTGTTACTGGTCGCGTAACAATAAATGAAGAGGAAAACGCAAAACTTATTTGCGAAAACATCCTTGAATTTGATAATGTTCCACAGAATCTATGGGTTCAGTTTGAAAATAAAGATGAATATATGGAAAATGAAGAAAATTTGATGAGTATCCTTGAAATGTCTGATGGAAGGGACAATGTTATTATCTATTTGAGAACTGAAAAACAAAAGAAAATACTACCACCGGCAAAGAGCGTAAAAATAAATGAAGAACTTTTAAATAAATTAAAAGAAATCTATGGAGAAAAAAATATCGCGGTGGATTGAAAAAGTCCTTGAAAAGCAAGGAAAATAGTATTAGAATAGTATCCGTATATATGTGGAAAAGTTAGAAATTAAGTAATTATATGCAGGAGGCGCTATATATGGCAAAAGAAGTAAATACAATTGGTGTTCTTACAAGTGGTGGAGATGCACCAGGCATGAATGCAGCAATTAGAGCAGTTGTTAGAATAGCTATTGCTAGAGGAAAGAAAGTTAAAGGTATTAGAAGAGGATATCAGGGTCTTTTAGAGGAAGATATTATAGATATGGATGCACATAGTGTATCAGATACTATCCAGAGAGGTGGTACAATTCTTTATACAGCAAGATGTCAGGAATTCAGAACACCTGAAGGTCAGAAGAAGGGCGCTGAAATATGCAAGAAACATGGCATTGATGGTATCATCGTAATTGGTGGTGATGGTTCATTCCAGGGAGCTCAGAAGCTTTCTCATCTTGGAATCAATACTATCGGTGTACCAGGAACAATCGACTTAGATATTGCTTGTACAGATTATACAATCGGTTTTGATACAGCTGTAAATACAGCAATGGAAGCTATTGACAAGATTCGTGATACTTCTACATCACATGAAAGATGTTCAGTAATTGAAGTTATGGGTAGAAGTGCAGGCTATATTGCATTATGGTGTGGTATTGCTAATGGTGCAGAAGATATTCTTCTTCCAGAGAGATATGACAATAACGAGGAAGCTATTATTGAACATATCAGACAGACAAGATCAATAGGTAAGAAACATCATATCATAATCAATGCTGAAGGTATTGGCGATTCAAATAATATGGCAAAGAGAATTGAAGCTGCAACAGGTATGGAAACAAGAGCAGCAATTCTTGGACATATGCAGCGTGGTGGAAGCCCAACATGTAAGGATAGAGTATATGCTTCTATTATGGGTGCATACGCAGTTGACTTACTTTGCGAAGGCAAGAGCAACAGAGTTGTAGCATACAAAGATGGCCAGTATGTAGATTATGAAATAGATGAAGCACTTGCAATGAAGAAGGATATTGATGAATATCAATTTGAAGTAAGCAGATTACTTGCAAGATAATTAATAGTAGTTTTAGATAGAATATAAAATATTTTATCAGTCGGATTTGATAGATATAAATCAGATTTGTATGCTCGTATGAGTATTATATTAGAAGGCACCTTAAGAAGATGGCGGCTAGGTATTTTCTTAAGGTGTTTTTTTCATAATATTTATTGAAAAGAGGAGATATATGGGACAGATTGGAAAGATAACATCTTCATCAAATCAACAAATAAAATACATAAACAATCTTCAAACAAAAGCTTCTGTAAGAAGAAAAGAGGGAGTTTTTGTTGTTGAAGGATTAAAGATTTTTTTAGAAGTTCCGGATGAACTGATAGTAAATATATATGTATCAGAAAGTACCATAAAAGATATTACGGAAACGAAGAAAGGATTTAACGATTCTATTTACGAAAAGGTAAGAAAAAAGCTTAATAATCACGATTTTACAGTGATTTCAGATGATATTGCAAAGAATATATCTGATACAGTTACAGACCAGGGAATGTTTGTAGTTGTAAAACAGTTGGAGTATGATATAGATGATTATATTAATATAGAAGAAAAACAAATCTTTGTGATTTTAGATGGATTAAATGATCCGGGAAATATGGGCACGATTATTAGAACTGCAGAAGGTGCGGGTGTTTCCATGATACTTACAAATAAGGAATGTGTTGATATTTATAATCCAAAAGTGACCAGGGCTACAATGGGCTCGCTGTTTCGAGTTCCTGTGAAAAATTGTCAAAATCTTGTTGAAACAATAAAATATTTAAAAAGCAAAGGTATTGTAATGTATGGGGCACATTTGAATGGAAAAGAATATTTCGCAGATGATGCTTTAAATGAATCGGTATGTATTTTTATTGGAAATGAAGCAAGAGGACTTTCGGAAGAAATATCCAATGAAGCTGACAAATTAATAAGAATTCCGATGATGGGAAAACTTGAATCATTGAATGCCTCTGTTGCTGCAGGAATTTTAATGTATGAAGCCAGAAGAAAGATTAGTAAGTGACAAAAAGTGTACACGTAATATTTCTTTAATATTTGCATATAATCTTAATAAAATCAAAAAAATATTATTATAGATTAAGTGCTAAAAATACTGTAAAAACAAGGATTTTGAGAGCTTCAAATAAATGCGAAAATTCAAAAACTTGACAAATATATCCATGTTTGGTATTATAGCCTTCGAAAAGTTGTAATAATTGTAACAATTTTGTAACAATTATAACAAGCTACTATAGGATGGTAGATGTTATAAAGAGCAAATCAAAGTATGATACGGTACTTTGAAATTAGGAGGAAACTATGAACACTAAACAAGGTAAGATGATTACAAAGATTATTTCTACAGTGTTAGTTGTAGTATTGTTGGTTGTAGTTATCGCTTGCAACATGGGAAATAAGTCTTCTGAAAACAATGAGACATCAACACAGAACGCAGTAGAAGAGAATATTATTTTTGCAGAGGCTGTCGCTTTCACTGATAAAGGTATTACTTTTGAAAGTCAGACAGAAGTTGAAACTGAAGAAATGATTGAAGAAACAACAGAAGAAAATAGCGTAGGTTCAGTTGTAGTAACTGATACAGATGTTGTTGCTGAAGATGCATCACAGGCATCATTACAGTTTATCGCAAATGTAAGCGATACATTAAATGTCAGAGCTAACTCAACAATTATTTCAGATATAGTAGGTACATTACAGCCTGGTGATGGTGGTATTGTACTTAGCAAAGGACCACAGTGGTCACGTATTCAGTCAGGAAATGTAACTGGTTATGTAATGAATGAGTACATTTATATGGGTGAAGAAGCAGAAGTACACATGGCAGACTTTTGTTCATGCAAGGCAGTTGCATTAGTTAATTCCCTTAGAATGAGAAATGCAGCAGACGAGTCGGCAAAGGTTGTTGCAACAATGGATGCAGGATGTGAAGTTCCTGTAATTAGCAAAGATGATAATTGGACAGCTATTAATTACAATGGACAGACATTGTATACAGCTACAGAATATCTTTCGTTTGAATATGAGATAGGAACAGGTAAGACTGTTGAAGAGGCACAGGCTGAAATTGAAGCTGAATTAGAAAGACAGAGATTAGAGGCTGAGGCAGCTGCAGAAGCAGAGAGACAGAGACAGTTAGCATATCAGCAGGCAATTGAGAATAGTCATATTGTACAGACTGTTCAGCAGCCGGCTATTACAATATCAGAAGAAGAAGCTTATATTTTGGCATGTACAGTATCAGCTGAAGCTGGTGGAGATATTTACGAAGACCAGTTAGCAGTTGCAAATGTTATCTTAAATAGATTGAAATCAGGTCGTTGGGGTAATACAGTTCAGGATGTTGTATATGCAAGAGGTCAGTTTGCAGTTGTAACAGATGGAGCTTTGCAGAGATATATTTCAAGAGGTCCTTTAGATTCAGCTGTAAGAGCAACTCAGGATGCTTTGTCAGGAATAAATAATGTACCAAATTACAATTATTTCTGCGCAAGATATGCAGCAAACTTCTCAAGATATACTGAATATTCAATTATTGGTGCTCAGGTATTTTACAGATATTAAAAAAAGATATAGAATATTTATTTAATATGATTTATAATCAGTACGGAAGTTAAGTACTTCCGTACTTTTTCCATTTATTAAAATAGAAAGAGAGAATAAAGATGCAGTCATTAGTAGGAAAGAATTATTTAACATTAAAAGACTTTACACCAGAAGAAATAGAATACCTTATAGATTTGTCGGCAGATCTTAAATACAAGAAAAGAAATGGTATTCCACACAGATATTTAGAGGGCAAGAATGTTGCTCTGATTTTTGAAAAGACATCCACAAGAACAAGATGCTCATTTGAAGTGGCAGCACATGATTTGGGTATGGGTTCTACATATCTTGATCCATCAGGTTCACAGATTGGCAAAAAGGAAAGTATTGCTGATACAGCAAGAGTACTTGGAAGAATGTATGATGGTATAGAATATCGTGGATTTGGACAGGAGATAGTAGAAGAGCTTGCAAAATATGCAGGTGTTCCAGTTTGGAATGGACTTACAAACGAATATCATCCAACACAGATGATTGCAGATATGCTCACTGTAAAAGAAAAGTTTGGAACATTAAAGGGTCTTAATTTTGTATATATGGGTGATGCAAGATATAATATGGGTAATTCCCTTATGATAGTATGTTCAAAGCTCGGTCTTAATTTTACAGCTTGTACAAATAAAAAGTATTTTCCAAATGAAGAACTTGTAAATCAGTGTAAGGAATATGCTAAAGCTTCAGGAGCTAAAATTACTCTTACAGAGAATGTCGAAGAAGGAACAAAAGATGCTGATGTTATCTATACAGATGTATGGGTTTCTATGGGTGAACCAGATGAGGTATGGGCAGAGCGTATTGCAGACCTTAAAGATTATCAGGTAAATAAAAAGGCATTTGAAAATGCAAAAGATACAGCCATCTTTATGCATTGTCTTCCAGCTTTCCATGACCTTAAGACAAAGGTTGGTAAGGAAGTGTATGAGAAGTTTGGTATTTCAGAGATGGAAGTAACAGACGAAATATTTGAATCAGAAAAATCAGTAGTATTTGATGAAGCCGAAAACAGAATGCATTCAATTAAGGCTATAATGCTTGCTACTCTTGGTGGATATACATTGAATAAATAGGTATATAGAAATGGATATTATTAATAGAAAAAGCCGAAACAACAGACAGATTGGAAGAGCAATTGATATAATAAATGTTGTTCTTGCAATAGTGATTGTTTTATCAGTTATTATGCTGATTATAGATGTTGAAAAATATATGATAATGTTTCCTGTTGTATTTCTTAGTTCGGCAATTATGAATATTGCCCTTGGAATCAAAGTACAGAAAATGAGAGAAACAATGCATGGAATTATTTTATATTTTGTAGGTGCAGCTATGTTTGCATTTGCAATATTAGGATTCTTAGTGGCATTATAAAGGCGATAATATGAAAACAAAGGTATTAGAACTGCTTAAAGAAACAGATGGTTATGTTTCCGGTCAGAATATATGTAATATGCTTGGCGTATCAAGAACAGCAGTGTGGAAGGTTATAGGAAAACTTAAAGAAGAAGGATACGATATTGAGGCTGTTAAAAATAAAGGCTATAGAATGCTGAAATCACCAGATATATTATCAAAGAGTGAGATAGAATGCTGTCTTAATATTCCTTATAATGTTATTTATTTTGATGATATTGATTCAACAAATAACTACGCTAAGCTTATTGCTGAACAGGGACAGAGTGATAAGACTATTGTAGTAGCTGATCATCAGAGCCGTGGAAAGGGACGCAGAGGCAGGAGCTTTATCTCACCGGCAGGAGTTGGGGCATTTATGACATTTCTTTTAAGACCGGATATTCACCCTGCTAAGGCATCAATGCTTACTATTATAGCAGCCATGGCGGTTAGGGATGCTGTTGAAAAGGTAGCTTCTATAAAATGCAAAATAAAATGGCCAAATGACATTATATCTGATGGAAAGAAGATTTGTGGTATTCTTACAGAGATGAGTTCTGAGATAGAGAATATTAATTATGTTGTAGTTGGAATTGGTGTAAATATAAATAATGACAGTTTCCCAGATGAGATAAAAGATGTAGCTACGTCTATTAAGATTGAACTTGAGAATAATAGTATGGAATCAGATAAAATAAACAGAAATGAGATTGTTGCAAAAATAATTGAAAGTTTTGATTATTATTATGAAGAGTTTTTGAAAAATCAGAATCTGTCATCGATAAAAGATGAATATAACAGTCATTTAGTAAACTTGAATGCAGAGGTATTTGTGTTAAAGGGTGATGATAGTTATAGGGCAGTTGCAAAGGGAATAGATGAGACTGGAGAATTAATAGTAGAGAAGGACGGAAAGCTTCAGAAGGTAATGTCAGGTGAAGTTTCGGTCAGAGGAGTTTACGGATATGTATAATAAGAATGTTGTTTTATGTGGTTCAAACTCATATGAGCAGAAATATTACTTCAATGAAGAATTTGACAGATTGCCGGATTCTATAAAAGATGAACTTAAGATAATGTGTGTACTATTCACAGAGGATATAGGTGGTGTACTTACGCTTGAATATAGTGAAAAAGGAAATCTTGAATTCAATGTTTTATGTGACGAAGGAGACCTTTTATTTGATGAAATTGGGTGTGGTCTTAAAATCAAACAGCTTAGACAGGACAAGAAGGAATTACTTACAGCACTTGAGATGTACTATAAGGTGTTTGTGCTCGGAGAAGAAGCTACTTTTAATGAGGAGTAGATTTTTGGATACGATTGATAATATGATTTGAGTTGATATTTTCCAGGTACTTATATAAGGTGAATATTATGATGGATATAGATTTTAATAATTTAGTAGCACTTGGACCGATGGCAGGCGTAACAGACCTGCCATTTCGTAAATTATGTAAAGAAATGGGATGTGACCTTCTCTACACGGAGATGGTAAGTGCGAAGGCGATATTATACAAAAATAAAAATACAAAGGAATTGCTGACAGTAGATGAAATGGAAAAACCAATCGGTGTGCAGCTCTTTGGCTCGGACCCGGATATTATGGCAGATATTGCATCGGCTATAGAGGATGGACCATATGCATTTATTGATATTAATATGGGATGTCCTGTTCCAAAGATTGTGGGCAATGGAGAGGGCTCGGCACTTATGAAGAATCCTAAGCTTGCAGGCGAGATTGTTGGTAAGATGGCAAGTAAATGTAAGAAGCCTATTACAATCAAGATTAGAAAAGGTTTTAACGATGATATGATAAATGCCGTGGAAATGGCAAGGATAGCTGAAGCAAATGGCGCATCAATGGTGGCTGTACATGGCAGAACCAGGGAACAGTATTATTCAGGTAAAGCTGACTGGGACATTATTAAACAGGTAAAAGCTGCTGTAAAAATACCTGTAATAGGCAATGGTGACATTACCTGCCCGGAGGATGCAAAACTTATGAAAGAGATAACAGGATGCGATGGTGTTATGATTGGAAGAGCGGCCAGAGGTAATCCATGGATATTTAAAAGAACAAGTCATTATCTTAAGACTGGTGAATTATTGCCAGAGCCGGACATTGATGAAGTGAAGCAGATGATTCTTAGACATGCAAAGATGCTTTTAGAATATAAGGGAGATTATACAGGCATAAGAGAAATGAGAAAGCATGTTTCATGGTATATCACAGGACTTCCACATAGTGCAGCCATTAGAAATGCCGTTAACATGGTAGAGAGTTATGATGAATTATGTGAGCTGATTATGGAGAAACTTGGATAATAATAGATATTTATAGGATAGAGAAGCTTGGAAAATGTTAGAGATTCATAGATATTTATAGGATATAGATGAAAAGGATTTAGTTGAAAAAGTTAGACAGGAGTGATGATATGTTATTAGCTATTGATGTTGGAAACACAAATATAACGCTTGGTATATTTGAAAATGATAAGATTATAGGAACTTATAGAATGACAACAAAAGTTCCAAGAACATCAGATGAATATGGTGTTATGATTAAAGGGATAATTGGAGATAATTTCAAAAAAATAAAAGGTATTATTATTTCTTCTGTTGTTCCAAATGTAATGTATTCGTTGAAGAACTGCTGTATTAAGTATTTTAATATAGAGCCATATATCGTCGGACCGGGTTCAAAGACTGGCATTCGTTTGGCTGTGCCAAATCCTAGGGAAATTGGTGCAGATAGAATAGTAGATGTTGTTGCAGCTTATGAATTGTATGGCGGACCAGTAATCGTTATTGATTTTGGAACTGCTACCACATATGATCTTGTAAATGATAAGGGAGAATTTGTGGCCGGTATAACAGCCCCTGGTATTAGAATTTCGGCAAAAGCTCTTTGGGAGGATACTGCAAAGCTCCCTGAAATAGAAATCAAGAAACCTGAAAGCATTCTTGCCAAAGAAACTATTACAAGTATGCAGGCAGGTCTTGTATATGGATATATTGGACAGACAGAGTACATTATTGATAAGGTGAAGGAGGAAAGCGGATATACCAATGCAAAGGTTGTAGCTACTGGAGGACTTGGAAGAATCATCTGTGATGAGACTGATAAGATTGATATCTATAATACAGATTTAACATTAATAGGATTGCTTGAAATATACAAGAAGAGTTTGAAATAATTAAAAATATTGTACAATTAAAATAATGAAAATATTGTATGATGAAAATGTTGAAATAATGAAAATATTGTACGATGAAAAGTTTGAAATAATCAAAAATCTCGTATGATGAAAAGATTTACATAATGAAAAAAGTTTGGAAATGTTGACAATAGTGGTAGAAATGGATTATAATATTTTGAACTATCGAGCGAAGTATCGCAGCTCTCTCAAAGATTGAGAGTTTTAGGAGTTCGAAGCGGATTGGTTCGCTTTGTTCCAAAGATTATATATTCAGGAAGGGTGTAGGAAAATGGCAGAAAAGAAGAACATTCTCACATACGAAGGTCTTAAAAAGTTAGAAGACGAATTACAGGATTTAAAGGTAGTAAAGAGAAAAGAAGTAGCAGAAAAGATTAAAGAAGCAAGAGAACAGGGTGACTTATCTGAAAATGCTGAATATGATGCTGCAAAGGACGAGCAGAGAGATATTGAAGCTCGTATTGAAGAATTAGAGAAGATTTTAAAGAATGCTGAAGTTGTAACAGACGAAGAAGTAGATACAAAGAAAATAAATGTTGGCTGTAGCGTAAAATTGGTTGAAAAGAAGACAAAAGAAGAAATCGAATTCAAAATTGTTGGTTCAACAGAGGCAAACAGCTTAAAGAATAAAATTTCTAACGAATCACCACTTGGTAGAGAACTTATCGGAAAGAAAGTTGGAGATACAATTACAGTAGAAGCTCCGAGCGGAGAATTCAAATATAAAGTATTAGAAATACAGAGATTAACTAATTAATTATCCTGAATATTTGTGTGCTATGGATATGGCAAATATTTGAAACATAAATCTGTACTATAGTGGGATAGTAATATCCCACTTATTGTTTGAAAGGAATAGGACAAAATGGCTGAACAGAATAACAATCAAAATGTTAATCAGAATAACCAAAATAACCAGAATAATCAAAATAATCAGAACCAACAGCAGGATATTAACCAGTTATTAAAGGTTAGAAGAGAAAAGCTTGCTGAATTACAGGCAAATGGAAAGAACCCATTTGAAATCACAAAGTTTGATGTTACACACCATAGTATGGATATCAAAAATAACTTCCAGGAATTAAATGGAAAGACAGTTACTATTGCAGGTCGTATGATGTCAAAGAGAGTTATGGGTAAGGCATCTTTCTGTAATGTTCAGGATTTACAGGGAAATATCCAGTCATATGTAGCACGTGACAGCATTGGCGAAGATTCATACAAGGATTTTAAAAAGTATGATATTGGTGATATTGTGGGTATTACTGGTGAAGTATTTGAAACAAAGACAGGAGAAATCTCAATTCATGCTGCAAAGGTTACTCTTCTTTCAAAGAGCCTTCAGATTCTTCCAGAGAAATATCATGGTCTTACAAACACAGACCTTAGATATAGACAGAGATATACAGACCTTATAATGAACCCGGATGTAAAGGAAACGTTCATCAAGCGTTCAAAGATTATCAAAGAAATCCGTAACTTCCTTGATGCAAGAGGATTTATGGAAGTTGAAACACCAATGCTCGTTTCAAATGCTGGTGGTGCAGCCGCTAGACCATTCGAAACACATTATAACGCTCTTGATGAAGATGTTAAGCTTCGTATTTCTCTTGAATTATACTTAAAGAGACTTATCGTTGGTGGTCTTGAAAGAGTATATGAAATCGGTAGAGTATTCCGTAACGAAGGTGTAGATACAAGACACAACCCTGAGTTCACACTTATGGAATTATATCAGGCATACACAGACTACTATGGTATGATGGAACTTACAGAGAGCATGTTCCGTTATCTTGCTGAAAAGGTTTGTGGAACAACAAAGATTACTTATAACGGAATCGAAATTGACTTTGGTAAGCCATTCGAGCGCTTAACAATGAATGATGCAATTAAGAAGTATACAGGCATAGATTTTGATACTGTAGAATCTGATGAAGCTGCAAAGGCTCTTGCAAAAGAACACCATGTAGAGTTCGAAGAACGTCATACAAAGGGTGATATCATCAACCTCTTCTTCGAAGAGTTCTGCGAAAAGAACCTCATCCAGCCTACATTCATTATGGATCATCCAATTGCGATCTCTCCACTTACAAAGAAGAAGGCAGATGAACCAGAAAAGGTAGAAAGATTCGAATTATTCATTAACACATGGGAAATGTGTAATGCATACTCAGAATTAAACGATCCAATCGACCAGAGAGAAAGATTCAAGCTTCAGGATGCTGCAGCGGATGCTGGTGACGAAGAAGCAAACCACACAGATGAAGATTTCTTAAATGCTTTGGAAATTGGTATGCCACCTACAGGAGGTATCGGTTATGGTATCGATAGACTTGTAATGTTGCTGACAGATTCCCCTGCAATAAGGGATGTATTATTATTCCCAACAATGAAGAGTTTTGATAAGTAAAAACCCAGTAAAATCAAGGGTTTCCGAGCTTCACTATACCCCTTAGTGCAACGCTAGGTGCAACAAATTTCTAACGAACTGTGAAGAAATATGGTCTAAAGTGACGAATTAGCAGTTTATAGCAAACAGAATATAACCTTAAAATTAAGGACTTTTTCTAAGAAATTCTTAGGAAAAGTCCTTTTTTCGTATAGTCAAAAAAAGATACGAATTTTAAGGCTTGGGCTACGAATGAGATACGAATTGCGAATGGTTGACTAAGGAAATTGAAAGGAGGAAGCAAAGTCAATGAGAAACACAGCGTTAAGTGCAGCTCATATGGTCAGAAATCCGGTTAGTCCGGGAGGTGAAGACATGGTTAAAGTGAGATTGCAAGGAACAAAAGAGGATATGGAGTGGTTAGAGGAACAGTTATTGCAGATTCCTAATGTAAAAATTACAGAGTCCTCAGAGATATTTAGTAACAAAGGTACAAACAAGTATTTCCGCAAATATTTAGAGGTGGAAATGACATTAACAACAAACAAGTAGAAAAGGAGATTAAACCATATGAGTAAAGTAATAATTTGTGCAAATCAAAAAGGTGGAGTTGCGAAGACTACCACAACAGTAAATTTAGGAATTGGACTTGCTAGATTAGGCAAGAAAGTATTGTTGATAGACAACGATCCTCAGGGGTCACTCACTGAGGCGTTGGGGTATCAAGAGCCAGATAGTTTAGAAATTACAATGGCTCAAATCATGGAATGGGTGTTGAACGAGGAAGATTTTGATTTAGAAGCAGGTATTCTTCATCATGAAGAGGGCGTAGACCTTATGCCAGCCAATATTGAATTATCCGGTGTAGAAACATCCCTTATTGGAATTATGAGTAGTGAGACAACATTAAGAGACTACATTGAGCTTGTTGGAGATAAGTATGATTATATCATAGTAGATTGTTCTCCAAACTTGGGACAGCTCACATTGAATGCACTTGTAGCAGCTGATGAAGTTATTATACCCGTACAAGCCGCTTATTTGCCTTTAAAGGGCTTAGAACAGCTTTTAAAGACAATTAGTAGGGTTAAGCGTAAAATGAACCCTAAACTCAATATAATGGGTATTCTGCTTACTATGGTGGATTACAGAACCAATTATGCAGCAGAGATTACAGAAGTTTTGTATAACACATACGGAGCAAAGGTTCATATCTTCGATACTGTGATTCCAATGTCTGTAAGAGCGGCGGAAACACCTGCAATGGGTATTAGTATCTATGAGCATGATGGCAAAGGTAAGGTTGCAGTGGCATATGAGGAATTAACAAAGGAGGTTGCTAACAATGGCTAAAAGAAATCTTGGAGAAAAAATTAAATTAACGAGTTATGATGATATGTTTGGTTTGGACACTTCTAGTCCCGGGGACCAGAAGTTAGATGGACAGATAATCAATATTCCATTGTCAGAACTCCATACATTCAAAGACCATCCGTTTAGAGTAATGGATGATGAAAAAATGGAAGAGACCGTGGAAAGTGTTAAAGCATACGGAGTGTTAGTTCCAGGTCTTGCGAGACCTAGAACGGAAGGTGGATATGAGATTATATCCGGTCATAGAAGAAGACGTGCTTCTGAACTTGCAGGCAAGAAAGATATGCCTTTTATCGTAAAGGATTATTCAGATGATGAAGCTATTATCATCATGGTAGATTCCAATATTCAGAGAGAGGATATTCTTATTAGTGAAAAAGCAAAAGCATATAGCATGAAGTATGAAGCAATGAAACATCAGGGAGCCGGAGGCGGTCTTAGCTTGGAAACTATGAGCGAGCAAACCGGGGAAAGTCAGAAGACAGTCCAGAGATATATTTGCTTGGCAAGACTTACGGAAGAATTACTTGGTCTTGTAGATGCTAAGAAGTTAGGTATCAAGCAAGGAGTTGAGGTGTCTGTGTTGGATGTAGCACAACAAGAAATAATTTATGATGTGTTATCAGACCTTGGTGTAGTAATTGATGTGGAGCAAGCAACACGAATTAAGGAAGCTGGTAAGAAAGGATATCTGAATGAAGCTTACCTTAGAGATATGCTTACGTATGTAAAGCCACCAGTGAGAAAGGTGGTATTTAATCAAAAGAAGTTGGATTCTTATTTTGACCCAACGACTAGTAACAGTGATATTGAAGATTTAATCGTAAAGCTTCTTGATGAATGGAAAGAGAAAGGAGGTCAGTTATAAGCGTGGAGAGATTAGATTTGGAATTTTATTATGGTCAGGAGGCAGACCAGTTTACATTTTATCGTTTGCCAAAGGCTTTAATAGTGGATGCTCGATTTAAAGAAATTTCAAATAATGCAAAACTTCTCTACGGACTTATGCTTGACCGTATGTCTTTATCAGCAAGAAGTGGATGGTTTGATGAAGAGAATAGAGTGTTTATCAAGTATGCAATTACAAGCATTATGGAAGACCTCAACTGCAGTAAAATGACTGCAGTTGGGGCATTAAAGGAATTAAATGAAATCGGGCTTATTGATATGGTGCAAGAGAATGGTAAGGCTAATATTATTTATGTGAAGAATTTTGTGTCACAAGAGAAGCCAGAACCACTAGACCGGTCTAAAAAACAGACGGGTAGAAAATCTGTACCCGTGGTAGAAGACCAGTCTAAAAATCAAACTGGTATAAATAGTGTACCGGTACAGAAAGAAGACGAGGCTGAAATGTGTACGGGTACAAGTCTAAAAAGTGGACAGGCACCAGTCGAGAAATTAGACCCTAATAATACTAATAACAATAAAACTAAATTGAATAATACTTATCCTATCATTCAATCTGCAGAAGATACGATAGATGAGACAGAGGCTTACATGGAGCTTATCAGAGAGAATATAGATTATGATGTTCTTATGAGTGACCATAAATGGCGAGAGCGTGATATGTATGAGGAGTTGTATCAGCTTATCTGCGAAGTGGTATGTGTGCCACGAAAGACAATTAGAATTGCAGGTCAAGAGTATCCATACAATCTTGTTAAGAGCAAGTTCCTTAAGCTTAATTCATCACATCTGCAGTATGTTATTGGATGTATGGAGCGTAACACAACAAAAGTTAGTAATATTAAATCGTATCTGATTACTGCATTGTATAATGCCCCAAATACGATTAGCCATTACTATACAGCAGAAGTAAATCATGATTTGTATGGGTTTGATCCTACAGAGAGCTTTTAAGCTCGCAAGGGTTCAAAGCCAAAGATAATGTGATTGAAAGTTTTAACAATGAGACCTATAATTGTAGGGAGAAAGCGAGGTCAATATGGCAAAGTACATAGTTCATCCAACAAAGACAAAAAAATATGAGACGAATTACGGATTGCCATTTCTTAATGCGATTGCAGGAATGGTATGGAGCATCCCCATTCTGCAGAAATTATTGCCCGGTGTAGAGGGTATAGCTGCATTAGGAATTGGAGTAGTATTTACGCTTGTGTATGTGGTGCTAAGTGTAATGCCAGTTATCGCAATAGTTCCTTGTATTGCAAGCACAATAATGTACACTGCTATGTTGTGGGGAATTGCTGACAATATAGGTCACATAGTTATAAGAGTAATCGTAAAGATAGTGATGCTGCTATTTGTATTGTTTGCAGAGTTTAGTATATTCTCGAATGCGACACTACGATGGCTGCAGAACAAATATCCGGAGAAACCAAGGATAACGGTTATCAAAGAGGAGGACTAAATGGACAAAAAAGATTTTATTGACCTTATAAAAGTGGTAGAGGGTATCTTAAGAATGGAAGAGGGGTGTAAGATACTCACCGGACACGGACTTGATGAGGGGGATGTATCAGAAGTATATCTGGTTTGGGAAATACTTAGAAGAAATGCTGCAGAAAGATTTCATGTAACAGATGATTTGGATGAGGACATAGATAATTACCATGAGTATGTGGCAATTTTGGAGAGTAAGGAATTGACTGCGGAAGAGAAATATGAGAGATTAAGTGCATAGAAATGATAAAGGAAGGACAAGTTGAGCAGGTAGAATGTCCTTCCTTTTATATGTTAATTGATTTAATATCTATAAGGAAAAGATTGAACATAGAAAAATATATCAAATAAAAATGTGATTTTTTGCAAAATGTTATTGACAAGAAAAAAATTTTGTGATATGATTAGGGCATCAAGAAAAGGAAGAGGCACTGGTACCGTGCCATTTCTTTTACAAATCGGTTATGAACATAAAAAAATATATCAGCAAAAGAAAGGATATTATCATGAAAAATCAGATTAAATTAAGTGATGTAAAAGGGTTAGCTTTTATCGGTGGTCAGATTACATCAAGAATAGAAGCAAATGAAAAAAAGAATGAAATTGCAATTGGTAAGGTACAGGTTATTCCACCGAAAGCTATTAAGGCAGGTAAAATAGTACAAGATGAATTATATGAGTTGGAATATAAGTCAGATTTTGATGATAAGAAGCTTACAAAAGCAGGCGATATTGTTGTGAAATTATCATCACCATATGATGCGGCATACATAACGGAAGAAGACGAAGGATTATTGATTACCTCATTTTGCATCATTATCAGGAATACAAGTAAAACACTGATGTCGGAGTATTTAGCAGCGTTTCTTAATTCCGAAGTATATCTTAAACAAGTAATGGATATGGTTAGCGGTGCAGCGGTTCCAATGCTAACTATGGGAAAAATAAAAGATGTAATGGTGAGAGAAATGGAACTTGAAGACCAGAGACAGGTGGCAGAGTATTTTCAAAATATTACACTAAAAGAAGAAGTAATGGCACAGATTATTGCATTGGAAAAAGAGAAACTAAATAGTGTTCTTGGAGGTAAATAAAATGAAGAGTGATGAAAAAACAATTAATATAGTATATGAATTGATGAGTATTTGGCATAAAGCTGGATATGATGCAACACAGTATGTAGGTACAATGTTGTATGTAATGTGTCTTAAGAAAATGATTGACGAAAATGTATGTATGAACCCAGATTATATGGGAGTAATATTGGAATTGACTAAGAGTCTATATCGCCCTACAAATGTGGATGATATTGAGGCGTTGAGAAAAGGTGTGGAAGTATTAGAATCGACCTACTCGCTACGTCAAGGATTATTACAGGATGTACTTAGCCCTTCAAGATATCAAGAAGAGCAGTGGAAGAAGACTTTTGTAAATGTCGTAGCGGCAATTGTTGAAACTGATAATTATGGAGAATTGGCACAGTATATGTTGTATAAGATTAGCAATGAAAGGGGAAATGAAAGGGTTTCCAGTTATACTGTAGCAGAACTTTTAAGAATTGCATCAAATGTAAAGGATGGAGAATCTGTACTTGATGGTACGGTTGGTTATGGATATTCTGCAGTAGAGTGTATTAGGGGAAAAGACGTAAAATTTTATGGTAATGATATTAACATAGAGTCAATACAGAATACAGCAATGTATTTGATTTTATCAGATGTAAAGAACTTTACATTAGCAACAGAAGATTTTACAGGTGTTAATACTTCTGGAATGCACGACAAAGTGATTATGGATATACCATTTGGGATGAAAGTAAATGAATTGATTGGATATCAAACAGTGCGTTGTAGAGAGTGGATGGACAATGTACAGTGCAAGGAAATGGAAGGTTTACTTTTGGCAAGTGGATTAGAGTGTCTTAATGAAAACGGCAGAATGGTTGTAATTGTTCCGCAGGGATTTTTATTTAAGCAATCTAAAGCATTATCTTCCTTTAGAGAAAACGCAGTAAAAAGAGGAATGTTAAAGGCTGTTGTATCGCTTCCATCAGTATATAATTACACGACTATTAATACAACAATGTTAGTATTTGAACAAGGAAATAATGATGTGTTGTTTGTTGATGGTGCTAAATTAATTCAAAGAGAACGAAGATTAGAGCCGACCTTCTCAGAAGAGAATAAGCAGCTGCTACAGGAAATATTAGAAAAAAAACAGGTCGTTGAGGGTATTTCTTTTGTAGTGTCAAAAGACGAAGTGCTTAATGTAGGAGAATGGACTATCACAAGATTCCAAAAAACAGAAAGTACAACATCATTTAGAAGTATTGAAGAAATAAACGAAGAACTGGCTTTATGTCACAATAGATTGGACGAACTAAATGAATATAATAGCAAATTAGCTTTGTTCAATTAAGAGTCCGTACTAAGGGACACTAAAAATGATATTGGTAAATATATAACTAAATTTTAAAGGAGAGAAAAATACTATGATTTCAATTGAAGATATTAAAAGACGTTTATGGGATGGGGCGAATGAATTAAGAGGTTCAATGGATGCAAGCCGATATAAAGATTATATGTTAGGATTGATGTTTTATAAGTTTTTGAGCGATAAAACATTAGAAATCTTTGCAGTTACATCCGGTTTGAAAGAAGCAACAGAAAAGGAATTGGTTGCTGCGTATAAGAAAGCTAAAGAAACATATGGACACAACATTGAGGAAATGATTCAAAGTACATTGGGATATTATGTAGCACCGGAATATTTATATCAATCATGGTTGATTGATATAGATGAAGGACAGTTTGAATTACAGAAGGTAACGGATGCTTTAAATCATTTTGAAAGAACCATTGCTGTTACGGAAGGCTCAAGTGAATTTAAGGGATTATTTGCCAATAGTAATATGGATTTAACAGATACAGCTTTGGGTAGTAGTTTAAATGACAGAAGTAATAATATCAAGGCATTGATACTGTTATTTGCTGATTTGGATATGATTGCATTGCAGAAGAATGATGTATTAGGAGATGCATACGAATATTTGATAGGTCAGTTTGCAATGGAATCCGGAAAGAAAGCTGGCGAGTTCTATACCCCAAGACAAGTAAGTGAAATTTTAGCACAAACCGTAGTACAATCATCGGATATATCATCTATTTATGACCCATGTGTTGGCTCCGGTTCGCTTTTATTGACGGTAAGAAAACATTTGAGTGCGGATAAGCAGAGAGACCTAGAATATTATGGTCAAGAGAAGAATACAGCAACATATAACCTGACAAGAATGAATTTATTGTTACATGGAGTAAAGCCTGACAAAATGACAATAAAAAATGGTGATACATTAGCAGAGGACTGGCCGGAAGATCCACAAAATCCAGATAGAGGTGTCCAGTTTGATGCAGTAGTTATGAATCCACCATATTCGCTGTCAAAATGGAATAAGGCAGGATTAAAGGTAAGTGACCCTCGTTTCGAGTCAGTAGGTTGTCTTCCGCCAGATTCTAAAGGGGATTATGCATTTTTATTGCATGGGCTGTATCATTTGGAAACCGAAGGTACTATGTCTATTGTACTTCCTCATGGAGTATTGTTTAGAGGTGGAACCGAAGGTGAAATACGTAAAAAATTAATTGATAAAAACAGAATTGATACTGTAATAGGTTTGCCAAGTAATTTGTTTACAAATACAGGTATTCCAGTAGTTGTTATGGTTTTAAAAAAGAATAGAAAAAATGATGAGCCAGTGTTAATAATTGACGCTTCAAATAGCTTTATTAAAGTTGGAAAACAGAATGTATTACAAGAAAAAGATATTGCAAGAATTATTCATACATACAGAGATAGAACTGTTCTTCCGGGATTTAGCTGTAAGGCTACCAGAGATGACATTATAGCTAATGATTATAACCTTAATATTCCACGTTATGTAGAGGGTATTGATAAGGAAATTCCTCATGATGTTGATGGACATTTGCTCGGTGGTATTCCGGAAAGTAATATCATGGGATTAAAGGCAATAAATACATTAAGTGCAGACGCTATTTCGAAAGGAATTAAGTCTGTTAGACCGGGATATATGGAATTAGTTGTAGATACAACTGTACTGGAGAAAGATATTTTATACAGTGAGAATGTTCTTTTAATTTCGAGAAATATTGAAACTTTTGCTGCAGAGTATGCGAATAGATATATGGAAATATTAAAAGCCTTAAATAATCTTAACGCAATAAATGATGTCAAAGAGGAGATGTATTCTGAAATATTAACACTATTGAAAGAGTATGAATTTATTGATGAATACGATGGATATCAGATAGTTGCAGATATTTGGAGCAAGAGCTTGCTTCACGATACGGAGATGATTGCTAATGGAGGCTTTTATGAAGTTGGAAGAATGAGAGAACCACGTATGGTTACTAAGGGAAGCGGAAAGAACAAGCGTGAGGAACAAGATGGTTGGAATGGTGTAATTATTTCCAATGAACTAGTAAAGAAAATACTATATAGTGAAGTGTTGGATAGTATTAATGCAGATAAATCAAGATTACAGATGGTGGAAGATGAATTAGCACAATTAGCCGAATCTGCAATAGAAGAAGATACTGTTGAAAATAGTACTTTGTTTGATACGTTAAAAAAGAATGAAGATGGGGATGCACAACCTGTATTTGAAGGAAAACTTATAAAGGCAGAAGCTAAGAAGTATGCAAAGCAAACCGAAGAATATGAATTGCTGCATAAAGTTGATAAGTTAATGACTGAAAAAACGACTCTAACAAAGAAGATTAAAGAAGATGAAGCGGATTTGACCAAACAAGTTGAGGACAGAATTGAGATGTTAACAGATTCGGAGATTGATGAACTAATGTATGCTAAATGGTTTGGCTCTTTTGTAAAAGAATTATCTGAATTGTCTAATCGTACACTTAAGCAGGAGATAGAGACATTAAAAATGTTAAATGAGCGATATAACCAGACTATGGATAATATTGATGATGAGATTAGTGAGTTGATGGCATCTTTTGGCTTGTTACAGCAGGAATTGGTGGTGATGTAATGGAGAGTAAAAAGACTAATATACCAAAAAGAAGATTTGCAGGATTTTCAGATGCTTGGGAACAGCGTAAGTTAGGGGAGGAATGTGTGATTACAATGGGGCAATCTCCTGATGGCTCAACATATAGTGATGTACCAAGTGACTATATTTTAGTACAAGGGAATGCTGATTTAAAAGATGGATGGGTAAATCCAAGAATGTGGACTACGCAAAAGACAAAAACTGCACAGGCAGGAGATTTAATTATGAGTGTTAGGGCACCTGCAGGAGCAATGGGAAAAACGGCGTTTGATGCGGTTATTGGAAGAGGTGTAGCCGCAATAAAAGGGAATGAATTTATATATCAGTTGCTTGTAAAAATGGATTCTGAAGGATACTGGAAGAGTTTGTCTTGTGGGTCCACATTTGAATCACTGAACTCTCAAAATATTTTGAATGCTGAGATTATAATACCAGATATAGAAGAGCAAAAACTGATTGGAGAGTATTTTCAAAACCTTGACCACCTTATCACCCTTCATCAGCGTAAGTTGGATAAGTTGAAAAATATTAAGCAGGCGTATCTGAATGAGATGTTTGTAAAGTAAAGGAGGAATTTGATGAGCAATACAGTAAAAAGTGCATCAGAACGTGCCTTTCAGGAAAATTTTGTTAGAGAGTTAGAGAAGTTTAAATGGAAGGCACCGGATGAATTGAATGGAAATTTGCATGAAGTAACAGTGGATGATTTGATTAATTTTTGGCGAAAAGAACTTAACCGTATAAATGCTGACCAATTAGAGGGAGTAGAGCTAACGGACAACGAATTTCAGCAGGTTATGGCGAAAGTTAACCAAATCAATAATAGCTATGAAGCTGCAAAAATTTTATCTGCAGAAAATTCTGTAGGAAAAATTGATGGGATTTATAGGGATGACAATCCTAAAGTTACAAGAAAGCAGATTACTTTAACGATATTTAGAAAAGCCGAGGTAAGAGGTGGTGATTCCAGTTATAGAATTGCAAGAGAAGTTAGAACGAGCCATAATAATAGATTTGATATTGTGCTACTAATTAATGGATTACCTCTTATAAATATTGAACAAAAGCGTACAGATAAGAACTTAGATGAAGCGTATTTTCAGTTTAAGAGATATTATAAAGATGGAGAGTATTGCAATAACTTTATGGCGTTTTCGCAGATGATGGTTATTACAACAGAAATTGAAACTAGATATTTTGCTACACCAAAATCAATTGATGAATTTAATCCATCCTTTGTTTTTCATTGGGCAGATGAGAAAAATAAGCCAATCAACGATTACAAAGAAATCATAAAGGCATTTTTAATGATTCCTATGGCACATCAGATGGTTGGAGATTATCTTGTTATAGATGAAGCTGAGAGGGAAGAAGATAGAAGACATCTTTTGCTGCGACCTTATCAAGTATATGCTTTGAGAGCAATTGAAAAAGCTGCAATGGGATATGATACAGAGGAAAGAATACCACATGGAGGATTTGTTTGGCATACAACCGGTTCTGGAAAAACGATAACAAGTTTTAAGACCGCTTTGTTTTTAGCAACAAGAGCTGGATTTGATAAAGTTGTATTTTTAGTTGATAGAAAAGAATTAGATAGTAATACAAGCAAAAAGTTTAAAGAGTATGCAAAATTCGAACCAGTTGATGTGGATGATACACCATACACACATAAGCTCATGAAACGTCTAGAGAACAAGAACAGTTCTATTATTGTTACAACAACTCATAAAATGAGTGCATTGGTAAAACATTATAATGAGCAAAAAGATTTTTCTGTTGCAGATAAGAGGATTATTTTCATTATTGATGAGGCTCATAGAACTACAATGGGTGAAATGATGCAAATTATTCGTGAATATTTTAAAAAGAATGGCTTGTTTTTTGGATTTACTGGTACGCCTTTATTTGATGAAAACAGTGTCAAGGGTCGAATAAATGAATACAGTGAGCTAATTAAGACGACAGAGGGATTATTTGGTCCAATGCTTCATGAATATACGATTGACTCGGCTATAGCAGACGGAAATGTATTAGGATTCCATGTTGACTATATTAATACAGGCGAATTTGAGAGCTATGAGAAACTTCGAGAAAAGATAATCGAAGAAAGAAAATTAGAAAATCCAGAAGTTCCAGAGCGTGAGATTGAGCGAGAGGTAATGAAGCTAAGTGAACTTGAAGTAGAAAAGGAAGCAGTTAAGAGAGGACTCTTAATATACCAGGACGAAGTACATATTCCAAGAGTTGTAAGTGAAATACTTAATAATTGGGATGCACAGTCTCAAAATAGGTATTTTAATGCTATATTAACTGCAAGGTACAAGACCAGAGTAATTGCATATTATCATGAATTTAAGCGTCAGATGCAGGAGAGAGGCATAAAGCTTAATATTGCCATGACATTTAGCGTTGGAAATGAAAATGGAGATGATTCAGATGATAATATGCAGGTTGTACCAGATGAAATTCTTGAAGAAATGTTGTCTGATTATAGAGAGTTCACAAATCTTAATTTGAGTTTGGAAGATATTAAGTCCGGAAGAAAAAATGATTATTTTGAAGATTTAATTGAAAGAACCAAACGTGGTGGAAGTGGTATTAGTGATAAGAATATTGATTTAGTAATTGTTGCCGACCAACTTCTGACAGGATATGACTCTAAAAGGTTAAATACTTTGTATGTTGATAGAACGTTGGAATTACAAAGTTTGATACAGGCATATTCAAGAACTAATAGACTATTTGGCAAGCAAAAGGAATTTGGTACGATTATTAATTTTCAGTATCCTGCAATAACGAAAGAATGCGTAGAAGATGCTCTTAAATTATATGGAAGTGGTGGTAAAAGTTCCAAGGTTTTAGTAGATACATATGATGTTGCGGTTTCCAAGTTTAGAAGTTTAGTAGAAGCAATGGTGAGCACATTGCCAGACCCTGCACAATGGAAGAGTTTAGAAGAGTGTACGGAGGACAAGGAAATGTTCAAGAAGGCTTACCGTGCGGCTGCAGAACAGTTAAATTGTTTACAGCAGTATTATGAGTATTCGTGGAATGATGAAGAGTTTGGAATTGATGAGCATACATGGAAAAAATATGTAGGTGCTTATCGAAATTTGACACGAGAAGAAATAGACCCACCTGTACCATTGCCAGTAAGACAATTGGGTAAAACAAAACTTGCGGGAACGGATGTTATAGATGCTAGTCATTTGTTGAAGTTAATTGGAAGCAAGACCCGTACTAATGGAGATGTGCAGTATGTGGATGATGAAACACTTAGAATAATTTATGAGCAAATTCAAGAAGTCAGTGACTTGGGAGATAGCGTAAAGGCGGAGTTGTTAAAGAGATTTGTAAATGAAGAATTAGTTCAAGGAAAAGTTCTTTCATCTACACCGTTTGATATGGCGTTTGAACAATGGTGCCACCGTGAAATGGATGAATTGATTGCAGAGATGGCTTCGAAATGGGGATTAGATAAAAGTTTGTTATCTAAGGCAGTTGAGGCTTATGATGTATCTGAACCAGAGAAGATTCCATACATGGAAGATATTGTTAAGACCTTGGATTACGCAAATGCAACAGAAAAAGCACCAAGTATTTTAGCACATAATATGGAGTTGCGAATGAAACTTCCAAAACAGATAAGAGAAATTCGAGATAAATATTTATAAATGCATTTTTATACGAGAAAGAGACGACTTATAGTTGTCTCTTTTTTCGTATAGAACAAGAAATTGGGAACAGCGTAAGTTATCAGAAGTGGCAGATATTA